>DHQI01000129.1:89487-93528 GCA_002408065.1 Bacteroidales bacterium UBA5342
AGGTGGTCGTCTTAAGCGACTGGAAAAAACGCTTAACCGTCCATTTGAACGTGCTCAGGTGCCTAGCGGTGTTGAAGTATGCGAAAAGCAGCTTTTTAACTTGATCGATAAAGTGGAAAACACACTTGTCGATGAGGAAACCATCGAGCCTTTTATGGAGAATATCTATAAGAAACTGGATTGGATGAGTCGTGAGGACTTGATCAAACGTTTTGTCTCTGTTGAGTTTAACCGCTTTTTGGAATACTACAAAGATGCTCAGGATATCAATATTTCAGACGATAAACCCCGCGAAAAGAAAAGACGTGGTAGCCAAGCAGGAGATGAGCATATGTCGCGTATGTTTATTAACCTTGGTGCTATCGATCGCCTTAAGCCAACCGCTCTGATTGGAATGATAAATGATGCTACCGGAAAGCGTGACATCGAGATTGGGCGCATAGATATTAAGAAGAAATTCTCTTTTTTCGATGCTGATTCAAAATGCACAGACTTGATTATTAAATCTTTCAAAGGCCTTAAAACCGATAAAGGTTTTAAAATAGCTGTAGAAGTTTCACGACCTGAGGGGGGTGGGGATTTCGGTGTTCAAGGGGGCGACAAACCCAAATACAAAAAGTTTGACAAGCCACGCCAGAAAAGTAAGAAGGGAATCAAAAGAAAACGATAGCTCACAATCTGTACTTATCCAATAATTTATTTCCCTGGGTTCTTTTGAGCCTAGGGATTTTTTTTGAATCGCTGTGATCAGGCACTTTTTTTACCTGACTTTTCGTCATGTAAGAAAATCCTCATTTTTACTAATGCACAATTGTTAAGTTGACCCTTGATTTTTGGTGAATCTTGACGTTTTTTGGGGATGAGGTTTTTGCCTATTACCCCTCAATACCCAAACCCAAACAACCAAAGCGGAATCCTTCTATCCGTCCCAAACTCAATATCATCAGCGGCTATAAAGCTATGAGGGATATTGGCGATTTGCTTTCCGGTTTTGTTTTGTCCACCTACTTCAAAGAGCCATTTGCCATCGATCAAGAAGTCGCCTTTGGCCGGTAGGGTAACTTGGTGTTCGTGTTTTAGCTGATTGGCAAAGAAGGTTTCGCGCAAGGTACCCACTTCTGTTTTTCCCGGCGTCAGTGCAAGATTAATATTACTGTCATTTAAGAATATCTTATTTGGCTTTTGAAACCTTGAGATGCCATCCGTTTGCTTAAAGATGTTATGAATCAACTCGGCTTCGCCCAGAAAGTGGATGTAGCTCAATAAGGTGTTACGGTTGATGCCCATGCGTTCGCTCAGCTTCGTTACATTAGGGATGAACGGTACACTTTCGGAGATGATAAACAAGAGTTGTTTTAGCTTAATAATGTAAGCCACATCAACCTGCCTGAGTTGAGGCAATTCTATCTCCAGAATGAGGTTGATGACTTCTTCCAGTTTTTGATGAAACTTGTTTTTACCCTCTCGAAAAAACGGGTAGTAGCCCAGTTTAAGGTATTCGTCGAAAAATTGTAGCGGTTTTACCTGATCTACTATGTTGTGTGCGATGTCTATGTGTTGCGTTATGATGTCATCGAAGCTCACGACAGGAAAGTTAGTCCCTTGTGTGAGGTTCAAAAATTCCCGAAAAGATAGCCCTTGCATAGCGTACATCACGGCACGGCGACTCAGATCAGCTTTAGAGTTCAGAATTTCTAAAAGTGATGAACTGGTAAAGACGATATGCAATGTAGGCAGGTCGTCGTAGATGTTTTTTAGCTCTTGCGCCCAGTTGGGGTATTTATGCACCTCGTCCAGGAACAGGTGGGTGCCACCTTGCTTAACAAAACGATCGGCCAAGTCGACCAGCCTGTTTTCACTAAACCAAATGTTGTCTAAGCTGACGAAAAGTGCCTCTCTGGAGAATTTCCAATTTTGTTTGATGTGCTGTAGCAAGAGGGTTGTTTTGCCTATGCCTCTGGCTCCTTTGATGCCAACCAGACGTTCGTCCCAATCCACTTTATCCATAAAACTACGGACGAAGGTAAGTTGCGTTGCAGCTATTTTTTGTTGATGTTTTTCAAAAAGCGTTTCCATAGTATTGTTTATTAATATGAGCAAAAGTAGGAATAAATGCTTACTATGACAAGTGAAAAAACAAATAAACGCTTAATAAGACAAGCAAAAGAGGTGGTTTGTTTTCCTCTTTACTCCAATATTCTATATATCGTCTATCCGGGAGACCGTGTTTTGCACGATTTAATATTAGCAATGGGTAAAGCCTAAAACAAGGGGGGCAGCATGCTCCGTTTTTTTGCGGAACTTAGCTTACAAATTAAAGCTGGGTGGACCTTGTTATTTGTCGGAAAGTACTGTGTGTTTTTTTTCTTAAGAATTATGAAATGGAGTTGTATTTCCTTTAATAACAAGATGAAAGAGTGGCACCGGAATGTTTCTGTGAAAGGAGAGTGTTTGCACTGTATATTCAGCTCTCCGGAAAAGAATAAAAGAGTACTTTGGGGCTGTTTAATCGAGCAGGTCAAGCATTTTTTTTACCTGGCTTTTCGTTATGCAAGAAAATCCTCATTTTTGAGGATGCGAAATTGTTAAGATAGTATTACATTTGTGGTGAGATTGAAAAAATAGCGACTGATTCTTTCATTTTATGTCTCATTGTACCCAAAAATTTCGACTATGAAAATTTTACAAAAACGTGATAAGAATACCTTTAATGTGGAAGAACGTACCATTCCCTGTTTGGATGAGATATGGCACTATCACTCACAGTATGAGTTGATTCTGATTACGAAAAGTTCAGGGATACGTTTTGTTGGTGATAATGTGTCTAAGTTTTTGCCAGGCGATTTGGTTTTGGTTGGACCTAATTTGCCTCACTTGTGGCGCAATGATCCGTCCTATTATATAGGGGAAAGTTCTGCTGAAGAAGATTTTGAAGAAGATGATGATATGTCGGTAAAAACAATTATTATTAAGTTTGAACGCAACTTTTTGGGCGAAGAGTTTTTTAATACGCCGGAGTTTCATGGCGTACAGGAGCTTTTAGAAAGCTCAAAAAAAGGCGTTTATTTTTACCGTCATACCAACAAGAAATTGGTTGATAGAATTCTTAATCTGACTAAAAAAGAAGGTGCAGAGGGTATTCTTTCTTTTTTGGAAATCCTTTTTGAATTGTCCAAGACGCAAGACCGTAAGACTCTGTCTTCTACCGATATGAGTGGTATGTTTGAGGATAAGAAAAACCGTCAGGATGCCATTATTAAATATATTTCCGACAATTATTCAAATGAAATATCTTTGGAAGAAATATCTGATATTGCTTGTATGACGCCGAATTCATTCTGTCGTTATTTCAAAAACCTGACCACCAAACCTTTTTCTTCATTTCTGAATGAGGTGCGTATTCAGAATGCTGTGCGCTTGATTTCGCTGAATAACGATAACATTAAAAACATCTCCTATGATGTAGGCTATAAATCGGTGACTAATTTTAATCGTCAGTTTAAAAAGGTGATGCATATGACCCCGATGCAGTACAAACAGTCGCTTAAGGAAAAACAAGCGACCGCATAAAACAACTGTTTCTTAGCCATAAATACTAAAGCTTGTCCAGTGGACAGGCTTTTTTTGTTGGTGTTTGTTTTATGAAAAGGGAGGAGGAATACGGGACCAGCATAATTTCTAAGGATGAGGGATAATTTTTCGCTCACGTCGAATTTACGGGGGGCAACAAGAAATGGTTAAAAACAGATTCCGACAATACCTTTTATTGTTCTTGTAGGAAAATGGCGATTTGTAACACTACAATGCCTTTTATAAAGCTTTTTCGGATCAAGCAGAATTTTTGGGGAATCAATTAAAAAAGTGTAAACAACGGATCCCGATGATTTATCGGGACGGAAGTAGCGGAAAAAGTTTGCAAGCAAACTTTAATTTCCGCTCTTTCTGCTTATTCCGTTGTTTGTTTTTTTTTTGATAACTTTCGACAAAAAAAGTGAATAGAAGTGATTTGCTAAACTTCTCCTCAGAAATCATGCTTGATCC
>DHQI01000129.1:93623-98627 GCA_002408065.1 Bacteroidales bacterium UBA5342
TTCCGTTGTTTGTTTTTTTTTTGATAACTTTCGACAAAAAAAGTGAATAGAAGTGATTTGCTAAACTTCTCCTCAGAAATCATGCTTGATCCGCTTTTTCTACTACGGGCAGGTCTTGGGGGTAATTTCAGACTATATAAGGTTAATTTGAGACTATCTTAACATCGAATTCAATGTTACTTTTGACGACGCAAAAGTGAGAAAAATGGATAATAATGGTAAAATAGTGTTTTTTTAGGATAAAATCGGTCAATGATTTGCTTGTATATCACATTACTTTTGCAATGAAAAATTATGTGCAGAAAGATCGTTTTGTGACATAATATAAATTATTACCTAATACAGTTAAAACTATAATAGATATGGAATCAATGTTTTTGCCTTTCGCTCTGGTAATTTTTGCCAGTGTTTTTCAGGGTTCTTTCGGTTTGGGAATGAAGTTTATGGCACCACTTAAGTGGGAAGCCTGGTGGTTAGTTCATGCTACTGTAGCCATGGTGCTTTTCCCCGGAGTGTGGGCTATGATAGCCGTACCAGAGTTGTTTGATATTATAAAAGCGATGTCTGGTAAGGTGTTGTTTCTGGCCATGATTTTTGGATTTCTTTGGGGTATTGGTGGTATTATGTTTGGCAAAAGTGTTCCTTATATTGGTATGTCATTGACCTATGGTATAGTGATGGGCTTAGCTTCAGCTGTTGGTAGTCTTATTCCTCTTTTCCAGATGGAAAATGCTACTTCAATGCCTGCATTTCCTTATGTTATTATTGGTGTATTAATCATGTTGCTTGGTGTGGCTATTACGGCATACGCAGGTATTCTGCGCGACAAACAATCGGCAGAAAACAAAGTGAAAAACCTTAGTTTAGGACTGACGATAGCAATTGTGAGCGGGGTCTTGTCGGCCTTACTTAATGTGGGTTTTGCCAATGCGGCACCGGTAGCGGAAGAGGCTGCTGCACGCGGGGTCATTGTTCGTAACAGTAGTTTGGCGGCTTGGTTCGTTGTGCTTATAGGTGCTTACATTATGAATGCCGGTTATGCGATCATCTTATTATTTAAAAATAAAAGTTGGAATTCTTTCGCTACACCTAAAGCCAATAAAGCTTATATGTGGTCTATTATAGCGGGATTATGCTGGTTTGCTGCTTTGGGAGTTTATGGTCAAGGTGCGGCTCTGATGGGCAAGATAGGCCCTGTTATTGGCTGGCCTATGCTTTTAGGTTTGTCTCTTATTGTGAGTAATGTATGGGCTTATTTAAACAAGGAGTGGTCTGGCGCTAAAAAGGCTTTTATGTGGCTTATAGCCGGTTTGGTAGTGCTTATATTTGCTACTATCGTGTTGGGTTATTCCAATGGTCTATAGTTGATTAACCTTGGTGGGGATTGTGGAATATAGTGCGTTAAGCATCAATTAAAGATATTAGAAAGATGAAAATTAAAAGTGTTGAAACATTTGTCTTGAGCGATAAGCTGGAGAAGAGCTTTTACTTCTCGCAGTGGTCCTATAGCGAACGAAAGATTTGTTTGGTAAAGGTCACTACAGACGATGGACAGGTAGGATGGGGAGAAGGTTATGGCCCTGCCGATGTATTGAGTGCCGGCGTCGACTTTTTGGAGCAATTTGTTGTGGGAATGAATCCTTTGAATAATGAGGCTATTTGGTATACCCTGTATCGTCGTACCTTGGATTATGCCCGGCGCGGCATTTTGATGGCCTCGGTGAGTGCTATCGATGTGGCTATTTGGGACTTAAAAGGAAAGATCCTGGGTTTGCCGGTTCATCAACTTCTGGGAGGTAAACAGCGTGATATCATTTATCCATACGCTACAGGTTTGTATTTTCGCGAAGAGCGCGATTTGACCCAAGCATTGGTAGAAGAGGCTTTGGAATATAAATCTTTAGGGTATAAATCGTTGAAGATGAAGGTGGGAATGAGCATCGAAGATGATATCCGTTTTGTGGGAGAAGTGCGCAAGGCTATTGGTGATGATATAAAACTGATGATTGATGCCAACCATGCTTACAACCTGAAAGAGGCGATATATCTGTCCAATGCCATCGAAGATTTAGATATCGCATGGTTCGAGGAGCCTATTTCGCCAGAATTTTACGATCAGCATGCTGAGTTGAGAGCTTCTACTTCTATTCCTATTGCCGGTGGCGAATGTGAATATTTGCGTTGGGGTTTTCATAATTTACTTAAAAATAATTCTTTGGATATTCTGCAGCCGGATATATGTGCTAGTGGAGGTTTGACTGAGGCTAAACGTATTGCTACTTTGGCTACAACCTACGGTGTAGAGTTGGTACCACATAGTTGGGGTACTTACGTGGCTATTTCGGCAGCGGTACATTTTATTGCTAATTTAGAGGCTATTCCGGGGCGTTTGGTAATGCCTGAATTCACCATGGAGCATGACCGTACTGTCAATGGTTTACGGGATTTAGTAACTTTGCCTTCGTTCGAGGTGAAAGATGGTAAACTTATTATACCTGATACGCCTGGTTTAGGAGTAGAAATCAACGAGGAAGCTTTAGAAAAGTATAGGGTTAAATAAAAGTGAGATATAAGACTAATAGACACTAGACTAAAAGACGTCAGATTGTTTATTTATGGTAATCCAGAATAAGTTTGAAGTCTTTAAGTCTGAAGTCTTTAATTCTTAGTTCTTTAAGTCTTTAAAAAAAAGGATACAATGAATTTCGGATATAAAAAAATGTATATTGGAGGTAAGCTGGTTGATGCTATCTCCGGAGAGAAACACAAAGTGATTTGTCCTGCTACTGAAGAGGAAGTAGGCGAAATAGCCTGGGCGGGTGTTGAGGATGCTCAACTGGCTTTGGAAGCGGCGCAAAAAGGTTTTGAATACTGGTCTAAACTAACGATGTACGAACGTCGTGAATGGATGATGAAATTGCGTGCAGCAGTTTTAGAACGCGAGGTAGAATTGCGTAAAGCCATGGTATACGAGATGGGAAAAACTTTTGAATCTGCTGAGGAAGATATCGAAGCTTTGGTTAATGGTTTGGATTTCTACTCCAATGCTGTGATGAATATGAATGATGAGATGATTCCTGACTTAGATGGCACTCACGATCACCGTATTATACATCAGCCGGCTGGTGTGGCTGTGGCCTATTTGGCCTGGAATTTTCCTTTGCTGAATGTGGGCTATAAAATTGGTCCCGCTCTGGCTGCAGGATGTTCCATCATTATCAAGCCTTCCGAGATGTCACCTATATCATCTTATTTGGTTGGTGAGATTCTTGAAAGTATTGATTTTCCGGCTGGTGTAGTCAATTTTATTTGTGGAAAATCCAGTGTGGTAGCCTCGTATATGACCAAGAGCACGATTCCTCGTGTAGTGACCATGATTGGTTCGTCGGCTACAGGAAAAAGGGTGATGGCAGACTCAACCACTTCTATCAAGAAATTAGGTATGGAGCTTGGGGGTAATGCGCCGTTCATTGTATTTCCGGATGCTGATTTGGATAAAGCTCTGGCAATAGGTACTGGGGTAAAATATGGTAACTGCGGTCAAGTGTGTGTAGCACCTAACCGTTTCTTTGTTCATGAGGAGGTGTATGATGATTTTTTAGAGCGTTTCACTGAAATAGCTAAAAATCTGAAGATAGGACACGGTCAAGAAGAAAAACCCGATATGGGGCCATTAGTAAGCATAAAAGACCGCGAATGTTTGATGCAACTGGTTCAGGATGATGTGGCTGCAGGTGCAACGCTTCATTACGGTGGTGGCATCCCGGCGGGAAAAGAAAAAGGCAGCTTTATGGAGCCTACCATACTGACCAATACGACACCGCAAAGTCGTTGTTTCCGTGAGGAACTCTTTGGTCCTGTAGCTGGTATCATGAAGTTTAACGATGAGGAGGAAGTGCTTCGCTTGGCCAATGATACTGAATACGGTTTGGCGTCTTATATTTTCACACAAGATGAAGCACGCATTGCTAAATTTTCCCGTGAATTACAATTTGGTGAAGTTCAGGTGAATACTGTTCGCTATCATATCAACCTGCCACACGGCGGTATCAAAGACAGTGGAATAGGGCATGATTGTTCTATTTATGCGCTTGACGATTATTTGGTTAAGAAACGTATTTCGTCTTTGAAATAAAATTGAAAAACAAAAGTGAAATTCCAAATTCCACATCTGGAGTTTGGGATTTTTTTTACAATAAAATAAAAAAATGAATGATTTTGAAGCTGTTCAGCCTATAGCACAGTGTGCTATGACAGACGAAATGATTAAAAAAGTAGACGAGGCCGGTGTGGTAGCCGTTCTTGTAATTGATGAACTCGAGAATGCAGTGCCTTTGGCCAAAGCCTTGATTGCAGGGGGTGTGACGGCTATTGAGTTGACTTTACGTACGCCAATAGCTTTTGAAGCCGCAAAACTGATCAAGGCAGAAGTGCCGGAGATGACTCTGGGCTTTGGAACGGTACTTACTGTTGCTCAGGTGGATGCTTGTGTAGCAGCTGGTGCTGATTTTGCCGTAGCCCCGGGTTGTAACCCTAAAGTGGTAAAAGCGGCTATTGATAAAGGCTTGAACTTTGCACCGGGCATCACTACGCCATCAGAGATCGAGATAGCTGTGGAGTTAGGATGCCGCGTACTGAAACTATTCCCGGCTGAGACCTCAGGAGGTATGAAGAATCTCGAAAATATGGTTGCGCCTTATAAGTATTTAGGCTTGACCTTTATTCCTTTAGGAGGCTTGAACATCAATAATGCGGCAACCTATCTGGAATCACCATTAATCACTGCTATTGGCGGATCGTGGATTGCTAAGCAAAATTTGATTCAAGATAAAAACTGGGAGCAGATTACTAAGAATGCACAGGAGATTACCGATTTGATAAAGAAAGTACGGCACTTCCCCGAGTAGTCGGGGCTCAGTGACCTCTATTGTGAATATAAACGAAAAATTGATATAAAATATATGTTTGATTGAAATAGTATTCACGCATTCAATCATTCACGCA
>DHQI01000129.1:98818-109364 GCA_002408065.1 Bacteroidales bacterium UBA5342
TCAATCATTAAAACTATGAAAACAGTAGTAACATTTGGAGAAATAATGGGACGTATGGCCACGCCGGAGAATTTGCGTTTGCGCCAGACCCGCAACTTTGAAGTGACCTATGCCGGTGCAGAAGCTAGTGTAGCTGCTTCTATCTGTAATTTTGGTGGTGAGGCCCGTTATGTGACGGCTTTGCCTAAGCACGCTTTGGCTGAGGCTACTATGGACTCGGTACGCGCTGTGGGCATTGATACCCGCTACGTTTTGCGTACTGACAGTGGCCGTTTGGGCTTGTATTTTCTGGAAACAGGAGCCAACCAGCGCCCGAGTAATGTGATATATGACCGGGCTGATTCGGCTGTTGCCATCACACCTGCCGAAGCTTACGACTGGGACGCCATCTTTGATAATGCGCAGTGGTTGCACCTGAGCGGTATTACCCCGGCCTTGTCTAAAAATGCGGCAGAAGCCACGCTTGTAGCAGCAAAAAAAGCTAAAGAAGCTGGTGCACATGTTTCTATTGACCTTAACTTCCGTGGTAAACTGTGGAAATGGGACGAAAGCAAAACGGCCCGTGAATTGGCACAAGAGACGATGAAAGAGATTCTGCCTTACATCGATGTGGTGATTGCCAACGAGGAAGATTGTCACGATGTATTGGGCATTCAGGCTGGTGATACAGATGTGCATTCAGGTGAGTTGGATACTTCGCGATATCCGGATGTGGCACGTCAGGTGGTAGCAATGTTCCCTAATGTGAGCAAAGTGGCTATTACGCTGCGCGAGAGCTATTCTGCCAGCCACAATAACTGGGGAGCTATGCTTTATGATGCTGCTAGCGATACGCCAAATTTTGCGCCTTTAGATATGGATGGTAACTACCAGTCTTACGAAATTAAGAATATTGTAGACCGCGTAGGTGGTGGTGACTCTTTTGCCGGTGGTTTAATTTTTGCCTTGACAACAGAAGAACTGCAAGCGCCGGCTGTAGCGATTAAATATGCTGTGGCGGCTTCGTGTCTGAAGCATTCTATCAAAGGAGATTTTAACTTTTCTACCCGCGAAGAAGTGGAGCGCCTGATGGGCGGTAATGCTTCGGGACGTGTGGTGAGGTAGTTGGAAGTGAGTTCCGGTATTTATCGGAATGACTAGAGTGAGCTAGAGTGACTAGAGTGAGCTAGAGTGACTAGAGTGAACTAGAGTGAACTAGAGTTAAACCTCGTATTATATTGATTATTGAGATAAAAGCAGAGGGGCGTTGGGTTTAAAGTCAACACTTCTTTGCTTTTTTTTGCGGTAAACGCATTCTCACATTTTATCATTCATTAATTCAATCATTATTATGAAAATACAAGTAAAAAGAGCAACAAAAGAGAGTTTTAAGAAGTACGGTGCCATTATTTCTTTAGAAAATAAAGGAGAAGCTACGATAGATGTGGGCATTGTTAAGTTTTGGGCACAGCAGTTGGGGGTAGATTTTGGTGGAGAGATTGAAATAGGCGTGCTACAGGTGAAAAAGCACCCTATGGTTTTTTCAGAATTGGAAAATCACTTCAAGACACCAACACTGATGATAAGCCTGACGGGTGATTTTATTTTACCCTTAGCACCTTGCCAGGACGAAGTGCCTGCCGTGGAAAGCATCGAAGCCTTGGAGATAAAACAAGGCGAGCTTTACCTGATGAATGAAAAATGTTGGCACGGTGAAGTGTATCCTACCGATAAGGAAGAGCTTACCCTTTTGGTTTTCCTTAAAAAAGGTACGCTGGATGATGATACGGTGTATGAGAAACTGAGCGAAGAGTGTGCCGTGGAGGCGTAGAATTTCTTGAATAATTTTACATGGAACCGGGCTATCAAACAGAACAAATTTGTTGGGTAGTCCGTTTTTACCATTAAGCTATTACAATTATGTTAAAATAGTGTCATGTTAGGGTAAAAATAGTGTATAATTCTTTTGGATGTGCCCGTACTTTTGTTGCGTTGAGAAATGTTTTAAAAACCGATTTAAAAACAATATGAGAAAGATTAATGTAAATAGTAGCTATTATCGTCTGATAGTATTGCTATTGTTAAGTTGGAGTTTCTCCTTGTTATCGGCTCAGAATGTCACGGTAAGTGGTGTGGTGAGTGATGATATGGGGACGATACCCGGCGTAACAGTGCAGGTGAAAGGCCAGGCTGGTGGTACCATTACCGATATTGATGGTAAGTATACCATACAGGCAGCTAGTGGTGATGTCTTGGTGTTTGCCTTTATGGGTATGGAAACGCAGGAAGTGGCTTTTACCGGTCAGCTTCCGCTAAATGTAACTATGACCACAGGAGCCATTGCGGTAGAAGAGTTGGTTGTGGTAGGTTTTGGTGCTCAGAAGAAAGAGAGTGTGGTAGGATCTATTGTAACGGCCGGCAGCGAAGAGATTATGCAAGCCGGTAGTGTGACCTCAGTCAGTCAGGCTTTAGCCGGTATTTTGCCGGGGGTTTCTGTGATGCAGGATGCTGGTATGCCGGGAGCTACGGATGCTAATATTCTGATTCGTGGTATGTCTACCTGGACCGATAATACACCGCTTTATTTGGTGGATGGTGTAGAGCGCGATTTCAACAGTATTGACCCTAATGAAATTGAAAGCATTTCAGTGCTGAAAGATGCATCGGCTACAGCCGTTTACGGGGTGAAAGCTGCAAATGGTGTTATCCTGGTAACCACCAAAAAAGGGGCTAACGAGAAAGTACGCGTGAACGCTTCGGCTAACTTTGGTATTAAGAACCCAACTGTACGCAACGATCACGCTACCGAATATTCTGAAGTCTTGGAATATTACAACCAAGCTGCTCTGAATGAGTATAACTATGGTGCACTTTACAAGCAAAGCCTGATAGATGCCTGGGCCGATCCAAACCGCGATATGGACTATTATTCTTATGTCTTTTTGTCGGATATGATGATTGACAAAGGTTATACACAACAGTACAATATTAACGTATCGGGTGGTAATAAATTTGTTAAGTATTTTACCTCATTAGGATATACTTACGATGGCGATATGTTTGATGTAGAGGAGCAGGATGATTTTGATCCTCGCACATACACTAAGCGTTACAACTGGCGTAGTAATTTGGATTTTAACTTAACAAAAACCACTAAGTTTGGCGTGAAGCTATCCGGTGATTTCAACGATTGGAATGGTAATAAAGTCACGAATTCTGTACCAACAGGTGCCGATGCCAACTGGACCAGCGCTTCGTTTACTTCTATTTTTAATACGCCTCAGATTGGTACTCCGCCGGTATTGAGCGATGGTCGTTTGGGGTTTCCTACCGGTGGTTCCGGTTCCAATACCCCTTACGGTCTGATGACAAGTGAAGGGCAATATCAAACCCGTACAACCCGTGTTTATTCCGATTTCTTGTTGGAACAGGACATTACTAAGCACCTTAAGTTTGTTGCAAAAATGTCTTTGAACTATACGCGTCAGTATAAGAATAGCTTATTACTTAATGAAATTTATTTTGAGGCAGATCCTTCCTTAGGTACCATTACCCAGGTAGGTGACCCCGATGCTTATGCCAGCCTGCCGGTGCAAAGTAGCGAATGGATTAACACTTATCGCCAAACACTATATTATGATGGCCGTTTAAGCTATACACGCACCTTTGCCGATGCGCACGATGTTCACTTGCTGGGCTTGTTTAGCCGCCGCGAAGATAATCAGAAACTAGAGTTTGCCCGCCGTGAGGAAAGCTGGGTGGCCCGTGCTACTTATGCTTACAAAAGCCGTTATATGTTTGAGTTCAACGGCGCTTACAATGGTAATGAAAACTGGGCACCGGGAATGAAATATGGTTTCTTCCCATCCGGTGCCATAGGATGGAATGTGTCAGAAGAAGCATTTATGAAGAATAACCTGCCGGGCATTAATTTCTTAAAATTGAAATACTCCGTTGGTTTGGTTGGTAGTGATAGTGGTATAGGTAGCGACCGTTTTACTTACATACAATCTTATAGCCAAATGGATAATGTGTATTGGGGATGGGATGCTGCCGGAAACAGCGACTATATTACCTATATGGAAGGTTCTCCTGCCAATGCTGAAAACACATGGGAAGAGTCATTAAAACAAAATATTGGACTCGAATTTCGTATTTTGGACAGTAAACTTAAGACCGAGTTTGACCTGTACGACGAAAAACGTAGCGGCATTATTATGCAACGTAACACCATTCCTGAAATGCTTTATGGTAATACAGCACCTAAAGCTAACTTGGGAGAAACTAAAACGCACGGTTTTGACCTTAGTGTCACTTATAATGGTATTGTTAACGAAGATTTAAGCTATTATGTAACAGGTAACCTGGCCATGAGCGAAAACCGCGTGGTATTCCGTGATGACTTGCCTAATGCTGATGAATATAAACAATCTGCCGGTAAACCAATTGGTTATAATACCGCGATGCAAACTACCGGTTTCCTTGAAAGCTGGGATGATGTTTTTAACTCTACTCCGGCAGAAAATGCAGGTACTTTAGTAATTCCGGGCGATTATGGTGTGTTGGATTATAACAGTGATGGTATCATCAACAACGATGACCTGATTCCTATGAAGTATCCTACTTATGCATCTAATTCTTTCGCCTTTACCTTAGGTGTGCAGTACAAGAATTTCTCGTTGCATGGTATGTTTAATGGTGTTTTCAATATTGCTAAAACCATTCCTACCAATTATTATTATTCTATGAAAGAAGGCGATGGCGTTCTGAATGGTCACGAACGTGACTACTGGACTTCTGATAATTTAGATGCTCAAAGTATATCACCACGCTTAACAGGATGGTATATTAGAACCGATAATATGGTGCTAAATAGCAGTTTTTTACGTTTGCGTAACTTGGAACTGAAATATAATCTTGCTGATCGTACCTTAGATCGTATGAAGTATTTTTCTAAGGTTGAATTATATGTGAATGCACAGAACTTAATGACCTGGACCAGTTTGCCGGAGTCATTCGATCCGGAATCAAAAACCTTGATTTCTTATCCATTGAGTAGAACTTATAATATGGGATGCCGTATCTCATTCTAATGCCAATTTTGAGCCTTATGAAAAAGAAGAATTTATTATATCTATTGTTACCGCTCTTCCTGTTCTCCTGCGAGGACTATTTGGATATTAGTCCGGATATGGGATTGAGCGAAGAGGAGATTTACTCTGAATACTACGCTTACCGTGGAGTGCTCGACAGAGCTCACTGGTATGTGAAAGACTATTTCCCCAACCCTCACGTGATGAAACGTGACTATGTACCCGGTCAAATCTCGGATGAGATGACCACTTGTAAGACCAACTGGGAAATGAATGCTGTGAATACCGGTAACTGGTTGATGTTCCAGACCCAGACTTGGGAAATATGTGTGACCGATTTTGGCTTTACAGCAGCTACATCGAATGGCGAAGTGATACAGGCGCAAAGCACGGCACTATCCTTGGCTAAATATGGTATGCGTGCTGCCAATCAAGTGATAGAGCACATTGATGAATTGACAGAGTTTCCTGATCAGTCAATTTATAGTGAGCAAGAGCTTAAAGATCAACTCTTAGGACAAGCTTATTTCCTGAGAGCATGGTTTTATTTCGAATATATCCGACGTATGGGGGGAATGCCTGATATGCGTCAGGTGTTTAGCACTAATACCGATTTTGATAATGTACGCCCTACTTACCAGCAGAGCACCGATTGGTTGGTGGAAGATCTGGATTTAGCTATTGCTTTGCTTCCTGAAAGCTGGGATGATGCCAATGGTGGACGTCCAACTAATATTTCGGCAAAAGCCTTAAAAGCTATGGCACTGCTTTATGCTTCCAGTCCTAATATGAATTTAGGCTATGGCGTGCAGTCAAGCATAAGCTCCGAAGATTGTGGTTATAGTGCCGATTACTTAGCTAAAACAGTAACGGCATCGGTAGAAGCGATAAAGGCAGCTGAGGCACCAACGTCACCATACATTATGTACACTTGGGGCGAAGGTGATGACTATCAGCAGAATTTCTATAGCAAAACTGAAAAATATTCGCGCGAAGCACTTTATGCTCGTATGCCGAAAGCTACACCGGTGACACAAGCGGCTAATACCGGGCGTGGAGCTTGGCGTTTGGGTTATGATAATGGTTATGCTTCGTATCAGTATGCCCCTACCCAAAATATTGTGAAAAAATTTGAAACCATCGATGGTTATGATGTGACGGATCCCAATGTGCCGGTGACCAGCTTTGATCCTAAAAAACCTTACGATAATCGTGATCCTCGTTTGAAGATGAACATCTATGTGAACGGTTCGGAATTGTACTTGAAACCTGGTGCTGAGAACCCTACTTTAGCTCCTTATATAACCGAAGGGGATGGCGACAATGGTTATCACCACTGGTATATGCGCGAGGAAAAAGCACTGAATTGGACCGGTTACGAACTGGCAGGTAAAATGCGCTGGCCCGGGCAAAATAATGTAGACCAATTAACTGGCTATTACCGTACCTATCCTTTTATCCGTTTTGTTCAGTTGTATTTGGATTTGGCCGAAGCGGCTAATGAGTTGTACGGACCGCAAGGTGCTATTCCGGGGGCTGATCCGGAGTGGGATACAGCGGAGAAATGTATCAACCTGGTGCGTGCCCGTATCGACGGTCTGTCGCCTGTACGTGCCGAGTATGTAGCAGCTGGTAAAGTGAAGTTCCGTGAGCGTATCCGCAACGAACGTGCTGTTGAGCTGATCTTTGAATTTCACCGCTGGCACGATATCCGTCGTTGGAAAATAGCAAAGGATGCTTTAAAACAAATCAATGGTGTGCAAATTATAAAGAAACTTGACGGAACATTTGAATATTCTGATTTTGAAATTCCTAATGCACGTACTTTTGAAGAGAAGCACTACTGGTACCCGCTATCATTAAGTGTGGAAGATATGATGACTAATTTTGAACAAAACCCTGGATGGTAATTTGAGACAGGCACTTCGACTTCGCTCAGTGACCTTATGAGGGTGAAGCAAGTCTTTTGTCTTAAATCTAAAAAAAAATAACAATGAAAAGAATAATTTTTACAACACTGTTATCGGCTATCATTCTGAGTGTTTTTGCTCAAAATGACAGCACGGCAACAGCCAAAATGATTGATGTGGCCTACGGCAGTCTGGAGGCTGAACGTGTGGTAGGCGCCATTGATGTGATTGATGGAGAACTTCTGAATAAGACGTCTTATTATAGTACTCCGCAGGGAATAAAAGGTCTGGCTGCCGGACTCTATGGTATGAATAAGGTGCGTGGTAATTCGCGTGGTGGTGATGACGATCTGGCGATGATTATTGTTGATGGTGTCATTAACCGTTCGTACGATTACATTGCTCCAGAGCAGATAGAATCTATTCAGTTACTGAAAGATGTAACAGCCAAAATGCTTTACGGTAGCAAAGCAGCCAATGGTGTTATTGTGATTACGACCAAACGCGGTATGACACAAAAGGCTAAGCTTAGCTTTTCGGCCGAAACAGGTATTAAATCACCAAGCATTGTACCGGAATATTTAAACTCAGAAGACTATACTCGTCTTTATAATCAGGCAGAGATCAACGATGGTAAAGATGTATTGACCTATTCAACGACTGATTTGGCCAACTATGCTGACCCTAATGCTGACCGTGTGAAATACCCGGATGTGAATTTTCAGGACGAGTTTCTAAAAGCTTATAAAAACTATACACGCGCTAATATACAATTGCTTGGTGGTAGTGAGAAAACGCGCTATTTCCTGAATGGTGCTTATACTCGCGAAAATGGAATGATAGCTGTGGGGGACGAGCAGGTAACGCAACGTTTTAATATACGAAGTAACCTTGATTATCAAGTCAACGACATTGTATCAATGAATCTGGATATTGCAACTGTTTTACATTACGAAGAATATCCTTATGCTTCTGAGCAAGAGGTATATGAGATGATTAGTGAGCATCGTCCTAACGACTATCCATTGTTTGTGGGACAGGATGAAGAGGGCAATCAACTTTTGGGATATGGTCGCGGGCGTGTAGATCAAAATCTGTATGGCGAACTGACGCGTAAAGGTTATAAAGACACTAAAGATTATTATACGCAGAATGCTTTGGGCATTGATTTTAACCTTAATTCCTTGGTTGAAGGGCTTTCGGCTTCTGCCGAGGTAGCTTTGGATGCGATATCTTATTTGCAAACAGGTCAGGAACTCGACTATTCACGTTATCAGGTAGGTAGTGCTACCAATCCTGATACACTTATTCAGGTGGGAACGGATGACCTTTCCGGCGACCAGAAAAAATTTGGTGATAACTTCACACGTAACTTTGGCGGTGTTGCTTCTGTGAATTATGATAATACCTTTGATAAGCACGCTATTAAAGCCGATATGGTTTATACCCTGAACCAATATGCTACCAAGATGAAAACTAGTGGCAGTTCGGTAAGTCAGGACGATAAAAGTATGAACATTGGTTTTCGAGGTAACTATGCTTACGACCATCGTTACATCGTTCAGTTAAGTTCGTCGATGATGGGATCGGATAAGTTTACCGAAGAAAATCGTTGGGGCTTGTATGGCGCAGCTGGTGCTGCCTGGATTCTTTCTAACGAATCTTTCCTTGAAGATTCTGAGCTTATCGACTACTTGAAACTAAAAGCCTCTTATGGTAAAATGGGTTACGACCGCAGTTATGAGTACTATGTGTACCGCGATGAGTATGGTACAGCTGTAAGTTACGATTTAGGTCACAACAACTCACAAAGAATATGGGGGACAACGGTTAGTAGTTTAGGGAACCCGGCTTATACTTTCGAAGAAGCCAATGAGCTAAACCTAGGTGTGGAAGCTGCGATGTTGCAAAACCGCCTGACTTTTGAGTTCAACTATTTTGATGAAAAACGCACGGGTATTCCGGTACAATCCACCAGTTTCTTACCCGATTATGTGATAGGTCAAATCGACATTCCTTTGGTGAACACCAATGAAGTACACAATAGCGGTTTTGACTTGAGTATGCAGTATGCTGATAAGGTAGGCGATTTCTATTACGCTGTAGGTGGTAATCTCTTGCACTCAAAAGCTGTGTACGATGTGTACGATGAGCTTTATGAGTATGAGCATTTGCGTCAGCAAGGTAAAGAAGCGGATGCGCTCTTTGGTTGGGTAGCTGAAGGACTTTACCAAGATGCGGCTGAAATCTCGGCACACGGTGTAACTTCGGCTTATGGTACTGTATTACCGGGTGATATTAAATACACCAACACCATTAATGATCGTAATGACAATGTGATTGACACCTATGACCGCCAGGTGATTGGTAACTGGGCACCACGCATCAATTATGCTTTGAACATCAATATGGCTTACAAAGGATTTGAGCTTTATGTGCTGGGGCAGGGCCGTGCCGGATACGATCGTATAATGAATACGTATTATCAAAATTACGGAGCACGTAAATATACAGATTATGCCTTGGGAGCAGCCAATCCGAATGATTTGAGTACCATAGCAGGAGCTACGCATCCGCGATTGACTTCGCTATCGGGTAATTCAGCACACAGTTACCGCAACTCAACTTACTGGATGGTGAACGGTGGCTATTTCAAACTGCGCACCGTGGAGCTAACGTATAACTTACCAACTGATTTGGTCAACCGTATTTCTGCTTCGGCAGCTAAAGTATATGTGAGAGGAAACGATTTATTCACTCTGTCAGAAACGCCTGAGATAGATCCTGAAAGTACCAATGCGGGTATCAGTACTACTCCATTGTACAAAACTGTGACTATGGGACTTAAATTGACTTTCTAACAAAAATTGACAAATGGATTAAAAGACAGTAGACTAAAAGACAATAGACTAAAAGATGAAAATATTGAAATTTAAGTCTTATGTCTGAAATCTTAAAGTCTGATGTCTTTAGTTTAAAATAAATAAGTATGAAAAAAATAATAATAGCCATAGGATTAGTTTTCACGCTCGCTTCGTGTGAAGATTTCTTTGAGCCCAAACTGTCCAACGAGCGTACGCTGGATCAGATTGTAGAGGATAAGCCGGAGGATATTCTGAATTGGGTCAATAAATCGTACCGCAGTTTTGCCTCTACACCCGATGTATGGGGCGGAAGCAACTTTCTGGACTGTGCTACGGATAATGCGGTATCTAATGCTTTGACGTCAACCATTAATACTATGCAAACAGTAGATGGTTACTGGCGTTCTACCTCTAACCCGATAGAGGCTTGGGCAGCGCGTTTCGACGATATTCGCCACATCAATATGTTCTTGGAGATTGGTCGCGACCCTTCTATCCGTTACAAAAAGAGTGATGAAGTAGCCGACAGCCTTTTGCGCAATCGTGTGACTTCTGAGGCTTTCTTTATGCGTGCTTACGAGGAATTTTTGCTCCTGCGCCATAACGCCGGTTACGATGACTCGGAACAGCCATACAAAAGCCGTAATCGGAATAAGGCAGACAGGCCACAAAAACCTGACAGTCGATAATCTCTCCTGTT
>DHQI01000126.1:0-9694 GCA_002408065.1 Bacteroidales bacterium UBA5342
CCCAAGGGGAGTGTTACCCCGGGCGTGAATAGGATCTTGGAACAAATCACGCGAACGCCCCGTACTTAAGAAGTGATTTTCAGAATTAAGAATAATCTTTTCCGGACTAACCGATTTCATAAAGTCATAAGACATACAGAGCTCACGCCACTCGTAAGCAAAGTGCTCCTGAAACTCATAGGGCCCGCCATACATCGTTTCGTGCTCTATGCTTGCATCATTTCCTATTATTTCGGTCATGCGCGTCAACTCCTCCAAGTCAATACCATGGCCACGGTTATTTTCGCTCCACAGGTTGGGCATGATCTTAATATGCGTTTTTGCTTCAGCGTCATAAGACTGAATAGTATCATGCAAACCAGTAAACCAGGCCGTTACACGTTCACGGTTGAAGCTGACCCAATCGTACCACATGGCTTTGCCTTGCAGGCTACGCTCTATCGGTATGCTTATGCTCACATCGTTGAAAGAAGCAAACGAACTCCCCCATCGCTGGTTTAACTCTTCGATAGATGTGTGACGCTGCGCCAAAGTATCACGAAATTTCTCAAAGGTATATTCAGACACACCACCGCTTGCCCAGTCTACTTTTCCATTGGTCTGTGTGGTATAAAAATGTGGCTCATTGCACAGCAGATAACCCATCTCAGCATATTTTTTTCCTTTAAACTGAGGAACTGTAGCGCTCAAAAGCATCCCTTGCATTTCGCGTGCTCCGGGGTTATCGATATCGTAATGCGTATACGAATTGGTGCGCATTTTGAAATCAGGACCGTATTTATCCTGTGCCCATACTGGTGGATTTTTATGATTGAGAAAAATAAAACCCATCGTACCACTTTCTTTGGTTTCAATATCTTGTTGGATCCATTTCTTTATCGTCCCATCTTCCTCTACATGCCCCGGAGCTAAGAAGAAACCATCCAGCTGACCGTGGTACTCTTGCAACAATTCAGTGCCCGGCTTCCAGGTATAATCCGTCAGGAAAACAGGCCTACCCTTATATGTTATCTGGTCACCATCCAGCTTAGCCTCGCTCCAATCAATATTTTCTACATACAAACGGCGACTTTTTCCATCCAGCAGATTTTGAATATTTACGATAGCCTCATCCAACATACGAATAATATCTTCGCGCTCAAATTGCGCTAAACCTTGCGCCATCTCGAGCGAATTATTTTTGTAACGCGAGACTTGCATAAACAGAGAATCGTTTCTGAGCACATTAGCTTCGTCCCAATTAGCAAAAGCTAAAAAAATCTCCGCCGTACGCACCGTTGTTTTTTCGTGTATCGTTGCGATTGATTTTGCATCAGCCTGTGCAATCAAAGTATTAAGCGTTTGGATTTTTGTCTTGGCTTGATCTTCTAATTGCCCTGCATTTATCCATTGACTACAAAACAATATTAGAATAACGTAAAGTGTTTTTTTCATTTTTATAATCCTTGTATGTTGCTGTGCTACTCAGCTTTTTCTATGTTGTTACAATTTAAAATGCTAACATAAAAAAGCACAAAATACCACCGTGTCTGATATCTAAAATCTGTTATTCTCTGTATTTTTTATGAATAACAACGCACCTCATACAGTCTCACATTCTCCGCACCGTGCGTTTTCTTCAAGTGCAAACGTATTTTATTCGTCTTTATTCTGTCAAATTTAGCCACCATTTTACGCGTAATATTTTCGCGCACTTCAGCAACTTTAAGCCACGCCCCATGCTGCCATACTTCCACATCAAAATCCTTCAATAGTTCGGGGGGGACCCCCAAAATCTGACCTTTGTTCTTGGCCGGATTCTTGTGCATCATCAATTTGCGTTGCAGGTTAGTATTACCTTTCAGTTCTACTTGAGAGAGGCTGACTTCCCCATCCCATTCTAATGTTAACAAGGCATTGTTACCCACTGACTCCCAATGATGTAGTTTATCTATTTCATCGCGTCCCACGCCATCTGTCAACAAATCTACCTTACCGCTAAAGGTCGATGACGCACTTAGTCCTGCTTTCTTAGCTAAATCTTGAGCATCGTTAGCCGGGCGCTTAGGAAAGTAAGAGTCGTCCCGCAACAGCTGCTCCTGTAACTCATTAATATATTTATTAGCAATGCCCCGTGGAGTGGTATTTTTAGCCACACAAAGTGCAGCAGCCGTCCCCACAGCCTGCCCCATCATAGAGCAGGTTCCTATGATGCGCGTTGACGAAAGCGCCATATGCGAAACACTTACATTACGTCCGGCAAAAGAAAGGTTTTCAATATTTTTAGAATACAACGAACGGTAAGGCACTTCGTATACTTGCTTGAAACGGGTATGAAAATAACTCGCCGGCTGACTCAGATCTTCGATACCTCCGGGGTTGTGTTCATCCAAAGACCATCCCCCAAAGGCCACGGCATCATCAAAGTGGTGGTAGTTTTCCATTTCCTTTTGCGTCAGGATATGGTCGCCCATAAAACGACGTGACTCACGGCGTCCCGGGATAGAACCAATCCAATCCAGTGCCAGATTTTCCGTCTCGGGGTATTCGCCGGAATTCTTAATATAATCCCAAACCCCATAAAAATAAGCCATTAACTTATGACGGATGTTATCGCGCTGGGCAATGATATCAAACTGATCACCCACTTCTATCCACCAAAAACCCTCTTTAAATTGCTTAAAACGACGGTGTTTATCCTTTAATGCCGCTTTATAATCAAAAGGGATAGCATAACTCGGTGCTTTGAATGGCACCGGATGTCCCATATCCTTCGTTATCATCATAAGACAGTCGCCCATCACCCATCCATCAGCTTTTTCAGGAGCAAAGGACTCGTCAAATTCGTACTTGCTTTCGCGCCCCGTACGGTATTCTGCTCCTGCCTGAGCGGCCATCAGTCCATCGCCCGAACAGTCGACAAACTGCTTTGCTGAAATATAAAACAGTGTCTCCGTAGTACTTTGCCAGCACAAAGCTGTTTTTATTCTGTTACCGTTCATCTTCACATCCACGCCCTGAGTATTGAGTAACAAGGTCAGGTTGGGTTCACGCACCACAAAATCATATAAAACGTGATCCCACACCGGATAGCTCTCTTGCTGATTATAGACCCAATTTTCTATCAGAATTTCTTCAATGATGCCGGTTTCACGCTCCACCCGGTGTTTATTGGTCAGACTTTGAACACCGTTTACCGTTACGCGCATTTCGCTCGAAGCATTACCTCCCAGTACCGGACGGTCTTGTACCAATAGGGTTTTGGCACCATTTCGTGCGGCCGATACCGCCGCCGAAATCCCCGCCATACCGGCCCCTATCACAGCCACATCATAGCTTAACTTTTTCTCCCTTTCGGGAATGCCTTTGGTGCCGGTAGCTACCTGATACCAATCATCAGTACTGCGGTCTGCAGCCCCCGGGCTGCTATCGCTTGAGCAAGATGCTACCAAAGGCGCAGCACCTAATACGGCTGCTCCGCTTATTCCTTTTTTGAAAAAATCACGTCTCTTCATTTCTTCTTTTATTCTTTTGACTGTTGGCCATTAGCCCTGTTGCGATTACAAAGAGAATGATTTTCTTATATTAATATGTTTTTTGTGGTTTTTGCTTTGTGTTTGGGAGTAAATGGAGCATTAAACAATAGATACCCGCACGTAAGAAAAAACATGCAATAGCATAATTACCAAAAGTCTACACCAACTTAAGCATTTCTTATAAACGCGAGTTTGACATGAAACATGGTCATAGTTCAAACTGTTTTTTGAGTAGAAATGGTCAGCAATTAGCGAAAGTATATCGGGATATGTCAAGATGATTTGGGTCAAATTTATACCAAAATCAGCTGCCCCCTTAGGGAAAATGATATTTTACATCGAAGGTAACGTTATAAGCTAGTCAATATCTGTTTCACTCCAAACTCAGGACTCGCATATACCTCTCTTTCGAAATCGGACAAGTAAGCCTTGGCCCCTTCCATAGAAGCCTGCGCTAAAAAAACGACTTCCACCTCTTGAGCATATGCTTGTATCTTCTGAGCTATTAGTTTAGAATAAGCTTCCATATCATTTTTTTCAAAGAATGACCACGCCTCTGTACAATCAATGCCTTTCACTGACAACATCCTGTGTTGTACTTTTGCGGCAGCAGATATTAAACCTAAACTCATATCATAGGTAGACTCTGCCGCATAGGCCAAGCCTATTTGAGTATAGTTTTTCACAATATATTCTACCACAGGACGGTCTATACGCCACACATCCGGATGACGATCGCTGGCCTCTCCATAAGTGGAACAAGTGCAAATAATCTTTTGAGGCTGTAAGGTACGTATCTTTTCTATCTCTGCATCAAAGGTGCTATCATCTCTTGTACCATGGCGCAGTGCAAAGGATAAAATCTCCTCGTTTACAAAGTGACGAATTTCTTCCTCTGGAGCATATTTACGCGCTAAATCTTCAAATTTATCAACGTTAGAGGCTAAGGTATGAAAAAATGCAAGCATAAGAATTCAATTTTTCTAATCTGAGTTGTCAATTACCGTCATATTACTTTTTTCATTTTCTATGCCTTATCTTTTCCGTTCATCTGATTGATCTGTCCTACCCTGATAGCTATTTTATGGCTATAAACGACAAGAAAGTACCCTATAACAACATTGATAATTTGGGCTATGATGTTAAGGTTTGAAAACAGAGAAAAGATTTCATTATTGTTATGCATCTGACGGGCAGACATCTGTACCGCTCCTAAAATTTGCGAAATGATTGCTCCAATATTATTAATAAAGAGCAATCCACCTATTATTATCAAGCCTAGTGTTAAAAGCTTGTCGACATCCATATCTGAAACAGACAAGCGATCATCATCAAAATTTTTATCCAATTTCAACCATTTGATAATAGTTTTCGACTTAAAAATCAATAAGACATTGAGCGAAACAATAAGCAGAAGTGCCGCCAAAAGCCCTATAATACTCGTCCAGTCAGGTGTATGAATAAGAAAAGACAAGGTGCTTGGAAAATAAGTGAACAAGAGCTTAACGATAGAATACAGACCGAAAAGTTTAATAAGGATGTTGAAAAAATCTCTTTTAGTCATAGTGTTAGGTTTCAAATCACAAATGTATAGAAATAATGTTCTACTTTTGCACCTCATTAATAAAAAGACAGAGTTTATGTCCTAAGGTGTAGGTATGAAATGTACAGCATCAGCGGGAATCGCACAAAGCATTTCACAAAACAGAAACAACGTTAACTAACAACTGACTGGAATCTTAAAAAGTCCTCAAATAATATCTTTTGATTTTACATGTCTCAAATCTTAATGCTCATGACCAACGAAGCGCAAATCTTTGATAAAGTAGTAAACGAACGCCGTTCCATTCGCCTATACGATCAAAAAGCGAAATATGATAAAAGCATAGTAGAACGCAGCTTGCAACGTGCTATCCTCTCCCCCAACAGCAGTAACATGCAACTCTGGGAATTTGTACGCGTCAGCAGCGAAGAAAAAAAGAAAGAACTGGCCTATTACTGCATGGATCAATTACCTGCAAAGACAGCCCGCGAGCTGGTGGTATTTGTAGCCCGCCCCGATAAATACAAACAAAGTATAGCTCACAACCTGGAGCTGGTCAATGCAGCCGACAACTTCGAAAAAGAATCGCGCAAAGAAAAACGCCGTAACTATTACAGCAAAATGATGCCAGCTTTCTATGCCTTTGATTTTCTGTACATTTTTAGTTTGCTAAAAAAACTCTTTGTAACCCTGACAGGCATCAAGAAACCCTCTATACGCGAAGTAACAGCCATAGATAAAAAAGTAACCATTCACAAGAGTGTAGGACTGGCAGCTAGCACTTTTATGCTGAGCGTGAGAGCAGAAGGCTACGATACCTGCCCCCTGGAAGGCTTCGATTCCAAACGCATCAAAAAAATGCTTGGCCTGCCACGGCGTGCTCAAATCAATATGGTGGTAGCTGTAGGTCCACGTGCTAAAGACGGCATATTCTATCCACGCATCCGCTATCCTTATGACGAAGTGGTGAGTGAAATCTAGAAAACTATCATTACTGGCTTATCTAAGGCCTTGCTTTAGTGCTAAGGCCTGTTGCTTTGTGTTTTTTCAGAGTTCCGTACTTTATCTTCCTATAAGCACTCATGTCGACATATATAAGCAAAACAAACTTAAGCAATGAGCGCTTTGTACTATCCCGGTTATTTTTAAGTCAGATTTCAATTTAAAACTATGCTTTCCCCATGGCTTAACTCGCTTTTCAGGTGTTAAAAAAAACACTTTGTTACCTGGTTAAAACAATATCATAAAAAAAGAGCCACAATGAAAACCTCTAAACATCGTAGCTCTTCTGGATAATGAGAAGCCCCAATTAAGCTTCCCTCAAGACAATCATTATTCGGTAATGTAAGGCTTAGCTTTAGGACTAAGACCGGGTTCATCGTATTTTTTCATCTGACGGAAAAGCTCTGCTTGCATCTCTTTAGCTATCTTGGCGTAAGCCTGATCGTCATACACATTCGTCAGCTCAAAAGGGTCTTTTTCCATATCAAAAAGGTAAGGTTTCTCTTTCTTGTCGAGCACTAACTTATAACGGTCGCTTACTGCTGCTACCCACCAGCCTCCTGACTTAGCATAATAAGTGATGCGGTCGCTGTTGACCTCCATATCTTTGTTTAAATAATCGTCCGACGTATCTTCACCGTGGAAACCCACATTATAATCGATCCCCATCATAGATAAAATAGTAGGCGCAAAATCCACATTGGTATAAGCTGTGTTAAGCACTTTTCCAGCCTTGATTTTCTTCGGATAACGAATCACAAACGGTATTTTGGCGGAAGCTTCATAAGGCACCCCTTTATTACGGCGTGCATGCTCATAAAACATATCACCATGATCCGCTGTAAAGATCACAATGGTATTTTCCGTCAAATTATTATCATCCAAATACGCTAGAATATCCCCTACACGATCGTCAATGTGCTTCACCATTCCGAAATATTGCTGTAGGGATTTTGCGCTAAATACTTGCGCTTCGTTCTTGTCATCCTTGCTTCCTTTTGCCCATCCCGGCTTGTTAACAACATATTTGGCCTGCATCGTCATAGGCATTTGCACATCCATATCATTGTACATCGTGTTGTACGGTGAAGTAGCATAGTCGGGCGTGTGCGGATCCGGTATCGACAGCATCAGACAGAAAGCTTTGTCTTTGTCACGTTCCAATATCTCCAGTGTTTTTTCAGTAAAATAATCCGTCAAGTGAATAATTTCCTCTTGGGGGTATTTTTCTGCTGCGTTTGCACCAAGTCCTACCTTGTTTTCTGCTTCTCCGTTTATAAGGTGAAAATATGGTGCATGACCGCCTTTCATCATATAACGGTTATCATCAAAACCAGCCTTGTATTCTATACCAAAAGCATATTTTTCGTGTCCGGCCAAATGCCATTTTCCGACATAAGAAGTGGCATAGCCGGCATCTTTCAACACATGTGCAAAAGTGGTGACATCTTCACGAATATGCAGGCCGTTTTTCCATGCTCCTGTGGCTTGAGGATAAAGCCCTGTTATTAAGGATGCCCGGGATGGCGTACACACCGGCGAAGAGCAATAATAACTTGTTGCAATAGCCCCTTCGTGCGCTATCCTATCGATGTTTGGCGTTTCTACATTGTTGCCTTTTCCCCACACAAAAGCCTGATCCTCGGGCATTATTTCCTGATAACAACTCAAGGTTCTGAAGCTGTGCTCATCGGTGTGAATAATAAGCAAATTAGGTTTTTCTCCGGCCTTCATAAGGGTAAAGACTGCAGCCATAAGGCTTAGAATAAATAGTCGTGTTTTCATTTTTGTATTTTTTGAATGACAGCACAAATCTACGATATGAATTATATAGCTTTGTTCTTTATGGTTTCTTTACTGTCAACTTTAGTCCAAAATTAAGATCTCTGCTGTGTCTCTCCGTTCAATCATTTAATAATCAGATTATTTTTAATCAACACACGGTCATTGTATTTTTCGATTGCCTCTGACAAAAAGCGTTTCATATCCTTAGAAATCGTTTCATATCCCTTGGCATTGTAATAATTAACAAGCTCGTCCGGGTCCTTTTCCAAATCAAATAACCAAGGAGAATCTGTTACAGAGAACACTAATTTGTAGCGATGATTCATAGCAGCCACCCAGTTAGAGGCTGTTCCTGTCATATAATTATAGCGCCCGTCAACCACTTCTTTTTCAGTGTTTGTAAAAACCTCCGAAGCATTACTACCATGCACATTTTTTATGGCAGGAGCCTTCATCATACCCAGAATGGTAGGTGTAAAATCGGCAGTGGTAAAAGCCCTACGCACTACTTTCCCTTGCATAATAGCCTTGGGGTAACGAATGACAAAAGGAATGCGTGCAGATGTTTCGTAAGCCACCCCTTTGTTGTGACGGTGATGCTCACCCATCATATCGCCGTGGTCGGAGGTAAAGAGAATAATCGTGTTGTCTGTTAATTCATTATCATCCAGAAATCGTAAAATACGCCCCACATTATCATCAATACATTTCACCATCCCGAAATAATCCTGCATTGGATTTTGCTTCAGTTCGGTCACAAATTCTTTCTTCGAAATACCCCACACAGGCATATCTTCTTTGCTCACCTGCATAGTCTTAGGAGCTTCAAAGTTCAGATGATCAAACATAGAAGTGTAAGGCTCACGCACCGTATTAGGCGTGTGCGGATCAGGAATAGAAAGCATGGCGCAAAAGGCATCACCTTTGTCACGCTCCAGAATTTCCAAAAATTTAGTGGTCAGATAATCCGTAGTAAAACTATTCTCATCTGTTCCCTTTACATTCATTTCCACTGCTGGCTCCGTAGCACCATCTTCCATCTTTTTCCAATGACCGCGGTTAAACATATAGCGGTTGTCCTCAAAACCGAAATGACGCTTTGGCGCAAAGCCTGGTTTGGCATCACCATCCAAGTGCCATTTGCCCACATAAGAGGTGGCATAACCCTCCTTTTGCAATACTTGGGCAAAGGTGACCACCTTGTCATTCATCGGAATATTATTTTTATAAGAATCGGTAGCTTGAGGATAAAGTCCGCTCACAAATGAAGCGCGCGATGGCGTACACACCGGCGAAGAAGAATAAAAATTCATAGCTATAGCCCCTTCATCAGCTATGCGGTCTATGTTGGGGGTCTCTACGGCCACGCCTTCGCCCCACACATAGGCTTGTTCGTCCGTCATCAGGTCACGGTAGCATCCTAAAGTGCGGAAGTTGTGTTCGTCCGTCATTATGACGATGAGGTTTGGCTGTTTTTCTTTAGCATTAAGGATAATGCAAGAAATAGCCAGTACTAAGGTGATTGTAATTTTTCTCATAATGAGTATGAATTGGATAGATTATTTAATCAATGTTCCCCCCTTTCAGGGATGAGGTTTAATATATTTTGTATACCACCGGTGAAGCCGGTGGACATGTGACGAAGCAGAAAGAAGCCATGAAAGGGTTTAACTCCTGATTATCTGTGTTTCATAAATTTATTAATTGTATGTTTAAATCGTATTTTTTTAGCAAAACTAATATGTCCAACCCGCTTCGGGGTTGCATTATTCTCGCAATAATTCACCCCGCACTTGCTCCTCCGCTAAAGCTACGGCGGCACGCGGACGTACGGGGTTATTCAAATTGA
>DHQI01000126.1:9843-29539 GCA_002408065.1 Bacteroidales bacterium UBA5342
CAAAACTAATATGTCCAACCCGCTTCGGGGTTGCATTATTCTCGCGATAATTCACCCCGCACTTCGTACGGGGTTATTCAAATTGAGTCCTTTCAGGACTCTTTCTGTATCGTTCTCAAAAATAATTCCATACATAATTTTGGAGTTCAAACATCCATCAAAAATCAGAACATTAAATTGGACACCCTACCTTTCAGGACTAAGATTCTCAGAGACTTATTTTTAACTGTTATACGATATTAATCATCAACCTGTTTTATAGAAAACTACCGGAAACTTATTTTTCCAATTGCGTATTGAATTTATAAGAGAAAGACAAGAGAACTTTCTGTGTTACTCCCTTGGTGCGGCTGTAAATGTCATATTTTGGTGATGTATTATTCAGGCGCTCACGATCTACCGTGTTTAACAAATCGTTGATTTGCAGGCTTAGATTACCTTTCTTATTCAGAACAGGTTTACTCAAGCCCAGATTACTGTAAAAATACGCAAAGTTAATACCGTTCAGGTTTTTACTATCGGCAAAATAACCCGCAGTGAGTTGCCAACGCAGATCTTTCCACACTTGCTGATTGGCTGTAATCTTGGCAGACCAGGTCCAGTCCTTAATATGGATGGCTTCGCCCTGATACTCGCTATTGATATCCTGCCCCATCATTAACACATTGGTTTTAGCTTTAATACCAAAGGGCATTATACTGCTAATATTCAAATCCATCCCCCACTGATCCACTGTTCCTATGTTTTGATACTGACGTACCAACACATCATAGCCATCCTCTATTTCGTAAGACTGCTGACGGTTAATCATATCACTAAAGTGCTTGTAAAACAGTGCGGAGTTAACCGTATGATTTTCAAAAACACGACGGGCATTCACTTCCAGGTTTGTGATTTTCTCCGGTCGCAGGTTCGGATTACCAATGTTTTTGTTGTATAAACCATTGTACACTGCCACAGGACTTAACTGATTATATTTGGGCATTTTGGTGCGATAAGAGGCCGAAATACCGGCACTGAAACGGTCCGTGAATTTCCGCATTGCGTGTAGCGACGGCAATACATTATGGTAGGTGTTCTGTATACTCGAATCGTTGGTGGAAGAATGCACATCCAGATTAAGCAGTTCGTAACGCAAACCTCCGGATATTTCCCAATCCTTATATTCATAATAGAGCACGCCATAGAGCGAAGGCGTCAACTCACTTACATCAAAACTATACACTTGGCTACTATCTATCGCCTGATTATAAAAGGCGGAGCTGTCAACATAAGTATATTTTATTTTCACAAAATCATTTTCGGCATCGGAGTGACGTTGCAATAGCAGCACACCGCTTTCCAGACGCAAATCGGTGCTAAAATCTTTCTCATAGTCCATCTTCAGACGCCAACTCTTAATTAATTCCGGATTGCAACGGGTCTGGCTTTGGTAATTATCTTTTAAGGAGGCATCGCTCACATCATAATAATTGATGAGCTTTTCTATAGGTGTGCGTTTATTCTGATGCTCGTAACGTACTATCACCGCAAGGTCTGATTCATCGGCAAATGTTTTACGGTAATCCAATGAAGCATTCCAAAAGTCCTTTTCCTGAATGCTTTCTGTAAGGCTTTGGTTATGGCTCTTTAGCGTAGTGTCACTTTCTATCTTCTTTGCCACTACCCTATTATCGCTGCTTGTTCTGTCGCGACGATAGCCGCCATCCAAACGCAAGGAAGAGGACGGATCCAATTGATATTTCAGTCCTTGACGAATGTTCCATTTATCATAGACCAACTGATTTTTGCCACTATTGTACAGTACCGACGGAGCACCTAATCCTTTAAAGACACGTTCGCTATAGCTTTCCTTTTCATCCTTGTAATGACTGAAATCAACATTGCTAAAAGACGTCCATTTTTTGTGCATCAAAATCATATTGCCGCCACACTGCATACGCTCCGGTGTGCCTGCGCCCATATATACTTTTCCGTTAGCGCCTTTCTTTTTTTCACCTTTCAGGATGATGTTGATAATACCGGCACCACTCTGCGAAGAATATTTAGCCGATGGGTTGGTGATGACCTCTATTTTGTCAATCATCCCAACAGGCAGGGCATCCAGAGCATTGGCCAGATCGGTTTCTACGCCGTCAATCATCACTGTAGCCGGTGATCCTCGCAATATCACATTATCTTCCTCATCCGTAGTGGCCGATGGCAGATATTTTATTAATTCAAGGGCACTTTCGCCCGAACCAGACATACGTTCATTCACATTAAGCGTTGTTTTTCCGGCACTTTCCACTATCATTGGCCGTTCGGCAACAATGTTAATTTCCTCCAATTGGGTTTTCAGGCGTTTTAGTAAAGTGGTGTCTAATACTAGTTCCTCACCTGCCTTCAGCTGAATATTTTTCAAAGTATCCGGATTAAAACCCATAAATGAAATACTGAGGTCATAATACCCGGGCGCTAAATTTTCGAATACAAAGCTTCCGTCCTCCAGACTAATAGAACCGCTGGCATTGTTGCCTTCCTGTGGCATCAGAAGGAGGTTGGTGAAAGCTATTGGTTTTTTATTCCAGTTGTTGGCCACCACTCCGCTGAGGCTTGTTTTGCTTTGCGCAAAAGTCAATACACTCGCAGCGAGCAATAATATGATTACGAGTTGTTTTTTCAAGAAGAATGTTTGTTATAGAAGCTATTTCACAACAAAAAAGTACTCATTAATACTAATTTAATTTTTCCAAATTGCGCGTCGGTTTAATGCGCGGATCAGATGGCGCATCGACATAGTTAGGTGGCTTTTTGTAATGCTCTTTAGGTCCCACAGCTCTTTTTTCTGGCACCCACTGGCGCATTTCATCCGCTATTTTGCGGTATTTTTTCTCGCCAATAAGGTTGTTCCACTCCATCGGGTCTTTTTCCAGATCGTAAAGCTCTTCAGCACCTTTTAGGTTAGTAATATAATGATAACGCTCTCCCATTACAGAAGTACCTCCGGTAGAAACCGTTATGCCCGGATATAGCCATTCAGCCTGCGGATTTTCCAGCAATGGAGAGAAGTCATTACCATCTAAAATCTCTTTTTGCGGGAAGCCACATAAGACATTTAGTGTAGGATAAATATCAATTAAGCCCACCGTACGCTCGCAATATTCAGCCTTTTCTATTCCCGGCATACGCACTATGAATGGCGTTTTAGCCGCTTCGTTCCACAAGGTATTTTTCAGATAACGTTGCTTTTCGCCCAAGTGCCAACCGTGATCGCCCCATATCACCACTATGGTATTATCGGCATAAGGGCTATTGTCCAAAGCTTCGAAAATATGTCCCAGACAAGCATCCGCATAACTGATGTTAGCCAAATATGCCCGTGTCGCCTCTTTTTCCAGTTGATGCTTTTTTATCCAAAGGTACTCTGCCGAAGCCTTATACAAAAGACTGCCATCAGGATTTTTTATATCGTCCAAATCATTGTCTAAGACCTCCGGCACCTCTATATCTTCAAGCTCATAAAGGTCAAAGAATTCCTGCGGCACAAACCAGGGTAAGTGTGGCTTTATAATGCCCACAGCCATAAAAAACGGCTTGTCATAGCTACGCTCTGTCAGGTTTTGCTTAGCCCAGTCGGCTACCAGATAATCGACAGTTTCTTCAAATTGATGTTTTGTTGGCCCCCAGCTCAGTTTCGATTTATCTTTAAAATCCTCCTGCTGAACACCATTGATAACACCAGCTTTGGCACTGGTTACCTTTTCTTTAATAGCGCCGTCTTTTACCCCTTTGCGGGAACGGGCGTGTTCGTCATAAGCCCAATGACCAAAGTCCACATAACCTTCGCCACTGGCGTGTTTATGAAAGATTTTTCCGTTAGAAAGCGTGTAATACCCATTTTTTGAAAAATATTCGGGCAAAGTAGTATTTTCCTTAAAAAGGTCAGTATAGATAAGGTTAGTAGCATTGCCATACACGCCGGTAGTACTTGGGTAAAAACCTGTAAGCAAAGCCGAACGCGAAGGGCCGCAGATAGGACCTGCCGTTACAGCGTTTTTGAATATAACCGCGCCATCGTTACAAAATTTATCCAAATGTGGCGTTTGAGCCTGCGGATGACCACCCAAAGGCTCTACCCAATCGTTAATGTCGTCGATGGCTATGAAAAGCACATTAGGACGTTCCTGTGCTGAGAGAGCGAAAAGGAAAAGACTTGCAATGCATAGTAATACTAACTTTTTCATCGGTTTTATTTTTTAATTAGTTTAGTACTGGATATCGTGTTTTCTTTGATAATATTAAGCACATAGATACCTGAGCTTAGGTTTTCAGGCGGATATATGCGCCCATTTTCTACTTTTCCCTTAACTACTTCCTTGCCGGAAATGTGATATAAAGAATATGACATTTCCACTGAAGAGTCTTCTTCAATATTTATGACTGAATTAAATATACTTGGATAAATTATGTATGACTTTTCCTCTAGCTTATTAAGAGAAGTAGGACAATCAGCAATAGCATCTTCACTATACAGGATATCTTTAGGCTGATTGGGAAAGCTTATTGAAGTGACATTTGTCATCGTAACCGTAAATTTGCCTTCGCCTGTCCCTTCTGAAGTATTCACAATAGCTGCAATGGATGGCGCTACATAGCTTTCGCCGTCAGGGCCTTTTTCTGCTGAGATAAGAGAGCGTTCTGCGCAAGGCATATATTTAAAGTGCTTTGATTTCACTTGAGCCGTTGTGCCATAAGTCGCCTTTACATTGCTGACTTTGGAGGTGTTGGCAAAGTAACCTCCGTCTATTCCTAGAGAGTCCTGTTTCTTTGTAGCATAACCTTCGCCTATGCGCACAGCAAAACCACAATTCACAGCCTCGATGCTATCAATTTCTACGTGCCCGTTATCCGTAGCGTGGGGCGATATCATCACGGCAGCATTTCCCTTTTCGCAATAGATATTCTTCCCATAGAGGTCAAAAACACCACCCACTTGAAGCTCATTCATTTTGTCGTAACCTGTTTCGAAGCGCAGCGTAACACCACCATCGCCCCATAAGTTTTTAAAGAAAATATTCTGACCTGTCTGCATCTGTATCACGCCATAGCCATAGTGAGCATTATGTACTTCTATGTCTTTTACCACACCATTTTTGGCCATCAGATAATCTCCATTGTATTTTGAAATCCCTCCGGTGATAGCCGAAAACTTGGTCAGGTCATCCAAAACCTTAATTCCTGAGATTTGAAAATTATCCACACTATAAAGAGAAGCTACACGACCATTTACATTTTCTACATTGCGAAAATCTACGGTAAACTTACCCGATTTTGCTGTGATCTGAACGTTATTGATGTAGTTGCGGTCGCGCCCTAGCTGGAAGATTGCATAATTTCCCATCGAAGTATCTGCTGCTGGTATGATGGTCACATTTTTATCAAACTCAAGATGAATGTTGGATTCTAAATCGATATTCACCAAGTGAAAAGTGCCTGCCGGAATATATATTTTCCCACCATTTGTTTTGGCCGTCACCTCATCTATGGCATTTTGTAGCGCTTGACTATCGTCTTTTCCATCATTCGGAATGGCGCCGTAATCGTCCACCAGATTTTTACTCACCCCAGTATTGGATGGCGGCGTAAAAAAGTCACTTTCGTTTTGAGCACTTAAGGATATTGTAAAAAACAATAATAGGTAACAAGTAATTTTTGTCATATTTTTATTTTATTATCGAACCACTCCGCGGTTCATTGTATATACACGTAACAATTATTCTATCATAATCGAACAGCTCCGCTGTTCAATAAAAAGCAATCATCTTCTCTTAAAACAGGGGTTAATTAATATCACTCTAAATACGCCATCAACGCATTAGCCATTGCTGTGCCCAATCGGCGCTGCCCTTCGGTGTTGTAATGTACGCCTTCGTGCTTGGGATAATCGCTCCAAGAGGTATCTGTTGAAGTCGGTATCATCGAGCAAAAAGCATCCTTCTCTGCGACTTTTTCCATAGATTTACGCACTACAGCTGGTCCGGATTTAAAACGGCCATAAGTGGAATTTATCTGACCAAAAACGAAAGGCAAATTCTCCACTTTCACATCACGACGGTAGGCAGCTATCAGATGACGCAAATTGTCACCATAAGTTACTGCACTGACTTCTTTGGCCGCATCGTTTTCGCCCTGCATCCATACGATTCCTATGATTTCATAGTCTCTTTCGGCTTTCGCCAAACTATCAGTAAGGTGCTTGATATTGGCGATGTGCTCATGATAAAAACGACGTTCCTGCTTTTCACCTTTACGCTCTACAGCTTGCGCTTTTTCTGGTGTCCAATCAGGACTCCAAGCGCCGTAAAGACTTGTGCCTCCTTTGCTGTGTTTGATAAAAAGAAACTCCTGCTCAGGATATTTCTGATTTAGAATTTTAGCAATAAAAAACTCAGGACCAAAGAATCTTGGGAAACCATATTTCTTACTTTTTTGTGGCATTTCATAATAGCTCAAGGGAGCTACTGCTGTACTGTTTGAGCACAGCTTTACCTTTTTTGAAATAACTTTAAACGCCTCCATTTCAGCGCTAGAAAGTTCGTCATAGTTGCCAGCACCCTCCATATTAGATTGCCCTGCCAATAGCAGAATCTTTAGCGGCTCTTCCTTTTTTGCGCAAGCTGAAAAAAGGCAAAATAGAAACAATATGATTAGGGTGTTTTTCATTGATGAATTGTTTTCGGTATGAGACGCAATATATTGCGTCCCTACCAATATATGTTCTAGTCCTTCGTGTTATTAATATGCTACATCAATAAATACCAAAGAACCTGCTGGTACAGTGACATTAGCTTTATTCCCCGATATTTTCAGACCTTCTTTCGTTAGAATATTTACAGCACCTTTCACGCCTTCTTTCTGGAAAATAATAGTGGCCTCGCGCTCCTGAGGGTCGATATAGCCTTGATCCATCAAGATAACACGGATATGACTTTCGTCAATACGGATGGCTGCCCACGAGGCGCCTTTCACAGCAATTGGCATCTTAGCTGCTCCTTTTTCAGCTGTAGCTAAAATTGTTTTTCCAAATTCCTTGGCAGAAATGGCTTTATCGCCGTTCCAACCGTGTTTGTAGTTGCTCACGGTGTAGGGCATTTCTTGTTTTTCCAACTCTGGCGCCACTTCCGACGGCGCTATAGGCACCATTCCATTTGGCATTTCGGGTACAAAGTTGAGCCAACGGTACTCCACGCCTAAGGCTGCCTTGGAATAGTCCCACTCTGGAATATCTACACCTGCCCACTGCATATGCGGCACTGATATGATGGCGTTTAAATCTTCTGCTTTTGCCGGGTGAAGCTTATGGTGATCCTCAAAATCATCCAACCAGTGCATATCAATGTCCTTAGTCAAGTGCCAAGAACTGATGGATAGGATGTCCTCTTTTTCCACCACAGGCAATACACCACTACGCATCAAAGCATAAAGGATGTCGTAACCCGGAGATTCGATGTATCTACTTGGAAAATTAATACCCACACGTGCACCATAAGCTGCCAGTAGTACGCCCTGACGAATAAAAGGCGATGCACTGCGCTGTCCGCCAGGCGTCAAAGGTCGCCAAGAGGTCGGATTATCATCTACTAAACGCATAGCGAAATCATCGCAATAGCCTGCGCAAAACATTCCTACACGACCACTTAAGTTAATGTCCTGCGTGCGGTTACTTGTATCTTCGGATGCGGGTACTATAATATCATTGTATTTGCCCGAGAAGAAGAGTTCTTTCCAGGGATCAAGGTGAGAATTGGCTGCCCAAAACACATTTTTATAGCGGAAATAGAGTTTGGCTTTGCCATTTTTGCGTAAAGCTTTCGCTAAACGAGGAATCATATAATCGATATAATAATGGCTGCGAGGATCAGTCACAGAGCTCATTTCGGCATAGATAAAACCATAACAGGTTTTAGGCGCCACCTCTAGAATTTTTTCCAAAGTCTCGATAGAAATGTAGAAAGGATCCGTCACGTGTCCCGCCCACACGGTAAAAGGCTCACCACGTTTTTCAAAAGCTCTAGCTTTCGCTAAAATGTCGTCCTGTGTCATCGTGTATTTCCCACGTCGGTCACGCTTTAGAGCGTCTTTTCCTATGACTTTTACAATATCTTTTCGGTCAAAATCCTCATACCACGTTTGCTGTGTGATAGTGATCATAGGGTTAAAGTCAAGCTTCTTTGTTCGGTTATCCTGAATCTCCTGTCCCATCATTATCCACGGTTTATCTGATGGTTTTTGGTAGCTTGGCGCTTTAAATTTTAGGGTTTGCTCGTAGAGGGTGTTGAGGTTGTCCTCCACTTTGGTCAAGCGACCTTGCATCTCGTGCTCAGTGTATAGCCAGTTTTTCTTTTTAGTATCGAAGCTATAAATTGTATTGCCACCGCCGACTTGTCCTGCTGCTAAGAGTTGTTCTTCATCCGGCAAATAAATCAAGCCATTGTAAATCAAGCCACGGTGCTTTTCGCCTACTTGTTCTTTTACTTTTCCCTTCAGGTCCGTCACTATCGTTACACCACCAAACTGGAAAACGACCTCATCCCTTTGAGGTAATAAACACGCTCCTTGGGTATGTGAGTAGCGTTGTTTTAGTTTATTGCTGCCTTTGAAAAGAGCGATTTGCTCAAATTCCCCTGTCAGACCAACAAAAATAGCAGGCACTTTTCCACTACCAAAGTAAAGGATATCATCCAAGCCATCCTTGTTGATATCAGCAATATCCATATCAGTCACCATATAGGGACTCCATAGCTTTGGGTTGGCTTTTTTGTAATCGAATGAGGATAGTATTTCTTTAGAGTCAGCATCTATAATGGCCATCATATCCCAGCGGAATTTATCGTGTGCATAGGTAAAAACCAAGAGAGATTCTTCCTTTTTATCTAAAAAACGGCCACTTTCTAATTTACGGAAAACACCAGAAATCTTTGTGGTTCCAACTAGCTCTCCTTCGGCATTGAGTTCATATAACTTGTAATCATTACCGCCTGCAAAAATCTGCACTTTTCCATTGTTGACTACCGCTACTTCTGAAAAGCGCACTTTAGCTTCAGGTGCATATTTCCACAGCATTTTACCTGTCGCATCATAACAGTAAATATGGCCATCGGCACTTGCAGCAAGTAGTTCATCATCCTTATCGCCATCGATATCATAAGCAATAATCTCAAACATCACCGCTGCTTTTTGTGTAGGCTGTTGCCACAGTTTCTTGCCATCAAGCGTATAAGCGCCCAAGGCGCCGTCTATTTCAGAAGTGTAGATGATGGTTTGATCTTTAGCTTTTGCATCAAGTATTTGGCGCAAGCCATTGCCTTCTGTTGTAAATGTCTTTGCACTTAATAAAGAAGCAATACATAAGAAAAATAGGGTGATTCTTGTTTTCATTGTCCGTTGTATTTGATTTTGTAATGACAAAAGAATAACAAGACAAAGCTAATTGTGTTATTAAAGGTTTTTTTGAAGTGTCTTTGAGTAAAGGGACATGCTATTTTTGTGTTTGTAAGTAAAAAAGTAATACTAAGACAAAGAAAAGAACGGACTTAAACATGGGATGAAAAATAAGCCTGCATAACACACTTTGACAACACTTTACACATCGTCTCAGCAGCCCTTATCTACCGCTAAACAGGTCAGCAATACTATTTGGAAAAACCTCCACCAACTCTTCCCAACTTCCCTTCATTGTCTCCAACTCATTATTAACATAGATGCTTTTCAAGTATGCACTACGCGGCATTTCTTCAGCTCCCAAACGCTGTAAATGATCGGTATGCATTTGGCAATCGATAAAACTAAATTCCAATTGTTTGCAAAAATAAGAAAGGTAATAAAAAGCCACCTTAGAGGCATCACTGACCTTATGAAACATACTCTCACCAAAGAATATTTTACCTAAGGATAAGCCATATAATCCACCGACTAGTTGACCATCCTGCCAGCACTCCACCGAGTGCGCAATCCCCAAACGGTGCAAACGCGTATAGGCCAACTCTATCTCATCTGTTATCCAGGTACCGTCCTGACCGGGCCGCGGTACCGCTCTACACGCTTTAATCACTTGTTCAAAAGCACTGTCTACACGTATCTCAAAGGTTTGGCGCCTGATTTTCTGCCGCAAACTCTTAGATAATTTAAATTTATCAGGGAAAAGCACCATACGCGGATCAGGCGTCCACCACAATATATCCGGCGATCCCTCCTCAAACCAAGGAAAAAAACCACTTTGATAGGCCACTACCAAGCGCCTCGGCGAAAGATCTCCTCCATAAGCTAACAGGCCATTTTTATCGGCCAGGTTAGGATCTGGGAAAATGGGTTCGGATGGAAGTTCATAGATAGGCATAACCGGTTCCGGATTAGAAATTCATAATTCCGGATTACTTCAATTTTAAGAATTTTAAATATTGAATTATGAATTTCAAATTCGTTTAACACCCAACAACTTATGGCTATACTTTTGTGTCTCTTTTACATAAATACCATTAGCATCTATGGCATCAATGCGAACACAACCCGAGGCATGAACAATCGTTTTATTATCGAGCAAAACGCCCACGTGAGTCACACGGCCTTCTTTTTCGAAAAAGGCCAAATCACCTCCCTGGGCTTCTTGCAAAAAGACGTCATCGCCACATTTTACTTGTTGCGAAGCATCGCGTGGTATATCGACCCCTTGCAGGCGGTAAAAGAGTTGTGAAAAACCACTACAGTCGATACCAAAAGGAGTACGCCCCCCCCATAAGTAAGGCGATTTTTGCATTTGTGTGATGGTATCTAAAGCTTCTTCGGTAGTCAGTTCCTCCTCAGAAACCATACCGTCAATAAGGCTAAACTCCTGATCTCCTATAATAAAAAAACCGGCTTTTTGTACCGGCAAAACAGCTCCCAAGGTCACCGTAAATTTTAATTCATCGCATTGCAATATGGCAGTCAGACTGGTCACAATAGCCACCTCTTCGCTTATTTGAATATCAGTGAGCATCTTAGCATCTACCCAACCTTCATATTCGTCATGTAAAGTCTTTACTTTAGTCCAGTTATCGGCTACTTCCAGCACTTCTACCTGCTCGCCAAAAAGAAGTTGTGAAACCATTTCGGAGGATTCGGCGGCCTCTCTACGGATAGGGATAATGCTTAATAATGAGATCATCTTATGCAATAAAAAAAGAAAAGTTAAAAAATGATGCTTACCCAAACCCTGGAGACATCGGGAAGTGCTCAACAATCAAAAGTCAAAATAAAAATTTACCCTGATACCTTGTTAAAACTTAGGTTTGAGAATCTCCGAATAAATTACAGCTTTTTGCACCTCGTTGCGCTGATGCAAATCTACCAGAATAGAGTGGCGCTTGCGTGACTTAGTCTCATCATGAATATGAATACCTGTCTGGTGTTCAGTCGAAAATACAGAATTGTTTTCTTCTTTTTTATACTTCACCTCATCCTGAAAAGAACGATAAGATTCCACAGGTTCTTCCTCAAGAGCGTACTCAGGCACAATATCTTCAGCAACATAGTCTTCTGGTTCATATTGAGGCTCAAACTGCTGAACGGGGTCATCCTCTTTTGCCTCAAAGAGTTCCTCGAAAATATCGCGTACCGGACTGGATTTTTTCTGTGTAGATGGTTTCTTTTTGCGCTTACCAAGAGCTCCTGCAGCCGAAAAAACAATGGCCAATATAACGTATATAATATCTCCGAAATCCATAGTCAAAGGTTTTGTCCTACAAAGCTAATAAAAATAATGAATAAAAAAGGTTGAGGTTGAGAATAAGATTAAGATTAAGGTTGTACATCTGCTACGCTCAGTGACCAAGGTTGAGGTTGAGAATAAGATTAAGGTTGAAGTTAAGAAAAAGTAAATGATAAGATATGGAAATTTGAGTAACGCAAGCGATTTAGCACGTAGCCATATGGCGGGTAACTGGCGGCAGGGATAGAAGCGACACCGCAAGTGCTGTAGCCCCGTGATAGTGGGAGGAATAGAGCGACCAAAGGAAGCTACTATGCCGACCTTACTATCGCGAGGGCTATAGCACTGTAGGTATAGCGAATAGCCCGCCCGGCCGCCCACAAAAAAAGATTTCCAGAACTCAAACCTTAAATATTTAACTAACAATAAGCAAATTACAAATAAACAAATGTTTTTTACGCCGAAGTTCCCTGTTACCCTGTCACCCTGCGACCCTGACACCTTGTTACCCTGTTAACCCAAGAACCTTTTTACCCAAATAATCAACATCGTTTTTTCATTCTTCCTTTTTTTCTATTTTTGCTAATAAATAACGAGGAGGATAAGAAGATGATAGTATGTATAGCCGAGAAACCCAGTGTAGCACGTGATATTGCCAAGATACTTGGCGCCAACTCGCGGCGTGACGGCTATATAGAAGGTAATGGCTATCAGGTCACCTGGACCTTTGGTCACCTGTGTACTCTAAAAGAACCACACGAATATTCGCCGCAATGGAAGCGCTGGAGTCTCTATGATTTACCGATTATTCCATCACAATTTGGCATACGTCTGATTCCCAACGATGGGGTTGAAAAACAATTTAACACCATACGGTCTCTGGTACAAAAGGCAGAACGTGTAATCAACTGCGGTGATGCCGGCCAGGAAGGGGAGCTGATACAGCGCTGGGTATTGCACAAGGCAGGCTGCAAATGTCCTATTCAGCGTTTATGGATTTCTTCACTAACAGAAGAAGCTATAAAAGAAGGCTTTGCCAAGCTTCAACCAGAATCGAATTACCAAAAATTATACGAAGCCGGTATGGCACGTGCCATTGGCGACTGGCTGCTAGGCATCAATGCTACCCGCCTCTACACCATAAAATATGGTACTAATCGTCAATTGCTTTCCATCGGGAGGGTGCAAACCCCTACCTTAGCGCTTATTGTACAACGTCATCACGAAATCAAAAATTTTGTTCCCCAACCGTATTGGGAAATTAAAACCCTGTACCGCGACGTCACTTTCAACTCTGAAAAAGGACGCTACTCTAATGTAGAAGAAGCCGAAAAGGTGATGAATGCTATTAAGGCTTACCCTTTGGTGATCAAAGATCAGGAGAAGAAAAAAGGGCGCGAACTACAACCGAAACTCTTTGACCTGACCAGCTTACAGGTGGAATGCAATAAAAAATTTGGCTTTTCGGCCGATACCACCCTAAAACTGATTCAGGCGCTTTACGAGAAAAAATGGACCACTTATCCACGTGTAGACACCACTTTTCTGAGCACTGACATCTACCCTAAAATACCTAAGGTGCTACGTGGCATCGAAGGGTACGAAAACGAGGTTAAACCACTACTGGAAAAAACTATTCCGAAAACTAAACGCGTTTTCAACGACGTAAAAGTAACAGATCACCATGCCATCATCCCTACAGGAGTACCTGCGCGAGGCATCAGTGGCGACGAAGCCAAAGTCTACGATATGGTCACACGCCGCTTTCTGGCTGCTTTTTATCCGGAATGTAAAACCGCCACAACAACAGTAAAAGCAGATATTAACGGCAATCCGTTCAAAACCTCAGGGAAAGTGATTCTGGAAGCAGGTTGGCGCATCCTTTACCCAAAAGACGATAATAAGGAAGATAACATCCTGCCCCACTTTGAAGCCGGTGAAAGTGGTCCGCACGAGCCCGGCTTACTTACAAAAGAGACTCAAGCGCCCAAACATTACACCGAGGCCACCCTGCTACGCGCGATGGAAACAGCTGGTAAACTGGTGGACAACGACGAGCTACGCGATGCCATGAAGGAAAACGGCATCGGTCGTCCCTCTACCCGCGCCAACATTATCGAAACACTTTTTAAACGTCATTATATCTCGAAAGAGAAGAAAAACATTGTAGCTACCCAAACAGGTGTGGATCTGATAGGCAGCATACGCAACGACCTGATTAAATCGGCCGAACTCACCGGACAATGGGAGAAAAAACTGCGCCAGATCGATGACGGCTTGTACGATACCAAACAGTTCATTGCCGAGATGAAAGAAATGGTGGTAGCCATTAGCGAAGAAGTCAAAAACGACTTGCGCGCCACACGTGTAACTGAGACTAAGGAAGAAGAGAAAAAAACTCAGGAGAAGAAAAAACGCGCCCCTAAAGCCAAGATAAACCTGGCTGATTTAGTATGCCCCAAATGCAAAAAAGGTCACCTGCTAAAAGGAAACAGTGCCTATGGCTGCTCGGAATACCAAAGTGGTTGCAGATTTGTTCTACCTTTTGAAATTAGCGGCAAAAAACTGACAGCCAACCAAGTGGCATCTCTGGTACAAAAAGGAAAAACACCCCTTATCAAAGGCTTCACCCAAGGTGGAGAAAAAGTAAATGGACATATTCACTTGAATCACGATAGTGTCCCGGAATTGATCATTTCGCCATAACTCCGCTGACCATCAGGTCAGGCATTCGCGAAGTGACACCAAGAGCCGCCAAACCTATAAGTCTAAAAACGTGACACTTAAGAAAGACAGAATGGTACCAAAGCGAGAAGCAGGGATACCACAAAGCAAATGAATAGTAACAGAAAAGGCTGTCTCTAACGAAACAGCCTTTTTCAATTTTTCCAATTCAATTTTACTTTGCCTTTTGTTTCGTAAGCGCTAGTTTCAGTACCTCATCTATGCGTTCAACAAAGTGGAATTGAAGTCCTTTAAGGTAATCATCATTGATTTCTTCTATATCCTTCCTGTTTTCCTCACAAAGAATAATCTCCTTGATACCAGCACGCTTAGCAGCTAGAATTTTTTCTTTTATACCACCCACAGGCTCTACTTTGCCACGCAAGGTAATTTCGCCTGTCATGGCCAGGTTGCGTTTTACTTTGTATTGGGTAAAAGCTGAGACCAAAGCCGTCACAATAGTAATACCGGCAGATGGTCCATCTTTAGGCACAGCACCTTGTGGCACGTGAATATGCACGTTCTGTTGCTCAATATTTTCGGGTTTCAATCCCAAGGCCTCAGCATGCGATTTAATATATTCGAGGGCCAATATCGCACTTTCTTTCATCACATCGCCCAAGTTCCCGGTAAGGGTCAACTTACCGGCCTTACCCGTGTTGCTGCTCGCTTCCACATAAAGGATAGCACCACCTACAGCTGTCCAGGCTAACCCCGTCACCACACCGGCATAATCATTACCTTGGTACATCTCTTTAGAGAAACGTGGAAAACCCAGATACTCTTTCAAATTATCGGGCGTTATTTTTTGTTTTTCTTCGCCGTCAATAGCCAACTTCTTAGCTGCTTTTCGCATCACGCTTGCCAGCTTTTTATCCAAGGTACGCACACCACTTTCCGATGTATGCCCCTCAATCACATCCCTTAATGCTGCGGCTGTGATGGTCACTTGTGATTTTTTTAATCCGTGCTCACGCAATTGTTTAGGAATAAGGTGGCGTTTCGCAATTTCCACCTTTTCTTGCTGCACATAACCACTTACATCGATGATTTCCATACGGTCGCGCAAGGGACCTGAAATAGTAGAAAGCGAATTAGCTGTAGCTATAAACAAGACCTTACTCAAGTCATAATCTACCTCCAGATAATTATCGTGAAAAGCAGTATTCTGCTCTGGATCCAAGACCTCTAAAAGGGCCGAAGAAGGATCGCCTCTGAAATCAGAACTCACCTTATCAACCTCATCCAACATAAACACCGGATTAGACGTTCCGGCCTTGGAGATACTCTGAATGATACGCCCGGGCATAGCGCCAATGTATGTTTTACGATGTCCGCGCACCTCACTCTCATCGTGCACACCGCCCAAGGACATACGCACATATTCACGCCCCAATGCCTCTGCTATAGATTTACCTAGAGAGGTTTTTCCTACTCCCGGAGGACCAACCAAACAAAGAATAGGCGATTTCATATCATTCTTTAGCTTCAGCACCGCCAAATACTCCATAATGCGCTCTTTCACTTTGTCTAAGCCAAAATGATCTTTGTCCAGAGTAGCCTGAGCTTTAGAAATATCAAAATTGTCGTCACTGTAAGTGTCCCAGGGCAAATCAAGAATGGTATGCAAATAGTTGGATGTTACACCAAATTCAGGCGACGAAGGATTCGTGCGCTCCATCTTGGCCAATTCTTTCTCAAACATCTCCTTAGCTGCCTCCGGCCATTTTTTGTCTTTGGCACGGGCTTTCATCTCTTCAATCTCCTGCTCAGCGGGGTTGTTACCCAACTCCTGCTGAATGGTTTTCATCTGCTGATTAAGGAAATATTCGCGCTGTTGTTTATTAAGATCACTACTGGCCTTATGCTGTATGTCTTTCTTAATTTTCTGAAATTGACTTTCGGTAGACAGAATCCCCAATAATTCGTGAGCTCTTTCGCTTAGGTTGTCTTTTTCTAATAATGACTGTTTATCATCTACTTTAAAAGGGAAATGAGAACTTAGGAAATTGACCAATAAAAGAAAATTACTGATATTGCGTAAAGCAAACATAGACTCCCCCGGCATATTATTAGAGTTTTCCACCACTTGAGAAGCCAAATCCTTAATGGCCTCTTCTATGGCCGGTATGTTATCGTCAGCCATAGAATGATCTAATAGACGCTCAACTATCTTGACTTGAAAATAAGGCTTATCAGTGATAATTTCTGAAATATCAAAACGTGAGACTCCTTGCAAAATAGCCGTTATGGTATCGTCCGGCATCTCCAGGATACGTACTACTTTGGCCGTGGTTCCGGTGGTAAACAAATCATCGAAAGTAGGTTCATCTATTTTGGCATCTTTCTGTGCTACAACACCTAACAAGACCTCTTCTTCGTAAGCTTTTTTTACCAATTGCTGCGACTTCTTACGTCCTACAGCTATAGGAAGTATCACCCCGGGAAATAATACCATATTGCGCAAGGGCAAAATACCGACTACTTCGGGAAACTTATCTTGTTTCTTTTCTATACTGTCATCGTTGTCAAGTATAGGAATTATCGCACCAGGATCCTCCCCTCCTATCAAACTAATCTTCTTTTCTAAATCAAAATCTGTCATTCCTGTTTATTTTAATGCCACTATGGCAGAAGTTGCAAATTTACTGTCTTTTATTGCTAATGAAAATAGCGAAGGGCTAATAAGTCAAAAGGTGTGCCAGCTTTTTAAAGAACCTGAGTCCGGGATAATGAGAAAGAGAGTCTGAAAGAAAAGGGAAAAAGAAAACCTAAACATGAAAAAGGGGAAATGATTTACTACTTTTGCGCTCCATTTAACACATAAGGCTCAAGTTTGGTATCGACGCGTCTAGAATACCAAATTTGAAATTTAATCTTTTAATATTGGAATATACCTTTTATGATTTCTATCGATAATTTAAGCGTTCGTTTCGGGGGCTTTACCCTGCTTGATCAAATATCTTTTCTTATTACCCCCAAAGATAAAATTGGTTTGGTAGGAAAAAACGGTGCCGGCAAGAGTACTATGCTTAAGATGATAGCCGGAGAGCAAAATCCCTCAGAAGGCGCTATTACCAAACCACAAAACTGCTCCATAGGTTACCTGCCACAGCAGATGCAAGTGGCCAGTGCATGTTCCGTAATAGAAGAAACCAATAAGGCCTTTGACACCATCAACAAACTAAAAGAACAGATAGACAGATGGAATAACGAACTGGCCGAACGCACTGATTATGAAAGTGAAGCCTACACAAAACTCATAGAACAAGTCAGCATCGCCAATGAGCAATATGACCTGCACGGAGGACAAAACGTGGCCGGAGGAGCCGAGAAAGCTTTACTGGGCCTAGGTTTTGAGCGTAAAGACTTTGAGCGACCCTGCAATGAATTTTCAGGAGGCTGGCGTATGCGTATCGAACTGGCCAAAATACTACTGCAAGAACCAGACATCATTCTGCTGGATGAACCTACAAACCACTTGGACATCGAATCGATTCAATGGCTAGAGAATTTCCTGAAAAACTATCGTGGCGCTGTCGTCTTAGTTTCTCACGACAGAGCTTTTCTGGATAATGTCACCAATCGTACCGTGGAGATAGTATTAGGCCAAGCGCACGACTACAAAACCAACTACACACATTACCTGGAACTGCGAAAAGAACGCCGTGAGCAGCAAGAACGTGCTTTTCAGAACCAACAAAAAATCATAAAGGAAACGGAAGCATTCATTGAAAAATTCCGTTACAAGGCGACAAAATCCAATCAGGTACAATCACGTGTAAAACAACTGGAAAAGATGGAACGCGTGGAGATAGATCAGGAAGACAGCGCTATGCTCAACCTAAAATTTCCCCCTGCCCCCCACTCCGGAGTGCTCATAGCCGAAGCCGAAGACTATGATTTAGGTTACGGTGACTTTAGCGTACTAAAAAAGATAGCTTTCAATATAGAGCGTGGCGAAAAAATAGCCTTTGTGGGACGTAACGGCGAAGGGAAATCCACTCTGGTAAAAGCCATCATCGGCGAGTTGCACGGCGAAGGAAAATTCCGGACAGGCCATCAGGTCAAACTGGGTTATTTTGCCCAAAACCAAGCCCAGCTAATGGACGGCAACCTGACCGTATTCCAAACCATCGATAATGTAGCCGTAGGTGATATCCGCACACAAATCCGTAATATACTGGGCGCTTTTATGTTTGGGGGCGACACCATAGAAAAAAAGGTAAAAGTACTCTCGGGAGGAGAGCGTACCCGCCTGGCCATGATCAAACTCCTGCTGGAACCCGTTAATGTACTAGTGCTGGATGAGCCCACCAATCATCTTGACATTAAATCAAAAGAAGTGCTAAAACAAGCCATTAAAAGCTTTGATGGCACAGCTATTATCGTATCGCACGACCGCGATTTTCTGGACGGACTGGTAGATAAGGTGTATGAATTCCGTAACGGTGGAATGAAGGAACACCTGGGCGGCATTTACGATTTTTTGCGCAAAAAGAATCTGGATAATTTACAAGAGCTGGAATTCAAAAAAACAAATGCGTCCAAAGTAGTAAAGGAAGAAAAAAAAGAAAAAAAACACGACTATGCCCAACGTAAAGAGCTCAATAAAAAAACGCGTTATGCCGAGCGGGATTTGGAAAATGTAGAAAAAAAAATATCATCACACGAAGCCCGTTTAGCTGAAGTCGAAGCCCAACTGGCTGACGCAACAGAAAACATCGGCGACCTATATACTGAATATGAAACATTAAAAGAAGAATTAGACCAACTTATGGAAAAGTGGGAGGAGCTCACAGAAACCCTTGACAAGATCAAGAGCGAACAAAACTTGTAATATTTTCTAAATTTTTCCACTCCAAATTTTGGTCTAACAAATAAAAGCACTACTTTTGCAACCGCAAACGAAAAAAGGACGCGTAGCATAACTGGATAGTGCACTGCGTTACGGCCGCAGAGGTTGGGGGTTCGAATCCCTCCGTGTTCACATTTTCAAAGCCTGATAGTCTAACTATCAGGCTTTTTTATTTCCCGGGGCAATAAAAAAAGGAATACTAAATCGGCTCAAGCATGATTACAGGAGAGGAATTTGACAAATCACTTCTATCCACTTTTTTTGTCGAAAGTTATCAAAAAAATGGATCTAGCAGGATTTCCGGGGAGGAATATCGTAAATTACTTATGAACCATTTTTTTCTGTCGAATTTTCGCCCTAAAACAGGATCAAGGGAAATTTCTGGG
>DHQI01000018.1:0-19068 GCA_002408065.1 Bacteroidales bacterium UBA5342
CCTAAGGGATGTACATCGGGATGATAGGCTTAGGGTGAGATTCCCTTTGCCTACTCGACCAATTTATCGTTGTAGCTGATTTGAAAACACACCTGAATTATAACATCAGACACAAAAGCGAAGACTAAAACAGAAAGATGATAAAAAACAAAAACGCCCAATGGATTGTAAGAGCATTATTGCTTGTTGGAACTGCAGTTTCACTGTTTTTTGTACCTTGGATTTTGGTAAGGGCTTGGATTTCACCGCTTCCTGATACCATTCAAGAACAAGTAGATGAAGCCATAGCTTTTGGTTTTGATGGTATGATTGTTTACGTAGATCAAGCAGGAGAACAAGCCAAGTTTTATACCGGCGGTTGGAAGGATAGAGAAAAGAAAATCCCAGCTGACCCCAATTCATTGTTCAAAATTGCCAGTATTAGTAAGTTGTATACAGCCGTAGCAGCTACGAAATTAGTTAAAGAAAAGCGTTTGTCTTTTGATAAATCATTATCAGAATATCTTCCCGAACTAAAAGGAAGAATAGAAAATGCCGATGATATCACCTTGAAAATGATGATTCAACATCGTTCGGGTATTCCAAATTTTACAGATAATCCGGCTTTTTGGGAAAATGAAGAAGAAAATGGTAAAAACGCTTTAGATTTTGCTTTAGACTTACCTGCTTGCTTTAAACCAGACCAAGGATATGCGTATTCAAACACGAATTATTTATTGCTTCGTAGGATTTTGGATAAGGTTTTAGGATACAATCACAATATTTACATCAAAGAAAAAATATTAATTCCCCTTGAGTTGAAAAATACCTACTTTTCTATAAATGAAGTGGATTTGGAAGATGTGATGAGCGGATATTATGTAGGAATCGAAGACGATTTCAAAGCCCGGGAATTTGGAATGCTAGCAACAGCAGAAGATGTGGGTACATTCCTAAGAGCTTTAAATGATGGTTCAGTATTTGAGGAGGGAGAAAAGGAAATATACCCTTACGAATATAGTCACGGCGGTTTAGTGATTGGTTACCAGAGCTTGGCAGAATACCACAAAGATATAGATGCAGTAGTTATTCAGTTTATCAACACGACGGATTTTGAAGGTTATGAGTGGAATTTGTCTGAAATTATTATTAACCGAATTGTGAAAATAATAAGAAAGAAAAATAGCCATAACGATTAAGTTTTGAAATGGCCTGAAAGGCCTGGTATGGGCTTTTCCGCACCCTTCCGGATATGCACGCACTCGTTGGAGGTATTTTCAGTCCCGACTTAGCTAAATATAAGGATTTTTAATCTGCTGCAGGTTAGAATTAGATCAAAGGCTTATATTTGTGTTATAAACCCTTTTAAATTGGAAATTGTTTCAATACCAGAAGACTACAAATGCAGTTTAGTCGTAGGTTATTCCGGAGAAAAAGGACTACTTGACATTGTATTTGTATAAATAATCGGATTATAAATCCTGATATTTTAAAAGCTTGGATTGCCATTGTAAATCAGCGTAGCTAAATCCTAGCAATGAGAGTTAACAAAAAAAGACAAACCCACAGGCCTGTCTTTTCTTACGTTGTATGTCCGGGGTTTAGAGTATCCCCAATTCCTTGTAGTAGTTGATGCCATTTTCCAGGTTGGCTTCAAATTTTTTGATCTCGCGTTCGGCTTTTTTGTCGCCTTCCTTTAGTTGATCTTTTTTCTCTTTTAGTATCTCCTGATACATATTTAGTTCTTTGATAAACATATGCGGGCGGGGCGTATTGTTAAGGTACGAGGCCTTGCCGTAGATGTGTTGGCACATTTTCTCCAGATTCATTTCCTCAGAAAAATAAGCCAGGTTAGGGCCGGGGCACACCACTGTAGGCGCCGAAAAGGCTGGTTTGATATCGTGCGATTGCAGGGTAGCGTTGCCCAACCCCACACAGAGGCAGTCTTTGGTCAGGATTTTGTCCATTTCTATTTGCTCATCGGCCTCTGATAAGCCTTGGGCTTTTATTTCTGCTATCTTCTGTTTCTGATAGCTGTGCGAGGCCGTACAGATAGGCTGTTCGGTAAACTCGGTGTTGAATTTCAGAAATTGCTTAACACAGGCAAAACCCGCCTTGCCTTGCGCCATATGCTGACGTTTCAGGGCATCCTGTTCCGGGCGGCGTACATTATTGAAAGGAACGCCTAATGGCGATGCTTGACTCAGGAACAGCTCTTGTTCGCCGGCCTCTTTCAGTACATCCAGCGTTTCCTTATCGATGCTAACCACATCCGGCGCCAGCATAAAGGGCGTTCCCCAGCCCACAGCATCCATCCCGTAATGGTCCATTAGGAATTGGTGCTCTTCGGGCGTGCCTACACCGCCTTGTGCCGAAATCTGAATACCCGGCTCTTCATTGGGGCTGTTCAGTTCCTTCTTGGCCAATGCTGCCTGATAAGCTTCGCGGCAGGTGGCCAGTAATGAATCGCGTTTTTCTTTGAACTCCTGGAGTACAGGACCCAGCAATACACCGTTGGACGGAAAGGCGTGTCCGCCACAGTTAAGGCCCGATTCTATGCGGTATTCCGATACCCAAATACCCTTGTTGGCAAAAATCTTACCCTGTACCAAAGCCGAGCGAAAATCGCTCACTTTCAGGATGACTTTTTTCTTTAACTCGCCATTGGCATTCGGAAAAAAATCTTTGAACCTTTCCATGTAAGTAAACAGCTTAGGGTTCATGCCAGCCGAAAAGACAATAGACGAACTTAGCTTGCTTTTAGCAAAACCACGCAGGGCCGAATGAGCGTCGTTGTGCTCACTGGGAAGGGCTTCACCGTTTTTGTAGTTTACCTTGTCCAGCTTGGTCATGATGTTTACATCTATCTCACCAATAGGGAGATGATTGTGTACCCATTGCTTAAAATCATCTTTTAGCTGTTGGCTCTTTTCCGCTAAATGGAATTGCTTGCTAATAGGCGAGTGCTTAGGGAGCAGACTCAGGTATTTTTCGAATTCACCACCTGCTTCGGACACTGACTTCTTAAGGTTGGCGACTTTGCTTTTCACGATGTCATCGACCATGTTCAGGTAAGAGGTGATGCGCTTAGCACGAAAATCCTCGACCTTAGAGCTAATCCCCTTGAAGGGAAGATTAAACTCGCGGCAGTATTTTTCGCGCAGTTGTTCCATCAGCAGATCATCTACCATGGAAATAACAGAATCGATACCATAAGCAGCCACTTTTACCGGTGTATCCACCGTATATCCCAAACCCATCACAGGGATATGGAATGAATGTGCTTTGTTGATGTGCATTATTATTTTTTTTAAATTCTAACGTGTAAAAAAGTGTTTGAGAAAAGGTAAAGGCTGGAAGCCTTATCTATCTCAGCCCAAGGCAAAGCCTTGGGAATATGAACAGTGTTGAAAAAGAGCCCTGTAGGGGCGACTTAGCTTCTATGTTGTTATAAGCCGCCCTTTCAGGGCTCATGTAATTGTTTTATCCTTTTGCCCAAGGCTTTGCCTTGGGTTGAAATAAGTCGCACTTCCAGTGCTCTTTTGTTTTTACTTGTAAAACTATTGTACGCTTATATAAAAAAAGAGCTGACACAGTGGTCAGCTCTGATTGTTTTTAATGCTGCAAAGATAATATTTTGCCCGCGTTTAGCAATAAAATGTTACAAAGTGTGGTCTTAAATGAATATATAGTCATTTTAGATCTGTCACACTTATACATTAAATTGTTATGTTCATAATATCAGATAATTATAATATGTTGTCACTTGTGGTGGGAATTCTTTTTACCATGTTGGACTTATATTTATAATGCCGTAGGATGGGAGCACGACAAAGCCAAGCAAGATCTTGTGGACTTATCAGCCTTGATGTTCTGGAATTAATAATGTTGTAGATGAGGGAGGGCCGGGTAGTTTGAACAGCCCGGAGAGAAGGTTGTGGTATTAACCTGTTTTGTTCCGTTGTTGTAGTGTGATTTAATAAAATTTGACAGTACGGATTAAATACTTATATTTGTACGTGTAAAAATATGGAGGCTATGGACGCAAAATTGACATTAAAGCTTGATAAATACGTTATTGACAAAGCGAAAGTGTATGCTTCTTCTCAAAAAAGAAGTCTTTCTCGCTTGATTGAGTCGTACCTGAAATCAATAGTTGATACGGATAAAACAGAAACTAAGGATGAAATAGAAATTTCTCCTTTTGTTAAAAGTTTACAAACCGGAGTGAAAATTCCTACTGATTTTGATTATAAAGAAGCCTATGGCGATTACTTAGCAGAGAAATACAAATGAAAGAGAAATTATTTTTAGACACAAACGTAGTCATAGACTTGCTTGGAGAAAGAGAGCCTTTCTATGTATCTGCTGCAAAAATTGCCACACTTGCCGATAAAGGAAGAATCCAAATCTTTGTTTCTGCATTAACATATTCGACGACTTATTATTTGTTGGCAAGATTTGAAAACAGCGAAGTTATCAAAGAAAAAATAAGAAAATTTAAAGTCATCGCAGAGACTTCGGATTTGACTGATAAAATTATAGATAAAGGACTAGCTTCTAGATTCTCTGATTTTGAAGATTCGCTACAATATTATTGTGCATTGAAAATGGATTGTAATATCATTATCACAAGAAACGGAAAGGATTTTAAAGAATCTGAAATTCCGGTTTTAACACCTGATGAATATTTAAATAGTTTTAGGTCCAACTAAAAACTACACCTAATAATGGCTTATAGTCAATGGTGGGTGGGTGCTAATTTTTGAGCGATGGATTCCACACTGACTTTCGTGTTGTCCCGACAGAAAGTTGTACTCAATCTGCCACTGTGCTCATAGTTAAACCGTTTTGTTGTAACATGGGGCCTTACAAAGACATCACCCCTTCAATCTCTTCCAGTTGTTGTGTCAGGTCGATGATGTCTTGTGATGATTTCATATAGGTCACACAGGTCATCGATACATATTTCAAGCTGCTAGTGTGCTTAAACTTGAGTTGTGCACCTTTGGGCATCATGCTTTTAGCCAAATCTACTTTCCCGTCTTTGTTAGGAATCACAAATTTGAACATATAGCGCAAAGGCCATTTTTTATTGTCATCTAAAAGCTCTTTAAGCTTCAAGTATTTTTCTTTCGTTTGCATAAATCAAAAAATTGGAGGGCAAAAATAATACTTTCCGGCTTGGTGGCAAAAGGGAGGTGGGAGATAAGGTAACAGGGTTGCTGGGTAACAGGGTAACAGGGTAACAGGGTAACAGGGTAGATAGGGTCGATAGGTAATTCTAGGTGGATAATTCCGGTACTCAAACGCCAGCAGCTAAAGGCCAAGAGCTAACCGCCAAGAGCTAACCGCCAATCGCCATTACCCTTCCACTTCCACTCTTATCAATCGTTCAACCTCACTCACGATTTCACCTGCATCTTTCCCTTTAGGGTCAATAGCCGGAAAAATGGTGTAGCTAATCCTTTGGCCTAATTGTAGCCATACATCACTTTTGGCAATGAGGTCGCTATGGCCTTTTATGGCAAAAGGAACAATAAGCGCATTAGGGGCCGAGCGAAGTAGTGTACTTACGCCGGCAGCCTGAAAGGTTTTTACTTTGCCGTCTTTGCTGCGTGTGCCTTCGGGGTAGATACAGGCGGCATAGTTGTTTTCTTTTATGTGTTTGCCCAGTTTGAATAGTTCGCGTACGGCTTGTCCGCCATTGTCGCGGTCTATCAGTGCCGAACCACCTTTGCGCAGGTTATACGAAATGGTGGGGATGCCTTTGCCCAGTGAGGCTTTGGCCACATATTTTACCGTGTTTTTACGGAATAAGTGGGCGATGATAGGAATGTCGTAAAAGCTCTGATGGTTAGAGACAATGATGATAGGGCGTGAATTGTCCGGTATGTTTTCCTTGCCTTTTATAGTGACTTTAGAGCCTAAGAAATAGGGTGCTTTCGTTAAAAAAAAGTTAAGCCAAACGATGACTTTCAGTCGTGCATTCTCGCCAAATACGCGATGAGCCACTACCTGAAAAACATGAAAAATGCCAAAGACGATCCCGTAGTAAAGATGCGAAAGAGGTGAAAGTATGTAGGTCAAAATTTGCATAGCTAAAGACAAAGATAGATGATTATGTGTTTGTTGAATTATACTTCCAGTGTTTTTTTTCTTCCTGCAAATTACTGTATAATTATACCCGAATATAAAAAATCCCTGAAAGTCTTGTCAAAGTCTTTCAAGGATTAATATTCAGAAATCATATCTTATTTAAATAAGGCTTCCACTTTGCTGATCACCTCATCTTTGTCCGGGTTAAGCGGGAAGACGATGGATGGCTCCAAAGTGTGAATCACATGATCTTTACGGAAGCGTTTACCGCCACCGCCAGTGATGTTAAGCATTATGATTTTGTCTTTATCGATGCTGTTTTCACGTGCTGCTTTTATTAGAGTAGCTGCTGCTACTGCTGCCGCTTTTTCCAAGTCAATGCCTTCGAGTTTCTCAAACATATCTTCGGCTTCGGCAGCCTCTTCGTTAGTCGCTACCAGCACATCGCCACCAGCATCTTTCATAGCATCGTACAAGCCACCAATGATAGGGTAGGGAGGACGACGGTTTGAAAGTACTTTAGCATCGATTGTTTCTACATCTTTGCGGGCCTGATCATCATCATAAGGTAACATAGCGCGCGAATCTGCTTTCCATGCATCGTGAATAGGCAGGAATGGGATGTTTTGAGACACCATTAGTTTGGCTTTTTTGTTGCCAAAACGGCCGTCTTCAATCAGACGCAGGTTAGCCTCCCAGGCAGCAATAGCACCGGTGCCGCTACCAACGGCTTGGAAATAGTAATCAGGAATTTCGCCAATCACTTCAGCTCCTGACAGGAAAGTCGTTGCCATACCATCGCGTCGGGCTACATTTTTTGCCCCTCCTTCGGGTAAAAACATGTCAGACTCAGCTGCTATGTTAGATAAATGAATGGCATCAAAATAATCGCCGCCAGATTCTGCTGTTACGAGTTTTACACAAGGGTCGATAGCTTCGTCAAACCACAGTGCATCAAGGTTGTCTTGCGGTACACAAAGTAAAAGAGGAATCTTGTTTTCGGAACAAACGCGTGCAAAAGCACGGGCTGTGTTACCAGCAGAAGCCACTACCAGGATGCGTTTTTCATCGTCGGGCATACGGCCGCACACCGAGTACGCTTCACATTCTTTAAAAGAACCGGTTTTCATCTTGGCTCCTTTTTCAGGCCACCATCCGTTAAAGGTGATGTACAGGTTTTTAAGTCCAAGTTCTTTGGCTAATCCTTCACTTTTGTAAGTCACAGGAGCACCGGATCCTTTCAATGTTTTGTGGATAGGTAACCACCCGGCAAAACGGTAAAGACCATCAAGGTCTTTGATGTCTAATTGCTTGTCTTCGTATATGGCACGAATCAAGGCCGGACGTTCAGCATTTGGAGCATCGAGCATCCAGCCGCTATCTTCATAAATTTCGCCGGTATCTACCGACTGAAGTTTGTAATTGGTCATTGTATTTATATGTTTTTTTAAATTCAAGGTTGTTTGATGAAGGGAGACCGATGATGCCTGCTCATCTTAATGACTCAAAATCTCCCAGTTTTTCATTCTCAGACCAGATAGTCTACACAGGTGCGTTCCACTAAAATAGCTCTGATTTTAGCCCCCACAGCTTTATGTGCCGGGTGAACATTATAAGTGGCTAAATCGTCGAGATTGGCTACCTCTGCAATTAATGTTAAGTCTTGTTTTTCAGCAGGGTTCATATTGATACCTACCTCAATGCTTACAAGCTCTGGGACGATATCCACTAATGCTTCTAAATTTGCACTTATTTCTAATAAATCTGCTTCGGTTGCTTTTTCTTTGTCAAACTGAAATATAACGACGTGTCGTATCATAGGTTGAGGCTGAGGTTAAGAAAGAGTAAATTATAAATGAAGAAATGAGTAAATGTTGTTTTTATGGCATTTACTCATTTCCAAGTTAATAATAACGCAGGCTGAGTGTTATTTTTTTATAAAAAATGATGTATCGAAGCTTAGCGTTTTCTGCGCAATTCAAAATCATCCCCCAAGTAATGTTTACGTACCATTGGGTCGGCGGCTAGCTCTTCGGCTGTACCTGCTTTCATCAGTTGCCCTTCGAAAAGCAAGTAGGCGCGGTCGGTGATGGATAGTGTTTCATGCACGTTGTGGTCAGTGATAAGAACGCCGATATTTTTGTCAATCAGGTGCTTTACAATGTTTTGGATGTCTTGCACTGCAATTGGGTCAACGCCGGCAAAGGGTTCATCCAATAAGAAAAACTTAGGGTTAATGGCCAAAGCCCGTGCTATCTCGGTACGGCGGCGTTCCCCTCCTGAGAGTTCGTCACCATTATTTTTGCGGATATAGCCCAGACCAAATTCTTCCAATAATTCTTCTAGGCGCATTTGTTGTTCTTTACGCGATAGTTTAGTCATTTCCAATACGGAAAGGATGTTGTTTTCAACCGACATTTTACGAAAAACTGAAGCTTCTTGTGCCAGATAACCCAAACCTAATTGAGCGCGTTTATAGACCGGAAGTTTAGTGATGTCTTGATCGTTAAGAAAAACTTGTCCTTCGTTGGGTTTTACAAGTCCCACACACATATAAAACGTGGTGGTTTTCCCGGCGCCGTTAGGGCCGAGTAGGCCTACTATTTCACCTTGTTTTACGTGAACTGATACGTCGTTGACTACAGCTCTGTTACGGTATTTTTTTACTAGGTTTTTGGTGCTAAGCACCATTTGTCCGTCAGTCGTCATTCTCTATCTTTGTTTTTTTGTGAAGGTCTTTCACACTTTTCTGCAAAGTAATGAAAAATATGTTTATGCTTGATTACTGATGCTCTAAAATGCGTACAGGAATTACTATTTTGTTGAAAAATATTCCAATTCTGCACTTAAATCAATTTCAGGGTGCTGCTGCTGCAAATTTGATGCCTTTTTATGCATGGCTGTCAAGAAATGATGATGCGCTGCCGGGTCAGTATTAAACGGACGGTGAAGGCTGGCTGTTACTATTTTGTTTATCTGCTGTTTAAGTTGTATGGTGGAGTTGCTCAGAAAGGCTTGTTCTATCTTTTCCCAGACGTAATTGATAGCTGTGGTATTGGGGTGTGTCATATCTTCAGCAAAAAAGCGGTAATCGCGCAATTCGTCGAGCACAATCTCATAGGCTGGAAAATAAAAGCAGGATTCCATTTCACAAAGTTGTTCTATAGCCAGCAACAAGGTGGCTTTGCTCAGGCTGTTGGTGTGCATACCGTCTTTGGGGTAGCGCACAGGGCTTAGGCTTAGTATGATTTTTATGTCTGGGTTGATTTCTTTTAAAGCTGCCATGCCGGCGCTGAGTTTCTCGACTATTTCATCAACCGATAAGCGGCGGCGTGTGAATGTCTTGGCTGGTAGTTTGTGGCAGTTGGCTACTATTTCGCCTTCGTACTCAAATACGTGAGCGGTGCCGAAAGTAAGGAAGAGATAATCTGTGTTCTTAATAAAGGCATGGGCTACATTAAGGCTGTTTTTTATATTTTGAAGGGCTTCGTTTTTTGAGGTCTTGGAAAATGATCCGTGGTGCAACAAGCTATGCCATATGTCGTTGTGTGTAATCATCTTTTCTTCGTCAAAGGTATTGCTGACAATAACATTCAGACACATTAGCACCGAAGCCGGGTTGTAAAGTACACCAAAAGGATTGATTAGCGTATTGAATTTCGCTGTTTTGAATTTTGTCCCAATATTATCGGCAAAGCACGACCCTATAAAGGTGAGTTTGTCTTTGTAGCTGATGTTAAACGGAAAAGTGGGAATATCGACGATGGTTTGTAGTTGCATGGTTGTTTGTGATTCAAGGTTGTTAATTCAAAATTACCGGAGATTATATGTTGTAAAAATCATTTACACATCTATTATTTAAGATTCAAAGTTATTTATTCAAGATTCAAAAGGTACTAGAGTTTGTGACGTGACGTACATATTTATACATTAACTCATTCATTCAATGCTATAGAGCAAAATTACATAAAATACCTACACCTTCTTCTATTTGTTACTTTTTGGAAAGCTGATTTTATTATCTTTGCAATTAGTTATGATTGAAGCATTAGGACATAGAAGTGAGATTTTTCTGGAACGTATCAAAGAGGATATCGTCCCAGCCGAATATATCAAGGTAGAAAAAGTCTGTCATTTAATAGCAGGTCAGCAGGTTTTATCTGAAGCTATAGTGAATAAAGCTTTCGATATTGCTACGATAGTCTATAAGGAGATGGAGCTGGGCAGTGCGTCGGTGATTTGTTCTTTACTGTACGAAACAAACTTGACCCATGCCATAGATTTGGAGCCGCATAATAAGCTGATAGTTGATGGACTGGACAAGGTAAAAGACCTTTATAACAAGAATACATCCATAGAAACGGAGAATTTCCGAAAGCTTTTGTTGACCTTAGCACAGGATATTCGCGTGGTGCTGATAATGGTGGCCGAACGCCTGTGGGTGATGCGCCATCTGAAAGATTATACTGAAGAGGAACAGGTGAAAATTGCCACCGAGACGTCTTATTTGTACACGCCGCTGGTTCACCGTATGGGGCTTTATGCTATTAAGTCGGAGCTGGAGGATTTGTCGCTGAAATTTACTAATCGTAAGGTCTACTCAGAGATAGCTAAAAAGCTGAGTGAGACAAAGCGAAGCCGGGAAGCTTACATCGCTAATTTTATCCGTCCGGTGAAGCAAAAGCTGGAAAAGGAAGGTTTTAAGTTTGAGATAAAAGGACGTACTAAGACCATCTATTCTATTTTGAATAAGATGCAAAAGCAAGGTACGCCGTTCGAGAATATTTATGATTTATTTGCTATCCGTGTGATCTTAGATAGTAAAGAGAAAGATGAAAAATCAGATTGTTGGCGCACTTATTCCATCGTGACGGATATGTATCAGCCCAACCCCAAGCGATTGCGCGACTGGCTTTCTATTCCTAAAAGTAATGGTTATGAGAGTTTGCACACTACCGTGATGGGCCCCGAAGGCAAATGGGTAGAAGTGCAGATACGTACCGAACGTATGAACGAGGTAGCTGAAAAGGGCTTGGCAGCACACTGGCGCTACAAAGGTGTGCAGAGCGAAAAAGACCTGGACGATCTTATGACAGGTATTCGTGAGATATTGGAAAATCCGGACATGAATGCCGTCGACTTTATGGATGAGTTCCGTTTGGGACTGTACGAAAAAGAAGTTTTTGTATTTACTCCCAAAGGAGAATTGCGTAAGTTAAAACGTGGGGCAACGGTGCTCGATTTTGCTTTTGAGATACATACCAAAATAGGTTCTCAATGTGTGGGGGCCAATATTAATGGTAAAAATGTAAGCATTCGTCATGTCTTGCAAAATGGTGATCAGGTGAGTATTAATACTTCCTCGTCGCAATCGCCCAAAGAAGGCTGGCTTAAGATTGTTACAACATCAAAAGCCAAAAATAAGATTAACCAAGCCATTCGCGAAGCTAAGAATCAAGAGGCAGAGTTGGGGCGTGAATTACTGATCAGACGTTTTAAAAACTGGAAATTGCCGGTGGATGAAAGTGTGTTGCACAAGCTGGTAAAAAAGATGAAGTATGCCACAGATACGGAATTCTTTTATGATATACAGACGGGTGAGATAGAGACCTCTACCGTGCGGGATCTTTACCACGAGCTTTTTGATGAAACGCCTACGGAGGAAGAGCAAGCGGCTATTGAAGAAAAACGCAAAGCTGAGAATTATATTCATCAAAATGATGAGGATGATGTGCTGACCATAGATGGTAAGCTCCAAGGTGTGGACTATACCTTGGGTAAATGTTGTCATCCGGTAAAAGGTGATGAGATTTTTGGTTTTCTGACGTCGAGTGGGGGGCTTAAGATTCACCGTAAATCGTGTCCTAACGCTATGGATATGATCACCCGTTATGGTTATCGTGTGGTAAAAGCACAGTGGTCTGGCGAAAATAGTGGTAGAAATGAAGTTATTCTTAATGTGACAGGAGTGGACAATATTGGTATTATTACTAATATATCGCAAGTGTTGTCGCGCGAGAAAAGGGTGAAGGTGCGTTCTATCAATCTGGATTCAGCCGATGGTTTTTTCAATGGTGATATCTCAATTTATATTTCTGATGGCAGTGTGCTTAAAACTGTTATTAAAAAGATAAAGGAAATAAAAGGTGTGAAGCGCATAGATATTATAAAACAGGGGTGATACAGCGTTTTTTTTGATTGGTGAACAAAACACTTGATGGCCTTAGTATCCGAAAGGAGATCTATCAAATAAATCAAGCTATAAAAGGATTCACGAGAGTTAATTCTCACTTAGGTGGGGCGCTGAGCTTTGTCCTTGAGAGTATGACTTTTGAGGATGTTCTCCCCAATCAAGTTCGGAGAGGCTTTATGGCCATTAATAAACAAATTAAAGACAGGTGAAATATTCATGACAAAGGGTTTTGACACATGAGCGGATGCTTGATGGCATTTACTTAATGTTTTAGCATCTTTGCGATAAATTTTTGGACAGATGAAAAAATTGATTTTAGTTCCTTTTTTATTTTTAACTTTTGGCTTATTGTCCAAAGCACAGGAAGTTTATACGACGACTAACGGCGAATGGATTTTCTCTCTTGCTAGTGTAGAATATGATAGTGAGGAGGCTCACGATGTTTTGCGTTGGTCGCCGCTCATTAACTTCTATCAGCATTGGCATTTTGATTTGAATGAAAACCTGGGTTTTATGGCCGGCTTGGGAACACATAATATTGGTTTTATTACCGATGTGCCATCATCTCAGGGCAATGGGGGAACAAGCTATAATGGTGACGTTCGAAAAAAATTCCGAAACTATACCTTAGGAATTCCTATTGGGCTTAAAGTAGGGCTTATGAAATCGATGTATTTGTATGGTGGCTATGAGATAGAGTTTCCTTATCATTATAAGGAGAAAACCTTTGTGGATGGTCATAAAGAGAGTAAATATACCAAATGGTTTGCCCAGCAAACGCCGGACTATTACAACTCTTTCTTTGTGGGCGTTCAATTTGCCGGTGGTACGAGCCTTAAATTTCATTATTACACCTCCGATTTTTTTAATCAGGATTATCTGAAGAATTTTACGCCAACAGATGGGCGTAATTTTTACCCGACAAAAGCTAATATGTTTTATTTTTCTATTTCTCAGACTATCCTAAAAGGAAAAGAAGTGGTAAAATACGCTCCGTCTAGTAGTCAGAGTAGCCGTGCTGCATTACGTTTAAGGGTTTTTTAATATTAAATGTACATTCAGAATAAAAGCTGAAAGTGATAAAACAATTTGTTATATCGCTTGCAGCTTTTATGGTATCAGGCGTGAAGCTTACAAGGGTAAATTATCACAACAAAACATTTTAGTGGTGCTGTCAGGACAGTAGGGAATACTAGCTTTTACTCATATTCCAACATAGTTGATAGGCTTTTTCTATCCTGTCTTCGTCCAGTTTGTAGTAGTGCATCATATGGTCGTCTACCAGTTCGCGTATAATGCCCAAGAGGGCAATCAGGTGCAATTTAGCATCCACGTCAATTTTCAGAACCTGTTCTTCTTTTCCGCGACGGATCAAATCTAAAACGGGATTTTTCATTGATTCAAACTTTGTTCGTTGTTCCGGGGTGATGTAGGGCGATCGGTAAAACTGTTCCAGAAAAACACTCTCCTCGTAATGCTCTAATCGATGTTTCAGGTAGTTGAGCCACACTTTTTTAAAGCCTTTTTGGAAGGATTCGTTTGGATCATATCCTTTCATGAAGCGTTCTTTTGATTTGTCACGCAATACGGTGTATAGTTGCGTAAAGACTTCTTCTTTGTTTTTGAAATAGATGTAAAGAGTTCCTGTGGCCAGACCGGCTTTTTTTGCTAGTTTAGACATGGTCAGTCCGGCGATGCCTTCATGTGAAATCAGTTCTAAGGCTGCTTTATATATGGCATCTATCTTATTATAATCTTTTATTCTCATAATGCAAAAGTAGTGAATGAAGCCTCACTTAAGCAAATATTATTAGAGTAAAAATATCAATGTGCAAAGGTCAATGGTGAGATTCGCTGTGAATAAAATTGAATAAAAAAGACTTGAATCAAATCAATACTTTTCCGGAACAAAGGTGATTTCTTCCAGTGGAGGTCTTACATAGCCTTTGTTGGCATCACGTTCGGGCAGTTCTATTTCTTGGTGAGGCAACTCCTTGTAAGGAATCATTGTGAGCAGATGGCTGATACAGTTTAGGCGGGCTTTCTTTTTATTATCGGCATCCACCATATACCAAGGGCTGATTTTGGTGTCGGTATAAGCAAACATCTCATCTTTAGCTTTGGAATATTCTACAAAACGTTTCATCGATTCCACATCCATGGGGCTTAGTTTCCAGCGTTTAGTAGGGCTGCTGATGCGTGAGCGGAAACGTTTTTCTTGTTCTTCTTCACTCACCGAAAACCAATACTTTATCAGGATGATACCCGAACGGATTAGCATGCGTTCAAAGTTGGGACAAGAGCGCAGGAATTCCCAATATTCATCATTGGAGCAGAAACCCATTACTTTCTCGACCCCGGCACGGTTGTACCACGAACGGTCGAAGAGTACCATTTCACCAGCTGCCGGCAGATGGGGGACATAACGCTGAAAATACCATTGTGACTTTTCGCGGTCGGTAGGGGTGCCCAGTGCTACTACCCGGCATATGCGCGGGTTCAGGCTTTGTGTAATACGTTTTATCGTGCCGCCTTTGCCGGCAGCATCGCGCCCCTCAAATATGACGACCACTTTAAGACCTTTATGTTTTATCCATTCTTGCAGTTTTACAAGCTCTACCTGTAATTTTGCTAATTCAGATTCGTAATATTTTTTGCTTAGTTTCTTGTGTTCTGTGTCGTTCATAAGTTTGAGTTTTTGTGCCGTAATGTATCATAAACAAAAGATAGTAGCAATTGGTTGAGAAATTCATTGGATTTGGGCGGAATTTTGCCCGTGAAGCCTTTCTGAATCGAGAATGCTAAAAGTATTAGCTAATTACTCTTTGGTGTTGCTTTGTAAATTTATGGGGGCATTTACTTAAAAACACTCCCGCTTTATTGCAAAACACATGGTCTTGATATTCTCTCTCTATCATTGCACCATCAAAAAAATCTCTAATTCTATAAATATCTTATATTATGAAAAGACTATTGACGCTTTTTACTTTGTTATTTTTTGCCGTTTTGGCGTTGTCAGCTCAGAATTTATTGAACGAGCAAGTGTATGGCTTTGAAGTGCCCGGGGATCTTTATATTCAAAACCCCGACTATATATCGTTAAGTGCAGCGATGGTGGTTGCGGGCGATTCGGCGCTTATGTTTCATTGTGATGATTATAGTGCTAATACTGACAACTGGCAAACGATGGTTGGGTCTGCAGCTGATGCGCCGGATAGCGCTAAAGTCATTTTACCGGCAGGTGACTATTATGTGCGTATAAAAGTTTATGCTACAGGCGAAGCACCGTTAAAATTTTCGACCAATATAAACAATCCCTGGCAAGCTATCAATTGGGACATTACTAATGTAGAAAAAGATAAATGGGTGACTTTGGAGCAAAAAATCACCTTTGCTGAGACAAATTCTAAGATGTCGATCAAAATGACGGCCGCTCAACGTCCGGCCAGTGGTAGTGGTACTCTTTATATTGACGATATTCAGATTTTAAAGGATGATTATGTGATGGACACGATTCCTGGTAATTATCTGGATGCTTACTATTATGGATTAGAGGCTGGAACGGATAACATAGATGGTATATTTATTCCTGCTAACTCTAAAGCTTATGTGTCATTTGAGACGGATAAGAACCCGGACCCGATGTCCAACAAATATGCTTTAAAAACAATAGTACCAACGCTGAGTGAATTACCTTTAACATCTAAAGGGAAAACCAACAATGTGTCCATTCAGATAGGTAGTAAGGAAAGTCTCAATGGTATAGGTAGTGCTATAATTCCTGCCGGAGATTATACGGCCTCTGTAAAGGTTTTTATGGAAGAGCGTAATATTTCACAATTCTATACCCCGTTTAATGATAACGCGGCCACACCTAAAGAGGAGAAAGATGAATGGCTGAATATTGTATGGACAGTGCCCGCTAATATGGCCTTGAATGAATGGGTGACTTTGGAACAAAAAATCACTTTGGCCATGGATTATGACACCAAAGTAACCTTTAAAGCAGATCAGAAAGACTTAGTGGATACGGCTAAACAGGCTGTCTTTTATATTGATGATTATGCTTTTGTTGAAGCCACAAGCACGACTGATACGACCGAAGTAACGGATGCTTATAAGGCAGGTAACTTGTATGATGAGGCAATTTATGGTTTTGAAAAATCTGCTGATTTTGCTACAGATGGCTGGTATCCTCAGAAAGGTGCAGGTGCCGATCATTATGACTTTACGAGTGATAAAGCGGCCTCGGGCAACTACAGTTTGCGCTTGAGAGTGGCACAAAATGAAGCTGATGTGCCGGAAAAACTAAAGGTGCAAGGTTCTTATGCCGAAGGAAACTCATTTACTTATACCGGTGGTGTATACGATATGTATCTGAAAGTGTTTATTACCGATGGTAGCAAGATAAATTCCTTAAATACCAATTTCTCAGCTAATAAAGATGAGAATAAGCAGGTTATTGAAAATCCATACAAAGGCATTCAGTGGGAGTTGGAAGGTGTAGAAACAGGCCAATGGGTGGAACTACATCGCGTCGATACCTTGCCGGCCTTTGATCGTGCTAAGTTAACCATTCAGATTCTGCGTGATTCCTTAGATTATAGTAACAGTCCTGTGGAGATTTATATTGACGATTTAGCGGCTGTTTATAAAACCGATTATGTGCCGGTGCCTGCTATAGATGTAACTGCGCCTGTGGCCGACAGCATATTTACAACTAACCATGCAGCTATAGAGTTTAAGGTGAGTGATTTTGAAATAGGTAGCGAGGGTAAAATCAGTTATAAAGTAAATAATGGTACCGCTATGCTGCACGAAGCGGATACTGCTATTATGTTGTCTGACCTGACTGATGGTGACTACGAAGTAGTGCTGGAACTGGTAGATATGAGTGGTGCCCCATTAAATCCTGTGGTCAGTGATACAGTGAAGTTTTCAGTTAGTTTGCCGGCAGCATTGTCTCAAAATGAAGCCTTTGGATTAAGTGTTTATCCTAACCCTGTCAGTTCTGTTCTTTATGTTAAAACAGATATAGGCAGTCGCATTCAGGTTTATAACCTTTCAGGTATTGAAGTAATACAGGCCATACAGAATAGTCAACTTAACAGTATTTCTGTTGCCGGACTTAGAGCCGGAACTTATTTAGTGAAAGTAAGTCACAGGACAGGTAGTCGTATTGAGCTTATTCAAGTAAAATAAGACCTATTGATAGAGTCTAAAGCCCCGGGGTATATGTCCGGGGCTTTGGTGTTTTATAGGGGTTGTCTTATTGTGCAACATTTTTTAGCTTTGTAGGCCGGATGCTGGATATTGCCGATAGCTCTATTGGTGAAGAAACATTAATGTGATACAAAAGGAGAATTGTTTCACGTAGATTAATGGATGCCTGAAAAATGTACAAAGGCCAAACAAATAAATGGTTAAGGCGGAAAAGATTAGTACATGTGATGAAAAAAGAAAATAATGTTATAAGGTTTTCTGACCAATTCAAAACAAAGCATTATGGCAAGAAAGACCAGGTGAAATGAGATAAGCCGGAACGTGGTTTTGAGGATTTTAAATATGGTTTTTTAATACAACAGGCACGTGAAGAGCAAGGACTTACTCAAGAAGAGCTGGCTAAGAAAGTGGACACTAACAAAGGTTATATTTCAAAGATAGAAAATAACATCAAAGATATGCGTATTTCAACCTTACAAAAGATTGTAGAAAAAGGATTTGGTGGTCATCTGGATTTATCAATTTCAAGAAGTAAGGATAAATGTTGTAGGTGTAAAAAAAAACTTTCGACATTAATCCTGATGTATTAACTTCAAATTTCCTATTTTCGTATCCCTAATCAATTCAAGGATTATGCATAAAAGAGCTTTACTTTTCCTTTCTATATTTTTGTTTTTTTTAAGTGTGACATTTGCAGTAAATCAATTGCATCCGTCGAAGCAATTGACCATTTCCGAAGGTTTGGCGCACAATGGTGTCACCAGTGTGTTGGAGGATAGCAAAGGTTACTTGTGGGTGGGGACTTTTGATGGCCTTTGCCGTTATGATGGGTATCAGTTTACCACGTTTCGAAATCAGGTAGAGGATAAGGTTTTGGTAAGTAATCGTGTACGTTCTTTGTGCGAAGATCCGAAAGGTAATATCTGGATTGGTACCGATGAGGGGCTGACCATTTATGATTATGTCAGCGAAAGCTTTTCTACCGTTTTTGAAATTTCTGAAACCAATGGTCCCATTGTGATGAAAATTATTTACAGTGAAGAGGTCAATAAAGTTCTTTGTATTACCGAAACACACGGTATTCTCATCTTTGATGATAATGGTAAACTCATGCACCGCTATAATATGCCTCGCACTATCGGGACCGGTTATGTGCCATTTAATGGCGGCACAAAAATAAATAAAGACCGTTATTTGCTGACGTCATCGACAGGTCTGTATACGCTTAATCCTAATAATGGTGATTTTGCTCATGTTTTAGACGATAACATTGGTCATTGTATTGACATTATTAAGGTAGATTCTAACCAAGTGCTTATTTGTGGTATGGATGGTTTGTATAATGTGGAGTATAAAAAGGATGAAGAAGATTACCTTTTTCGCCTCAAACGCCATACACACAAAGGTTTTTCTATTCGCACATTGAATTATGATAGTAGTCATCAATTATGGCTGGGGACGGCACGTAATGGTTTTATAAAAATTCATAATCTTAAGGCCTACCTTAATAACGAAAAATATAAAACCAGCCTATTTGAAATAGAAGCACAATTGGTGCGTAGTAGTTGTATAAC
>DHQI01000018.1:19245-42502 GCA_002408065.1 Bacteroidales bacterium UBA5342
TTACCGTAGTAGTTGTATAACACCTACCGAAAAGCGGGGTTGCTGGGTGGGAACCTTTAATAAGGGCCTTTATCGGTTTGATATTGAGGGTAATCCATTTAAGCATTATTCAGCCGATCAAAATCAACCTTATGGCATTACGTCCAATGAGGTCCTCCATTTATCAAAGTATAATTGGTACCAACTCTTTGTAAGTGCACACAGTGGTGGAGTGGGCTTGTATAATATTAAGACAGATCAATTTGATCCTTTACCATTTTCGCTGACTCAAAACGAAATAGCCCGAACCGGTATTACGACTATCGATTTACGTGATAATATTTGGTTGCGTTTTGCAGGTAATCCGGGCATTAGTCGTATTCCCAGGGGGTCTAAGAAAATAGAGTCTGTAAGGTTTAAAGATTACCCGAGTTTTAACCGTATGCCGCTTCACGATGTGGTTGACGATCAGTTTGGTTATCTTTGGTTTGGTGGTGAACTTGGCCTTTACCGTATGCGGATGAGCAAGCAAAATAAACCTTCAAAGCTGGAATTTATTGGAGAACATGAAATGATTGACTCTCAGTCTGCTATGCGTATTAGGCGTTTGTACGTAGATCCACATCACAACTACCTGTGGGTAGCTACCAAGGAAGACGGACTGTACCGCATAAGTACAGAGCGTAATGTGTCTCTTGCAGATCTTGAAATCAAGCATTATGTAGATGAAAAAGGTGAAAATATTTTTCCTAGTGAGTTTATTTCCAGTGTTGTTCGTTTGCCCAATAACGACCTGTGGATAGGCATGGAACGCGGTGGAATAGCCAAACTGATAGATGATGACGACGAGGTGAAATATGTGGGTTTTTCAGAAAAAGACGGTTTGTCGAATAATGTGGTGAAATCCATTTTATATGATGATGATTACAATCTGTGGATTAGTACTAATATAGGTCTTAATAAATTCAATACTAAGGATAATACTTTCCGTATTTTTAAGAAAGAGGACGGTTTGCCTTTCGAGGATTTCAGTAATGCCGGGTGTAAAATGAAAAACGGGACCATGTTGTTTTCCGGTTTAAATGGTTTCTGTTATTTCAACCCCAAAAATGTACCGGATACGGAGGATTTGCCCTTGCTCGATTTTGGTGCGTTTAAACTGTACAACGAAGTTGTTTTGCCCGGCGATACCGTAGGAAATCGTGTGCTTTTTGATAAACGCTTGAATCAGATTGAAGAAATAGTGTTAAACCACGACGAAAATGTCTTTTCCATCAGCGTTAATTCATTGCATTATTCTACCCCTGTCAACCACTATTTACGTTATCAGATGTTGCCTATCAACAAAGAGTGGATAGAGGTCACTTCTGATCAAAAAGAGATACACTACAATGGTTTGCCTCCGGGCGAATACACTTTTCGTGTTATGGCTTCTAACTCTTTGGATAAATGGACAGAGCCCGAAATATTGAAAATCAAAATAAAACGTCCTTATTGGTTCACCCCTTTAGCTTTTATACTCTATTTTTTGCTTGCAGGTATAACTGTATACCTTATTATTCAGGTCAATTTGAGGATGCAGTCCTTGCGTCATAACTTAGAGATAGAGCACCTGGAAAAGGAGAAAGGGAAAGAGGTAAATGCTGCCAAACTGCGTTTCTTTTCCAATATATCGCACGAAATTAAAACACCCATAACCTTGATTTCCGGTCCGGTAAATGTGTTGGCTGAACGTTTTAAGCATCATCCGGATGTGAGTGAAAAATTGAATATTGTACGTCGTCAGTCCCGTAAGATATCGCAATTGGTAGATCAGGTACACGATTTTCAACGTGCGGATGCTAACCAGTTAAAAATGAATCTTACAGTTTTTAACTTTGATAGTTTCATCAAAGATATTCAGGATGATTTTAGTTTTTTGGCACATAATGAAGGAAAAACCCTTAAAGTAGAGCGTCAGGAATATGATATAAATGTAAAAGCTGATGAGGATAAAATCAGTAAGGTTTTGAATAATCTGCTCAGTAATGCTTTTAAATTTACACAAAGAGAAGATGAAATAGTCGTCGATTATTATCAGCATGACAATCACTTGGTAGTGCATGTAAGGGACAATGGTAAGGGGATTGATCCTAAAGATTTACCACACATATTTGAGCGTTTTTTCCAATCGCAAAAGATGAAGAAGGAATATAGTGGCGGATCAGGTATTGGTTTAGCTTTTTCAAAGCGTTTAGTCGAGATGCATTATGGTTTTATTGAGGCCGAAAGTGTAGAAGGACAAGGCACTACCATAACTGTTAAGTTGCCAATTATTACTGAAGAAACGGTGGAAAGTCAGCTTCTGGCAGAGGAGCGTGTCTTGTCATCCGAAAAGAATTTTGTGAAAAATCATGTGGATGATGATAAGTCAAAACTAAAGCACATCAAAGTTGATGAGGCACTGAAAGAGGCGCAAATATTTCTGGTTGAGGATAATACTGACATGCGCCTTTTTGTGGAAGAGACCTTATCCAATTTCTTCAAGGTAAAAACATTTGTGAATGGGAAAGAGTGTCTCGACGCTTTGGAAGAAGAATGGCCTGAGCTTATAGTTAGTGATGTTCTCATGCCTGAAATGAATGGTTTTGAACTGACGCGTGCCATAAAATCCGATATAAAAACCAGCCATATTCCGGTCATTTTACTCACGGCCTGTACTGTGATCGATGATCAGATAAAAGGCATCCGCGAAGGGGCTGATGCTTATATCATGAAACCATTTGATATTGAACATTTGGTGACACGTATCACAAGTCTGCTGGGAGCCAGATCCAAACTGCGTGAGCGTTTTGAAGCCAATTTACCACTTCAGCTTAAAAAAGAAGATGAAGGTGCACAGGACATGATTTTTCTTGAAAAACTCTATCAGTTGATGAATGATAACCTTAGTAATTTGGAATTAGACCTTAATCAGTTTGCCCGGGAGCTTTACCTGAACCGGACACATTTTTACCAAAAGGTAAAGGCGCTCACCAATCAGACACCTTACGAATTACTTAAGAGTTATCGTCTTAAAAAAGCTGCGGAGTTGCTTGTTAATGAGAAGTTACCTGTGAACGAGGTGATTGATGCTACCGGCTTCAAGAGTCGTTCGCACTTTATCAAAAGCTTCAAAGAGCGCTACAACACCACGCCGGGAAAATATGCTCAGGGGATTCAGGAAAAAATGTAGTTTTTAAAGAAGTCTTTAAAGCCAGGTCTTTATTAAAGAGGGCGTAATGTTTTAAAAACTGACAAAAGGATTTTCGGCTAAGAGCTGAGGCTTTACAGTGAAGAAGCAACATCATTGCGAATGAATGAAAATAAACATTAAACACCAGCGGGGTGTACTTGGGGCAACTAGCGAAATACTGCTTCAGAACCTTCGTTTTTGGGTAGCAATTGCAAAACCTTATCGGGTTGTAACCCCGCTTCTGTACGGTGTGACACGTAAAGGATGGCCGAGCGGCTTTCTTTGGCAATTTTATTGATCAATGTGACCAACATAGAAGCCGAATAGTCGTCCAGACCGTTTGATGGTTCATCTAAGATAAGCACCGGCGGATGCTTTATCATAGCGCGGGCAATAAGCACCATACGTTGTTCTACTTGTGACAGATCTACAAAAGCCTTGTTGGCTAGATGTTCTAAGTCCATAACTTTCAGCCACTTTTCAGCCAGGTGTTCTTGTGCATCAGATGGTATTTGGTATAAACCGATAGAATCGTGTAGCCCTCCAATAATCATGCCTTTGGCTTTGTGGCGGCGCGCCTTAAAAAGATCCATCATAGCGGGCGTGAAATAACCCACTTTCTTTTTGATGTCCCATACTGACTCACCACTGCCTTTCTTATGTCCGAATAAATATATTTCCTGTCCAAAAGCTTTGGGGTTATCCCCGTATATCATCGTCAGCAGAGTGGTTTTACCTGAGCCGTTGGGGCCTATCAGCTGCCAGAATTCTCCTTTCTTGATGCTCCAGTTGATATTGTTCAGGATGGGGCGTTCGTCGTAGCTTACCCTGACATTTTTGAGAACTATAAGGGCGTCATTCCCGGTCTTTATTTCTTCCAAAGGAGCAGGTATTTCTCCCTCAAAAGTAAAATGTTGTTTTTCGCTTTGATTCAGGTACGCTTTGATACTACCGTCAAAAATGACCTGATCGTCTTCAACCTTAAGGCCATGATGAATAAAGGGCAGGAGGTCTTCGCGGCGTTTAAAGAGCTGAATGATGGTGTGTTTTTGGGCTAATTGAGCCAAGCGTTTTTTTAGTGAAGCAACAGAGGCTACATCTAAGGCATCAAAAGGGTTGTCGAGCACAATAAAGTCAGGCTTCGATGTGAGTAAATGTTCCAAAAGGGCTTTTTTTTGCTCGCCGCTGGATAGGGTGCGTATGCTGCGTCCCATTGTAGCGGTGAGGTCGTAGGCGTCGTGTGCCAGTTCTTCTTCCATGAATTTCTCGAGCGTGGTGTTCGAGAAGAGAACGCCTCTTTTATCTTTTAATGGTGCAAAGGTTTGGTATCCTTCTCCTGCCATCATTTGTTTGAAAAAACGTGAGCGGGTAGAGAAGTGAGAACCGTATATGGCAAAATGGGATGACATTTATCTAATAATATGAGGAAATTCTTTTTTTATTTGCTTCATCACTTCTTCATGTGGAATACCGCCTTCTGAATTAAATGATTCCATACTTTCTTCAATCGCTTGTTTTTAGCAAATCAGCATTGCATGGTGATGAAACATACGCTTCGGCAGGCTTATTTACCCTATTTATATTGTCTTTTGTTGAGATCATGGCATAAATAATCAGTAATAAAATGTAAAGGTCGGCAAAATCTCTAATGGGCTCAATATTAATTAGTATACCAGTCGTAAACAAAAGAGATGGCGTCCGACATCCACTTTTTTATTTTTCTTTAAGAAATTACTCTGCTTTCGGTTTATATGTCGTAGAGAGCACTTTGAATTCTGTTCTACGGTTAATGCTATAGGCTATTTCACGGTTCTTTTCGTTAAGATTCTGTACGAAAACTTCGTTAAGAGTGTCTCCAACAGCCATAAATTTATATTGCTCTGCCAGATATTCTTCTACAACCACCGGTTTTGTTTCGCCATAGCCTTCAGCACTCAGGCGGTCTGCAGCTACACCATTTTTTATCAGGTAGTTGACGACTGATTCGGCACGTTTTTGTGACATGCGTATGTTGACATCTTCTTCGCCGATAGCATCGGAGTGAGCCGATATCTCTATGGTAATGTTAGGGTTGTCGGCCAATGTTTGTAACAAGGTGTCGAGCGATGCGTGAGAGGCATCCGTCAGTTCAGCACTGGCAAAATCAAAGAAGATATTATTCAGACGAATAGGTTGACGTATGGATGACAGTTCAAACTGGCGCTTATGTATGATGCTTTTATTGGCATTCAGGGTGTTCATTTCTCCTGATTTATTAAGGTATCCCCGTGCCGTAGCTAAGAAAACGTATTCCACCTCTTTATTTAAAGGGTAAGCATAAGTACCGTCTTTTTTAGAGGTTATTTTACGGTTGGTGCCATCGTTACCAATCAGTTTTATGACGGCTCCGGCTATAGGCTCACCGGTTTTATCATCCATCACTTTACCTTCAAATTTAAACTCCAATACTGGTAAAATAAAGGAATAGATATGGTCGTAACCTTTACGGTCTTTGCGGTTCGATGAAAAAAAGCCGCTTTCGTTTTCTTGCGAAAAAGTGATGCCAAAGTCGTCATTTTTACTGTTGATGGGAGAGCCCATGTTTTTGATGTGCCATACACTATCTTCTTCTTTAACAGCACGGTATATGTCGAGGCCTCCGAATCCCGCTTGCCCGTCAGAGGCAAAATAGAGCACAGAATCGTTACGGAAATAAGGGAAGACTTCATTGCCACTGGTGTTGATATCTGCTCCCAGATTGATTGGTTCACTCCACTGTTTTCCTTCTTGCTTTACCATCCAGAGGTCTATACCGCCTTTACCGCCCGGCATATCAGAGGCAAATACCAGTTGTAAGCCTGTAGGGCTGGGGGCAGGGTGGGCAAAGGTCAGGGTGTCAGCCAGTGAGTCTTGTACCAAAACAAGTAACTCGGGTTCGCTCCATTCAGCACCTTTGCGTTGTGAGAGCCATATTTGTGCTCCTTTGCTCTGTCCTTTGTCGTTCATAGCACGGGTAAAATACATCGACTTACCATCAGCTGTGAAAGCTGCCGTGCCTTCGTCATATTCCGTATTTACATTTTCTACGGCTTCGCCATCTTTCCATTCGTTTGAAAGGTTTTTACTCATCACGTAAATATCATTATTACGCTGACCGGTGATGGGGCTCATATTATTACCGCCGGTTACTCCATCGCGGTTGGTGGTGTAGTAAACCACATCTTCGGCTTCTCCGGCAAAGCCCGGACAAAAGCTAGAGGAGCGTCGTGCATCAAACTGTTTGGCTAATGTAACACGGTAACGCGTATTTAGATGCCATTTCGTCAAGCTGTCACAAGCTAATACGCCATTCAGTGCCTGAGTGTTGCTTGAGTCGCTTTTTAAATAAAGCAAATAATTTTTGCGGGCATCCGGGATCTTGTTGAGCTCATAGAGTACCTCTGCATATTTCAGGTAAACGATAGGATCATCATATTTATATTTAATAGCATTTTTGTACGACGATCCTGCTTTGTTTATGTTATTGGTCAAACGAAAGCATTCGGCCATATTGTAGTTAACCTCGGCACGTTTCGATTTGTCATTCACACTGCTAGCTACACGACGGTACATGGTGGCGGCTTTGTTGTATTCGCCTACTTCATAGCGTTTGTCGGCTTTTTTTAGGCGCCTTGTGGTGCTGCATGCGCTTACTCCTACGGTCAAACCGGCAAGAATAAGGAATTTATAGATGCTTCTGATTTTCAAATTGAATAGCTTTTTTTTAACAGAACGACAAAGTAAACAAAAAAAACGCAAGTCCTTTTTGTTCCTCGGATAAAATGCTGTAATTTGTGGTCACAAAAAGGCGACATTTAAAAAATAAGGTTTTGTGTTTGCGTAAGGCTTTGAAATTACTTAATCCAACAGTTTACCCGTCCTGAATAAGGATGTTAATATAGAGAATACCGTCTGGTCAAGTGTAAAAAAGCATTTTTAGTTTGAAGCCCTTAATAAGAATAACGAAAAAATGATAAGATTATTACTCTGGGGACTCATCATATTACTCATCGTTCGGATGTTTAATAGCGCGATGCGTCCTACTCCCGAAAAAAACAAGAAAGATCCCATTAAGCGAACCAAAAATAAAACGAAAAAAGTCAGTAAAGATGTCGGGGAGTATGTTGACTTTGAAGAAGTGGATGATGATGGGAATAAGTGAGAATGCTTTGAGGTTATAAGACAGTGAGAGGGGGAGAGCTTTATGTCTTTTTATGAATTCCGTAATTTCTCAACAGCCAATAGCCAACAGCTAACAGCCAACAGCCAACAGCCAATAGCCAACAGCCAACAGCCAACAATAAAAAATGATATAAATGAAACACCTAAACTTAATCATTGCAAGTCTTATAATTCTATCGGCTTGTAATTCAAAACCCAAACAAACAAGTGAAGCACATGAGGCACCGGTAGTTAAAAGCCAACAGTTAAAAGCAGAAAAACCCCAAGCATCAGGAGCATTGACGCGTGAGGATTATGACGCATTTCTTTTTGCATCGCTGGAGAATAAAATAGATATAGTAAAGGCAGAAATGGCCAAGGGCATCGACGTCAACTGGGCCAATGAAGAAGGTCGCACAGCTTTGATGCTCGCTTCTTTTAATGGACATACCGGTATCGTAAAAATGCTTTTGGATGCAGGAGCTGATTGCCGTATGGTAGATGCTACCAACCGCAGTGCATTGATGTTTGCCTGTACAGGCCCCTTTCTGGAAACCGTAAAAGTGCTGATGCAAGCGGGTTCTGAAATAAATGGTACTGATAGTCACGAAAACTGGACGCCTGTGATGTTTGCTGCCGGCGAAGGACAGCTGGAAGTGGTTAAGTTCCTGATGGAGTCCGGTGCCGATGTTACTATGGTGGATGTGGATGGTGAATCGGCTTACGATTTTGCTGTTTCACGCGGTCATGCAACTACTGCGGACTACCTCAAAGAAGTGGCGCAAAAACATTAAATCACAACTTTCAAGAATCAAATTCCAAAGGTCTATAATACTTGGAGTTTTGAATTTTGAATTCGAAATCTTGAATTATTTTGGAGCATTTAATATCAATAGAAGAAACGGATCTAACGACCTTTTATGGCACGGGAGACCGTAATGTACGTTTGTTGCAAGACCTTTTTCCGCGCTTGCGTATCGTGGCCCGGGGCAATGTGATCAAGATCTCAGGGGCGGAAGAGCGCATTGCTGCTTTCAACGAGAAGGTAGAGGCATTGATGGAGTATTGTAATACTTATAATAAACTGCCGGAAAGTATTGTCCGGGAAATAGTATCCGGTGCTAACGCTATGGAGTCGATGCCTGAAAACACCGTCATCTTTGGCGTCAATGGGCGTCCTGTTGCTGCCAAAACACCCAATCAGCGTAAGTTGGTAAAGATTTACGATAAAAACGACCTTATCTTTGCTTGCGGTCCGGCCGGAACAGGAAAAACCTATACGGCCATTGCTCTGGCTGTAAGGGCGCTGAAAAATCGCGAAGTGAGCCGCATTATCCTGAGTCGTCCTGCCGTGGAAGCAGGGGAGAGCCTGGGTTTTTTACCGGGTGATATGCGCGAAAAAATAGATCCCTACCTGCAGCCTTTGTACGATGCATTGCGCGATATGATTCCTCAGCACCGTTTACGTGAATATATGGAGGATGAAGTTATTCACATCGCTCCTTTGGCATACATGCGTGGCCGCACACTGAACAATGCCGTGGTGATTCTCGACGAGGCTCAAAACACCACCTCCAGTCAGCTGAAAATGTTTCTGACCCGTATGGGGAGTAATGCCAAATTTATCGTGACCGGAGATATCACACAAGTGGATTTGCCACGTAAAGTCAAAAGTGGCTTGCCTCAAGCCATTAATATTTTGCGTGATGTAAAAGGCATCGGTGTAGTACAGTTCGATGATTCTGATATTGTGCGTCACCAGCTCGTAAGGGATATCGTCAAAGCTTATGAAAAGTATGATGAAGAGAGCGTCTAAACATAAGATGTTTAAAAGAGATCACAATTTAAATGTCCCATGTTTTAAGACGCCGACAATATAAACGTCTAGCGTTATGGATCATTCAAGATTAGAGCAATTATTAGATTTGCTGCTTTACCTGTCAAGCGGTATAAAGCGGAGTAAGCAAGAGGTAAGGGAGCGCTTTGGTATGACAGATCGTACGTTTTACCGCTATATTGAAACTTTGCGTAGTGTTGGTTTTATCTTGCCCAAGCCTAAGGATGGTCTTTATTTTATCGATAAGGAGAGCCCCTATTTTCGTGAAATTGATGAGTTGTTACATTTTTCGAAAGAAGAGGCTTATATCTTACAAAAAGCCATTCATTCTATTGATAATGAAAACCTGTTAAAACAAAATCTGGTCAATAAACTCTATGCACTTTATGATTTTGACAGGGTGGCCGATACGGTGGTGAAAAAAGAAAATTCGGAGCATATTCATCAGTTGATGTGCGCTATCAAAGACCACAAACGTGTTGTGCTAAAAGCTTATCGTAGTGCTAACAGCGATAAGGTGAGCAACCGCCTGATAGAACCCTTCGATTTTACCACGAACTACATAGGTACCTGGGCTTATGAAGTAGAAAGTGGCAGGTGTAAGATATTCAGAAATACCCGTATGGCTGCTGTAGAAGTGCTGGACGATGATTGGGCTTACGAAGATGAACATCAAAGTTATCCTACCGATGTCTTTCGTTATAGCTCTGCAGAACGCTTGCCGGTGAAGCTGCGTTTATCCATCCGGGCGGCTAACCTTCTGATAGAGGAATATCCCCTCTCCGAAAAATATATAAGTCAAGATGGCGATAATGCTGTTTTTGAAGCTGAAGTCTGTAGTTTTAAGGGTGTAGGCCGCTTTGTGCTGGGATTAGCCGATGAGGTTGAAGTGCTTGAATCCAATGATTTCAAAAAATATTTGAAAAAAATAACAAAAAATATTTCCTACTGACGCTAGTTGGCAGTCGCTACCCTTTCCTTTGCTTCCATAATTGAGGATGAGAGTTTTTATTCATCATTTAAAACTCTGTGACAAATTTTTAATTTTTCATTTTCGCTTGCTGAACATAGCCGAAGCATCATTCTTCATTCTTCATTTTTAATTTTTCATTTTTAATTTAAAATTATGGAACACATTTATTTTGATAGTTTTAATATGGCAGGAGGCAATTATTATGAGTTGCCCATCGTATTCCAAAAGCTTAAAATTGGCAAAAAGCTACGCCTTGTCTCCGAACCCGACAACCGCTACGACGAATTTGCGGTAGCAATTTATTTCAAGGATCATAAAATTGGTTTTGTGCCGCGTAACTCTAACCGGAAATTAGCCCTATTGTTAAAAGCCGGCGTTGATGTGTTTGATGCCCGCGTACAGTCAATACATCCCGAAGAGCATCCTGCCAATCAACTGGATGTCGTCCTTTATATTCTGACGCCCAATTCTCAACCTTAACCTTAACCTCATTTTTCATTCATCATTTTCGCTTGCTGAGTACTTCGACAAGCTCAGTAACCACGTAGCTGAAGCATCATTTTTTATTTTTCATTTAAAACCATGTTAGCCATAGCCATCATTATAGGAGTAGTATATTTAGCCTTGAACTTTGCTGAAAACTTACCTGAAAAAGACAACAACGATTTCCATTCTCACCGACAACTGTCTTCGTTTAAGGAGAATGAACAGCGTATAAACGAACGTGTTGTCCAATAATTTCTTAGAATAAGGAGCCACCTTGGAAACGTACATTATAATCATCAAAAATCTATCATTATGTTTCATAAATTTTCATCTATTGAGAATGCGTATCAGTCGGAGTTTCTGGAACGCATTGAACGAGAAGGCTTTGCCGGGTGCCGGTATGTGGTGCAAGAAAAAGCCCATGGGGCTAATATGAGTTTCATCACTGATGACGGCAAACATTTTGTTGCTGCACGACGCACAGCTTTATTAGAGTCCGGCGAGAAATTTTATGGTTACGAAAAGGTGCTGGATAAGTTGATTCCACAGCTTAAAGCTTTGTGGCTGAGTATCAAAAATGATGTGCCTGATCTGGAACAAATGACGGTTTTTGGCGAGTTGATAGGCGGTGATTACCGTCATCCGGAGGTGGCGCGTAATAAGGAGGCTACTATGATTCAGAAAGGCATCTATTATACGCCGGATAATGCTTTTTATGCTTACGATATTATGCTGAATAAGAATTATTACCTGAATGTAGAAAAGGCCAATCATTATTTTGAAATGCACCATTTGCTTTATGCTAAAACTTTGTTTGCTGGCAGTTTGGATGAATGTCTGGGGTTTCCGAATGATAAGCCCTCGGAAATATACCAAGCCTTTAGCTTGCCCGAAACAGAAGATAATGTGATGGAAGGTGTGGTGATACGCCCGGCAGAGCCTTGCTACCTGAGCAATGGCAGCCGTGTGATGATTAAGAATAAAAATGGGCGCTGGGAGGAAAAAGCTAAACGGAAAAAACGTATCGTTATACACACTCCGCCATCGGACCAAGTAGTGGCTATGCAACAAGCCATAGACGAGTATATTACCGATAACCGCCTCAGTAATGTGCTAAGCAAAACAGGTCAGGCCACACCTCAAAAGATGGGTGAAATACTCGCGATGTACAGCCGCGATGTGATGGACGATTTTCTGAAAGATAACGCTGCTGCCTTTAATGAACTGGAAAAGAAAGAGCAAAAAGCGGTGACTAAAATTATTAATAGTAAGGTAGTACCGCTGCTTAAGAAACGGATGTAGTTTGGGGATTTTATCCGGGTTTCGAACCCTGACAGGGATAAAAATAAACATGCATTTTATTTGTTTTTCTGATTTATTATTTGATAAATTGCCGATAATTAACTGAATAAGAAATAAAAGTTGAAGTGATGCAAAGTAGCGATAAATTGGTCAATGGGAAGTATTACCATATTTATACTCACGGTGTAGGTGGGCGTAATTTGTTTAAAGAAGCCGAAAACTATGAATACTTTCTTCATCAGTATGATAAATATATTTCGCCGGTGGCCGATACCTTTGCTTGGGCATTGATGCCTAATCATGTGCATTTTCTTGTTCGGGTGAAAGCTTCCGATGAAATCCCTGTCAGGGTTCCAAACCCTGATAGGGATGGGGTGTACCTGAAGATTTCATCGCCTGAAATGCAATTCTCAAAACTCTTTAATGGCTATGCACAGGCTTTTAATAAAAGGCAAACAATGGAAGGAAGTCTTTTTCGCCGTCGTTTTAAACGCAAACAAGTAGACAATATCCATTACCTGAAACAACTCATACTCTACATTCATAATAACCCCGTACATCATGGTTTTTGTTCCCATCCTTTGGAATATCCGTGGACAAGCTATTTGACTTGTGTATCCTTAAAACCGACTAAGCTGAACCGCGACGAAGTGATAGGCTGGTTTAATGATCTGGGGGAGTTCAAATCAAAACACGGCGAGGAGATCGATTGGGGAGATCTGGAGTTGTGGTTGGGTTATATCTGATCCCTGTCAGGGTTCCGAACCCTGACAGGGATGGTGCAGTTAGCTTTGATTGGCTCGCTAGAATTACCTCAAACCCTATTCGCTCTAGCTTTCAGATACTTATTAACCATCTTTTCCACCGCCCTGTTAATAACTTTCTGAGGATTAATGAGGTGCTTTATTTGGATTTCTGATTAATTATTTGATAAATTGTGAGGCAAAACATTGAAAATTATTGTAATAATTATAAAAACCGCACTATTATGAGAATTAAAGTCACCTTTAATCGCACAGGCCGTCAGCGTATGTTGCCTATGGACTACCAGTACTACATCAGCGCCTGGATCTATAAAGTGATCCGCAGTGCCGATGAAGATTTTGCCGAATTTCTGCATAACAAAGGCTATGGCGAGGAAAACAAAGCTTACAAATTGTTTTGCTTTGACCGTTTGGAATTTGGAAAACCAAAGCTCTGGAAAGAGAAAAAACTCTTTGAGATCAGGCAAGATGCCTTGGAGTTAAAAATCTCGTTTGATGTAAAAGAGGCGGCATCGCATTTTATCAAAGGCTTGTTTATGGATCAGGAATTCTTTCTGGGCAACCGCTTTAATGGTATAGACCTAAAAGTGGTACAGGTGGCCGTACTCCCTGAGCCCGACTACCAAGAAACGATGCGCTACAAACTCCGCACTCCTTGGGTGGTAAGCCTAAAGACAGAACAGGACCGCCATCCGCAGTACCTATCGCCCAGCGATGAGCGTTTTATTGCTTTGGCAGAAAAGCATATTAGCGAAAAGGCCAAAACTATTCACGGCATTACGGATGCGGCTATAGAACTAAACATCCTTTCGGACAGCAAACGCGCCGGATTTAGGATAAAACCCGATACACCTCAAGAAAGCCGTGTAGTGGGTAACCTCTTCGAGTTCGAACTCAAGGCGCCCATAGCCGTGCATCAGATGATCTATGGCGCGGGCATTAGTGAGAAGAGTGCTGTGGGATTTGGTTGGGTGGAAGAGAAGTAGATTTGTCAGCGTGCGCAGCTCCTGATAAGATTGGATAAAAAATGATAGTATAAGAATAAAGATGAAAAATGAAGCATTAAATACTGGTAATTATTATCATATCTATACACACGCTGTGGGTGGCCGCAATTTGTTTAAAGAGGCTGATAATTACGACTATTTTCTGCATCAATATGATAGGTTTATATCGCCGGTAGCCGATACTTTTGCTTGGGCGCTGATGCCTAATCATGTGCATTTCCTTATTCGAGTAAAGAAAGATGTGGTTTATAAATACTCCAACGTTGACGGGTCTATGGACGCCGTCAAGTTTAATGAACATAAGTGGGAAACGATTGACTTGTCAGCGTGCGAAGCTCCTGACAAGGTCAAGATACCCAAAGCAGAAAAACATTTTGCTCATCTCTTTAATTCGTATGCGCGGCATTTTAATAAAAAGTACAATATGCGCGGTGCCCTCTTCGAACGCCCATTTCAACGTAAACAAGTAGAGAATACTGAATACTTAAAACGATTGATTCTTTATATCCATAATAATCCCGTACATCACGGCTTCTGCTCACATCCTGTAGAATACCCGTGGACGAGTTATCTGACTTGTGTATCACTCAAGCCCACAAAGCTAAACCGCGACGAAGTGCTAGGCTGGTTTAATGCTATGGGTGAATTTAAAACCAAACACGACGAGGTGATAGATTGGGGAGATATGGAGGATTGGTTACAGATGAAAGAATGACTTGTCAACGTACTTGTACTTGACAAGGTCAGGATAACAAGAGATGAATTAGAATGATGAAGTGAGAAGAGTGCTGTGGGATTTGGTTGGGTGGAAGAGAGAATTAGTAATATAAATAACTGAAAATTATGTTAGATACAGTAATTAAAATTGGACAACTTTACCGTCAAGCTCCTGATGCTCATAAATATCACGAGCAGATAAACTATTCATTAAAAGATGTTGAAGCGCTAAAGAAGAATAAAGATAAAGACGGGAATATAATAGAGACAACGTTTTTGAATTTGCCTGTAGTTGAAAGAGGGGATTCTTATGAGTTTGATTTTGAAAGTGTTTCTGAAGTTGAAGATGAAGATAAGCAAAAACAGATGTATTATCTCAACTTTAAAACATCAAAAAAGGATGCGGAAAAACGATACCTTTTTGGAGATATTGTTTATAGTCATTATGTTGACAAGAAAGGTAAGTTAAATGAATTTGGCAACTATCGCTTGTTTGGTAAATGGACTAATAAACCTTCATTTCAGGGAGCAGAACCTTTGAATCTGTTTATAAAGAGTGATACAATTATTAAGTTTAGAGATGTTTATCGAAAAAATATTAAAAGAATTGAAGAATTATTGAAGTCAAAAAAATCAATAGTATTGCATTTTGATTTTGAGGGTATTCCTTGGTATAGGAAAGAAGCTGTTCTTAATGATATTGACTCTATTATACTTTTCTATAAGTCTGACAAAAACAGTAAAAGTCTTGTTAGTTATATTGAAAACGATACAGAAAATGAATTTGCTGAAAAAAATAATATAATTGGTAAATTGACATTAAACAAGTATCTATATAAAACACTTGGCGGTACAACTCCAGGATTTTCAGAGGATGTTGCATATAAGAATAAACTATTTTCTTTAGATGAAATTATTAGTGTAATGTATGCAACTCAGGTATATCAAGATCCTATTATTCGTATTAATAATATTGGGATTATTGCATTGCCACATTCTGATAAGATGACTTCTGAAGATATAGTGCAGTTTTTCTCGAAAGACTCAAACTCTTTTGTGTCAGCTAGAAGTAAAGAGGAAACATTAATTGCGGAAACAAGCGATGACATGTTTCTGCCTTTAACAGAGAATAGTTTTTCTGATAAAGTAAAGTTTGATATAATTTTTTCAGGTATTCCTAAGTCACCTGCAGGTGTGCATTGTGATTTAGTTGAGATATCAAATATTGAAAAAAGTATTTTAGTTAGAACTCACGATAAGATTAGAGAGAAAAAGAAGAAAATATTTGAAGATATATACAGAGAGTTCCCGAATCCTAGGAAGCCCTTTCAGTTCTCGGTAAGAAATAGTTTTTTGAAGTTGCTAGGAGATGTAACAACTGATAAGAAAAAATATCAGTCACACCTTTTAAAAGTTTTACCACAATTATACTCTGATACATATTATCAAGATCCGATATTATTACCGGCATTTATTGATAAGGTTGAATATAATATTAGAGATGGCGGACAAGCTTTTTCTACTCTAAAATACGACTTTTACTTTTTAATGAACATTCAAAAAAATAATAATCTTATGAAAATTACTCAGACAAAAAGCTATGCTTTAGGTAAGTATTTGGGCATAATGGCGCGCCAGTTTGCAGCTTGGCGTGATGACTGTCCAATTAAATCTTTTGAAAAATCTTATGTTGGAAATTTATCAAGAAGAATTACATCAATAGAAGAGTTAGTGAAATTTGCAGGTTTTATTAATGAAAAGTTGACTATTCACGATAGATTGTATCTTGATGTAAAAGAGGCTTATCTGCAATTAGTTGAAACAATAGACTCTTTCGAAGGTGAAAAATACAGTAAACACAATTGTGCGCTAGGTTTTTTTGAAAGCTATTATGGTAAAAGAGAAAAATCAAACGAAGAATCAGTAAATTAATAACAATTTAAAATTTATATAATAATGGAAAATACAATAGAAAAATCTGAAATTTTGTTCCTTTTCGAGAGTAAATACACAATTCCTAACGGAGACCCATTTACAGGGGAACAACGCTACGACGAAGAAACAAAAAAGGTTCTTGTATCTGATGTTCGTATTAAACGTTATGTGCGTGACTATTTTATAGAGAAGAATTATTTAACTCCAGGTGCTTATGAAGTGTATGTTTTTAATGACAAATCACAAGTAGCAGCTGGCAGTACTGAATCTGGTTCTTCGGCACGTATGCAGTCATTATGGAAGAAATATGTTGAAAAGAAACCAGCAAAAAAAGAACTCCAAGCAGCCGCAACTGAATTAATAAAAAAATGTATTGATGTTCGTCTGTTTGGTGGCATTTCTACCGAAAAAGATGCTGCAGTTAACTTAACAGGTCCTGTTCAATTTGCATTATTAAATCCCTCATTAAATAAGTCTGATTTACGTATTCATCAAAACACCTCAGTGTTTTCGTCAAGTGCTGATAAATCTCGTGGGGCGATAGGAACAACAACAGTTGTGCCTTATGCTATCAACCAGGTGCAAGGTTGGGTAAATCCATATTCAGCACAATTGAGTGGATTAAAAAGCTCAGATGTAGATGAACTATTCAAAGCTATGTGGAATAGTGTAAATAATGTAAATACACGTAGTAAGTCAAATCAAAGTTCCGTACTTCTACTTCAAATTGTGTATAAAGAACCAACTGATAAGTTATATGGCACTGATCGTTTGATTGACATAGAATCTGAAAAAGAAGATGAGCAAATTAGATCGATGGAAGATTATTCTTTTGATTTCTCTAAATTACAAGAAATAGCATCATCAGAGAAAGTGAACGAGATTCGTTTTTATACTGAGATAAAAGCGATTAAAGATCAGTTGATTGGTGATAAGTTTCAAGAAATGACAATATAGTATGAAAGCGATTAAATTGGAAATAAATGGCAATTGGGCCCAGTTCCGTAAAGCCGAAACCAATAACAATCCGCTTTCACACGATCTTATTACTAAAACGGCATTTATTGGCTTGATTGGTGCTGTCATTGGGATAGAGCGAAAAGTAATGAGACTGCAATTCCCAAAATTGTGTGATGGTTTACTTTACTCAGTTCAGATCAATAATGAGATTGTTAAACAATCTTGGGGTTTTACGCTTAGAAATGTGAATCATTGTTGGGAAAAATCACCTAAACAGATGGAGTTTATTAAGCATCCTTCTTATACGGTTGTTCTTGCATTAAATAATGATAACTGTACTTCTGAATTTGAGCAATTTTTGTCTTTTTGTAGGGATGGAAAGGCTTGTTTTACACCGGTGTTAGGTTTACATAATTGTCCGGCAGAGGTCATTTACATTGATGAAGGTGAGATTGTTGAAAAAGATGGTGTTTTTGAAACTTTGGGTTTTCTTAAGGAAAACTATGTTCCTCAGATGGAGGATTTAACTGATTTTAGAATAGGATTTGATAAGATACCAACTTATCAAAATGATGATTTTTGGAATCTTCCGGAATGTTTTTGTAAGGTAGTATATCCTTCAAACGGTTCTGTAATTAAAACAAAGGGTAAATATTATGAATTTAAAGATGAGTCAAAATGGTGTCTGATTTAGTATTTGAATCACATCCTGGGAAGCTTTTAGAAGAACATATAAGAGGAGTGCTTAAAGGCACTCGTCTTCGTTCTTCATTGTCTATAGCAGAGTATGCTGCTTTGTTTCATGATTTAGGTAAGATTAATCCTAATTTTCAAAACAAGTTATATGGAAAGGGGACTGGGTATGCTAATCATTCATATTTATCTGTTATTGCTTTTGTAAATTATGCACTAAGCAATATGAAATATTTAATGGAACAGAATAGTATTGAGAGTCCAGAAGATTTTAGTTTGTTTGTTTTACAAATATCTATTCTAATAGGAAAACATCATCAAAATTTACCTGATTTTAATAGTGCTTTTATTGCCTCGGAAGAGTTGGTTAGAGCTGCTGATTTTGCAATGGATAGTCAAAATGTTTTACCCATTTCATCGTTTCTTTCTGAAAAGCTAGACCAACCAATTCACTCTTTTGTTTTAGATTGGGATAAGAGAAAAAATCAATTCGTTTCTTTTTTATCAAAGTATCAGAAAAAAGCGTGGAAACAAAAACCACTATTCTACTTCTTTGATACTCAGGAGGCATTCGCAGCTCTTATCGAGTCGGATAAGCGAGACGCAGGGAGTAATAATAAGTTTTTTTTCGATGTTACGATTGATGAGAATACTCTACAGCTAAATCAGAATCTACAAAGCACGTTCGAAAATTTTGCACGAGGTACAAGAATCTCTCGCTTAAATGAATTGAGAACACAAATGCGCTTAGAAGCGGTTGAGTCAATTGTGCCAATGTTAAGTGATGGAGAACGTGTTTTTACATTAACAGCGCCAACTGGTGCTGGTAAAACATATACTATGCTTGCGGTTGCCAATGAAATTAGAAAACAAAAAGGTCGTTTGGGAATCATTTACGCCTTACCATTTTTATCAATTACTGAGCAAGTTCAAAAAATTGCAGAAGAGCTATTGGCCGATGTTCTTTCAGTTAATTCCAAAACCGAAAATGAACGTATAAAGCAAGCTCAACAATCTTATGAAAATGACCAATCAGAAGGTAATTTGAAAGATATATTAAAAGAAGATTTTATTCAGAATACTTTTGATCATCCTTTCGTGATAACAACTTTTGTTCAGTTTTTTGAGACATTGGTTAGTAACAGAAATTCAACACTTCTAAAACTACCTAATTTTAAAAATCGTATTTTTTTAATTGATGAAGTACAGGCACTTCCACCGAGGTTATACATTTTCTTTTCAGCGTGGCTTGATGAATTTTGTAAACGTAATAATTCTTATGCAATTCTTTCGACGGCAACTATGCCTAACTTAGAAATACCCATAAAAGCTATAGATGAAAGTAAGCGTGCCGATTTGTTGTTTGAAAGATACTCTAAACCTAGTGAGTTGCTGGATTGTGAAAAATATTTTTCTGAATCAATTTTCAATCGCTACGAAATTAGTGTTTTAAAACAGCAGCAAACAAAAGAATTGCTTACAAATCACATTATTGAACAAAATGCTTCATGTTTGGTGATTTTAAATACAATTGCGGATTCAAAAGATATTTATAATGAGCTGAAAGAGAAGGTTGAAAATGTCCGATTGTTAAATACTTATTTTACTCCCAATGACAGAAGTCACATAATTGATGAAGTGAAAGAGTTGTTAAAAAATAATCAGCAAATTGTATTGATATCAACTCAGTTGATAGAAGCTGGTGTAGATATTGATTTTCCTATTGTTTATCGTGATTTGTGTCCTTTGCCTAGCCTTATACAAAGTGCTGGGCGATGTAATAGAAATAATGTATTGGATAAGGGGAAAGTGTTCTTTTTTGAGCTTTTGGGAGATAATGGGCGCTCTAGAGCTAAATTGATATATCGAAATGAAGGTAAAACCTTTCTTGATTTTTGTAAAAACAACATACCAGATTGTATTGATGAAAATCAGTTATTTAATATACAATCTGAATTTTTTGAATTTATTCAGATGAACCTAACAATTGGAGAGTTTAAAGTAAAATCGGATGATTTTCCGATTAATATGATTGAATGCGTAAATAATGCTGAATTTGAAAAATTAGGTAGATTTGAGTTGATTTCAAAGGACGTTGGAGAGCAACGACAGTATTATGTTTTAGAAGATGAGGAAGATGATGTCTATGAAAGGCTAAATGATTTAATAGATGATTTAAAAGGGCAATTGGATTATCAGAACTCAAGGAAGGTGAAAATTGAGATAAGTAGTTTTATAAAACAACTGAGCGGGAGAATTATTAGTGTTCGAGTTAATAGATACAATGAATCACAAATGCCTGAGCCTGTATCTGCTGATATTCTGGGCATAAAATTTATTGCTCCAGATAATTATTCTAAAGATGAAGGCTTGATACTTGGAAACATTGAAAATTGTTTTTTATAATGCATATAACAGGCACCTTAATATCGTATTATTTTTATTGTAAGCGCAGGATGTGGCTTCATGCTAATGATATTCGTTTCGAGGATACTTCAGATCATGTAGCTATGGGGGTCTTAATAGAGGAAAGTTCGTATCAACAAAGATCTTCTAAATATGAACAGGTTGCTATTGATGGAATTAAAGTCGACTTTTATTCTGCAAAAGATAATATTATTCATGAAATTAAGAAGTCTAGTAAATTTCACGAAACGCATATCTGGCAACTTAAGTATTATATATATGTTTTTGAGAAAAATGGAATATATGGGGTAAGTGGTGTTTTAGAATATCCCAAAGAACGAAAAACAGAAGAAGTCTTCTTGTCTGAACCAGATCGTAATTTTTTGATCAAATTGCTTGACGATATTAAGTTATTAGTTGAAGATGATAAATGTCCGGACCTAATTGTAAGTCCTAAATGTAAGAATTGTTCTTATAATGATTTTTGTTATTCGAGTGATGTTTAAATCGATTTTTTAACGTTTGTAAATGAAGAAAACCTATTATCTATTCAATCCTGGACGCTTATCGCGTAAAGATAATACCTTGAAATTCACTCCGGTTGATGAAGAAGGGCGTGAGCAAAAACCACGTTATTTACCTGTAGAGCAGGTAGATGCACTTTATGTGTTTGGTAGTTTGGATGCCAATTCGTCGCTTTACAATTTCCTTGGGAAGAATGAGATAGCAGTGCATTTTTTCGATTACTATGAGAATTATACGGGAAGTTTTGCGCCAAAGTCAAAGTTGTTATCGGGTAAAATGCTGATAGCACAGACCAAAGCCTATAGCTCTTTGAAAAAACGTTTACCCATAGCACAAAGCTTTATTGAAGGAGCTGCCTATAATATGGTTAAGAACCTAAAGTATTACGATAAGCGGGGTAAGGATATGAGTCCGTTTTTGGAGGAGATAACCCTTTTGCAGGAAAAGATAAGAACGACTTCAGACGTCAAAGCGTTGATGGGGATAGAGGGCAATATCCGTAAATGGTATTATGAAGCTTTTAATTTGATTATAGATAGTCATGTAATGGGAGGGAGGACCAAGCAGCCTCCACTCAATATCGTTAATAGCTTAATTTCTTTTGGTAATATGATGTGTTATTCAGAGTGTTTACGTTCCATTTTTCAGACTCAGCTCGACCCTACCATTAGTTTTTTACACGAACCAGGGGAGCGCCGTTATAGCCTTTCGCTGGATGTGTCGGAAATATTTAAACCCATTTTGGTCGATCGTGTGATTTTTAAAGTTCTGAATAAAAACATTCTGACCGAAAAGGATTTTGATGATCAACTTAACCGCATTGTACTAAAAGAAGCCGGTAAGAAGAAGTTTGTACAAGCTTACGAAGAACGGCTCAATGAAACAATAAAGCACCGTAGCCTAAATCGAAATGTGAGTTATAAACATCTGATTAAATTAGAATGTTATAAATTGCAGAAAGATTTGCTCGGCATTGAAGAATATAAACCCTTTAAAATGTACTGGTAAAAGACAATGTGAAAATGTTAAAATGTGGAAATTTGGTAATGGCATTTACACATTTAATAATTTTCAAATTTCCACATTTTCAAATTTCCACATTTTCACATTAATAATATGTATGTAATTTTAGTTTATGATATGGGCCAAAAGCGGGTAGGGAAGATGCTTAAACTATGCCGTCAATACCTTAATTGGATTCAGAATTCGGTATTTGAGGGAGAAATAACCGAGGTACAATTGAAAGAGTTGCAGCAACGCGCTAAGGCCATTATGGAATTAGAAACCGATAGTCTTATAGTTTTTAAAAGCCGTGACGAGCATTGGATGGAGAAAGAAGTCGTAGGAAATGAACGTGCCGAGCTGGGCAACTTCTTGTAGCTTATGTTGTCGATGCATTATGCTTTAGGTCTATAAAAGGAGCTGTATATAATAGTTCACTTTTAAAAAGTTCTTTGACATATTGAAAAACAGACAAATATAATAAGTTGTCGTAAGCCCAGTGTTTTTTTATTATTGTGTGTCGACAACTTTTCTTTTAATTTTTGCATATTTGCAAAATAATAATGTCCTGATTTTAAGCTCTTTTTTTTGAGTAAAATCACGGACCTCAATCGTACCTTGCTGGAATTGAAATTAACGAAGATTAAAGTGCATTTTAAATGGTGTAGCACCTCAATCGTACCTTGCTGGAATTGAAATAATATAATTAAACATGTTGTAACTATCAAGCCAATTACCTCAATCGTACCTTGCTGGAATTGAAATATATCTACTAAATTTGTATTTGGTACGTCTAAATATACCTCAATCGTACCTTGCTGGAATTGAAATCGACTAAACCGAGCGCCCGTCTGTGGGCAAAAACTTACCTCAATCGTACCTTGCTGGAATTGAAATAAATTTACCGTGTTGACTATTGCGCTGGTCAGGACACCTCAATCGTACCTTGCTGGAATTGAAATATAACAGTTGACAATATTATACTAGAGTCATTATTACCTCAATCGTACCTTGCTGGAATTGAAATAGCTTCACACATTTTTTTCTAAACTCTTTTTGGTTTACCTCAATCGTACCTTGCTGGAATTGAAATTAAATTTTATTACCCCTTTTGTAAACTTGATCTACAACCTCAATCGTACCTTGCTGGAATTGAAATAAGGGGGAAGCCCTGTAATTTGTGCAAACTCAATAACCTCAATCGTACCTTGCTGGAATTGAAATTTATATTTCTCTGAAACAATAGTTTTATTTACTATACCTCAATCGTACCTTGCT
>DHQI01000018.1:42669-72410 GCA_002408065.1 Bacteroidales bacterium UBA5342
ACCTCAATCGTACCTTGCTGGAATTGAAATACACAAAACCCGATGGCGTACAGAAGGTAAAATGCCACCTCAATCGTACCTTGCTGGAATTGAAATTTGTTATGTGCTCCGACCTTTTATGATAAAATGAAAACCTCAATCGTACCTTGCTGGAATTGAAATCAAAAGAAAACAATTTTAATCGATGAGACAAACGCCACCTCAATCGTACCTTGCTGGAATTGAAATAAAACAAAAGCTCAAAAAATTAAAGATGCTGAGCTAACCTCAATCGTACCTTGCTGGAATTGAAATAATATCGTTTATTGAATTGTATTCAATCCAGCGGGACCTCAATCGTACCTTGCTGGAATTGAAATTAAGCAACAAGCCGATGCTTACTCTTCACAACTTGACCTCAATCGTACCTTGCTGGAATTGAAATTCCATACCCCCTCCCCCTATCATTCTGCTACATTACCTCAATCGTACCTTGCTGGAATTGAAATGTTGCTAAATTTGATTTCATAGCTGTATAGTTGTAACCTCAATCGTACCTTGCTGGAATTGAAATATTGTCTGCACTTTCAATAAATAGTTCATATCGTTTACCTCAATCGTACCTTGCTGGAATTGAAATATGCAAAGCACCGCGGCATACACAATTAAGAAGGGAACCTCAATCGTACCTTGCTGGAATTGAAATTTATAAGGGGCTGTATTTTTGTGTTGTAGTGAGCTTACCTCAATCGTACCTTGCTGGAATTGAAATTTAGCATATCCTTCGTTAGCTACAGATTTGTTAGCTACCTCAATCGTACCTTGCTGGAATTGAAATGAAAAATAGCCAAAACTTCACGGCTGGCGAAAACGAACCTCAATCGTACCTTGCTGGAATTGAAATATCAGCTCCGGTAGGCTGAGCGCCCCCTTCGCCGTACCTCAATCGTACCTTGCTGGAATTGAAATATTAAATTTAATGACGGAGGATACTCTGAAAAAGAAACCTCAATCGTACCTTGCTGGAATTGAAATCCAGTCGGGATGTTTAAATATAAATCACCCGATAGAACCTCAATCGTACCTTGCTGGAATTGAAATTCATAAGCATTTGATCGAGCTTGAGACTCTTTCAAACCTCAATCGTACCTTGCTGGAATTGAAATCGCCAAAAGACCTATCCGGGTATGACCCGCCGTGAACCTCAATCGTACCTTGCTGGAATTGAAATCTAAAGGAAACGGAACATTTGGAAACGTAACTCGCAACCTCAATCGTACCTTGCTGGAATTGAAATTCTGGAATAATGTAAATGAACAATTTGATTCGATACCTCAATCGTACCTTGCTGGAATTGAAATCAGCTAACGTAGAGTATTGATTAAATTAATATAAAACCTCAATCGTACCTTGCTGGAATTGAAATTTGTTAAGCATTTCGCTAATACCTTGCTTTTCACGACCTCAATCGTACCTTGCTGGAATTGAAATCAGCAAGTACGAGCCAATCGTCGTCAGCAGAATTTCACCTCAATCGTACCTTGCTGGAATTGAAATAAACAATTGTCTCTTTATTGCTAATGTAACAGCGTTACCTCAATCGTACCTTGCTGGAATTGAAATTTGTGACAAGGTGAAAGTAATATAATGACGTTTGATACCTCAATCGTACCTTGCTGGAATTGAAATGTTGCTGTTTTTCGAGCTATCACCGTTCGCTTTCACCTCAATCGTACCTTGCTGGAATTGAAATTCAGAGTGGTTAGAGAAGCTGGATATTAGAGTTGAAACCTCAATCGTACCTTGCTGGAATTGAAATAGCTCTCTAAGCTGTCTGATGAAAATTTCTGGCACCACCTCAATCGTACCTTGCTGGAATTGAAATCACAGAGATAATAGAGTTAATGCCCTATTCATCTAAACCTCAATCGTACCTTGCTGGAATTGAAATAATGAGTAAAAATAATTGCAAAAACACTTGACTCGTACCTCAATCGTACCTTGCTGGAATTGAAATATGTCTATGCTGAATATCTTGCTAAACATCTGAACGACCTCAATCGTACCTTGCTGGAATTGAAATAAAGAGTGCAAATTGACATTCGACTAATTATGGCAACCTCAATCGTACCTTGCTGGAATTGAAATAAACGAAAAGAATCGCGGGCAAAAATTAAAGAACTGACCTCAATCGTACCTTGCTGGAATTGAAATAGCATTAAAGAATATTATTGTAGCTATTTACACCATACCTCAATCGTACCTTGCTGGAATTGAAATTTTGAAAAGTCGATACCATAGCCTAATAGGTTGGCGACCTCAATCGTACCTTGCTGGAATTGAAATATGGATGACCCTGTAACGCTCTCAAACAATTCAGCAACCTCAATCGTACCTTGCTGGAATTGAAATATGTTATCACAGCTCAATTTAACATTTAGTTCATGACACCTCAATCGTACCTTGCTGGAATTGAAATAGGGATTCATCTCTGTTATCGCTAATCGCCTAAACACCTCAATCGTACCTTGCTGGAATTGAAATTTACATCGCAAAGGAGAAAGGGGTAAAAATTATTTAACCTCAATCGTACCTTGCTGGAATTGAAATGCATTATTTTACTTACGTCTAAAGCCTCTACCTTGTCACCTCAATCGTACCTTGCTGGAATTGAAATATGAGGGTTCAAGTCGTAGCTCAAAAACGTTTGATGACCTCAATCGTACCTTGCTGGAATTGAAATTTTAGACAGGTCTGTGGTCAGAAACATTGAAAGCCAACCTCAATCGTACCTTGCTGGAATTGAAATAGACTTTTCTTGTTACTGGGTTGTCAATTCCGATAACCTCAATCGTACCTTGCTGGAATTGAAATAAGGAACCACCATCTTTATACAGCTTAAATCCAAAACCTCAATCGTACCTTGCTGGAATTGAAATACTGAATCAACGGTGTTAACCTGAGCGTTTTCTTACCTCAATCGTACCTTGCTGGAATTGAAATAAGGGATAAACCAATACGGCGAGCGTAAGTTCATAACCTCAATCGTACCTTGCTGGAATTGAAATAAGAAAGGATATAAATAAACCTAATCCTCAGCACAACCTCAATCGTACCTTGCTGGAATTGAAATAATACAACCTACATAACATTTTCGCTCAGTCCTCACCTCAATCGTACCTTGCTGGAATTGAAATGTGGTATATGAACGACAATAAGCTACCAAAGGGGCGACCTCAATCGTACCTTGCTGGAATTGAAATGAAGCAAGCAGATCGTACCGCCGGTAACGCTGCCGTACCTCAATCGTACCTTGCTGGAATTGAAATAATTCTAAGCGCCCTGACCTTTGTTGCATTTATGTTACCTCAATCGTACCTTGCTGGAATTGAAATTTAGTACGGATTATTAACGATAAAATTTAAAACAATACCTCAATCGTACCTTGCTGGAATTGAAATTTGTCTAATAGTTTTATGTTACCACCATTTGCCCTGACCTCAATCGTACCTTGCTGGAATTGAAATACACAAAACCCGATGGCGTACAGAAGGTAAAATGCCACCTCAATCGTACCTTGCTGGAATTGAAATCCGTGAACAACTACAAACAAGCACGGGCAAGGTTACCTCAATCGTACCTTGCTGGAATTGAAATGGCAGTCTGTTGCGAAGATTCTAAAGGGGAAAGGGAACCTCAATCGTACCTTGCTGGAATTGAAATGATGGTGCTATCTACATCAAGGGCATATATGAGGACCTCAATCGTACCTTGCTGGAATTGAAATACACCAGACCGCCGGGATAGCGGTTGAACTTATAGAACCTCAATCGTACCTTGCTGGAATTGAAATATTCGAGTCGTATTCGTGGGATTTGAACGAAAAAGAACCTCAATCGTACCTTGCTGGAATTGAAATTTTATTTGTGATTTTTTTTGTTGGTATCAGTATTTACCTCAATCGTACCTTGCTGGAATTGAAATATCGTCTACAAGATAAATCTTGGCGTAAGCGTTAAACCTCAATCGTACCTTGCTGGAATTGAAATTAGCGCATCATTCTACGCATAGCAAGGTTAAGCCATACCTCAATCGTACCTTGCTGGAATTGAAATATCATAGCGCCCGTAATTGTAAGAAAGCATTAAGTTGACCTCAATCGTACCTTGCTGGAATTGAAATATAGCCACAAAGCGAAAAATCTATTTCCTCAATGGAACCTCAATCGTACCTTGCTGGAATTGAAATTTATAAGAATATGGCTACAAAAAACACATTACTCGACCTCAATCGTACCTTGCTGGAATTGAAATATCGTAAAAAGTCGTAATGCTAAAATAACCGGAGAACCTCAATCGTACCTTGCTGGAATTGAAATAATAAAATAATCATTAATAAAGCGATCACAGCGGACCTCAATCGTACCTTGCTGGAATTGAAATACAGATCAAATCATCACAAACAATACTAGTAAATTACCTCAATCGTACCTTGCTGGAATTGAAATGACGGTACAGGCGAGGATTACGAAGGATTGACAACAACCTCAATCGTACCTTGCTGGAATTGAAATTTTAGAATTAACTATTAAAACATACTACAATGAAAAACCTCAATCGTACCTTGCTGGAATTGAAATGGTGAAGCCTTGAAAGATAACGATTTTAATTTTGTAACCTCAATCGTACCTTGCTGGAATTGAAATAAGGAGAAAGAATTGAAAATTATTTACCAAGAAAACCTCAATCGTACCTTGCTGGAATTGAAATAAGCGTAGCTTAACGGCAGACGGTGCATAAGGGTTTACCTCAATCGTACCTTGCTGGAATTGAAATACGGTTATCACCTAAGCAGACAACTAAGCAAGACGTACCTCAATCGTACCTTGCTGGAATTGAAATACAGTGTTTCATAGTTGTCTATCTCGGTTATTCTAACCTCAATCGTACCTTGCTGGAATTGAAATAAACTTCAAAACCATCTTTTACAATGCTTGTGTAAACCTCAATCGCACCGTTACCGGAATTAAAACAAGTCGGGGTAAGCGCCTAGCAGCTTTCTTGTTCGTCATAAGATAGTTTCTACAAAAACATTTGTATTTTTGTTTCAAAATATTTACAAATGGATACCACAGATATATTAATTAAGATAAGAAAGATTGTAAGGTCAGTTGATATTGAATCAAAAAAGATACAAAAGGAGTATGGCGTAAGTATTCCCCAAGTGTTATGTTTGAGTTTTTTGCATGAATCCCCTAACTACCAATCTACTCAGGGGGAGATTAGAACATTCCTTAACCTTAATTCCAGTACTGTAAGTGGTATTATAAACCGACTTGAGAAGAAAGGTCTTTTAGCCCGGCTACCTAAATCCGGCGATAAAAGAGTGGTGAAAATAGCTCTTACCTCAGCCGGTGATAAGCTTTTGAGCACCGTGCCTTCGCTTCTACACGAACAATTGTCCGATAGACTTCAAAATTTGGATGATAAAGAATTGGCCAAAGTAGAAGATAGTTTGGAGACTTTAGTTCAGTTGTTAGAAATAGAACAAGTTGAAGCTTCACCATTAATCACCTTAGAGAGTGATTTGGAGGATCTTGATGATGATGAAGCCCTTTCCCAATAGACTTTATTGATATTTTAAATTTGACTTTATTCTATTATTATTAGGATAAGTTTAGTATTCTCATACCCTTTTTGTACTTTTGTTCGCATAGAAACTATTATTCGATTTAATGGATTGTTTGGCGTAGTATAATTGCATTTTACACTTAAAAAAGCAGAATAATAATACGTCTATGAATGCTGTAAAGAAGAAAGGTGTTGCTGTGCTTATTAACGTAGAAAAGCCGATAGTTTCTTGTCTAAAGGGCAGATTAATAAAAAAGTAATGCACTTTATGATTGACAACAATGGACAAAAAAAGATGGCAAATAAGATTGAAGAGGAACCAAAAATATCGCATTGGAAAGCTTGGAGATGGCGAATAAAGAATTCTATACGAACATTAGAAAAGTTTGAGTACTTAACAGGTATTCGCTTTGAAGAAAACGATAAGATTGGATTTAAAACCACACTTAACAAGCTCCCCCTTATCCATAATACCTTACTATACCTAACGGTATGGAGACTTTATTGTCCGATATCTGCAACATCATTTTTTAGTTACGAAAGATAATGAAAGACTACAAAGGAAGAATGATAAAGGATGATGTGGTGGAGGTGATAGGCCAAGGCTCTTTGATACAGCATGGCAAGCACAACGATAGTGTCTATTTATTGAAGCTGGACGAACGGGATAGTGCTCTTATTCTTCAAGAAATCAAAAAGTTGGTGAGGGAGTGTCGCTACTCTAAAGTATCCTGTAAGGTTCCCGCTTGTTTTGCACCCCTCTTTTTTGCTGATGGTTACTTTCTGGAAGCAAGCATCCCGAATTTTTACAATAGTAAGGATGATGTTTTTTTTGTATCGAAATTTCTGCATTCAGACCGTCTGATGAATATTGAAACGGAAGCGCTTTCTGCCTTATCTGATTTACTGAAAAACAAACAGGTCAAGAAAAACCCTAAAACGAGTTGTTACACCCTCAGAAAACTTAACGCAACGGATGTAGATAAAATCGTGGATATCTACAGAGAGGTTTTTGAGACTTACCCTTTCCCAATCCATAAGCCGTCTTATATCTTACAAACTATGCAAGAGGATGTGCAATATTATGGCGTAGAGAAAGGCGGCCGTTTGCTTGCGCTCTCTTCAGCAAAGGTCGATGTAAAGGGACAGAATGCCGAAATGATGCATTTTGCCACACCTCCGCAATATGGCGGTCATAATTTTTCGTCTATGTTGTTGGATGAAATGGAGAAGGAGATGCATGAACAAGGTATTTATACGCTTTACACCATTGCCCGTTTAACTTCAATACCGATGAATCTTACTTTTTTGAGGAATGATTTTCATTACTCAGGTACTCTTATTAAGAATGCCAATATTGCGGGAAAAGTTGAGAGTATGAATGTGCTATATAAACATCTAAGAAATAAGTAAGGGACAACAATATTTTGTCAAAGACTTTGTTGAAATACAATTAATTTAGAATATAACAATTAAAATAAATATATGAATTTGAAGAAACTATTATTAGCAATTGGGTTGCTTTGTTTTGTAACGATGCAAGCTGAAGAACAGGAGAAAGAAGACTATGTAAAGTTTGGAGGGGCTGTGCGTTTTAACATCTTTAGCAAAAGCTGGGTGGATAGTAAAACACAACCTGAAATGACCATTGATACCTGGCGCCTTAATGTAACAGCGCGTAAAAAAGGGGTTGATCTTAACTTTGAATACCGTTTTTACCCCACCTTTGGTACACATTTTATGAAGCAGGGGTGGATTGGTTATGATTTTGGGGGTGATAAAGACCTCTATATGAAGTTAGGGGTGAGTCAAGTGCCCTTTGGCATTACTTCCTATGCCTCACATTCGTGGTGGTTTCAGGCGCCATATTATGTAGGCTTGGAAGATGATTATGATATGGGAATAAAGTTTGATTATGACGGTATCGAAAATCTTGATTTGGCTTTTGCTTATTACCGTCAGGCAGAACCCGAAGGACCGATTGATGGTGGTGATGTGACCTATGGGCAAGCCGGACCGGGGCGTTATTCTTATGATTTTACGCCTGTTGCAGGTGCTGCCAATCGTGAGTTGAACCAGTTGAATGTAAGAGCGGCTTATCATTTAGGCGAACACCTTGAGTTAGGTTTAAGCGGACAGTTAGGTGGTATCTATAACTCTACAGTAGATGAAATGAAAACGGCGACGGCTTTTGCAGCTCACGTGGTGGCTGATGTGGCGGGCTTTAATTTCAAAGGGGAGTTGGTGAGTTACAACTACCAAGCGGTTGATGATAATGGTGCGGACTTAGATGCCGTGACCATGGGCGCTTATGGCTCAACCTATGAATTAGCAGCAAAAGCGAATATGTATGTGGCCGGTTTGGCTTATACTATTCCTGTTAAGCTGGGCCCTATTAGTAGTGTACAAGCTTATGTTGATTATTCTTTTGTAGACAAAATAAAAGACAGCTACGAAGATACACATCACTTAATTCCCGGTATGCTGATTACCGCAGGTAATATCTATACCTATATCGATTATGCGATGGGGATTAATCAACCGTGGATAGGGGCAGACTGGAACACTGGTTTATCTACTGGAGATCCTAATGCTGACTGGCAAAAACGTTTGAATATCAATATTGGCTATTATTTCTAGGAACTTAAAAAAACAAATATGTCAGAAAGTGATATAAAAATTGAAGTTAATGACTTAACGCTCATTTTTGGTCAGAAGAAGACTCAGGCGCTTAAAATGCTCGACGAGGGCAAATCGAAAGCTGAGATTCTTGAGAAAACAAAATGTACTGTGGGGGTTAGCAAAGTGAATTTTCAGATAAAAACAGGGGAGGTTTTTGTAATTATGGGCCTTTCAGGGAGCGGTAAATCTACACTGATACGTTGTCTGAACCGCTTAAACGAACCTACATCAGGTGATATCATCGTCAATGGGCAAAATATTACCAAAGAATCAAACGAGAAATTACTAGATACGCGTCGTACCGAGATGAGTATGGTTTTCCAAAAGTTTGCACTATTGCCTCATCGTAGCATTATCGAAAATGCTGCCTTTGGTTTAGAGATTAGAGGTGAAGAGAAGGAAGCGCGATTGGCAAAAGCTCAAGAGGCGCTCGAAACAGTGGGGCTCAAAGGCTTTGAACATCAGAAGCCCTCACAACTATCCGGAGGGATGCAGCAGCGTGTGGGCTTAGCGCGTGCCTTAGCTAATAATCCCGAAGTTTTGCTGATGGATGAAGCCTTTTCAGCGCTCGATCCGCTCATTAAATCGGATATGCAAGATCAATTGCTCGATTTGCAAGGAGAGATGAAGAAAACCATTGTTTTTATTACACACGATTTAGACGAGGCCATTAAGCTTGGCGATCGTATTGCCATTATGAAAGATGGGGTGATAGAGCAAATTGGAACAGCAGAAGATATTTTAAAAAATCCAGCCACAGAATATGTGGAGGCTTTTGTGGAAAAAGTGGACCGTAAAAGTATCATTACAGCAGGTACGATGATGTTTAAACAGCCTACAACGGTACTCTTAGGCAAAGAAGGCCCGGAGTCGATTATTCGTAAAATGCGAAAGAATGCCTTGCAAGTGGTGCCTGTAATTGATGCTCAACGTGTATTTAAAGGCTTCTTGTGGTTGCCCCAGGTACTCCGTGCCGAAAAGGAGAATGCTAGCGATCTGATGCCTTATGTCACTGAGGATTGTCCTAGTGTTTATGCCGATTACACAGTAGAAGAAATGTTGCCTCTAACACCAGGTACTAAGTCGCCAATTGCTGTGGTGGATAAAGACAATGGCAAGCTTTTAGGGGTGGTTGCTCAAACCAGTTTGATTATTGAAGCAACAAAATACGATAGAGAAGAAATACAACAGTTAAAGGAACAAGCAATAGAACAGTAATATGGAAAAGATAATTGATATAGGACAATACATAGAAGTTGCTGTCGATTGGTTGACGGAGAATTTCTCTGGCTTGTTTGAGTTTATTAAGAACTTTGGAAATGGTTTTATCGAAGGCTTTGAATGGTTGCTTTTAGGTATCCCTTTTTACGTGATCATTCTTCTTTTAACGGCATTAGCCTATTTTAAAGTGAGCCGTAGTAGTGCGCTTTTTACAGCCTTGGGACTTGTGTTGATTTATTTGATGGGTTTTTGGGACGAGACGATGGAGACCCTAGCGCTGATATTAGTGTCTACTTTGATAGCTTTAGTACAAGGCGTCCCATTGGGAATATGGGCGGCAAAAAATAATAAAGTAGATAAAATAGTGCGTCCAATTCTTGACTTAATGCAGACGATGCCTGCCTTTGTATATTTAATACCAGCCGTTTTATTTTTCAGTATTGGTAAACTACCAGGGGCTTTTGCAACGGTGATATTTGCTATGCCTCCAGCTGTAAGGCTGACGACTTTAGGCATCAGACAAGTGCCTGCCGATATTGTGGAAGCAGCCCGTGCCTTTGGAGCTACCAATCGCCAGATATTGCAAAAAGTAGAGTTGCCATTAGCGACTAAAACCATACTGGCTGGAGTCAATCAAACCATTATGATGGCCTTGTCTATGGTCGTTATTGCAGGGATGATTGCAGCTGGTGGTTTAGGTGAAAAAGTGCTTGAAGGAATTAATAATCTCGATATTGGCTTGGGCTTCGAAAGTGGTTTTGCTGTAGTGATTTTAGCTATTATTCTCGATCGTATTACGCAAGCACTGGGACAGAAAGGAAATAATGATAAGTTGAATAACTTAAAATCAAAATTGAATAAAAGATAACTATTAAAAATAAAGAATATGAAATTTAGAATTGTATTATTAGCCCTCTTAACATTAGCGTTAAGCAGTTGTAATTCTGGAAAGAAAAAAACAACAGAGACGAAAAAAGAAATCACAATGGCTTATGTTGACGGATGGGCGTCCGGCGTAGCTATGACTCACGTTGCTCAGGTTATTTTAGAGCAAAATGGTTACGAAGTGGAAACGAAAGCCGCGGCTATCGACCTAATTTATGCTTCTATGGCACAAGGCGATGTGGATGTGTTTATGGAAGCTTGGTTACCTGTAACGCACAAGTCTAAAGTGGCTAAATTTGGTGATAAATTAGTCAGCCTTAATGTCAATACCGACGAAGCGCGTATTGGTTTGGTAGTGCCACAATATGTAACGATTAATACGATCGAAGAATTAAACAGTGTGGCGGATAAGTTTGATGGTAAAATAATTGGTATAGAAAAAGGGGCTGGTATTACTGGTAAAACAGAAATTGCTATTAAGGAATACGGTCTCTCTAATATGGAGCAACTGAACTCTTCGGGCGTGGCTATGTTGAGCGAGTTAACGAAAGCGATCAAAGAAAACCGTTGGGTAGTAGTAGCAGGATGGGCACCTCACTGGAAATTTGGTCGTTATGACCTTAAGTTTTTAGAAGATCCTAAAAATATTTATGGCGAAGCAGAGCACATTGAAACTTTTGCACGTGCTGGTTTTCCTCAAGAGGATGCCTGGGCTACGGAGTTTTTCAAAAACTTCCACCTGACTGGCCCTGAGGCTGGTGCCATATTGGATGCCTTCGAAGCGGGTGATGACCGCAAAGCTGCAGCTAAAAAATGGGTGGCAGAGCACCAAGATATTGTAAAACGTTGGTTGCCTAAAGCAGAGTAATTCTTTATCATGATATAACTAAGGTATTCTTACTGTTGGGGTAGGAGTACCTTTTTTTGTTTTACAGGAAATGACAATTGAATACCATAGATGAATTATTTTGACCAATTAATAAAACAGGCTAAGCGGATAGAAAGTCCTGCACCAAAAGTGTTGGCTATATCCGGAAGTCCACGAAAAGGTGGTAATACCGATATTATCATCAAACAGATAACTTCTGGTTTGCAAGCTGAAAAGATCAATTATGAAACCTTAAACTTGGCTGATATCCAATTCAAAGCTTGTGTGGCGTGTGAGAGGTGCAGAGTGGATAAAATTTGCACCAGACTGTATGACGGCATGTCTGTTATATATCCGGATATATTAGCGTCACAAGCACTCATTTTAGCCTCTCCGGTCCATAATTATAACATCACCTCGTGGATGAAAGCTTTCATTGACAGGTTATACTGTTTTTATGAGTTTGACAATAATACAAGACCACGTAAATGGCACTCCAGACTGGCCAATCAACAGCGCAAAGTAATTATAGTTGCTGTGTGTGAACAAGAGCATAAAGAGGATATGGGATGGGCATTAGAAGCTATGCAAAAACCTATGGAGGCTCTGGGCTTTGAATCCATCGGTGTGCTTCCTGTTTTTAGTGCCTTTGAAAAAGGGGCTGTTAAAATTCAGGAAGAAACGATGGAAAAGGCCTATCAGCTAGGGGTAGATTTAGGCCAACAACTCAAATATATCTAAAGAAACACCAAGGAAAATAGCGCGTTGCTTATTGTTCATTCAATGAAGTTTTTTTTATCAGCGTTTATGTTGCTTGCTCCTTGATAAGGAAAGAAATCACACCTTTTTTTACTTGTAAGCGAGTATGGGATGAATTTTTTTAGTAGTTTTGATTTCCTGACAGGCTTTTCAATAATAGGAGTGTGTGTAAAAAGCTTTTGTCATAGTATTTAATGAGGGCAAGTAAGCGCATAGTATTTATTGATACCGAAGTGAATATCAAAAGTAAACGCATCCAGGATGTGGGGGCTGTTGATAATGATGGGCGTCAGTTTCATGCGGCATCCTTGCCTGATTTTTCCTCTTTTTTAGATGGCACTTCCTATTTAGCAGGACACAATATAATCCGTCATGATATTCCTTGCTTAAAGAAAAGTTATCCTTTTGATTTTTCTGAAATAGAGGTGTTTGACACCTTGTATTGGTCGCCTTTGCTTTTCCCAAACCGTCCCTATCACGCCTTACTCAAAGACGATAAACTGGAGAGTGAGGAACTCAATAATCCGCAAAATGATGCACAGAAAGCCCAGGTCTTATTTTGGGATGAAGTCAGTGCTTTTAATGCTTTAGGTGCTGAATTGAAAAGCATCTATTATCTCCTTTTACAGCCAAAAAAGGAATTCAGCGCTTTTTTCTCTTTTGTTGACTATTCCGTCGAATATGAGGATGTTGTTGTCTTAATTCAGGATTATTTTGCCGGAGAATTATGTGCTCATGCTCCTTTGGAACAATTAGCTCAAAATAAGGGCATAGAACTGGCTTATTGTTTGGCACTTATCAACGCAAAAGAACGTTATTCCATTACGCCACCTTGGGTTATCAAGAATTATCCGGAAGTAGAAAGTGTGATGCACATCTTGCGTAGTAAAGCTTGCGTCACCGGCTGTATTTGGTGTGACCGTGCTATGGATGCTACGTTGGGATTGAAGAAATTCTTTGGTTTCGATGCTTACCGGAAATATGACGGCCAAAACCTACAGCAAGATGCGGTACAAGCGGCTTTGGACAATAAATCTCTGTTGGCTATTTTCCCCACAGGTGGTGGTAAATCCATCACTTTTCAGATACCTGCTTTGATGAGTGGGGAAAATGTTAAAGGCCTGACCGTCGTCATTTCGCCGCTGCAGTCTTTGATGAAAGATCAGGTGGATAATCTGGAGAAAAACAGTATAACAGAAGGCGTCACTATAAACGGTCTTTTAGACCCCATCGAACGTTCAAAATCCATTGAACGTATCGAAAACGGGGATGCCTCTATTTTGTACATCTCGCCGGAATCTTTGCGTTCACGCACCATTGAACGCTTGTTGTTGGGGCGTAATATTGTCCGTTTTGTGATTGACGAAGCCCACTGTTTTTCTGCTTGGGGACAAGATTTCAGAGTCGATTACCTCTATATTGGTGATTTTATTAAAAGTTTGCAGGAAAAGAAAAATCTGGAGTTCCCCATTCCGGTATCTTGTTTTACGGCTACAGCCAAACAGAAAGTCATTCAGGATATTAAGGATTATTTCTCCGATAAGCTGTCACTTGAATTAGAAACTTTTAGTGCCAAAGCGACACGTACTAATTTGCAGTATAAAGTGTTGCCCAAAGATACCGACGAAGAAAAATACCTGGCTGTGCGTCAGCTCTACGATGCCAAACCTTGTCCGACCATCGTGTATGTATCGCGTACGCGTCGGGCTTATCAAATTGCTGAACGTTTGGTCAAAGATGGCTATTGCGCCCGACCTTATCACGGTAAGATGGATAAGCAGGAAAAATCGGAGAATCAGGATGCTTTTATCCGTGGTGATGTGGCTATTATGGTGGCCACTTCCGCTTTTGGTATGGGGGTGGACAAAAAAGACGTGGGTACGGTGATTCATTTTGAAATTTCGGATTCTCTGGAAAATTATGTGCAGGAAGCCGGCAGGGCAGGGCGCGATGAAAATATTACGGCCGATTGTTATGTTTTGTTTAACGAAGAAGACCTGAGCAAGCATTTTATATTGCTCAATCAAACCAAGCTGCACATCAAAGAGATACAGCAAGTGTGGAAATCTATTAAAGAGCTGACCCGTTTTCGTTCTACAGCTTCAAATTCAGCCCTGGAGATAGCCCGCAAGGCTGGATGGGATGATAATGTAGCCGATATAGAAACACGCGTCACCACGGCCATAGCGGCACTCGAAGAGGCACAGTACATCAAACGGGGACAGAATATGCCACGTATTTTTGCCAATAGTATTCTCTCTGCTAACGCTCAGGAGGCTATTGAGAAAATCAATGCTTCCGGCCGTTTTAATGAACAACAGAAACAGCAAGGTACCCGTATCATCAAAAAACTGTTTTCGAACAAAAGCCGTAAAGAAAGCAGTGACGAGATCGCCGAGTCCCGCATTGACCATATCTCTGACCATTTGGGTATTGTAAAAGAAGAGGTCATCAATGTGGTGAACCTGCTGCGCGAAGAAAAAATATTGGCTGACAATAAAGATCTAAGGGCCTATATCCGTAAAGATGAAAAGATGAATAAGTCGCTCAAAGTACTGGAAGCTATGGCTAAGATAGAGCGCTTTTTGCTGTCGCAATGGACTGAGGAAGAGCAGACTTTTCATACCAAAGACCTGAATGAAAAAGCCGAAAATTCAGCTTGTAATGAGGTGTCGCCACAACGCTTAAAGACCTTAATCAACTTCTGGACTATCAAAAATTGGATTACGAAAAAACCCCTGGATTATTCCAAATCGCATCTTTCTATCCGTCTTTGTCAGGACGCACAAGTGCTGGAAGAAAAATTGGCCATAAGGCATCAGCTGTCAGCTTTTATCCTTGAATTGTTGTATCAGAAAACACTCAGTGATACGGCTGTATTGGATCCCGCAAAAGAACTAACGCTGGTTGATTTTTCGGTGCAGGAACTAAAGGAAGAATACGAAGGTGCACAACAGTTGTTTGGCGCAAAAATATCGCTGGCCGATGTGGAAGATGCCCTCTTTTATCTCTCACGCATTGGGGCTATGAAGATAGAGGGCGGTTTCTTGGTGGTATACAATAAGCTGAACATTGAACGTTTGGAGAAAAATAACTTAAAGCGTTATAGTCAGGACGATTACAAAAGTCTGAAGCAGTTTTACGAAAGCAAAACGCAGCAGATTCATATTGTAGGGGAATATGCCAAAAAGATGATTTCGGACTACCGCGAAGCCTTACAGTTTGTAGAAGATTATTTTCAACTTAATTACAGTTCTTTCCTGCGCAAATACTTTAATGCTGAAGAACAGGAAAAGATAAAACGTAACATTACACCAGCTAAATTTAAACAGTTATTTGGTGATTTATCGCCGGCACAGCTGGGCATTATCAAAGATAAAGATTCGCCTTATATTGCAGTAGCAGCCGGCCCCGGAAGTGGTAAAACACGTGTGTTGGTGCATAAACTAGCTTCGCTTTTGCTGATGGAAGATGTGAAACACGAACAACTGCTGATGGTGACGTTCTCGCGAGCAGCGGCAGCAGAATTCAAAAAACGTTTGCATCAACTGATTGGTAATGCTGCCGCATTTATCGAAATCAAAACCTTTCATTCCTATTGCTTTGACCTGCTGGGAAAGGTAGGAACGCTCGAAAAATCGGAACGTGTCATACCCGAAACGGTAGAAAAGATTAGATCCAAAGATATTGAGGCTAACCGTATTACCAAAACGGTACTGGTGATAGACGAAGCACAGGATATGGACGCTGATGAGTTTGAACTGATTAAAGCCTTGATGGCGCATAACGAAGAAATGCGTGTGATTGCTGTGGGCGACGATGATCAAAATATCTACGAATTTCGCGGCGCCAGTTCCAAACACCTCGAAGACTTTATCTTTAGCTATCAAGCTATAAAATACGAACTGATAGAAAACTACCGAAGCAAAGCTAATATCGTGGCTTTTGCCAATCGTTTTGCCGAGAAAATATCACACCGCCTCAAGGTGAATCCTACCGTAGCCAATACCCAAGAAGAAGGACTTGTTAGCCTGACGCGACATAACCCAGGAAGTTTGATTGTACCTGTAGTGAATCAGGTCTTGAATAGTGATTTGGCTGGTAGTACCTGTGTACTAACGCATACCAACGAAGAGGCTTTGCAGGTCAACGGATGGCTCAATAGCAAAGGATGCGTGGCCCGCCTGATACAGAGTAATGATAGTTTTAACCTCTACAATATGATGGAGTTACGTTACTTTATTGATCAATTGGGCTTGAGAGAAGACAGCTATACTATTACTCCGGAAATGTGGCAACAGGCTAAGCGTCAACTCTGGGACAGGTACAAAAAAAGCACACAGATGGACACCTGTATCCAGGTGGTCAAAGCTTTTGAAAATAGCTATCCGGTGAAGAAATACAAATCTGACTTTCTGCTTTTTATACGCGAATCAAAACTGGAAGATTTTGCTGGTAACGATCGTGACATTGTTTATGTATCTACCATTCACAAAGCCAAAGGGAAGGAGTTTGACAATGTATTCCTGATGCTGGACAATTACACCCTGGATAATGATGCCCGCAAGCGTGAACTATACGTGGCCATTACCCGGGCCAAGCACGCCCTTTCCATCCATACCAACAACGCTGTTTTAGACGATATAAAGCTCCCGCAACTCATAAAAAAACAGGATGATCACGTCTATGATGATACGCATCTTATTATTCTTCAACTTAAGCATAGTGATGTTTGGCTCAGTTATTTGGCCCAAAAACAATACGCCATTTCTCAACTGCAGAGTGGTGATTCTTTAGGCATCATATCCGACGGTTGCCTGGATGCCAAACGCCATTACATTCTTCGTTTCTCTAAAAGCTTTAACGAAAAAATGGCCACCTACACCGCTAAAGGCTACCACATCTCAAAAGCCACGATCAACCACATTCTCTACTGGAAACCGGAAAACAGCGAAAAAGAAATACGGATTATTTTGCCGGAATTGGTGTTGGAGAAGGGGGAGAGGATGGTGTAGAGGGCTTGAATTAATTTTACTTTTCAACAAAGCTCACATTCTCATTGATTAAGGGGTGACGAGTCGTTATTTTTTATACTTTTGAGTTTCACATTCAACAAGCACCTTTTATTTTTTACGATTATCGTTCAAAGGCAACTTTATTCCCAAAACCGAAAAAATGCCCCAACAAAAAAACTACCATACCCTCAATGGCAGCATGATGCATCCCACCAAAGATGTTGATGGAAAAGCTAAACCTTTGGGCTCCTTTGCTAATGCAGAAGAACTGCAGGCTGCCTACTTATTGATGCTAAAAAAGAAAATAAGATATTTACTTATTCATCTCGACACAGCTATCGGTCAAGTATATAATGTAGACCTTGTTTATGAGCTTATTAAGCCCGAAGAAGGCTTGCTTTATAAAGGTCGTGAAGTAGATGAAATAATAGCTCAGCTGGAAAGTGATGCTAAAGAAAATCAACTGGAAATTGAAAATTTTCATTATCAGCTGACCATCAATTGTTCTAAAGACAAAGGCAATGATGTGGTGTTTTGGAGCGCTATATTTGATTACTGCATTTGGCCCGAAGAGTGGCTGGCCGAAGATGAAGAGAAACCCGAAACAGTCTGGCATTACAGCCTGGGGAATTTTAGCAAACCCTTTGAGGTAGAACTGATGGTGCTTGACCATCATATATTCCATGATGATGTGATTCTTGATCTAAATTGGTGTTATGAGCTGACTTATGGGCGGTCTTTGCTTTGAGAGAAAGAATTTCTACTGCTATTTATTTGAAAAATAGATTTTATGTTCGACAAACAATTGATATTGAATATTTATACTTTAGCTATCAAAGATGAGTGGTATGCTCCATCCGATTTTAAAAAAATTACACAGCTGCTTTTAGATAGCGGTATTGCAAAGAAAGAGATCGATGATGCACGTGAACTTTCTGGGCAGAAAACGCCTCAATTTCCGGACCAATTATGGCAAAAAGAAAGCTGGTTAATAGCCTTTGCTAGGCTGATAGTCTCTACACGAAAGATAAGTCAAAGTGATTATGTGCTCTATCTTCAACTCTATGAACGACTCAATATTTCATCCATTAATAGTCGGGTAATATTTGACAAGGCTATCGTGGCAATGGTTAAAAATGAGGAGCTCAAGCTAAAAAGAATGAAGACTAAACTTCAAAAATCTTGCGATAAATATATTATTGAGGACGAAAGTAGTACTGGTGCCGATAGAGTTACAGAAGAACAGACATTGTGGCCACGTATTATCGTTTTTGGTCAGTTTTTGCAGAGCAAGGATGATATTGCTTGTATGTTTCAAAAAGCCTTTGCTAAGGAAGGTTATGAGCTCGATAAAAAAGCTCTTATGATGTCGGTGAATAGAGATTACAATAAAGCAAAACGTGGTTATTCCAAATTGGCAACACCTATCCAAAGGCGCGAAGTTGATTATTTTTTATTTGGACCGCACCCGCATTCTATCCGTTCAAGATTTGGTATGGATAAATGGGACGAATATTTTGATGCTGGTCATCAACTTGTTCTGGGAGAATACACCCATATGCTCTCCCTTTCAACACTTAAAAAACACATTCAAACGATAGCAAAAGACTGGGTCGCAAAAGATTGATTAATACATACCTTACTCCTTGCTTTCTATGGATGATAATAGCTCTATAGCGTGGGTTTAGTGTATTTGCGTTTTTTCTGCTCCTTTTTATTGGGAATTTTGCCTGCTGGTATTGTGTTGAGTTATTAACAATCTACATTGTAGAATACGGGCAAAATGGTGAAGATAGAGCAAAATACGGCGAACAACTCTTGAATAATTTGGCTGATGAATTAGCAATAAAAGGGTTAAAAGCTCCTGAATTATCACGTCGTAGGCAGTTTTATTCAAGCAATCCAGAGATTCTTGGGGCTCTGACCCAAAAATTGAGTGATGAGCCTAAACAGATTCTTGGGTCACTGACCCAAGAATTCCAAGAATCAGAATATAAAGGAGATATACCCTATTTTATTGAACTATTAAAAGTGTGTTCATATACGCATTTTATCGAATTAATCAAGATTCAAGAAACTATTGACAATTAGCAATGTTCACATATTTTATTAGTTCACGTTACGTGAACGTGTTGTATGTGTGAACGCAAAGTAGAATGCTAATCAATAATATTAACTCTATGATGATGTAATCCGGGATTTGAATTGGCGCTATGAGCTGGCTTATGGGTGGGCCTTGCTTTGAGGGGTAGTTTTCTACGGATTACTTTTCAACAATTCCCACATTTTCACTATCTAAGCGGATATTGAATGGATATTTTTTATACTTTTGGATTTCACATTAACCATCTATCCATCATTTACTATTAATTATCCATAATGGAACTTATTTCATACAAAACATTTCTTGACTTTAAAGTATTCCGGAACCCTGAATAATAAAGGGGATCTTTCTTGAGATATAGAGTAAATCAGCGATCTTTTAGATGACCTAAAATTGAATAAAAACTAATAATGAACATCACCCAAATACAACTCAAAGTAGAAGAACTCGTAAAGCATCTGGACAAGGACACCTTTATCTACGATCTTCTCTTAGCCTATAAACTGCCACAAGCTACCATTACACTGCTAAAGAAAGGCACACGCAATAAAGCCAAAATTGCTGGTGATGTTATTCTGAAAACCAAGCTTAACTTTAAAGTGGCGCAGAGCCAAGATCTAAATGCTGAAGCGGAGCAGATAGCACAATCCTTAAAACATCAGGAGCGCTTTGTGATTGTGACGGATTTTAACACGTGGGTAGCTATCGACACCAAGACCAAGGAGAAGCTATATATCGACTTCGAGGATTTAGGGCGCAACTTTGATTTCTTTCTCCCTTGGGCGGGAATGGAAAAGGCGCAGCACCACGACGAAAACCCAGCCGACATCAAGGCCGCGGAAAAGATGGCGAAGCTTTTCGATATCATCAAAAAAGACAATCCTGATGATTCGCCCGAGGCCATTCATCACCTTAATATCTTCCTTTCACGCTTGCTCTTTTGCTTCTTTGCTGAGGATACGCATATCTTCGAGGAAAACCAGTTTACTAACGCCGTAGCCTCACATACGCTGGACGATGGAAGCGATTTGCATAAATTCTTGGATTTGATCTTTGCGGTGCTCAATACACCCGAAGACAAGCGAGAAACAAATTTGCCTAAGTACTTAAACGCCTTTCCTTATGTGAACGGCGGACTTTTTAAAGAAAATATCCAATCGCCCACCTTTACTCGACGCTCACGCATAGCCGTGATTGACAGCGGCGGACAAGGCTGGGATGCCATTAATCCCGATATTTTTGGATCGATGTTCCAAGCCGTGATAGGCGAGGAGCAACGCGGTAACTTAGGACAGCACTACACCTCAGTGCCCAACATAATGAAAGTGATAGAGCCACTTTTCTTAAATGAGCTCTACGAAGAATTAGAGAAAGCAGGGAGTGATCAAAAGAAGCTTAATGCGCTTCTTCACCGCATCCATCACATCAAGATATTCGACCCTGCCTGTGGTAGTGGTAATTTCTTGATTATAGCCTATAAGGAACTGCGCGAACTGGAAATGAAGATTTTCAAAGCGGGCGGTATGATGGCACTATCCGGCATTCAACTATCGCAATTTTATGGTATAGAAATCGATGATTTCGCCGGAGAAATAGCCAAACTCGCCCTATGGCTGGCCGAACACCAAATGAATGTGGCCTTCTTTAAAGAGTTTGGCCGCACCAACCCCACACTGCCCCTTAGCGAAGCAGGGCATATTGTACAGGGTAATGCTTGCCGACTGGACTGGGAAGTGGTGTGCCCTAAAACCAAGGAAGACGAGGTTTATGTTTTGGGAAATCCGCCGTATTTGGGATATGTTATGCAAAACAACGAACAAAAATCTGATAAGGATTATGTGTTTAGAGGCTTAAAAAACTACAAATCTCTTGATTATATTTCTTGTTGGTTCTTAAATGGGGCAAAATATATTGAAGGAACAAAAACGTCTTTATCATTTGTTTCAACAAATTCAGTCTCTAAAGGAGAACAAGTAGCTGTTTTATGGTCTAATATACTAAATGAAAATATTGAAATTGGTTTTGCTCATAAATCGTTTAAATGGAGTAATAGTGCGAGATCTAAAGCTGCTGTTACAGTGGTTATTGTTGGTTTAAGAGCTGTTTCTGAAAAAAAGAAGTTTTTATTTATTGATAATAACGTTTCAATTGTTGATAATATCAACGCATATTTGGCACCTTCTAAGAATTTGATAGTATCAAAAAGAAACAAACCATTGTCAGATTTTCCTATAATGATGAAAGGTAGTCAACCCACTGATGGAGGTAACTTACTTTTAACAAAAGAAGAAAAGACTAAATTGATTGAATCTGATTTAAGAGCGGCTTCTTTTATAAAAAGAATTTATGGAGCAAAAGAATATATTAGAGGTGATGAAAGGTATTGTATTTGGATAGAAGATAAAGAATTAGAAATTGCGCAAAATATCACATCGATAACAGAGAGATTAGAAAAAGTTAGATTAATGCGCTTGTCAAGTTCAAAAAAAGCAACACAAAAGCTAGCTATAACACCCTATAAATTTGGAGAGATTAGGTTTTTTCATAAGTCTTCAATTATAGCTCCAACGATAACATCTGAAAGAAGAGATTATATCCCTTGTGGTTTTTTAAGTAATCAGATTATTGTGTCAAATACAGCACAAGCAATCTATGATTACGAACCATATATTTTGGGTATTATAACATCTAAAATGATGATGGTTTGGATTCAGTCGGTAGGAGGACGGTTTAAAACTGACTATATTTTCTCATCATCATTATGCTACAACACCTTCCCCTTCCCCAACATCTCCACGCAGCGCAAAAACGAAATCACCCAAGCGGTAATGCGCATATTGGAAGAGCGCGAAAAGCACAGCGAAAAAACGCTGGCACAGCTCTACGATCCCGATAAAATGCCCGAAGGCCTCCGCGAAGGACACCGCCATAATGATATGATCATAGAGCGTTGCTACCGCGAAAAACCATTTACCAGCGATGAAGAACGTTTGGAGTATTTGTTTAAGTTGTATGAGAAGATGGTGGCGGCGGAAGAAGTTAAGGTTAGTAAGGGTGGTAAGAAGAAATAACCATTAATGATTATGCTATGAGTAGAAAGAATAAAAGAATCACAGTTGATGGTAGTGAAATAACGATTGTTACAGCGAAAGAACAAGACTATATTTCCTTAACTGATATGGTTCGTGATATCGATAACGGATTGGTGCTTATCGAAAAATGGTTGAGGAATAAAAATACAATTGAATATCTTGGAATTTGGGAAGAGATACATAATATAGATTTTAATTCCCCCGAATTCGGGGGAATTAAAAATCAAGCTGGACTGAATAGATTTGCTCTTTCCGTAAAACAGTGGATTGAGAAAACCAATGCCATAGGCATAATAGCTAAAGCAGGAAGATATGGTGGCACATACGCTCATAAAGATATTGCATTTGAATTTGCTTCTTGGATTTCACCTAAGTTTAAAATCTTTTTAATAAAGGAGTTTCAGCGTCTTAAGGATGAAGAGCAAAAGCAATTGGGCTGGGATATTAAACGTAACCTAACAAAAATTAACTACCGAATCCACACAGATGCTATTAAGGTGAATTTAATTCCGATTGACTTGAATCAAAGACAAACATCCTTAGTGTATGCTTCAGAAGCAGATGTGTTAAATATGGCTCTGTTTGGCAAAACAGCTAAACAATGGCGAGATGAAAACCCAGATAAAAAGGGAAATATTCGAGATTATGCCAATGTGTCGCAGTTGGTTTGCTTAGCAAATCTTGAAAACCTAAATGCTGTTTTTATTAATGAAGGAATTGTACAAAGTATGCGCCTTAAAAAACTTAATCAGATTGCCATTAGTCAAATGAAAATATTACTTGCTGATGATGACCTTAGATTATTGGAGTAGGAGCTTATTTTAAACTGCTTAAGAGTTAATGATGAAAGACAAGTTATCGCCAAAGTTTAAAATGCAATATATTCAGAAAGTGAATGATGCTATTTTTAATGAATATTCTAGTTATCAAAATGTAGAGGCATATATTTCTAACTGGCAAGAATGGAATGAACCTTATAATAACTTTGAGCCTGGTTATTTCAACTTTGAAATACTAAGAAAAGGTGAAAATGGACCTATCGACTTAATAAAGACTTTGAACAAAGTAGATGATGAACTCTTAATGAAAATGGCTATTGACCTAGGTATTGAAACACCAACATTTCTTCCATCTGTACCCATCTTTAGGAATATCCTAAAGGATGAATACAAAACGGCTTCTCAAATGTTTGAGGAAGCTTTTAAAAGTGTAGAACAGCGACCAGATGAGGCTGTGCGGCTAGCTAATTCGGCTTTGGAGAGTATAATTAAAAAGATTTTAGGTGAGGATGCGTATAAAGGTTCAGATACATTAGGTAACTTAACGAAGAAGATTATAAATAAATACAAGCTTGAAAAAGATATTGACATTCCAGGAAATACGAAGCCGATTTCAACAGGTTTATTAAACGTTTGTAAAGGAATAGAAAGCATACGAAGTGAACATACAACAGCTCACGGTAAAAATGAGAATGATATTGTAATTAGTGATCCTGTTATAGCATATTTTATTATTAATGCTACAACGACTATTGGTATGTTTTTAAATTCGCTTAGTGAACTGAATGATAAACCTGTGGAATATGATGGATTGCCGTTTTAAAAATTAATTAAAGTATGGAAAATAAAAATTTGAGCTTAAAGGATTTTGTAAAAAAGACCTTGCTGGATATAAACGAAGCAGTATGTGAAGCTAAAGAAGAGGGGCTATCTATAACACACGGTGAATATGGCTCTTCAATAATACCGCAAGCTCAGGATATAGTCTTTGATTTGTCTGTTTCAACAGAAAATTCTAAAACAAAAGATGCTAATGCAGGTGTCGTAATATCTGTTATTAATGCAACCGTTGGGAAAAAGAAAGAACTATCAGAACAAAGTATTAATTGAATAAAGTTTACTGTTTCTGCATTTTTAGGTAAAAAGGACTTATCCGATTAGAGATATTTATGGTAAACCAATACCACCCCGACAAAATCTTCCCACCCACGCTCACTCTCAACGAAAAGCTAGCAGAGATGGGCCTAAGTGCAGAAGCATTAGCTCAGCGTATGGAAATGCCGTTAGAGCAAGTATTGGCAATGTTAGCTGGTACTTTGGCTATTGATGAAGAGATGGCATTGGCTTTGGAGCAGGTGACTGAGATTTCTGAAGAGTTTTGGCTAAATAGTCAGCGGCGGTATGAGGCTTATATTGATAAAAAATGATAGTGTAACAGAAGACAGCATAATATGATGGTGTAAGTGATGGTCTAATTGATGGTGTAAAATTGCAGCGTATAATTTGCTGTAGTTGATGCCTAAGAAGTGACAATGATAAGCAGAGAAGCTATTATTAAGGTGAATTGTTACCTGAAATTTTAGATGAAACACAAAAAACTAATAAAGTAAGGAATATGTTGCAAAAACATAAGCGGAAAGGCTTGATTGAGCTTCAGGAGTCAAGAAAGTGGAAGTTGGTATAATTTTAAACCACATTTAAACGGTATTTAAATAGTGTTTAAACCAAAATCTGAGCAAGTAGGCCTGTAATGTCTACACATTCAAATGGATATGATTTTTAGTTTAAACGAGAATTAAAATCCTTTAAACAAGAAATTAAACGAAATAATACATTATGCAAAACATAGCACAAGTCAATGACCAACAAACAGGGGAAAGCAAAAGTACGAATGCTTACGGTAATTATGAGATTTGATATTTGGGCTAAATAGTCAGCGGCGGTATGAGGCTTATATAGATAGTGAATAACAGAGTTAAAGATAAAACAAGAGATAATGGCAAATAAACGACCAAAAGAAACACAGTTGATTCGCAATAGTACTGCTGAATTCCTGATATTTACTTCGCAGGATGGAGAAAATACGATTGAGGCACGTTATGAAGATGGCACTATATGGTTGAGTCAGAAACTCATTGCAGAGCTCTTTGAGGTGGATGTAAGTACCATAAATGAACATCTGAAAAACATATACAAGAATAATGAGTTGGATGAAAAGGCAACTATTGGGAATTTCCCAATAGTTCAAAAAGAGGGGAGTCGGAATGTGAAGCGTACGGTTGCCTTTTATAATCTAGACGCCATTATCTCGGTAGGTTATAGAGTCAATTCTGTACGTGCTACACAGTTTCGTCAATGGGCCACTCAAGTATTGCAGGAATTTGCGATAAAAGGCTTTGTGATAGATAAGAAGCGTCTTGAAAATGGGACTTATCTGGACGAGAATTATTTTGAAGAGTTATTAGCCGAAATACGGGAGATAAGGCTGAGTGAGCGTAAGTTTTATCAGAAGATAACTGATATTTATGCTACAAGCTTGGATTACAATAAAGATGCCATTACCACGCGTGAGTTTTTTGCAAAGGTGCAAAATAAACTGCACTATGGCGTACACCAACACACTGCTGCTGAGCTGATACACGCAAGAGCAGATAGTACTAAGGATAAGATGGGCTTATCCTCGTGGAAAAACAGTCCTGATGGAAAAATCCTTAAGACAGATGTTACTGTGGCTAAGAACTATCTCTCGAAAGATGAATTAGAAGAGTTAGGGCGTATCGTAAATGCTTATTTGGATTTGGCTGAAGCACGTGCCAAGCGCAAGATTCCTATGACGATGCAGGATTGGGCTAAGCGCCTGGATCTGTTTTTGGAATATGATGACCGAGAAGTGTTGGAAGGAACAGGAAAAATATCGGCACAAATAGCCAGAGATAAAGCTGAAAGTGAGTTTGAGAAATACCGCATTATTCAAGATCGTTTATTTGAGAGTGATTTTGATCGTGTAATGAAAGAGATTGAAGATAATACCAAATAGCCTATAAGATGAGCATTATAATTTAATTCTTTTGCATTTACTCTTCGTTAAAAAAGGCTCAAGGTAACTACGGCTATCTCTCACTTTTTTGCCTTGATTAAATACATCCCGATAGACATCGGGACTCAAATTATTTAACACTCATCTCATAGTCTAATTGGTTTAAGAACGAATAATATGCAAAACATAGTACAAGTCAATTACCAGCAAACAGGGCAAAGTAAAAGTACGAATGCTTACGGAATGCGTGAGATGCAAGCCCGTGCCTTTGAGGAGCGTGAAGCGCAATATTTATTGATAAAATCGCCTCCTGCTTCGGGTAAATCACGCGCTTTGATGTTTTTGGGCTTGGACAAGCTAAAGAATCAAGGTTTAAAGAAAGTCATTGTGGCGGTGCCCGAGCGTTCTATTGGGAGTTCTTTTGCGACGACTGACTTAATGAAGTGGGGCTTCTTTGCCAACTGGGCACCTAAAGATGAATATAACCTCTGCACAGCTGGGAGTGAAGTCAGTGCGAGTAAGGTAAAGGCCTTTCAGGCTTTTATGGCTAGTGACGAAGAACTACTGATCTGTACACACGCTACTTTTCGTTTTGCTTGTGCTGAGTTGGACGCTACAGCCTTTGATGATACTTTGGTGGCCATAGATGAGTTTCATCACGTATCGGCTGATGCCGAAAACCGCTTGGGCGATACTTTGCGCACTATTATAGCAGAATCTTCGGCGCATATTATTGCTATGACCGGTTCCTACTTTCGGGGCGATAGTGTGCCGGTGCTCCGAGCAGAGGATGAGGCTAAATTCTCAAAAGTCACTTATAACTACTACGAGCAGCTTAATGGCTATGAATACCTGAAATCCTTGGGCGTTGGTTATCATTTTTATCAAGGAAAATATACCGATGCCATTATGGAAGTGTTGGATACGAATAAAAAGACCATCCTCCATATTCCTAATGTGAACTCGGGCGAATCGACGAAAGATAAGCATAGCGAGGTGGATTTTATCATTGATTCGATTGGCGATGTAGTAAAACAAGATGTTGATACAGGCATTATTACGCTTAAACGTCGTGAAGATGGTAAACTTTTAAAAGTAGCTAATCTCGTTGATGATACTCAGGCGGACAGAGATAAGGTGGTAAATTATCTGCGAACTATTGATAGCGTGGATGATATGGATTTGATTATTGCTTTAGGAATGGCCAAGGAGGGTTTTGACTGGCCGTATTGCGAGCACGCCCTTACGGTGGGCTATCGGGGCTCACTGACAGAGATCATTCAAATCATAGGACGTGCTACACGCGATAGCGAAAATAAAACGCACGCACAATTTACCAATCTATTGGCTCAACCAGATGCGGAAGATGCGGAAGTGAAAAACTCGGTCAATGATTTGCTGAAAGCGATTACGGCTTCTCTATTGATGGAACAAGTGTTAGCTTTCAATTGGAAATTTAAAACCAAGAAGGATGAGAATGATGTGGCTAAACCCGGAGAGATAAAAGTACGCGGACTGAAAAAGCCAAGTACTAAACGGGTGAAAGATATTCTTAAAGCGGATCTCAACGATTTAAAAGCCACAGTGCTCCAAGATAATGCGATGAAAAAGGCGATGAGTGGCAACATTGATCCTGAAGTGATGAATAAAGTACTAATTCCGCAGGTGATCGCTAAGAAATATCCTGATTTATCGGATGAAGAAAAAGAAGAAGTTCGTCAGTATTTAGTTTTGGAATCGGTGGTAAAGAATAGCAGTGTGATTGATCTTAAGGACTTGAAACAAGCCATAAAAGAAGATGCCGAGGTGCAACAAGCCAAAGAGCAAGGCAAAACAAATGCTTCAATAGAGAAAGAACTAGTCCCTAAAGTAGTGAAGAAGCTCTATCCAGAACTGTCCGATGATGAAGCAGAGTCCTTTAGCAAAATGATGCTAAAACTGCCTAATAATACTGAAGGTGGTGAGGGGAAGGCCGATAAGCGTTTTATCCGAATGGCAGGACGTTTTGTGAATATTGACGACTTACATATTGACTTGATAGATCAAGTGAATCCTTTCCAAAGGGCCTTTGAGGTAATGTCGAAATCTGTTGATGCTAAGGTGTTGAAAGTGATTCAGGAAACGATAGAGGCAACACGCATAACGATGGATTTTGAAGAGGCCAAAATACTGTGGCCAAAGATTCAAGCTTTTGTAAAAACCTATCAACGTGAACCAAATATCAATTCATACGATCCCTTGGAAAAGCGAATGGCTGAATGTATTGTTTATCTAAAAGCTGAGAAGCGCAAACAAATGGAAGCTAATGGATAAGGATGGTGTATTACAGGCGATATTTGATGATGATCCTTTGGGTTTATTGAAAGTAAAGCCTAAAACGAATGTAAATAGTACAGCTGATGAACGTTTACTGTCTTCATTTGAGGAGATTAATGCTTTTATTGATAAGGCAGGTAGAGTGCCTGAAGCTAATATGGCTGATATCGCAGAATTTCAGTTAGCCACACGACTTAACAGTTTGCAAAGCGATCTTGAAAAGATAAATTTGCTAAAGCATTACGACAGGCATCATATACTCTTAAGTGCTATCGATCAAGTAGGAGAGCCACAAGTAGAGTATTCAAAACCAAAGGAAATTAATTCGCTGGACGACCTTTTGTCTGATGATAGTCTGGGATTGCTTGGAAGTGATGATGCAAGCTTGTTCGATTTTAAGCACACTCAGAAGGTAGAGGAGCGAGAGAGTGCTGATTTTGTGGCACGCCGAAAACCTTGTAGGAATTTTGAGAAGTATGAGTCTCTTTTTAAGCAAGTACAGGAAGATTTAAACTCAGGGAAACGAAAGCTAGTAGATTTTCAGCAGAGCAGTTTGGAAGAAGGTGCTTTTTATGTGCATAATGGGGTGTTGTTTTTACTGGAAAGCATTATTCTTACACAAAAAGAACACTATAAAGCTGATGGTACGCGTGTGCGCGAAGATGGACGTACACGTTGTGTATTCGAAAATGGTACAGAATCAAATATGCTTAAACGTTCGGTGGAGAAGATACTCTATGCTAATGGTAAAGTGGTTACACACAAAGAGGAAGATATTAATCAGGATTTCTCAAAACATTTCAATGCAGTAAATGAAAATGATAGCTCTACCGGTTTTATTTATGTGTTGAAATCACTCAGTGAAAATGATGATATTGCGAATATAGACAACTTATTCAAAATAGGCTTTTCGACCACAGCAGTAGAAGAGCGCATTAAAAATGCTGAAAAAGAACCAACTTACTTAATGGCACCAGTACAGATCGTTTGTACTTGGGAATGCTATAATATGAATGCCCACAAATTTGAGCAACTGATTCATAATTTCTTTGGTAAACATTGTCTGGAGGTAGATGTATTTGACACGAAAGGTCAGCGTCACACACCACGTGAATGGTTTATTGTACCACTATCTGCTATAGAAAAAGCGGTGGAGTTGATTATGAGTGGTGAAGTGGGGGATTGGTGTTTTGATGGGAGTGTGGTGAGGAAGAAATAGAAAATTTAAAGAAATTGAAATGACTTGCTGCAAGTGAATAGTCAGAATAGAACAAGTGAGCATAAAAAAACCTGCCGATTAAAGCAGGTTTATTTATTCTTTCACTTGATTACGTTCTCACAAGGAGAAGAGGCGGATCAAGGGAAATTTCTGGG
>DHQI01000044.1 GCA_002408065.1 Bacteroidales bacterium UBA5342
AATCAATCCTTAAATCAGCCTGTGGGGGTCAGCATCTGCCGGAATGACAGCCCGAAAACATTGCCCGAAAACGCTATCGCGGAGGGGGTCAGCTTGCTCCGGAATATCCAGGTGGTATGATAAAGTAGAAAAAGCAGGTTTTGAATCATTTGGAACCATTGCAAACACCATTCAATCCAACTATGGAAACATCCTAAATTTCTTTGACAACAGAAGCACTAACGCATCTGCGGAATCTTTTAATGCCAAAATAAAAGCTTTTAGAAATCAATTTAGAGGGGTAAGAAGCATTCCATTCTTCTTATATCGATTGGCTAAGATTTATGCATAAAACTTTAAATCCCCCAGAAATTTCCCTTGATCCCATATTAGATATCAGCTACAATCAAAAAAGGGACTAAGAAATTAATCTTAGTCCCTTTTTTAGTCCCTACGAAGCTTGATTGATTGATAATTAAGCTATATTGCGGAGAGAGGGGGATTCGAACCCCCGGTACAACTTTCGCCGTACGCATGTTTAGCAAACATGTGGATTAAGCCACTCTCCCACCTCTCCTGGTGGTTGGTCTCAACCATCCCGTTTTAAACGGAGTGCAAAAGTAATGTCCGTTTTTGATATTTCCAAAACAATGGATATGTTTTTTCTGTTTTTTTATTCCTCCTTCTCTCATTACATGAATAAACATTAGTAACATTAAATCCACAACACTAGAAAATAACACGCTTACATTAAAGCTTTAATCTATTTTTGTAAAAAAACATAATAAGACAGATTTACTTTGATGAAAAGAAGATATGTATTGCTCTCAATACTAGCAATAACAATACTGGCCTTTGCCGTGCGCAAACCAGATGGCGAACATACAGAAATATCAGAACACACTAGTATAGCACAGCACTACAACCCTGCAAATGAAATCACCAGCATCCTCACTCCTTTTGACAGCATTGTGAGCGAAAATTTTGAATCTTCCGGCACTGTAGGGGCTGCAGTAGTGATTACCTACAAAGGACAAGTAGCTCTCATGAAATGCCTTGGCGTACGAAAAGAAGGCAATGAAGCTCCTGTTAATAAACATACAGTGTTTCGCTTGGCTTCCGTATCAAAATCAATAACCGGCATACTGGCGAGTATTCTTGACGACGAAAACATTGTTAACATGGAGGATAAAGTCGTGGCCTACCTCCCGGAATTTCAACTTAAAAATCCTGATTATACCCAACAACTTACAGTTAAGAATTTATTGAGTCAAAGCTCTGGCGTTGTACCACACGCTTACGACTTAATGGTAGAAGACCAATGGCCTCTCGAAAAAATCATCCCCTATCTGAAAGAGGCCACCGTCACGGCAGCACCTGGCCAACTTTATACTTACCAGAATGTCGTTTACAGCATCTACGAACCCATTATCGAGGCTAAAGTACAGAAGGATTTTGAAGAAGTAATGAGTGAAAAAGTCTTTACCCCTTTTGGTATGACCGATGCCAGCCTCAATTTTCAGACTTTCAAAAACGATAATAACAAGGCCTATCCGCACACTAAAGTAGGCAAAACACAATACCGCAGCATTCCTCTTAACGACCGCTACTACAACACCGCTCCGGCTGCTGGTGTTAATGCCAGCATCTCTGACATGAGTCAGCTACTCATAGGCCTCAGCGGGCATCACCCGGATCTCTTTTCGCCACAAGCAGAACAAACAGCATTCACACCTCAAATAAAGACACCACTTAAGCGTCAATATTTCAGTAGCTGGGGACGAGAGGTAAAAAATAAAAGTTATGCTATCGGTTGGCGAATAATAGATTACCAGGGCAAAAGAATTGCCTATCATGGGGGTTATGTCAAAGGCTACAAGGCTGAAATAGCCCTTTATAACGAAGGGGAAGTGGGCATTGCCATCCTCAGCAATTCACCGAATAATATCAGTTCTAAATGGATACCTACTTTTCTTAATATGTATTTTGAATACAACAAGAGTGTATTAGCTGCTGTAAACAAAAAGCAGACTATAGCCCCTTTAAAAGACTGAATACAAGCCTACCGTTGTTAAATATCAGCTTAAATCTTACTGTAAAACAAGCATTTGATTTTTCTTGAGGGGGGGGGAACTCACCATGTTACAGCTATCCACAGTCAATACTTCGTTAAAGTCTCAATACTTCGAAGTGGTCATTGATGCTGTCGAAATGCTCAGCAAACTATTAAAAAATCCAGATTAGCTTCGCCAAACCCCACTTACAATAACACACTAATATCTAACAATATAACACAAACATAGGAGTTCAACAAACACCTGAATATCGAACAAAAAAGTTCAAGGGAGTATTAACAGTATAAGCAACGATAAAACACAATCAGCGTAATGGTATAAATACAGAAAATTCCGTCCCCACTCCTTCCTCACTTTTCACCTTTATAGAGCCTTTATGTCTGTCGACAAAATCTTTGCAAAGAATAAGCCCTAAACCTGTACCTTTCTCTTCCTTAAGTCCTTTGGTACTCTCTGCATCTTCTATTTTAAAAAGTTTACCGATCTGCTCTTGACTCATTCCTATCCCCTCATCTTTTATGGACAACACCATACTGCTTGCATTTTTACTGAGCGACAGACCAATGCTACCCATCTTAGGCGTATATTTTAAAGCATTAGTTATTAAATTTCGCACCACAGATTGTATCATCGTTTTATCCAGTAGTATTTCAAAGCTATCATCAAGATTTGTTTTGAAGTCCAAACGACGATCCGGTTCTATCTGCTGTAAATTATTTAATATTGATTTAAAATACTTATTGACCAGTACTTTTTCAGGATGATAATCGACCTTCCCCAATTGCAAACTTGCCCACTCCAGCAAATCATTCAATAAGCTAAGTGCACTTTTAGACACCCCATTAATAAGCGTCGCATAACTCAACAGCTTACTGGTATCACCAGACTTTATCTTCCCGAGCATCAAATCGCTAAAACCAATCAAAGAATTGAATGGCGACCTTAAATCATGAGCCATTAAGGACAAAAACTTATCCTTAGCAATGTTATACTGTTTTAATTCCTTTTCACGGTCTCTTAAATCTTTTACATTTTTTTCGAGGACGCTCTTTTGCTCTTCTATCAGCCCATTCATTGTATGCAGTTTTTTTGAATTCTGACTGGTTCTATGCCAGCCGATATAAACAAATACAATAATGCTAATAAGAAATACTACCAGCAAAATCAAGCTAAAATATTTCATCCTTAAACTATGAGCGACATGCTCAAGCCTTTCTTTTTCAATCTTATCATTAAGGAGTTGCTGCTTAAGCTCCAGCTTTTCCTTTTGCCCTTCAAACTCAGATAAAAAATAGACTATACGTTTAGAATCATTCTGTATCGAAGCTTCTTTTGACTTTTGCATATAGCTATACGCTTGTTCATAATCCTTTAATTTTGAATATGCCTCAGCTATTTTTTCATAAATTTCTATGAGGCTCTCTTCAATACCAAACTCATTCTGGAGATCCAAACATTTATTATAATAGGCAATAGACTCTTTATAAAAAGCGCTGTGCAAATGCCATTCAGCCAGATTCCTCAAGTACCTAACTTCCAATTGCTTATAAGCATCCATGTCCAACAATGATGGAACCTTGTCCAGATAGCTCTTTGACTCTTCCAACTTCCCGGTTTTCATAAAGTATGATGCGACAGAAAGGTTAAGAATTATCCGGTAATCAACCCTCTCGATATCAGGCAACATCTCAATCAAACCATGATAAATCTGTTCTGCTTCATCATACTTATCATGCCTTACAAGCAACATACCTAAATTGGAATATGTCAAAGCAATACTACTTCGACCAGTATTCAATTTCTCATCGATATCTATCGAATTCTTAAAATGCTTATAGGCATTATCAAACTCATCAATCTTATAATAAAACGAAGCTATATTATTATATATCAACGACAACCTAACACTATCCTGAAATGCCAAAGCCAAAGGCAAAGCTTTTTTAGCGTATTCTAACGAGTTAAGTTGGCTCGATTGGTATGCATAGACATAACACAGCCCCATATAACTGTCTAACAAGAGCGCCGAATCGCCAAGTTGGTCAAGCAATACAATGGAAGAGTCAAAACAAGCAACAGCCTCATCATATTGTACCTTTTGCATATTCACCCTGGCCATATGTGCATAATTAAGTGCCAAGCCCTTTGAGTAATTATTTGCCAATGCTTTTTGTTTAGCCAAAGTCAGATAATGCTCTGAACTATCTAAAGAAATCATCCCATAAAGGTAGGCGAGGTAATTATAGTTATCAACGAGCTCTAAAGCATCAGTGATATGCCTATTAGCATTACTTATGGAATCTATTTGGTGCTGCTCTTCTTCGATGGTAGACTGTGCAAAAAAAGTCCCACTCAGTATACATAAGAACACCAATATTATGTTTTTTTTGTGCATACTTATTTAGAATTTCTCAAAAGAATTTTCCAAAAATACTAAATACCATCTATTTATCAGCATTACCTACAAAAAAACCGCAAAAGAAAAACGCATAAAAAACAAACTTGATATTTAACTTAAGCAATTTCTGTGAATCAACAGCACATAAGCCTACACCCACTCCTCCCATACGGCACAAGAAGACTTTCTTCATCAGATAGTTCGAACTAAAAATAAATTCCGAAGCCTTTTGGGAGGACTAATTTTAAAACTAATTGACCGCTCCCAAAACCTTCATGAGCTGAACAGAAGACTAAACACCTGCTTCACGCAAGCGTTTTAGTATTTTATAAACAGCCGGACAGGTTTCAGCGTTTTTAATACTCAGATGACGAAGTTGAAAAAATTTCTTACGGTCAGTATGCGGATATTCACGGCAGGCCTTAGGACGATTTTCATAGATCAAACAATAATTATCCCCGGCCAAAAAAGGACAAGGCATTTCCTTAAACACATAATCGCCATCTTCATCTATACGCAGGTAATGTTCAATTAGCTCGACACTCCTCATCCTAAGTGCCTTACTCATTTTGTCAATATCCCTATCAGTAATACGAGGCCCTAAACTCCGACAGCAGTTAGCACATTCGAGGCAGTCTATTTCATCAAATACTTCATCGTGTAAATGATGAACTGCCCGGTCCAATAACTTAAGCTGCTTTTTACCTAAGCGGGCAAAAAATGCCTTGTTTGCCGCTGCTTCCTTACGCGCCAATGAAGGCAATTGCTGTAAAAAATCTTGCATGAATAATTACTAAAGAGGATTGAAAGAGCAAAAATAATATTTTATAAGTCATTTTAACACAAAAAAGTTATCAACAGAGCCCCGTTATGTCACCTCATACTGTTATTTTTGTCGTTTATTTCACAGGAAGCAATGGGGAGCTATTTAGAACAATTAAATCCATCACAACGAGCAGCAGTAGAACACGTTGAAGGGCCATCTTTGGTCATAGCCGGTGCAGGATCGGGAAAAACGCGTGTACTCACCTACAAGGTAGCCTACCTGATGGAACAAGGATTTAGCCCCTACTCTATTCTGGCGCTCACCTTTACCAACAAGGCAGCCAAAGAAATGAAAGAGCGCATAGGGCGCGTCACTGGAGAGCACGCCTCCCGTCACCTGTGGATGGGTACTTTTCACTCCATCTTTTCGCGCATCCTCAGAGCCGAAGCCGCCGCTATTGGCTTTCCTTCGACCTTCACTATTTACGACAGTGCTGATTCAAAATCACTGATCAACAACATCATTAAAAACGAGTTAAATCTGGACAACAAACACTACAAACCACGTAGTGTACAGGCACGAATATCACTCGCCAAAAACTCTTTAGTGACACCATCTGCCTATGCTCAGGACGAAAAAATTCTGATGCGCGACAAATCGCAGCGCTTACCGCACATCAAGGAAATATACAGCATCTATGTGAAACGATGCAAGGCGGCAGGTGCTATGGATTTCGATGACCTCCTGCTCTACACCAACATCCTATTTCGCGATCATCCGGAGATATTACAAAAATATCAGGATATGTTCCGTTTCATTCTGGTAGATGAGTATCAGGATACTAACTATGCACAGTTTTTGATTGTTCGCCAGCTGGCCAAAGCCCATGGTCGCGTAGCTGTGGTAGGCGACGATGCTCAGAGCATATACTCGTTCCGCGGTGCACGCCTCGATAATATGCTTCAATTTCCCAAAATCTTTGAGAACACCAAGATTTACAAACTGGAGCAAAACTACCGCTCTACCCAGAATATAGTAAAAGCAGCCAACAGCCTTATCGCCAAAAACAAAGGGCAATTTGAGAAAAACACCTTCTCAGAAAATGCCCCCGGCGATCCTATCATTATCAGTAATTACTATTCTGATCAGGAAGAAGGCTATAGCGTCGCACGAAGCATCTCAGACCTTATCATGCGCGGAGGCAACGACTACAGCGACTTTGCAATACTGTATAGAACCAATTCACAATCACGTAATTTTGAGGAAGCACTACGCAAACTCAACATACCATATAAAATCTACGGTGGTCTTTCCTTCTATCAACGTAAGGAAATTAAAGATTTGTTAGCTTATTTCAGGATAAGCTCTAATTCGCGTGACAACGAGGCACTGAAACGCATCATTAATTTTCCTAAACGTGGATTGGGGCAATCCTCTGTTAGTAAAGTAGAAACAGTCTCGAACCTGAGCGGTGAAGCAATGCTTGACATATGCCGTAAGCCCTTGGAATTTAATTGTGAAGTAAATGCCGGAACAGCCAAAAAGCTGAGCACCTTTGCCGAACTCATTGATAAGTTTCAGGAAGAAATCAACACCAAGCCGGCTCACGAAATGGCCGAAATCATCCTGAAAGAAAGCGGAATACTAAAAGAGTTTTCGGATCAAAACGACATCGAAAACATCAGCCGCAAAGACAATATTCAGGAGATGCTCAACGCCTTGAGTATATTCGAAGAAGGACGTAAAAAAGAAAATGATCTGGATACAGTGACCCTGCTACACTTTCTCGAAGAAGTTTCATTACTAACCGATCAGGATCAGGACAACGGCGAAGACACCAATAAAGTCACCCTGATGACCGTACATGCCAGCAAGGGGCTTGAATTTAAGAATGTCTTCATAGTAGGAATGGAAAAAGAGTTGTTCCCCTCATCACAATCGGTAGAATCGCCCAGTCAGTACGAGGAAGAACGCCGTCTGTTTTATGTGGCTATTACTAGGGCCGAGGAAAAATGCTTCCTCTCCTACGCTAAGTCGCGCTACCAATGGGGAAAAGCCAACATCTGTGCACCCAGCCCTTTCTTGCGCGATATCGACAATCAATATGTACGTGCACCTGGCGACGTCAGCTTTAGAACTAAAAAAACAATACAGCGCGAGCAAAACGGCCCGGGCAACGATGCTCAGAAGTTAGCAGCCCTGCGCACACAGCAAGCACGCCGGCAGAATAGCGTTTCGCCGGATTTTAAACCTTCAGATCCTAACTCTATAACAGCCGGCATGCAAGTAGAGCACGCACGCTTCGGCATGGGTAAGGTACTGAGTATGGAAGGGAGTGGCGAAAGTGCAAAAGCCGTCATTTTCTTTCAAAAAGAAGGACAAAAAAACCTTTTGCTTAAATTTGCCAAACTACGTATTGTTCAGTAGAGGGCAGTAAGCAGTAGCAGTAGGCAGTAAAGAATATCATTCTTAATGCCTGTAGATAATAGAGTAGAACATTGAATCTTTGAATCATTAAATCATTAAAACATTGAATCATTGAATCATT
>DHQI01000020.1:0-15113 GCA_002408065.1 Bacteroidales bacterium UBA5342
CCTTTAGCTTTTTGCTATTGGCATATATTTTATCATTAATAGTGATCCACTAGCCAACAGCTAATGGTTAACAGCTAACGGCTATTTTACAGATAAACGGTTAATAAGTGCAATCAAATAACCCAATACGATGAAGGCACCTGGCGCCAACACAAAAAGCAAGCTGCCGTATTGTTCGGGATAGATGCTAATGTTAAAGATTTTTCCACTTCCCAAGAATTCGCGTAAACCACCGAGCATGGTCAGCGCCATAGCAAAGCCTAAGCCCATCCCCAAACCATCAACGATGGACGAAAGAGGCTTGTTTTTAGCAGCAAAAGCTTCAGCACGTCCCAATACGATACAGTTGACTACAATCAAGGGTATAAACAAGCCCAAACTATCGAAAAGAGAAGGCAGATAAGCTTGCATGCTCAGTTCTACAATAGTTACGAAAGAGGCAATCACCACGATGAAGGCCGGAATACGTACCTTGTCCGGAATCAGGTTTTTGATAAGTGATATTACCAAGTTACTCATCACTAATACAAAGGTAGTGGCTAATCCCATTCCCAAACCATTGATGGCCGAAGACGTCACCCCCAGTGTAGGGCACATACCTAACAGGAGGACAAATACGGGGTTTTCTTTAAAAAATCCTTTGGTAAAATTCTGTAATTGATTCATTGCTTTGAATTTTATTGTTGATTGGCTTCTGTGGTAGCCTCTTCATTGTCGTTCTCTTTACTTTTTTTCTCACTGGCACTGGTGTAGGCATCAGCGCTGTTGTTTTGCAGTGTTGTAATACCACGATTGATGGCATCCAAAAAAGCGCGCGATGAAATAGTGGCCGCGGTGATAGCATCTACATCACCACCGTCTTTGCTGACGGTCAGCTTATTTTTTTCGGGGTTCATACCACGGATGTCGCCTTTAGAAGCAAACCATTCCTGCATCTTACTTCCCAATCCTGGTGTTTCTTTGTGCTCCAGTACCGAATAGTTGACGATGTTACCTTCAACATCTACGCCAACCATTATTCTTATAAGGCCGCTAAAACCACTATTGGTAAAAGTCTCAATAGCGTGTCCTACCGTTTTTTCGCCTTTCTTAGCAGGGAATATTTTGATGACTCCGCCGTCTACTTCATATTCCATAACATCGGCTATCGGGTCATTATCGAATTTAGGGACTACCGCTTTAATAGCTGCTGATTGTTTCAGAGCTTTGGCCGCTGCTATCGGGTCTTTAGTGGCTTCGTAAACGGCCCCCAAAGCCGCCGCAGCTATGGCGGTGATAGTGAAAAGTACTATCACCATATTTTTAAAACTTGATTGTAATTTTTCCATTATGATTAGTCAATAAAGGATTTATATTGTATAAGGTTAAAACCATTTTTTATTTCGGTTACTGATCCTGTCGAAGTGTAATTTAAAACTTTAAGCTTTTTTTACTTCACCAAAACGTTTTGGTTTTGCCCAGCGGTCGATAAGAGGTACCAGAGCATTCATAATCAAGATAGCAAATGAAATACCTTCTGGATATGCACCATAAATACGGATGACTACTGTTAACACCCCAATGCCGATACCAAACCAAATCATTCCTTTGTTACTCATAGGCGAGGTGACATAATCTGTAGCCATAAAGATGGCTCCAAGCATTAAGCCTCCGGATAGCAGATGTATTTGTGGCGCTACCGTTGGAACTCCGGCGTAGAATAAAATGGCGGAAAACACGGCCACTGTACCAATAACAGCAACCGGAATATGCCATGTTATTACTTTTTTGAGAAGTAAAATAGCCAGACCTATCAGTAAAGCCAGGGCAGCTATCTCTCCGGCACTACCACCGGTTAATCCAAACAGCATTTCACGCACAGAAGGCAAAGCGTTAACAACTTCGCTATAATCAGCACCACCTTTCAACATTTCTTTGGCTATAGAAAGGGGAGTAGCACCAGTGCTGGCATCTACATAGCTCATACGGTTAACCAGTGGTTCAGGCCAGGTGGTCATTTGTACCGGAAATGAGATGAGCATAAAAACACGCCCTACCAAAGCAGGATTGAAGAGGTTGTTACCCAGACCACCAAAGCTCATCTTGCCCACTCCGATAGCGATAAATGCACCTATAACGATGATCCACCATGGTAGATTCGTAGGAACGTTTAGTGCCAGTAGCGATCCGGTAATGAGTGCTGAGCCATCCCAGATTTTAGGCTTTTGCTTAAGTAAGTGTTTAGCAATTGTGAATTCGAAAATTAAAGAAGCGCCCACAGCAATAAGCATAACCGCCAAAGCTCCTATTCCGAAATTATAAATCGATACCAAATATGTAGGAATAAGGGCTATCAGCACCCAATACATATTCTTTGATATACTGTCTCCACCGTGCACGTGCGGAGATGGTGAAACCGTTAAGTTCATATTGTTTAGTGTAAAGTGTTCTTGTTCTATTATTTTTTGCGCTCACGTATTAGTGCGCCGACCTTGCCTTTTTCTAAACGGATATAGTCCAATAGCGGACGGTGAGCAGGACAGGTGTATACGCAGGAGCCACATTCGATGCAGTCCATTATGCGGGCGTCTTCGCTACGTTCGTGCAGCTCTTTCTGAGCCGTAAGCATGAGCAAATAAGGCTCCAAGCCCATCGGGCAAACAGAGATACATTTGCTGCATCGGATGCAATCTTGCATCTCACCACGTTGGCTTTCTTCGTTGCGCATAAGTAGGATGCCAGAGCTTCCTTTTACTACAGGAATAGCGGTAGAAGCCATGGCTTTACCCATCATCGGGCCTCCACCAATTACTTTCCCGGTATCCTCAGGTTGTCCCCCTGCTGCATCAATAGCATTGTTGACTGGCGTCCCTACACGTACCAGAAAGTTGCTGGGTTTTTCAAGAGCTTTTCCGGTAACAGTTACTACACGTTCGAAAAGAGGTTTGTTTTTTTGAACCGCTTCGTAGATGGCAAAAATGGTTCCTACATTTTGAACCACAGCACCTACTTCGATAGGTAAAGCACCTGATGGAACTTCACGGTTTATGGTGGCTTTAATAAGTTGTTTTTCCCCCCCTTGCGGGTATTGTACTTTAAGCGGACAAACCTCCACGCCGGTATAATCTTTAGCTATTTTTGACATTAACTCAATAGCATCAGGCTTGTTGTTTTCGATGCCTATAATGGCTTTGCTGACATTCAGCGCTTTCATAATGATAGAAATACCTACCATTATTTCTTCGCCTTTTTCCATCATCAGCTGGTGGTCAGCCGTTAGGTATGGCTCACATTCCACCGCATTAATGATTAAGACCTCAGCGTTTTTTCCCGGAGGCGGCATCAGTTTTACATTAGCCGGGAAGGTGGCTCCGCCTAGCCCAACAATACCACTGGCTTTTACCTTTTCCACTATCTCTTTAGGTTCCAGTGTGCATTCTTTCACCAAGTCAGCAGAGCGGTCGATGCTCTCGTCCCACTTGTCTCCATCTACTGTGATGATGATGGCATCGCGTTGAAAACCGCTTCCGTCCAGTGCTTTGTCGATTTTTTTGACTTTACCGGATACCGAACTGTGAATGTTGGCAGAGATGAAACCGGCTGCTTCAGCGATGAGCTGACCCACCACCACTTCATCGCCTCGTTTGACCACTGGCTTGGCTGGTGCACCGATGTGCTGTCCTAAAGGAATCGTTACTTCAGCAGGGATGTTGAGGGGCTTGATAGCCTCACCTGCCGAGCGTTTATTTTCAGGTGGATGTATACCACCTAAGCTGAATGTTCTCATAAAAACACTATCTATGTGTTAAATTATTAAGTTCAAAGTTAGGAGTTCAAAGTTCGAAATTGTCACATCAAATTTCCAATTTCAATTATCAAACCTCTATTTTATTATCTTGTCTTCCACAAAAGCAATTGTAGCCTGCGTAACAGCATCCGGGTTACCGGCTTCTACAAAGGCGATGGTATGGCGTCCTGCGTCAGGGAAAGCCATTTCTTGTTTAACATCAGTACCCAGTTCTGCGTACATTTCTTTGATAGCCGAAACGCGTACCACATCGTCCTGATGTTTCTTATCTTTATAATAATAGCCTACAAAAGTAGGGCAATGCACCTGATTAAAGGTGTTTTTGTTCATGCGCTCGTTTAGCAGTTGTTGCAAATAAACGGTGGCTTCTATGCGGTAGTTTAAATACCAGTATTTATCCTCCAGTTCAGAGCCTTCCAGCTGCCGCATCTCGCCTTCTATAGCTTTTCCCATTTGTAGTCCCCAGGGTTCAGGAAGTAATTTTGCCGAGCCTTGTTTTATCTCAATATTGGGTGAATATAAGATTTGTCCTGCTACTAAGTCAGGATAGTCGGCTGCCAGCATAAGACTCAGAGTTCCACCGGTCGAAGTGCTCATTATAATGACTTTGTCGCCCAGAGTGTTAGCGACTAGCAAGGCTTCTTTTGCCGACGCGTACAAACGTTTCGGTGTCATATCCAAAAGTGGTGCGTCAGATATTAAGCCGTGATCATGTAAGCGGGCAAAGTAGGCATTACAGCCGAAATGCTTTTGAAAATTAGCATTTACAGGATAACCTTCGTACCACGATGCCGAAAAACCATGCAGGTATAATAAGACGTATTCTGTTTTCTTTCGTGCAGAGTCGCCCCAGATGATACGCGCCTCATTGTCTTCTCTGATGTTAAACTGAGCTTCTTTGCCGGCAACAAATGATTCTACAGAATTAATATCATACATCACCAAGGGGAGTTTTTTATCGCTGGGTTCTGTTTCCATCACAGGACCTATGCGGTATAGTACCAACAGGGCAACAATAGGCAGTAATATTTTATGGCGCAACTTCATTAATCAAATTCTATTAATAATTCAACAATGCCGGGAGTATTAATTTACTAAAATACTTTAGTGCATTTTAGGCTCTAGAAACACTCTTAGCAGTGATGAGTGTTTTGTTTATGCTTCCGCTTTTTCTACAGCCGGTTTTGCTTTTTTAGGCGGAAAGTTTAATTCCGTAATAGCACCGGTAGGACATACGGCCACACACTTGCGGCACAAGCGGCACTTATCGTCATCAATATAAGCAATGTTGTTTTCTATAGTAATGGCATCGAACGGACACTCTTTGGCACACTTACCACAGCCTATACAAGCTACAGTACACGCTTTACGCGCTACACCACCTTTATCCTGGTTGTTGCAACTAACGTAAACGCGTCGTGATTTAGGGCCTTGCTTACGCAATTCGAAAAGGTTCTTAGGGCAAGCTGTGACACAAGCGCCGCAAGCCACACATTTTTCTTCGTCCACAACAGGGAGGCCGGTTTTCTCATCGATGTATAAGGCGTCGAAGTCGCAAGCTACTTCACAGTCACCTAAGCCAAGGCAGCCATATGAACAAGCTGTTTCGCCCCCATAAAGAGAGGCTGCTATAGCACAAGATGTAGCACCGTCGTAGTGGTTTGTTTTAGGTCTGTTGTCACAGCTTCCGTTACATTTTAATACGGCTACTTTAGGAGCGGTCTTTTCTACTGTTTTGCCTAAGATAGCAGCAGCTTTTTCCATCACTTCGTTGCCTCCCACAGGACAGTTCATATCACCAAACTCATCGGCTTTTACTAAGGCTTCGGCAAAGCCCCGGCAACCCGGAAAACCACAACCGCCACAGTTGGCTGCTGGTAAGACTTCTTCTACTTGGTCGATGCGTGGATCTTCTTCAACGTGAAATTTCTTTGCTGCAAAAAACAAGATTAACGCAGCCAAAACACCGATACCGGCAAGGGTAATAATTGCAATAGTAATTAAACTCATTATTAAATGATTCTAAATGTGTATTTTTTTTCGAACTTAGACCTGAGAAAATATAGGACAAAATAATAAATGGGTAGTATGAGTAAAGAAAAGAGCCCGGCTCTGATTTCTGTAACATTAAATGCAGTTATTGTAATGATTAAGGTCATCATTACAAAAATAAAAGGTAAGACGTAGGCAAAGAAAACAGCTTTTAAGCCGGTGGATTGAGCCCCTTCTATCTCCACTTGTTCGCCAATATTGACAGAACGGGTCAGGTTTTTTACCTCTATTACGCGGCTTTTGTTGTCTGCCATGCCACAAGAAGAACCGGCATGACACCCGGCGCAAGCGCTTGAAACAGCTATGTTTATCTCGGCACCCCGATCAGTGATCTTACTGACGATACCGTTATGTCTGATGATTGGTTTAGTCATTTTGATAAGTCCACTTTGCAAATGAACCGCGCAAATGTAATGTATATGGATCAAACAGCCATAGCTTGGGTAGAATTTGTGGATAAAGTTTGGAAATAAATTTTAGAATAAAACTAAAACGTAAGTTTTGTAGTGGGGTATTTGGTGTTTAAAAATGCATTATAGCGATGCATTTATGGATATCTTCTTTGATTTTTGTTACCTAATGGTGCTATTAGTTAGTGTGATAGTTGAATGGCTGTTGTCTTATTTTGAGGTTTACCTTGTCATTCTTATTATGACCATTGCATTATTGCCACATCGTAGTTTTTTAATTGCTCAAAACTAAAGAGAAGACAGACATTTCTTATCAAATAGGAGTATCGCTTATTGATTCTGCATTTTTTTAAATAGAATTTTGTAACATTTGTAAAATGCTTGCGTCCTTAAGTCAGAAAGCCAACGATAAGACCATTGAAGTTAAAGATTAATATAGCAGAAAAGAACCTGATACGACGTTGTCGTAAAGGAGATTCTAAGGCACAGTTCGAGATTTATAAGCAATATTATAAAGGAATGTATAATGTGGCTTTACGTATCTTGAATGATACTGCTGAGGCGGAGGATGTTATGCAAGAGGCATTTTTAGCTGCTTTCGACAAGTTGGATACTTTTAGTGGTGAGGTGAGTTTTGGTGGTTGGCTCAAGAAAATAGTCGTCAACAGATCGCTGGATGCTTTGCGCAAGCGTAAGATACAGTTGGAGGAAATTGACGAACGAACCACAAGCATTGCGGAGGGAGAAGACGATCATTATGCTAAAATGGAAAAAGTAGAGTTGATAAAATATGTGATTTCCGGTATGAGCGAAAAGAACCGTGTATTGCTCAACCTGCATTTGATAGATGGTTATCCTCACGAAGAAATAGCAGAAATGTTAGATATGAACCATGGAGCTGTCAGAACAGGGTACACTAGAGCAAAGAAAAAATTGCAAGAGGAATTAGCTAATGTAATGGCGTATTAAATAATTCATAATTGATGATTCAAGATTCAAAGTTAGCGACAATCACGCATTGAATCATTAACAAGGTAACAAGGAAAAATGAGTAATTGAGTAAATGGATTTTGACGAAGAACCTACATTCACTCATTCTCGCATTCACTCATTCAATAATTGACGATGGAAGATTTCGAAAAATATATAAAAGATAACGCTAAGTTGTTTGATGTTGAGCCTGGCGAGGGGCATTATGATCGCTTTGAGGCTAAGCTAAAACAAAAGCAACAAAACAAACGCCGCTCACTGGTGCGTCAATCTATGCAGGTAGCTGCTGTAGGCTTGTTATTGATTATGTCAGGACTTTATATCACTGATCGTTTTATTCTTAACGAAGATAAAAGTGAAATGTCATACAATCAAGAGTTTGTAGAAGCTCAGTATTATTACACGAGCCAAATAAATAGTGGCATACATACCTTACAGGAAATTGATGGAGTGATGTCTGACGAGCAACGCGCGATGCTTGTAGAAGAGCTCTCGGAAGCAGATACTTTGTTTGATGAATTGCAGGCAGACTTGAAGGCGGCTCCTAATGATCCCCGGGTATTGGAAGCCATGCTCAACCATTACAGAGTAAAAGCCATGATAATAAATAAAATAGTGAAAGATTTGGAACAGATTAATGATACAGAAAAAGACAAAGTTTATGAAAACGCAAAGATTTAATATAGCCCTGGTGCTGTTTCTTTTGTTATCCTTCGGGGTGATGGCAAGAACAGAAGTAAAAAAGGAATACCACGAAAAGTATTCTACGAATAAAAACACCACTTTTAGTATTTCTAACCGTTATGGTAAGATTGATATTAAAAATACTACTGCTGATGAAATGACCATAGATGTGGTTGTGAGTGTGGAAGCCAGTTCGGAAAGGAAAGCGCAGGATATTCTGGATAGGATCGGGATTCTATTGGCTAATGACAACAATAAAATCGCTGCCATCACAGATATTGATGGCGGATGGTCCGGCAATGTCAATGTTAACATTGATTATACAGTGCTGATGCCACATTATGTGCATACTAGTTTGGAGAATAAGTATGGTAATGTGTCGATCGAAGAGATTACGGGCCGTTTCAAAGGGGAAGTAAAATATGGCAATTTTCGTGCCTATAAGTTGGTGGCAGACGATAATAGTTTTATTATGCCTTTGTATTTTGCTTACTGTGGCTCTGTATCAGTACAGCGTTTTTCAAAGATGAAATTGGAATTGGCCTATTCTTCTAAGACAAAATTGGGTGGGGGAGATGCCATTGAATTTGAAGCTAAGTATTCAGGTCTTAACATCGGGCAGGCTGCTATAGTGAAAGGCGAATTAGCTTATACTGATTTTGACTTGGGGCAAGCTCTTAACGTTGATCTGGAGGCTAAATATTCTGACATGGATATGGGGGATATCAATGGAAGTCTGGAGGTGGAGATGAAATATGGAGATTTGGGGGTGGACCTTATAACAAAGGATTTTGATCTGGTAATAGTTGAAGGCGGATACAGTGATATAGATATTAATGTGGAAAAAGGAGCTCGCTACAAACTCTCTATGAATGCCAGCTATGGCGAGATCTCTTTCCCACCAATGCAAGTAGAGCATCTTGACGATGAAGGTACTGATGAATCGGTATTTGGCTATGTGGGAGGTGCTGGTACAGATAAATTTATTGAGATAAAAACCCGTTATGGCGATGCTGAAGTGAATAGTTACTAGTGTCAAATCAAGCATAAACTGACGCACTAAGTCTTATTCTTTTTCGTTTTTACTTCGAGATAAAAAGACTCACGTCCCGAAGTACATCGGGATGCTTACTTTTTCTCTCTTAGTAAAAAGCAAAAATTAATGGCGACTTATACATCATTTTACACTTGACTTAACACTAGAACGTAAAAACACATTATTAGACAAAGCAGAATAGTGGCCCTGTTCCCTTTGGGGATGGGGCTTTTGTAATTTATTATACCATCCTCCGATTTCGATGTGTTTTTATTATCCCGAATACAGGTTCAAAGTATAAACACTCAGGCATTGGAATGCCCTACGTAGATGATAAGGTGTTTGATTCTTTGAGTAGTATACTGTTTTCGTTTTACCCAAAGAGTTTGCCTCAAAGAATTGTGCGAAGCAGGAGTAAATAAAAAAAACGGCCACCTCAAGCAGGATGGCCGTTTATATTTAAAGAATTATTCACTCTTATTTTACAGAGAATTTATAGATGCAATTGTGCTTGTAAGTGTCACCGGGATTCAATTCCACAGAAGGAAAACCTTCTTGGTTTGGCGAATCCGGCGGACATTGTGTTTCAAAACAGATAGCATCCCTTTCTACCCAGCTTGTACCATCCTTACCGTGCTCACTTTTAGTCCAGTTAGCATTGTACATTTGAACACCAGGTTGATCTGAGAATACCTCCATAACAATTCCATTTGAAGGCTCGTAGCACTCTGCCATAAGGAAAGTCGTCTCACCATCAGCTTGTGTGAAGAAGAAGGTATGATCGTAACCACGGCAGTTGCTAAATTGCACATTTTTCTGATCTACACGCTCTGCAATGGTATGTGCTTCGCGAAAATCGAAAGGGGTACCTTCTACGTCAGCTATTTCACCCAGAGGTATTGCGTTTTCATCCACAGGTATGTATTTATCCGCTGTCATTGTTATCACTGCATCTGTCATAGTGCCATTACCACATCCTTTCAAATTAAAGTAAGAGTGATTGGTCAGGTTACAGATGGTTTTTTTGTCAGTAGTGGCTTCGTAAGTGATAGCAAACTCATTGTCGTCAGTCAGGGTGTAAACCATCGTTACGGCAAGTTCGCCCGGATAGCCTTCTTCACCGTCTGCAGCCGTCAGTTTAAAGATAACAGTAGTATCGTCTACCTGCTCGGCATCCCATACCTTAGAATCGAATCCTTGAAGACCACCGTGTAAGCTGTTAGGGCCATTGTTGATAGGTAAAGTGTATTCCACACCGTCAAGGCTGAATTTTCCTTCTTTAATGCGGTTGCCGTAACGGCCAATAGCTGCCCCATAATAGGTGCCGCCGTCATAGTCGATGTAATCTTTCAGTGAACCAAAGCCAAGTACTACGTCTACATATTCGCCGTCTTTGTTAGGTACATTCAAGGTAACGATACGTCCACCAAAGTTAGTTACTTGCGCCATCATGCCGTTGGCATTTTTTAGAGTGAAAAGCTTGACCTGCTTGCCTTCAAACATAAGGTCGAAACCTTTGGGATCTATTGTTCTCATAGTTATTTATAGATTAATATTTGGGTTATTATTGTTGCTGTGCTTGTGCACTTTCTCGTTTTTTTATTCTGCCATTGGCTATTAGTCTTTGGCTGTTAACTGTTTTGTATCAATAAATTCATCAGCTTACTGCCTACTGTCACTGCCATCCTTCTCTCTTCGATACGATTTCTCACGTTGTTAGAAATCACTCAGTGAGCGGACTGCCTACTGTCCACTGCCCACTGTTACTGCCACTGCCTACTGCCCACTATTTCACCCGATAATTATAAAGTGAGCCATTTTCACCCCCCACGATCAGGTTAAAACGCCATGCTGAAGTGGCTAAGAAACCTATAGAGAAAGGCGTAGAGCCTACTAAGGGAAAATCTTTGTACATCAAACCATCGGCTCCATTCATCAGGTATATTTCATTCTTTTGATGGTCAACAAGACCTATTTTAGTCACGTTGGATGCAAATTTATAAAAATATGGACGCGAAAGCTGCGCATCCTTAAAACGTTTGGTAAATAATACTCGTCCACGGAAGTTGTAAACGTTCATCAAGCCTTGGTCTATGAGGACAAAATTGCCGCTGTTATGTTGTTCCAGATCGGCCATAGCAAAAAAGTGTTCGGCACTTATTTTTTGCAATTCCAGCGTACTGACCGATCCATCAAAGTATATTTTCTTTATGTTACCGTCTGTATCGCTGCTAGCAAGGAAAGTGCGTTCGTCTTTACCCAGATAAAAATCATTATTAGGCGAGGCAGAGAACTGTTCTTTTACTTTTACACGTTGCTGTCCTTTACGGTTAAGTATATATACATGGTTCTTATCGCTAAAAACCAAATAGTCTTTATTGCTGATACGGAAATGCTGAACGGGGCGGGTGAGGGGATACTCTGTCGTGCCAAATTCAAAACCTTTGTTCTGGTTGCCTTCTTTGTTATACAGATATATGTGTTTGTCTACTGTAGGGACAAAGATGCGGTAGTTTCGTTCCTTGTCGTAATCAAATACGCTCATACCCGTAGAAGCCTTACTTGGTAGCAAGATGGGGTAGCGTTCTACGTGATTACCGTTACGGTCTAGCAGCCATATTTTACTTGGCGTATTAAAGATGAGTTGTAGTTTTTTGTTTTTGTAATAATCAATCTGTTGTATCTCGCTGATGATAGGCTCGCCAATAGGTTTTTTCCATATTACACGACCAGAGTTTGAAATAAGGTAAAGGTTGTGGTGTTCGTCTTGTACACAGATTTCATTTTCGTCAGTATAGTGATTTTTTACAAAAGCCGGCTTGCCTACAGCAGCAGCTTCCAGTTGGCTGTTCCACACCGTTAATGGCTTGTCTTTGAGATGGGCATTGTAATTAATCAAGATGCTGTTGTACATGTATTTATCGGATGATACCATTTGGTAAGCCAAAGCATAAAAGTTGTTAAGGTTATCCGTTTTAAGTCCGGCAGCTTCACATTGTTTCGGGCCGCATTCTTTTTGTAGTTGTGGAATGATGTTACTTATTCTTTCAAAATAAAAAAGTGAGTTTTTGACAGAAAAGCCGGAAAACAAATCTGTGAAGTTAGCATCGTTGACCAGTGTTTGTTTTAGAATATTTGCTGTAATAGCTTTCTTTATAGTGTTTTTATTTTCAGCAAAAAACAAATAATTCTCGTACATGCAAAAATAGTTAGCCTCTAATCCGGCAAAAGCGTCGCCATACATATAGGTAAAGCTATCGTTGAAAGGAAAATTATAGATGTCGAATTGGGTATCCGAATCAATCTTAAGTTGACTACGGTAGTGCTTCGGGGACTTTCCTTTTTTCTGAGCATATTGGCTTAACACATTATTGAGGGTTTCCAGGGTGGATGAGGCACTATGTGTTTTTATCATCAATAGTGTTTCGTCAGTCTGAAGGCTTTGCTTGTTATCATAGCACATGGCTATTTCACCATTCAAGATGGCGTCGAAAGCCAGCTGTAGGTCACTAACTCCCATTTTATGTACTGATTTTTTCCAATCCTGATAGCTCAGGTAGGAGTCGGCGTGTTGTAGGTAACTTTCATAATCCTTACGAAACTGTGGTACATTGCTAAGAGAAATACTCAGAAAGCCTTTCCCGTAAGCTGGTATGGCCTCCTGGATTGTCATCTTTACATTCTCTTGATGAGCAAATATCTGCCAATAATCTTCGCTCTTATAAGTAGAAAAGCCATTAAGAATAAGGTTGCTTTCATCAACGCTATAATCGTATTCGCCCCAGTCACCCAAATTTTTCATACGGGCACTAAGCGGTGATTTTGATGTTGTACTTAAGGCTGTAATTTGCTGTAAACGGTCGTAAAAAACAAAGGCATTAAAATCAGCACCGCTTCCTTTGGTTTGACGCAAGTTTAGCAGGTTTTCATCAGTCTCTGTGCCTTCCTGCAAGCGGCGTATGCTCTGTTCCAATAGGATAGGATTGGAGCTGGAGGCAAAATAGGAGTTGTGAAAAAAACAGTAGCTGGCAAACTCTTTGTCCAAGTGGTATATTTTAACACCATTGTATTCTTTCTCAATCTTTTGAGCTTTGGCTTGCAATAAAAGTTTCCAGGCTTTTTCGGTGGCTTTGTTATTAAACTGTATAGCAAAGAAAGGATGAGCTTTTTGCCCTAGCAAGTGATATGAAATAATCGCAGGGTTTTTCCCCCAGTGGCTTAGCTCGCCATCTTCTTTAGCCAAACTGTCCCATTTGCGCCAGATAGAAGCATAGGTACTAAAAGTGGTGATGTCCTGTAGCGCATTCCACATTTCAGAATGATAGTTTTCATTCTCAGCTAAATTTTTCAGTTCCGGTATTTCAAAAATCAATGCAGGATTATTGGGTAGGACTTCTATGAGGTCTGCTTCTACTGCTACTTCAGAGTGATGGTTGACTTGTATGTAAAAATAGGCTAATGCGCCTACCAGCAGGGTAATAAATGCAATATATAATATGCGCTTTATCATAAAATATGGGCCTTATAATTTTTAAAACCCAAAAATAATAAATATGCTGTAGGAATTGAAAACTTTATCATAGGATTCTTGGCCTTTAAGATTTTATTAACAAAAACCCGAAAGAAATGATTGGCAGGTTTAAGGGATCAAGAACAAGCATTGGGAGGCTGCCACTCATTAGCTCTGTGTGAAATATTGATCTGTGATTTGTTAAAGATAAGGATCAGGATACGGTGTGAGTTGCAAGCAGCGTTTTTACTTTAGCTGGTGTCTCTCTGTTGTAAAAGACAGGAATAGACGAGGTTTTATCTGATGGAAAATAGAAGTCTACTCTGAAATAGTGGTATTAATTTTTGCGGAACACAAACAGAACGTGATAAAAAAAAACCGTCAGTAAAATTTTACTGACGGCTTTTTTTGCTTTTTGAATCACTCTCTTACATCAAAGCGTTCAATTTGTCAAGCAGCACATTTTTTTGAGTAGCTCCTACTTGTTTATCTACTACCTCACCATCTTTGAAGAAAAGAATCGTAGGGATATTGCGAATGCCGTATTTGGCACAAACTTCAGGATTTTCGTCCACGTTTAGTTTTGATATTATTGCTTTGCCTTCCAACTCGCCTGCCAGTTCTGCTACGATAGGAGAAATCATGCGGCAGGGGCCACACCATTCTGCCCAAAAATCTACTAATGCTGGTTTGTCTGACTTAATTATTTGCTCTTCAAAATTACTGTCTGTTGCTTCTAGTGCCATAATGTTAATATTTTATAAGTTATTTGTTTCTGTTTTTTTATTCTTTTACAAAATCTGTACCAGTACTGATGGGTTGTACATTTTGTCATACTACAAGGCAATATATCCTGCAAATGTAAAGAACAAATAAACAATATAAAAAGTTTGCCCACATCTTATTTTTGTATTTTAATTTCAACAATGGGTTAACAAAAAGGGAGTTTGCCGGGATATTAACGTTGATTTTTTCTAAAACTATGATGTTTTTCTCGTTTGCAAGTTATTGATTAATAGTGATAAAGAAACGCTTGTGGAAGCTTCAAATGTTTTTTGTTCTTGAAGCTGTTAGACAAACGATGTCGCTATTTATCATTGATAGGAGGACTAATTAAATTGACTCAAACCTTCTTCTAGCCAAGCTTTGTAAGCTTTTGTATCAAGGTTGAAAGCCCGTGGTTTGTTTAGCTCCTTTTCGTTATGATCAATCAGTACATAGTAAGGTTGACTATTGGTGCCATATTTTGATATTTGGAAATCACTCCATTTTTGGCCTTCTGTGCGTATTTTTTTACCTGAATAAGCCGAGATAAACTGTTCATCTTCCGGTAATTTTTTCCGATAATCTACGTACAAGGCAGCGACTACAAAATCATTTTTCATCAAGGAGTTAACCTCAGGGTTGCTCCATACATTGATTTCCATCTGCCGGCAGTTGACACAGGCTTTACCTGTAAAATCAAGAAAGAGTGGTTTGCCTACTTTTTTAGCATAAGCTAAAGCATCATCATAGTCGTGAAATACAGGAATGTTTTGCGGGCCTACATCCATTTTATCAGCCAATTTTGTCAGAGATTCTCCTTGTGATACCGCTTGATAAGAAAGCATAGTCCCCGGTGCAGCCCGGTGTCCCACACCTTCA
>DHQI01000020.1:15200-18871 GCA_002408065.1 Bacteroidales bacterium UBA5342
GCTCAGCATATTCCATAGGCGGTGGGAAAGCACTGATCAGCTTCAGGGGTGCGCCCCAGAGTCCCGGAATCATATAAATGGTAAATGAAAGAGTGACCAAGCCCATCAGCAAGCGTCCTACCGGTAAAGATTCCATCGGGGAATCATGGGGTAGACGTATTTTTCCTAACAGGTAAAAAGCCAAGGCTCCAAATACGGTAATCCAAATAGCGATGAATACTTCACGCTCTAAAAGGTGAAGGTCCAGTACGAGGTCGGCGTTGGATAAAAATTTGAAGGCTAAAGCCAGCTCCAGAAAGCCTAGTACTACTTTGACGGAGTTTAACCACCCACCTGATTTGGGTAATGAGTTAAGGTAGCCCGGGAAAGCGGCAAATAAGGCAAAAGGCAGAGCCAAAGCAGCTCCGAAGCCAAGCATTCCGACAGCTGGAGCTAAGCCACCAGCTGAAGCGGCCTGTACCAATAATGTCCCTACAATGGGGCCGGTACAAGAGAATGATACTAAAGCCAATGTTAAGGCCATAAAGAAAATCCCTAAAAGTCCCCCTTTATCTGCACCGGCATCTGCTTTGTTTACCCAAGAAGATGGTAATGTGATCTCAAATGCCCCTAAAAAGGAGACGGCAAAAATCACCAGTAAGGCAAAAAAGAAAACGTTAAACCAAGGATTGGTAGAGAGGGCATTCAGTGCATCGGCGCCAAAAATAATTGTTACTAAAGAGCCTAAAACAACATAAATAAGTACAATGAATACTCCGTAGGTTACAGCATTCTTGATACCAATAGCTTTTGTTTTGCTTTGTTTGGTAAAGAAACTCACCGTCATAGGAATCATAGGAAATACACAAGGGGTGAGGAGGGCTAAAAAGCCGGAGCCAAAAGCAATAAAGAAAATAGCCCAAAGACTCATGCTTCCTTCGCCATTATTACTGTCTGTAGCACTTACTGCTGTTGTTGCTGTGTTTTTTCTTTCGCTGTTCAGCTCAAATTTAAATTCTTCTTCCTGAGGGGGCGTGCAGCTTTCGTCGTCGCAGCTCATAAATTCCACATAACCTGTAATACTAACAGGGCCTTCGGCTTTTACTTTTTGGACAAAAATAGCTTCTTTTTCATAGTAGCCGATTTCCATGCCAAACATAGCGTCCATTTTTCGGATCTCTTTGCTTTTCGCAACAACGCCACCTAGCAATTCAGCTCCATTCAGGGTTTCGAAGTTAAAAGATGTTTTGATAGGACCTCCATCATTAATATCCATAGAATACAGGTGCCAATGTTCCTGAATACTGGCTTTAAAGATAAGTTCGTATTCGCCATCTGCGACTTTAGTTTGTGAAAAACTCCAGCTTGTAGGATTGTTGATCTGCGCCAGTAGAGAGGCGCTTAGGCTTAGCAACAAGGCTATAATCAATGATTTTTTCATAAGAGAAATATATATTAATGGTTATTTGTTTTTTTATTGTGAACGCAAAATTACGGCAAATGTTTTGCCCTTTGAAATAATTTCCACCGGAAAGTAGGTGGCGTTTGTTATTTCTGTGTTTTAGTGTAACATTGGTCACGAAATCGGGGGACACTGAAAGGGGCACAGTTTTTTATCTTACCAAGCATAAGTCGTTAATATGATAAGTCAATTAGAACATGGCGGACTTTTAGAAACGTGACTTTATGATTCTAATGTGTTATATGAATAAATACTGCTAATAAGCCATTGATTTGTTCGTTAAATAATGTATTTGTAAAATAAATGCTATGGTAAATTGAAAGATAACAGCATTTTGATTATTTTAGCCCCACTAAATAAAGACTATGCAAAACTTTCATGATATTCTTACGCAAATTGACGCAGTGTTAGGGTCCAGTCAATGGTTTGTTTACCTTTTGCTGGGTACTGGTTTGTTTTTCACCTTTTATTTGGGCTTTCCACAGTTTCGCTTCTTTAAGCATGCCATAGATGTGGTACGTGGTAAGTTTGATCAAAAAGACGACCATGGTGACACGTCCCATTTTCAAGCGCTAACAACAGCGCTGTCCGGTACGGTAGGTACAGGAAATATTGCCGGAGTGGCTTTGGCCATACACCTTGGTGGTCCTGCAGCCCTCTTCTGGATGTTGGTCACGGCACTTTTAGGTATGTGTACCAAGTTTGTAGAGGTTACCCTTTCGCATAAATACCGTGACTTTGACAAAGATGGCCGCGTGGTTGGAGGTGGTATGCTTTTCATGAAAAAAGGTTTAAACATCACCCTTAAGAATGGTAAAACCATCAAAACAGGTCATTGGCTGGGCGGTATGTTTGCAGTGGCAACTATTTTTAGTTCGTTTGGTACGGGTTCTTTGCCACAGATCAATAGTATAGCAAATTCTATGTATGCTACTCTGGGCGTTAATAAAGTTGTGACAGGTGCCGTTCTATCCCTTTTGTTGGCATTGGTTATTATTGGTGGCATTAAGCGTATAGCTAAAGTGACGGAACGCCTGGTACCTTCTATGACCTTGATTTATGTCATTGGAGCTTTGGCTGTATTGATATTTAATTATGATCAGATTATTCCGTCATTTCTTTCTATTTTCACTGAAATATTTAGTGGTAGTGCGGCTACCGGAGGTTTTCTGGGGGCAAGTGTGATTTTTGCGTTTAACCGTGGCGTTAATCGTGGTTTATTTTCTAATGAAGCAGGGCAGGGGTCTGCCCCGATAGCGCATGCCGCTGCGCGAACTAAAGAACCAGTCTCAGAAGGTGTAGTGGCTATCTTAGAACCTTTTATTGATACGATTATTATTTGTACACTGACGGGTTTAGTGCTTTTGTCTTCAGGAGTTTGGAAGGAAAAGTTGCCTAACGAGTTTCATCAGACAGATATTACCATACTGGATGGTGTTTATGACGAAAATAATATGACTGACCGAATAGCCTTGTATAAGCACATCAACCGAAAAGAAAGGCTCGCCGGGTTCTCAGGAACTTTGGAGGTGATAAATGGTACTATTGTGAGTGATGGCTTTACATTTTTATCCACACATTCTTTGGCCGAAGAGGTGAAAGTTACAAAAAATTCAGAACTCTACACCGGCACGGTGAAGGTGGTGAAGGGTAATATCAAAAAAGACAATGTCGTATTTACGGGTAAATCACTTATGCACAGTGCACCTCTGACTGCTGAAGCTTTTAAGCGTAGTTTTTTGGGGGATTGGGGGCAGTATATTGTAGCACTAGGTCTTTTACTGTTTGCTTTCTCTACGGCTATTTCATGGTCTTATTATGGTGATCGTGCCGTGAGTTATCTCTTTGGTGGAAGCCATATAGCACTTCACATCTACCGGGCTGTTTACGTTGCTGGTTTCTTTGTGGCTGCGTTTACCGATACCACTATTGTGTGGGCATTTTCAGCTGTTACTATTGCTCTGATGACTTTGCCTAACCTTATAGGTCTTCTTCTGATGCACCGCGATGTGAAGCGGACCGTAAAGGATTATGAGGAGAGGGTTTTGAAATCTTAAGCATCAATTATTGTTACCCCACCCACCTGTCACACTTAGCTGGAACCTGCTGAGGTGATAGCAGTAGACAACAAGGGTGATAGTCTTTTGTGGGAACTTTTACATTTTACGGTTTTATTATCAAGACTCAGTATGGTGCGACGCCTAGGGTATGACGCTATGTGACGTGACGC
>DHQI01000081.1 GCA_002408065.1 Bacteroidales bacterium UBA5342
CCATTTTGGCTACGCTCTAAATACCCCATCGGTGACCACTACTGCGAACCACAATGCATTATGTATTGATGATTTTTCAGTGAATGCTATTGATATTAATACGGAGAAGTATAAATTGAACATGAGCGTTAGTGGTGAAGGTGATATCAGTGCCAACCCAGAAGCTGAAAACTACAGGTTTGGTAGTGAAGTGCTGCTAACAGCTACCCCTAAGGAAGGTTATATTTTTAAAGAATGGAGTGGTGATGCAAAGGGCTTCGCCAATCCTACTACAATAGTTGTCAATGCAGAGATGAATGTGGTCGCTAACTTTATTCCGGCACCTCAGGAAATCGCAAACCCAACCAAGCTCATTCATTTTGATGAAGAGCTACTGGAGGCTTCGAAAGCGGCCATCAAAGAGGGCGTTCCATTTTTTGTAGAGGCCTACAATGAATTAATTAGTGCCGCTGATAACAACTTGTCCAAGGATGCCAACCCGGTCATCAATAAAAAACTATTGCCAGCCAGTGGCGATATACACGATTATTATTCTTTGGGACCTTACTTTTGGCCTGACCCGACTAAATCGGATGGTTTACCCTGGATTTATAAAGATGGGGTAGTCAACCCTTCAAGTATGAATTATGATACAGATCGTAAGCGATTTGAGGATTTTGAGCGTGAACTGGAACAACTCATATTTGCCTATTATTTTTCCGATGATCCGATATATGCTTTCAAAGCCATGGAGTATATTGATATTTGGTTTGTGGATGACTCTACTAAAATGAACCCTAATGCTAACCATGCATCGGCGCGTCCTGGTAGAAATGAGGGTGACCGTGTAGGGGTGCTTAATTTTGTAAAAGTACAATCGGTAATTACTGCTTTGCAGATATTTGAAAATAAAGGTATTCTTTCTGAAAAAACTAAAACGGGCGCTAATCAATGGATCAAAGAGTGGGCGGTATGGCTGCAAACCAGTGATCTGGGCAAAGCAGAACGTGCTGCCGGCAATAATCACGGCACCTGGTACGACTATCAGTTGATGGGTTTACTGCTTTTTGAAGGTGATACCGTAAAGGCCAAAGCCTTGGCTAACGAATATAAAACCAATCGCATAGCAAAGCAAATTGATACGCAAGGCAAACAACCAGAGGAAATGACCAGAACCAAAACGGTGAATTACTCCGCTATGAACCTATGGTCGATGACTTGGTTTGCTTACATGGCGCAGCAGGTGGAGGTTGATATATGGAATTACAGCACCTACGATGGCCGGAGTATTCATAAGGCCTATAGCTTTTTGAAACCCTACGTTTTGAACCCGGAAAGCTGGACCTTGCCCAATATCTCCAATGGAGGACCTGTAAACGCCATCAATACACTCTGGAGGCCATTGCTAGGTAAAGCCGGTACAATTTTTAGGGAAGATTTGTTGGACTTAAGTGAAAACACATCGGAACACCTTTCAAGTGTGGAAAAGTTACAGTTCCCTCCACGTCAGTATATTTTTATGGAAGAGGAAGGCAAAGCCTATTTATTGCTTGATGTAAATAGTGACCATGGGTCTGTAACTAAAAGTCCTGCTCTTTCGAAGTACGACCTTGGCGATACCCTTGTGCTAACAGCTACACCTGCTATTGGTTATACTTTTTCAAATTGGACAGGTGATCTTACAAGTAGTGAGAACCCGTTGAGCCTTAAACTAGACTCTACCATCAACATCGAAGCGCACTTTGTTGCGACCAATTATGCATTGAATGTGACCGCCAATAATGGTTCTGTTGTCGCTAATCCTCAAAGCAATGAATATGGTGCCGGATCAGAAGTTGTACTTACAGCAACAGCAGACGAAGGCTATGAGTTTGTAGGGTGGAGCGGTGATTTAGTGAGTAATGAAAATCCAGTTTCAGTAAAAATGGATTCAAGCATAACTATTGAGGCTAATTTCGAATTGATAAACAGCATCCATCAAAGCAAAGTTGATAGGATCAAGGTTTATCCAAATCCTAGTCAATCCGTACTAAATATTGAAATGTTTACGGCTGGTGATAAGCAAGTTTCAGTGTTCAATTTGCAAGGGCAAGAAGTTTGGCAAGCCAATACTAAGCAGAACAAGCTAAGCCTTGTGAAAGGTCGGGATTTGATGCCAGGAATGTATATTGTGAGCATTTCTGGAGCAGTCAATGCGCGGGAGATTATAATTATTGAATAGCAAACGATTAAATACCAAAAACAATGAAAAAACGGATGAGTATCGTAATGATAATTGGGATGATTTTTTCTTCCCTATCTGCTCAAAAAATAACGCCTGAAGCATTGAATGAATGGTCTTTTTTAGGGCAAGGCACCAAAATGGTCGAAAGTCATAATATGTTCTTTATGAAAGAAGACCCTCAACAGAGCAATGGGGTGATGATTGTCAGTCCTAAAAGTTACTCAAATAAGGTAACGGTAAAATACGAAGTGATGACATTGACGCCCGCTGCTGTGCTTGTGGCCATACTTTCTGCTTCAGATTTAGGGCAAAGTACCGACCTAACTATTCCGCAAAACTATGATGGCTCCATGTCGCTTTGGATCAACGATGTGGAGAGTTATTTTTATGCTTTTCGCAATGCGCCACATAACTATACGCCCTTTATTAGAAAATACCCCGTAGCCCAGGGAGAAGACCCTGCTTTGGTATCCATGGACGATAACATCATGCACCCCGGTGTTTTTTACAGCATCGAACTAGGGCAGGATGGCGACCTTGTATGGCTTAAAGTGGATGGCAAAAAGGTATTAGAAACAAAAGACGCAACACCACTAAAGGGAGGTCACATTGCTTTTCGCATACGCGGTACTGCCGGTGAATATGCGGCTTGTTTGATGCGTAATTTAGAAATTATTGAAAGATAATAAACTATGAAAACGTCACGTATCTATAGCCTCCTAATAGCAATGATAGTGATGCTAAGTTGCACAGCTCAAAACCAACAAAGCGACTTTGAAGCATTGGATAATTCCAAACAATGGGACTTAGTATTTAAAGATAAAGGCACAAAAGATTGGACCAAAAACTGGATACTGGATGGTGAAATAGCCACAGTAGAAAACACTCCTGAAGGCATGCACTTTGCTGCAGGGCCCGAAGCCTGGAACGATGCACACCATGCCGTTTTGTGGACGAAGGAATCATTTACTGGCGATATAAAAATCGAGTATGATTATACCCGTACGGATACCGCCAATCAGTTTGTAACCATTCTTTACATCCAGGCCACAGGGGATGAGGAAGAGGCCACATTTTCCAAAGACATCATGGCGTGGAAAGCCTACCGTGACGTTCCGGCCATGCGCAAGTATTTTAAGAATATGAACCTCCTTCACATCAGTTATGCGGCTTTTGGCAATAAGGGGGATGGTTTTTATTATACCAGGGCTCGCCGCTATCCATTACAGACAGGTAAACCCTTTAATAGCTTTATGGTGGCACCTTCTTACGATGAGAAAGGTTTTATAAAAACAGGGCAGAAATACCATATCACTGCTATGAAATCTGGAACCATGTTATACTTTAAATTGGAAAGTAAAGATGGCGAAGAGGTATTCTCTTGGGATTGCTCTGTATTTCCTCCGGTAACTGAAGGCAGAATAGGCTTACGTCATATGTACACCCGCTCGGCTGTTTATAAGAATTTTAAGGTGTATACTTCTAAACAGTGAAGGATGGTTGTAATCAGACGAGAATTTTCCTGTACTCAGGTTTTAAGGTATTCAAATGCACGAAAACAGTAAAAGCACGAAAATACAAACTCACATTATAACTAAAGAGATTAAAACCTTAAATCCCTTCTGAATGATTTAGATATTGATTAGTTTTTTTCTGTTTTTAGAAAAATATTATATAGCTTTGCTAACGAGATAATTAAAAGAGGACGTATTGCGCAAAACACCAACTCGCAAGATTTTTTTCTTCAATAAACGCAATAAAATCACCTTCAGTTAAATTAAATATACACGCAACATTTGAAAAACATGCGTATACAGAGACGTTGGGGTGCATATAAAAAAAACACGAGATGAGAGTAGAATTTTTAGGTCACGGACTTCATAAAGACCACACAAATACCGTTGGTCATTATATAATTGATAGCTTTAAGAATAAAGATTACTTCTTTTTTATTGGATTCTCAGCATTTACGAAGATGTCAGGAATCAACAGAATTAAAAAGGAACTGATAGAAGCATCAGAAAGATATAATTCTGTAAAATTCTATTTAGGAATTGTAAAAAAAGGAACATCAAGAGAAGCTCTTCAATTCTTTATTGACCACAACATTGAAACTTGGATTTTCTGCACAGAAGATCAAATTATGTTCCATCCGAAAATCTATTTTTTTAAGGGTAAACACAACTATCGTTTTATTACAGGCTCTTCAAATCTTACAAGTTATGGGCTATTTGATAATATCGAAGCTTCTACATTTTTTGAATTTTCAAAGGTAAATCAGCAAGGAAAAAAGCTAATCAGACAATTTGAAGAATATTTTGAACCTATTCTGAACGGCACAGATAAAAACATTCAAAAACTAACACAAGATGTACTAAAAGATTTGGAACAAGCTGGGTTTATTTGGCCTGAATCCCAGACAAATGATGATTTTGAATATATAAAATCGAATAAGAATACTTTTGCAAAAAGAAAGAAGATAAAATTTAACAAAGAAGATTTAGGCAACATTGAGTCAAAGAACACTACAAATAATAATGGTTCAAGCAACATTCCTGCAATAACTGAGGACTACTTAAACTCTTGGCAAGATTACTTTGAATTATTCAAAGAATTTAAAGAGGAAAATCGACATAAAGGTGAAAAATACAGTGTAACTGTTCCTCGAGATTATAAAAATCCTTCCCTTTATAATTGGTATTTAAAACAGAAGATTTACCACAAAAACAAACTGCTTCTAAAAGAGCACGAAACCCTTCTGAAACAAGAGCAATTTTATTTTGGTGATGCTCATACACTTTGGCAAGAGTGGAAAGATGAAACAAAACTAAAACTACTTCAAGAAGCTGTTGATGAGGGAGAAAACATTGGACTAAGTCAACGCTATGAATACAAAGGAGTAAGATTAGGAACTTGGATATAAGGAATTAAAAAGGCAAATAAATCAAATAAGAAACTAGATATTATGGACAAGATAAATGAGATTCTTGATTTGTCTTCAAAAAGCAGGACACCAGTTGACACTGCTACTAGATTTATTAATGACCTTTTAGAACGTGAAAATCCAAACAAAGCAAAATTCCAAAATAGGTTCAATGGTTCATTAAGAGAACGAATTAATGAATTGCCTGATGAAATTCAACAAGATATAGTTGATGCCTGGTATCTAGCTTTTGATGAAGAACGTCCTTTAGGGAGAATAAGAACTCGACAAAAAGATAGAACAAGTGAATGGAAATCATTTCGTTATAACAAATCTGTAAATCCCGAAGGTATTTGGTTTTTACCTGAATCAATAATCGGAAATTTATACCATTGGATAAGACAAAAGAAGGAAAATCAATCTAGAATAGAGTTAATTAGACGAAATTTTAACGAGAAAGAAAAAAGTGAACTAAGACGAGAAGGCTTTCCAATTTAAAAAGGAAATACGCATCCCAACAATTAGCCTCCAATGTTGAGTTGCTTGCACACTCAACACATTGGAGCTCATGTTGAACTAAACATTCTACGGATACAGCATTCAGGT
>DHQI01000057.1:0-412 GCA_002408065.1 Bacteroidales bacterium UBA5342
GTTCGAGTCCCGTTTCGACCGCGAAGAGGAGTTAAGATTTATTCTTGACTCCTCTTTGTGTTTTATCCCTATAATACAACATGATGACTTTCTACACCTACATATTACAAAGTCAGCAAGACTTAACTTTTTATATTGGCTACACTTCTGATTTAGATATGCGACTTGATTTTCACAACACGGGAAAATCAAGATACACCTCACACAAAATGCCTTGGAAACTTGTCTACTGTGAGGAATTCGACAACAAATCCAATGCTATCAAAAGAGAACGCTTCCTTAAAAAACAACGAAACAAAGACTTTTATAAGCGATTAATAGCACAACACAACGATACTATGGGTTAGAATGCCTGCCTGTCACGCAGGAGGTCGTCACGAGGCCTCGTGAAGTCCCGTTTCGACCGCGAAGA
>DHQI01000057.1:659-8320 GCA_002408065.1 Bacteroidales bacterium UBA5342
TTGACTCCTCTTTGTGTTTTATAGCCCTATCCCCCACTCTACTCTGTTTTTTCTACGTCATATTTTGACAACGAAATACACAAAAGACACGAAATAGATTTCCCCGAACAGGCAGAACCGGTTTATAGTGCAAAAATTAAAGAAATATACGCAAATTACTTAGCGCTTATTTAATTTTAGAAATCAAAAGTCCCGTTACCGGCATTCTCCAACTCTATCAATAACAATGCACAAGCCCTAGCATCAGACAAAGCCTCGTGGTGATTAAGTTCAATATTGTGAATCTTACAGCACTCATTCAACTTACTTGAAGCATATTTTGCCTTACGGGCGCGGCGCATCGTACAATCCCAGCGCTTGGTCAAATCCAGATCCTCTGCAGTCAGACGATAGTCCTCCAAGGTTTTGCGTAATACATTACGGTCAAATGATTCATTGTGTGCCACCACTACTTTTCCCTTCAAGCGACGATATACCTCATCATAAATATCCGGAAAAATCGGTGCATCCTCGGTATCTTGTGGTTGAATGCCATGCACCTGGATCGTGTGCCAGTTGTATTCATTGTAGGGCGGCTGCACAAGTGTATAATACTCATCCACAATCTGACTATTTTCCACGGTCACAATACCAACGGCACAGATGTGATGCTGCTTTGCTGTTTCAAAATCAATGGCTACAAAATTCATAGTGGCCTCTCAGTATTATTGTAAAATGCTCAAACGTACCTTTTTCTTTTTCAGCTTACTGTTATTTAGCTTTTTTATGAGCTGATTTGCCTTAACGCGTGGGACGGCCACAAAGGCGCAGTCATGTTTCAGTTCAATAGTTCCCAGCTCATCGCCAACTAATCCGCCTTGCTTAAAAAACAAACCGGCAATATCTCCTTTCGAGATTTTATCTTTTCGACCGCCGGAAAGGTAAAGCGTTTCCCACTGACTTGCCTTAAGTACGGGAGCATCCTCTAAATCTATCAATTCTGAACCTTTTATAAATCCCGGCATGGCCTCTTTTTCGGCCCTCAAAACGTAAGCTGCACCAGCACTGTGCATACGCGCTGTGCGGCCATTACGGTGCGTAAACTCCTCCTCGCGGTATGGCAATTCATAATGGATGATATAATCCATCTCCGGTACATCGATACCACGTGCTGCCAAATCGGTAGCCACCAAAAGACGGTGTGTCCCGTTGCGGAAACGAATCAGCGAACGCTCACGATCAACCTGCTCCATTCCACCGTAAAAGCAGGCGTGACCAATTTCTTTTTCATCCAGATAATCGCTCACGGCCTCAATGGTATCTTTTAGATTACAAAACACTATACCGCTTTTATCACCCAGATAGTAAATCAAACGCTCCAAAGTCTCAAACTTCTCCTTGGTTGGCGACATCACCGTTTTCAGCTTTAGCTTACTCACTTTTTGATCAGAATAATCAAGAATCTCAGGATCTTTGATACCAATAAAATCAGGCACTTCATCGCGCTGAGTAGCCGAAGTGAGCACCTTTTTCTTCAGGCGCGGCAAAGCTTTCATAATGGCCCGCATCTCGCCTTCAAAACCTACTTCAAGCGATTTGTCAAACTCATCCAGAATCAACGTTTTGATGTATTTGGTAGAAATCACTTCATTGCGCAAATGGTCGGCCACACGGCCTGGCGTTCCAATCAAAATGGCCGGCGGGTGTTTTAGCTCTGCCTTATCTTTGATACCGGCACGTCCGCCATACACAGCATTGACCTTATAGCCACTGCCCAGCTCACGCGCCACCTGCTCTATCTGCATCGCCAATTCGCGCGAAGGCACCAACACCAATGCCTGAATCTCATGCAAATCGGGTTCTAACTGAGCTATTATCGGAAGGAGGAATGCCAGTGTTTTTCCACTCCCCGTAGGAGAAAGTAAAATCACTTCATCACGTGCAGAGATTTTCTTTTGCGCATTTTTTTGCATTTGCGTCAACTGACGAATGCCTAACTTATCCAAAATGGACTTTTGATCTTTTTTCTGAGACATATAGCTTATTTAGTGCCTTGAGACAATGATTGGCACCAAGGGGTCTTAATATTTTTGAGCCGCAAAAGTACGTAAACTTATACAAAAACACTTTTAAACTATTTTTTGCGAAGCGATTCTTAAGCTATAGATTAATCTTTAAATACTTTTACCTTAATTTGCAATAAACATTCACCACTATGAACCTACAAGACCTCGGACACACAGCAGCACTGGCAAAACACAAAGAAGAGCAAAGCTGGAACGACTTTGGCACCGCCCGCGTTATACTGGAACACAAAGAGCGCTACATCATCAAAGATGGCGAGCAGGAATACGAAGCTGAACTCATCGGCAACCTGCGCTTTACTGCTCAGGATCGTTACGATTTTCCTGCTGTAGGCGACTGGGTGGCTTTTACAGAATACGACGAAGACAAAGCCCTGATTCACGGCATCTATACGCGCCAATCCATCATAGAACGCAAGGCGGTTTCCAGTTCAGGACAAGTACAGATCATAGGCACCAACATCGACTATGGCATCATCGTACAAGCGGTAGATCGCGACTTTAACCTCAACCGCCTGGAACGCTACCTTAGCATTTGCCATACGGCGAAAGTCAGCCCCATCATTGTATTGAGTAAAATTGACCTAATTGACGAAAGCGAACTGGAAAACATTCTGTCATCAACTAACCTGCGCATAAAAGACGCCAAAGTCATCACTGTAAGCAATGTGACCAAAGGCTACGAAGATGTCAAATCCTTGATAAAAAAAGGCAAGACCTATTGCTTGCTAGGCTCATCCGGTGTGGGCAAGTCCACCCTACTCAATGCCCTGATGTCCGAAGAAGTAATGGCAACCAGAGAAATCAGCACAAGTGTCAATAAAGGGAAACACACCACCTCGCACCGTGAGCTTTTTATCCTTGAAGGTGGTGGCATAATAATAGACAACCCCGGCATGCGCGAAGTAGGCATCACGGACGATACGGCGGGCTTTGAAATGACTTTTGATGATATCCTCAGCCTGGCACAGGATTGCAAATTCTCTGACTGTAGCCATATTCACGAAGAAGGATGTGCTATTATAGCAGCGGTAGAAAACGGCGAATTAGACGAAAACGCTTACCAAAACTTCCTGAAAATGGGCCGGGAACGTGAGCATTTTGAAGCTGAAGTACACGAGCGTCGTCAAAAAGACAAAGATTTTGGTAAAATGGTGCGAAATGTGAAGGCTTTTAAGAAGCGATTTAAATAGAGGCTTCGCCTCCTGAATTGTATCGCAGAGATGCGCAAAGAATACGCAGAGATACGCGGAGTTTTTCTTTGCGAAACTTCGTGATTCCTTGCTTCTCTTTGTGTTATAACTTAGTATCGCCCAGAACGCCTAATACAAAAGCTCCCTATTGATACAAAATTCTGCAGTATCCTCTTCTGAAACGACTTTCAGCTTAAGGCTATCTGGTTTCTTATTCATCAGCTCCACATAGTCGCAATAGGAATCTTTTGAGAAATCAATATAATTCACTGACAAGACCTCATCACCAAAGCGTAATCCGACATTAAAAGCTCCTAAAGAATCCACCACCGATTGTACATAAACAGTACTATCGTCCTTTATTCCCAAGGTGAATCCATAGCTAATGGGAAGTTTATGGGGGACTTCTTGTGGTTCAAAAAACAACAAACGCCTTTTCCAATCTATCGTCACCATATAATCTTCCAAACAGGCGGTACCAAACAGAGTGGAGCTTCCCTCTTCCAAGCTGAGATTTGAGAATAATGCCTCTCCTATCCATAAAGAATCGAGCAACGCCATCCGTTCCTCTATGCACACCACATCCCCGATAATACCGGATTGACTCTCGCCACGGTTGATTAAGCCATCTGCAATAAGGTTTTCATCCAAAAGTTTTTGAAAAAGAGATGAATTAACAGAAAAGTATCCGTTAGAGCCATAGTCCACCTTTATATGCTTAAGACTTTTACCCTTGATTGACAAATCAACCAGAATATCGTACTGCTTATTCATCGAAAACGGATAGTGAAAATGATTGGTAGTATCCGGCAAAGCAGGGTTGAGCAACAAACGATTATTGTGCAAATCCACTGACCAATTACAATGGCGCATCAGGTTAGAACCGATGATACCGTCCAGCTCCAGGCAGGCTAATTTTGGGTTGGAACGAAAATCCCCTACAAAAGCGGTCATATTGGCAAAGGTCGTTCCACTGAGTCTGAGACTATCCACAGAAACGTAAGCAATCTTGCTCCGGTTGTTATCCGAATCCACGATGTGCCCTTTCGAAACTGTTTTGTACTGATATCTTTGCTGTAATTCTTCCGAGATTGCAAATGGCGCCCCGGTATCGAAAAGAAAACGATAGGCCTCCCCTTCTATTTGCACCGGCACAATCATCAAGCCCAAGAAACGCTCCGCAGAAATGGTGTCAGTCAGGTTTAGCTCCTGTACATCGCCGTAGTGCATCGCTTTTTGCCAGGACACAGTGCAGCTGCTTAAGGTCAAGAGAATGAGAAGGGATATTTTCAGGACTGGTTTCATGTTTTTTAAAGTAAACAGTTCGCAGTGGCAGTAGGCAATGGACTTTCTACGTCCTATTTGAGTCTTGGAATGACTAGTTATTACACAAAGTAGCACTAAGAAGCACAAAGGCACACAAAGAACCCTTAGTGCAGCTTTGAGGTCCTTTGTGGCTCTCTGTGTTATAATCTTATTTGATAAAAACAAAAAGCTCCCCGTTAGACAACTGCCGACTGCCAACTGTCTACTTATTCAAATCCTCAATCATCTCCGCATTCAACACACCTTCACACACCTGACGAATGGGACCTTGCATCACCACATTCCAGTCTTCTTCTACTGTCAGTTTTAATTCACCGCCCGGCATCTTTACGGTCACATCGCAATCTACCAGACCATTTTTCACCATTGCGGAAGCAACGCCACACGAGGAACTGCCCGAAGCCAAAGTATAACCGGCGCCACGCTCATAGATACGAATCTCTACCTCAGAACGTGAAAGCACTTTGGCAAACTGCACATTGGTACCATTAGGGAACATGGGCAAAGCCTGAATCTGTGGCGCATATTCCATTAGTTCGTCTATATCGAGCTCATCTACCAACACCACACAGTGCGGATTACCCATCGAAACACAATTGATGGTAAACTTTTTGCCGCCCACTTCTATCTTTTCGGCCACACATTCTTCTTTATCATAAATAATGGGTACTTCATCCGCTTTAAAGGTCGCCTTACCCATATCCACACGCACCAAAGAGGCACGTCCGTTTTGTTTTTCAATAATTTCGGCATTAATCAAACGCCCCAGAATATCGACGGTAAATTTATCACTTTGCAAATAACCGTAATCGTGCAAAAACTTACTAAAGATGCGCAGTCCATTGCCGCAATTCTCAGCTTCGGAAGCATCAGGGTTAAAAATACGCAAGCCAAAATCGGCAATCTCAGAATCTACTTTTAGCAGAATACCGTCCGACCCTATGCCAAAATGTTCATCACAAAGACGAATAATGGCCTTATCGGTCAGTTCAAAATCGATGTTATCACTATCAAATACAATGTAATCATTCCCCAGTCCGTGGGTTTTAATAAAGGTGTTGCTTGTCATTATGTATTTTTTTTCTTTGTTTAATATTGTGCCAATTTTGTGTTTCTTTTGTGTTATAGCTGTAGCACAAAGTGACACAAAGAATCACAAAGGATCACAAAGATAATTTCAAAAAAATGCTCTTTTTTAGCATCAAATTCATTGCAATAAATTCCTCTATTTTTCTTTTCTTTGTGGGAATTTTGAAAACGAAAATAAAACAATAAATATAAAACTGCTATGGCAAAAGTAAACGAAAATTATCTCAAATTAAAGGCGGGATACTTATTTCCGGAAATTGGACGACGTGTAAGTGAATTTCAGGCGAATAATCCTGAAGCTAAAGTGATAAAAATGGGTATTGGTGATGTAACGATGCCATTGGTACCTGCTATTATCGATGCTTTTCACGAAGGCGTTAAAGAAATGGGTGAGCAAGATAATTTTAAAGGCTATGGTCCGGAGCAAGGTTATGCTTTCCTACGCGAAGCTATTGCTCAAAATGATTATCAAGACAACGGAGTAGACATCAGCGCAGATGAAATTTTCGTTTCTGACGGCTCTAAATGTGATACTGGTAACATCCTTGAGATTTTTGGTTTAGACAATAAGATTGCCGTTCAAGATCCGGTATACCCTGTGTATGTAGATACTTCTGTAATGGGCGGTCGCACTGGCGAAATGCTAGAAAGCGGCTACTATGGTGACTTGATCTATATGCCTTGTACGGCAGAAAATGGTTTTGCTCCTGAGTTACCAACAGAAAAGGCAGATATTATCTTCCTTTGTTACCCTAACAACCCTACAGGAACCACTGCAACAAAAGAAGAATTGAAGAAATGGGTAGACTACGCTATCGCTAACGAGTCCGTGATTTTATTTGATGCGGCCTACGAAGGTTTTATTACCGAAGCTGACGTACCTCACTCAATCTACGAAATAGAAGGCGCTAAAAAATGTGCTATTGAGTTCCGTTCTTTCTCTAAAAAAGCCGGATTTACCGGAACACGCCTTGGTTTCACCGTTGTGCCAAACGAATTGATGGCAAAAACAGAAGCCGGCGAAGAAGTGGCTCTTAAAGGCCTGTGGTCACGCCGCCAAAGCACGAAATTCAACGGAGCCTCTTACCCGGTACAAAAAGCCGCTGCAGCCGCTTATACCGAGCAAGGGAGAAAAGAATTACAGGACATCATCGACTATTATATGGAGAACGCCCGCATTATGCGCGAAAGCCTGACAGCCATGGGCTACGAAGTATTTGGTGGGATAAACGCTCCTTATGTATGGATCAAATCAAACGACGACACACCATCGTGGGACTTGTTTGACAAATTCCTCAACGAAGCACGCTTGGTAGGTACTCCAGGTTCTGGTTTCGGTCCTTCAGGCGAAGGTTACTTCCGCTTCTCAGCTTTCGCTATGCGCGAAAATGTAATTGAGGCCATGGATCGTATTAAAAACTTAAAATAAAACTGAAGACGGATGACCGAAGACGAAAGTAAGCGTTCTTCGGTCTCCTGAATTCCAACCAACCTCGAACTTCTAACTTCGGACCATATTTATGACTACATTAGAAGCCCTCATTCTGGGCATTATACAAGGATTAGCTGAATTCCTGCCTATCAGCAGTAGCGGACACCTTGAAATCGGCAAAGTATTATTAGGCGCTGAAACCAGCGAAAGTATGATGTTTACTATTGCGGTACATGGCGCAACAGTACTTAGTACTTTGGTTATTTTCCGAAAAGAAATCCTGCAACTTATCCTGGGGCTTTTTAAATTTCAGTGGAACGAAGAAACAAAATATGTGGCAAAAATTGCGGTTTCTATGATCCCTGTTTTAGTGGTAGGTCTGCTGTTCGAAGAACAACTGGAAGCGCTCTTTACAGGCAATTTAGTTTTAGTGGGAAGCATGTTGCTTTATACCGCCGTACTCTTAGGCTTCACCTATTTTAAGAAAAGCGGACACAAAACCATCAGTTTTATGGATGCATTTATCATCGGCATAGCACAAGCCATTGCTACCGTGCC
>DHQI01000057.1:8477-8843 GCA_002408065.1 Bacteroidales bacterium UBA5342
CATTGCTACCGTGCCAGGCATTTCGCGCTCTGGCTCTACCATTGCAACAGGCTTACTTTTAGGCAACAAAAAAGAAGAAGTTTCTAAATTTTCATTCTTAATGGTGCTAGTTCCTATTCTTGGAGCTAACTTACTTAGTCTTAAAGACGCTGACTTTTCTGCCGGCGCCGGCATCTCAGCCATCAGCCTGATCGTTGGCTTTCTGGCTGCTTTCGTTGTAGGTCTGTTAGCCTGCCGATGGATGATTAAGATTGTGAACAAAGGCAAACTGATTTGGTTTGCCGCCTACTGTTTAGTTGTTGGGTTGGTAGCGATAGTGTTTGCTTAAACACAACTCAATCATCGTATAGACGCGATTAATCGCGT
>DHQI01000057.1:9086-15136 GCA_002408065.1 Bacteroidales bacterium UBA5342
ACGCGATTAATCGCGTCTTTACAATACTGAAAACGAAGATGATTCAAGATATACTTTTACTCATATTAGGCCTTATCTTACTGGTAGCCGGCGGTCATTTTTTGGTGGAAGCCGGAGTGGGCGCTGCACGCAAGTTTCGCATTGCTCCTTTCGTTATTGGAGCAACCGTAGTGGCTTTTGGCACTTCTGCACCCGAGCTTTTGGTAAGCTTAGACGCAGCTATGGGTGGTCATCCGGAGATTGCTTTGGGTAACGTCGTTGGCTCCAACATTGCCAACATTGCTCTGGTGCTTGGCGCAACAGCTTGTCTCATTACGCTTCCGGTGGTTTCCAAACGTCTTTTTTCCGACTGGCTTTTGGTGCTTGGCGCCTCTGTCCTGCTCATTATATTTAGTTTAAGTGGCAGCATCTCCTTATGGGAAGGGGCCGCACTATTTATCATCCTTCACTTCTACATTATTTCGGCTATCCGCAGCCCTAAAGAGGATCAGGAAGCCATAGAAGAGACCAGACTCAATAGCTGGATATCCATCGCTATGGTCTTTTTCATATCCTGCCTCGCTTTGGCAGCCGGAGCTAACTTCTTGGTAGAAAGCGCAAGCAGTATTGCCTTAGCTCTTAACATCAGCGAGCGCGTTATTTCTATTACCATTGTGGCTTTTGGCACCAGCTTACCTGAGTTGGTTACTTCTGTAATAGCCGCGATGAAAAAGCAAACGGATATTTCAATAGGTAATATTATCGGATCCAACCTTTTTAATATTTTAGCTGTATTGGGTATAACAACTATTGTAAAACCTATTCAGTTCGACTTTACAAGCTTTAATACCGATTTGTATATTATGCTGGGCGTAGCCTTTTGGTTAATGCTGCTTATCTACCCTTTCAAAACCAATCTTACTGACTTCAAACAAGAGAAAAACATCAAGAGCTTAATAAAACTCGACACCGGTAAGCTGACATGGCGGGGTGGTATTTTACTTTTAGCTATCTATGGAGCCTATGTTTGGGTTTTGTTTCAAAAATAAGCTGTCATACAGTCACAACAAAAACATCACCCAACAGTTTACAATTTTCACATAAAAACACCTCAAAAAACATTAAAAATCCCTACTTTTGCAAAGCGGAATTTGCAAAAAGACAATTTTAGAGTTATATCAGCCTGTCAAAACACAATTCCCCACCTGTAAAAGACGATGGCTTCACCCCCTTCGTCTTTTGTAGTTTATTTGCTTCTAGCATATTAACAAAATAACATATAATCTAATGAAAGTCTTAGTGCTCAACTGTGGAAGTTCATCTATCAAGTACAAGCTGTTAAATATGGCCGACAGCTCGACGATAGCCTCAGGAGCAATGGAAAAAATTGGTCTGAAAGGCTCGTTTCTCCAACACCAAAACAAAGGTCAGGAAAAAATAAAACTGGAAGGTGAAGTATTGGATCACCAAGTTGGCATCGAATACATCATTGGTGTAATGACCGACCCGGACATTGGTTGCATTAAGACCTTGGAAGAGATTGATGCAGTAGGTCATCGTGTGGTACACGGTGGCGAAGAATTCAAAGGTAGTGTAATTATCAACGATGCCGTCATTGCAAAAATGGAAGAATGCATCGACTTAGCTCCTTTGCACAACCCACCAAACCTAAAAGGGATCTATGCTGTTTCGGCTCTGATGCCCACCAAACCGCAGGTAGGTGTTTTTGATACCGCTTTTCACCAAACGATGCCCAAATGGTCTTATATGTACGGTATCCCTAAATCACTTTACGATAAATACAAAATACGCCGTTATGGTTTCCATGGCACCAGCCACAGCTATGTATCACGTCACGCTTGTGAATTTTTAGGTCTGGATTACAATACCACTAAAGTGATCAACTGTCACCTTGGCAACGGTAGCTCTATATGTGCTATTGATGGTGGCAAGTCAGTAGATACCTCTATGGGATTCACGCCTGTGGAAGGCCTTTTGATGGGCACACGCGCAGGTGACCTTGACATCGGTGCGGTAACCTACATAATGGACAAAGAAAATGTAAGCCCAGAAGCCGCCAACACACTATTTAACAAGCACAGTGGTCTGGCTGGTATGTCTGGTGTATCATCAGACTTGCGCGACATAGAAGAACAGGCGCTCAATCAAGGTAACGAAGACGCTATGTTAGCCCTGACAGTTTTCCGTTCACGTATCAAAAAATACATTGGAGCTTATATCGCCGAAATGGGAGGGTGCGATGTACTAACGTTTACCGGTGGTATTGGCGAGAATTCAATCATAGAACGTGAAGCACTTTGTAAAAACATGGCGTTTTTAGGTATTGAATTAGATTTAGAAAAAAACAACATTCGTGCTAAAGATACCCTCATCAGTTCAGATAATTCCCGTATCAAAGTTTGTGTAATTCCAACCGATGAAGAATATATGATCGCCGAAGAAACAATGAAGCTTATCAAATAGATTCGCAATAGCAAATAAGCATATTAAACTAAAAAAAGATATCAAACCCTCGTTTGATATCTTTTTTTTTCCTAACCATAATAACTTTAGTCCTTTTTTTTACAAAATCAGTTGTTCGTTAATCTTTTTTTGCTTTTTTTGCAATCTCAAGTTTACAAAAGGGCTAAAATTTATTTTTCTCAGTTTTTCTTTTAAGAAAAAGCATATCTTTTTATTAACCTTGGCAGGTAAGCTTGAACAGTAATTTTCAGGAATAACAAGCAGGATTATTTAACACAATTCTCCCTCCAAAGCGTTATTCTTTAGTCATTAAGTAGAAAAATATAAAATTATCAGCAAATGAAAGTCTTAGTGCTCAACTGCGGAAGCTCCTCCATCAAGTACAAGTTAATCAATATGATTGACAATTCGAATGTTGCATCTGGCGTTATGGAGAAAATTGGTCTGAAAGGCTCCTTTCTGAAGCATCAGAATGAAGGTCAGGAAAAAATAAAACTCGAAGGCGAAGTATTAGACCATCAAGTGGGGATAGAATACATCATAGGCGTCATGACTGACCCTAAGATAGGCTGTATCAAATCACTAGACCAAATAGGCGCCGTAGGGCACCGGGTGGTTCACGGTGGAGAAGAGTTTAAAGGCAGCGTGATACTCAACGATGAAGTCATCGCTCAAATTGAAAACTGTATTGACTTGGCTCCGCTACACAACCCGCCTAACCTGAAAGGTATTTATGCCGTTTCGGCTCTGATGCCGGACAAACCACAGGTAGGTGTTTTTGATACCGCTTTTCACCAAACGATGCCAAGACACGCCTATATGTACGGCATCCCTAAATCATTATACAATAAATATAAAGTACGCCGCTATGGTTTTCATGGCACCTCGCACCGCTATGTTTCTAACCGCGTTTGCGAATTTCTTGGCTTAGATTATAACAAGACCAAAACCATCAATTGTCACCTGGGCAACGGAAGCTCTATCTGTGCTATAGATAGCGGGCAATCGGTAGACACCTCGATGGGATTTACCCCGGTAGAAGGCTTGCTGATGGGAACACGTGCCGGCGACCTTGACATTGGCGCAGTAACTTACATTATGGATAAGGAAAAGATTAACACCGATGCAGCCAGCACACTTTTTAATAAACACAGTGGCCTGCTGGGGGTATCAGGGATATCATCCGATGCCCGTGAGGTGGAGGATGCAGCCTATAAAGAAGGGAACGAGGATGCCCTCTTGGCCTTGAAAATGTTCCAATACCGCATTCGCAAATACATCGCCTCATATATGGCTGCAATGAGCGGTTGCGACGTCATTACATTTACCGGTGGCATTGGCGAAAATTCAGATATCGACCGCGAAGCTATTTGTAAAGATCTGGAATTTATGGGCATTAAAATAGACAAAGAAAAAAACAAAGGATTACGTGGCAAAGAAGCCATTATCAGCACCGACGACTCGCCAGTAACCGTCTGTGTGATACCTACTGACGAAGAACTCACGATTGCGAAACAAACCATCAAACTGGTAGAGCAATTATAGGGTAGCATATACTTCTATTAAAAAGACATCAAGCATTTGTTTGGTGTCTTTTTTCATTTTAAAAGCATTCATCGTACTTTTGTTGCTTAAAAACCAAAAAACTTTAGACATCAGAAAAAACACAGACTCTAAACTTTTAAAATCTTGCAGTCTGTCGTCTATTAGTCTATAGTCTATAAAACATCAACATGAAAATAGCACTCGCACAACTTAATTATCATATCGGTCATTTTGAAAAAAATGAAAAACTCATTACTGACACTATACAACAAGCAAAAACGAATGGAGCTGAGCTGGTTGTATTCTCAGAACTCTGTATTTGTGGGTATCCTCCACACGATTTACTGGAGCGTAAAGAATTCGTAGAAGAGTGTGTGAAAAGTGTTGAAAACCTAGCTAAAAGCTGTACCGACATAGCTGCCATAGTAGGCGGACCAGCCATTAACCCAAACAACAAAGGTAAAAAGTTGTACAACGCAGCCTATTTCCTAAACGAAGGCCAGATACAACAAGTATTTTACAAAACCCTGCTCCCAACCTACGACGTTTTTGATGAATACCGCTATTTTGAGCCTAACACCAGCTTTGAGTTATTAGAATTTAAAGGACAAAAAATTGCTGTTACCATTTGTGAAGATATCTGGGAAACACAACCTGTAGCCAATCCTTTTGCACAGAGCCGCTTGTATGCTGTTTCGGCTATGGACGAACTGATGAAGCAAGAACCAGATTTTATGGTTAACATAGCAGCTTCACCGTTTTCATACGTTCAGGAAGGCACCCGTAAAGGTGTGTTAAAAATGAATGCAGAAAAACACAAAATTCCGGTCATCTACGTCAACCAAACCGGAGCTAATACAGAGTTAGTTTTTGATGGCAACTCAATGGTATTTAACGCCAACGCTGAATTATGCCTGAAATGTGGACGTTTTACAAAAGACTTGCAATACATCGACACCGAAATGATGAAACCGATTGAGGAAAAAATCGTAGAAGCCGAAGAGGATTATCATATTCCACTTATCAATGATGCTTTGGTATTAGGTATTAAAGATTATTTTCAAAAAATGGGTTTTAAACAAGCCACATTAGGTCTTTCGGGGGGGATTGACTCTGCTGTGGTTGTAGTGCTGGCTGTGGAAGCCTTGGGAGCCGAAAATGTGCGCGTAGTACTGATGCCTTCACAGTTCTCATCACAACACTCAGTAGACGATGCTGTAGAATTAGCCGAAAACCTGGGCATTCAATACGATATTGTAGCCATTAAAGATATTTATGAACAGTTTGAAACGGCACTTAAGCCTATTTTCAAAAACTTACCGTTCAATGTAGCCGAGGAAAATATACAAGCCCGCGTACGTGGTACTTTGATGATGGGACTTTCCAATAAATTCGGTCACATCCTGCTCAACACCACCAACAAAAGTGAAGCGGCCGTGGGCTACGGCACCCTCTATGGTGATATGAACGGAGGAATATCTGTTCTGGGCGATGTCTATAAAACAGACGTTTTCAAACTGTCGCGTTATATAAACCGTAACGGTGAAGTGATACCGGAAAACACTATCGTAAAACCCCCTTCGGCAGAGCTGCGCCCTGACCAGAAGGATTCAGACTCTTTGCCTGATTACGATACACTGGATGGTATTTTGTACAATTATATTGAGCTTAACCGTTCACCAAAAGAAATTGAATCTTTGGGTTATGATATAAAAACAATTACGAAAACCATACGTTTAGTGAATATCAACGAATACAAACGCTTCCAGCAAGCACCTATATTGCGCGTCTCTTCTAAAGCCTTTGGTTTTGGTCGTCGCATCCCTCTGGTAGCTAAGTATTAATGTAGGAATGAGTGAATGTGAGAATGAGTGAATAATTTTTCTCAGTCTTGAACTTTGAATCTCAAACTTTTAATCATAAACCTTGAATTATTAGATCATTGAATTATTAGATCATTGAATCATTAGATCATTGAATCATTAGATCATTGAATCATTAGAACATTGAATCATTAAAACATTGAATCATTAGATCATTGA
>DHQI01000057.1:15452-17774 GCA_002408065.1 Bacteroidales bacterium UBA5342
AATCATTAGATCATTGAATCACAAACCTTGAATTTTTAATCAACATGCATATTCTCATCGCAGGCATAAACGGTTATCTTGGTCATCTTCTCTCGCAAGAGCTTAAGAACAGAGACCATGAGGTATTTGGGATAAGTCGCGATTTGATCAATGGCGACAGCGGATTGTTGCGTACCTATCTGACAGGCGTAGATGTGGTCATCAACCTATCCGGTGCAGGCATTCTTCAGCGCTGGACCCGTGAAAACAAGAAAATAATCTTTGACAGTCGCATAAAGACCACACGGCATCTGATAACGGCCATTAACAGTCTCCCCAAAGCAGATCAACCCAAAAAATATATTCAGGCCTCTGCTATTGGCCTCTATACCTGTGGGGAAAGACACAAAGAATCAAGTCGTAATTACAATCCAGGATTCCTGGGAAAAGTCGTCGAAGACTGGGAAAAAGCAAGCGATAGACTATCCAAAGATGTTGAAAAGCATATTTTCCGCCTGGGATTAGTTTTAGGTAAAAAGGCTAAAACTATTTCAAAACTCAAACCAATCATCAACCTAGGTATAGGTGGAACTTTAGGTAATGGCAAACAAGCTTTTCCCTTTGTTCATGAAAAAGATTTAGCCAATGCCTTTATCTGGGCTATTGAAAAGCTTAATAATGATAACCTCTTTAACCTATGTGCACCACAACACATCAACAATAAAGACTTTATCAAATCGTTTGCAAAAAAAATGAAGCGCCCGGCTATTTTCCCTGTACCTGCAGCTGTCATAAAAGCAATCTTTGGCGAGGCCTCTACCTTGTTACTCGAAAGCCCTGAGGTAGACAGTCGCAAAATTATTGAAGCCGGTTTTAAGTTTAGGTATCCGGATATTGACAGTGCATTAGAAGAGATTTTAAGCTAGACACATAACCCCCTAAATACTAACAGAAAAGACATAACAAGAAAGTACACAGAACAACATATTAATCTGAGTAAGCACGTAGCAGAAGTGCGCTATTCTTTCTGAAAACTCTGCTCTAATATGTCACACACAGACTTTCTGTGACAATATGCTTATCCCAAACTCTGGTTATTACACTAACAACAAAGAAGACTGCTGCTTGGGATCAAAAACCTCCTTCGCAATTTCATGGAGTTCCTCAGCACTTATCACATTGACCCTTTCTTTAACTTCCTCAATAGTTTTAAAGGTATTAAAATGCATAATGCTTTTACCAAAGTTAAGGAATCGTCCCTCTTTTTGCTCATTAGCAATGGTGATTTGCCCCAGATATTGCTGTTTTGCACGCTTAAGAGCCGATTCGGTCAAGGGTTCTTTAGTCAGCTTCTTAAGTTCACGCAATATGATAGCATTACTCTTTTTCACATTATTTTCATCGCTTCCCCAGTAAATATAAAGGATCCCTGAATTAGAATACGCCGAATAATGTGTTTCGATATTGTAACCTATGCCATTACGCTCTCGCAACTGGTAATTGAGGCGGGCATTCATAGCCGGACCACCCAACATATTACACAAGAGATGTAAGGGTAAACGACGCTTGTCGTACATAGAGTAAGCCACATTGCCCATAATGCTGTGAGCTTGGTAAGTATCCTCTTCTACTATCTTTTTTTGCGGCTGATAACGCACTTCCATACGTTTTCTCTCTGAGCAGTGAGCAAAACGATCTGATGAAAAATATTTCTCAGCTAAATTGTCGATTTTTTCCTGAGAAAAACCACCTAGGGAGAACAGTACCATCTTATCGGTGGTGTAATTGCGCTCAATGAAATCGAAGACCATTTTCTGAGTAAATGACTTCACCGTTTCTTCTGTTCCCAGAATATTGTGCGCTAAGGGGTGCCCTTCAAACACCTGCTCTTCAAACTCATCAAAAATGACTTCAGCCGGATTGTCTTTATAAGAATTAATCTCGTCAAGCACAACATCTTTTTCCTTCTCCATCTCAGCCTCAGGAAAGGTAGAGTTAAACAGGATATCAGCCAGTAGCTCCATAGCCCGGCTCATATATTTTTTAGGAATGGCGGTATAAATAAAAGTTTCCTCTTTGGTGGTATAAGCATTCAGTTCACCGCCCACATCTTCCAGACGACTTATCACCTGATAATTGCTACGCTTCTTGGTGCCTTTAAAAAGCATATGCTCTATGAAGTGCGACATCCCGTATTCCTCAGGGCGCTCATCAGACGATCCTACATTGATACCCACACCTAAGTAAGCGACTTCCGACTCTGACTCCAAGTGCGCTACACGGAGTCTGTTATTTAAGGTTTTTATATTCAAAGTTGTTTGTTTTTTGTATCGCAGAGATACG
>DHQI01000057.1:17983-18936 GCA_002408065.1 Bacteroidales bacterium UBA5342
GTATCGCAGAGATACGCTGAGGTGCAGAGATACGCAGAGATTTATTTACACATCTCTCACTTTTTGATTGCGCAGCAATCCTCACCGCTCACCTCTATCCCAAAGTCTCAATGTCTCAATTCTTCATCTCCACTCTCCACTGTATCTCATCATAATCAGTGCTCCATATTAGCCAGTTCTCCTCAGCTTGAAGTTCCAGCATGTCCATACCGGCTTTGGTGGCAGCACCTTGTTCTTTTGCTTTTTTCAAAAATAATGTTTCCAAAGGATTATACACCAAATCATAAAAATAATGCTTCTCGTTCACAGCCTCGTAGGGCAAGTCTACACAAGTCTCCACCTTAGGATGCATCCCCAGTGGCGTAGTATTGATAACAACCTGCACCTCTGCTAGCTTTTCTGGTGTTATATCTTCATAACAAAGCGTTGTCAGCGTTTTACGGCGCGATACCACTTCGTATTTAATGCCCAGTTTGTGCATCACATAAGCCACAGCTTTGCTCGCTCCTCCTGTTCCCAGTATCAAAGCATTGTTATGCTCCGGTTTTAGAAATTCACGAAAAGATTTCTCAAAACCAATGATATCGGTATTATATCCTTTCATCGTAAAACTTTCCCCATCACGTTTTATTTTTACACAGTTGACGGCTCCAATATGATCAATGGCCTTGTCACATTCATCCAAAAACGGTATAATATTCTCCTTGTGTGGCAAAGTAATCGCAAAACCCTTTAAATCAACCCTTGAATCAATAACATCCAGCATCTCTTTAGCCGTTTCTAACTCAAAATTCTCAAAACCGGCTTCAATGCCTTCCTTATCAAATTTTTCGAGAAAAAACTTGCGCGAAAAAGAATGCCCCAGCGGGTACCCCAACAGTCCGTAAATATCCATAATCCGTTCTTTTTTTGAAAGATTTGCAAAAATACGTTAAAAAGAAGACATTAAGACT
>DHQI01000124.1 GCA_002408065.1 Bacteroidales bacterium UBA5342
AATGATTCAATGGTTCAATGATTCAATGATAGAATGATTCAATGTGGAAATTAAAATCTGGCTGTCAGGAAAAATTGCTGTGAGGTAGATACTTCTCCTCCGGTAAGGTGGAAACTCCATTTAAACACGGACTCTACCCGTTGGCCTATGATGGGAATGGCGCATAAATCTAATCGGGTATAGTTGCCGTTCTTGTATAGTTGATCGCCTAATGGTACATGTAATTCGCTTCCCCAATAGGAAGTCAGATCTAAGCCAAAACGTTTGTAGTGGGCGTTTAACCGTCCCATGACGCCACCATAAAAGCCATAATCAGCAGGTCGCCAACGATCATAATTAGCAATAGCACCGATGTCGTATTTCAAGACATCCAAAAAACTGATATCGGAAATATCAGCTCCTATAAACAGAGCCCCTATGCCGTTATCGCGGATGGTTTCATTAGGATCGTTGTTGTAGGTGAGGGCGTTGTGATACATATACCCGTAGTTTTCGATGTAAAATGTGTTTTTTTTATACAGACCGGAGAATCCTAACACAAAAGATTCACGGCGTGTTTTCGAGCGGCGTCCTGTCCAGTCCACAAAGATGTTTTGTTTGCCCCACCGGCGTCGGAACTCAAAAGCCATACCTCCAATATTGGGCGTGTAGTATTTGAGGGAATCGCCAAACATAAAAAGAGGTAAATCGAGTACTTTTTCGCGGTTAAATTCACCGGCATAAAAGGCAAAGTTCTCCCGATTGAGCTCATAATAGAGGTTAAGGGCCGGAGTAAGGCTGTCCAGGTCTCCTCCATATTCGTACATATAATTAAGGCCAAAGTATATGCCGCTGGTCGAATCGGCTTTTAAGCCACCGGCAAAATCAAGGCGTGCTCCCATAAAAGATTGAGGAAGGCCTACGCTTCTTTCGTATTCACGATTATCCATTATGTGATGGAAATTAACGTACCAGTCAGTTTCCTGAGCCATTAAAGCAAAGCTAACTAAGGATAATAATATGATGAGTGCACCTTTTTTCATTATGATGCAAAGATGCATATTCTAAAATTTATATAAAATTAAATGAACAGGAAATTGCTGTTGTTTTTGGTATTCTATTTGCAAGTGACTTGCGCCTTTTGTTTGTTGAGGCAAATTCTACTACTTTTGCGACATTCTAAAAAACACAGCAATGCTGAAAAAAATAGACTTTTATATCATAAAAAAATTTCTGGGCACCTATTTCCTCAGTATTTTATTAATCGTAGTTATCGCCGTCGTGTTCGACTTTACCGAAAAACTGGACAACTTTATTCAGTATGAGGCCAAGCCAATGGATGTGATAACCGATTATTATCTGCGGTTTATCCCTTATTTTGCCAATTTGTTCTCGCCTTTGTTCGTGTTTATCTCGGTGATCTTTTTTACCTCAAAGCTGGCTTATAATTCTGAAATCATTGCCATGATTTCCGGAGGGGTGAGTTTTAGACGCTTGATGCGACCTTATATGATTTCTGCCGGCCTTATAGCCGTGATGACTTTTTTCTTGGGTTCTACACTTATCCCTAATTCTAACAAGGTGAGGTATGAGTTTGAAGACCAGTATGTCAGCTCCCGCAAGAAAGATATGGATGCTCATATTCATATGGAACTGGAGCCCGATAATTATATTTATGTTCAGCGTTTTAGCTCACGTAATTATACCGGGCGTATGTTTAGTATGGAGACTTTTGAAGATGGGGAGATGACCTCGCGGATTACTGCTAACTCCATCCGTTATATTAAAAAAACGGATACCTGGAAGCTCTTTACCTGTGTTACACGTACTTTTGATGGGGAAAAAGAAACCATCGAAAAAACTGCGGTAATAGATACCACACTAAACTTGGTGCCGGACGATTTGGTCAAGATGAAACGTTTTTATGAAACGATGACCAACAAAGAACTTAATGAGTACATCAGTCGTCAGCAAGAGCGTGGTATCGACAACTATACCGAATTTGTGGTGGAACGTTACCGTCGCTTGTCAACGCCATTCTCAGCTCTTATACTTACATTGATAGGTATGTCGCTTTCTTCACGTAAGGTGCGTGGAGGTAGTAGCTTGCATATTGGTATTGGTTTCACCTTAAGTTTTACCTATATCATGTTCGAAACGGTGATGACTTCCCTGGCCATTAATGGTAACGCGGATCCTCTCTTAGCAGCATGGATACCAAATATCACCTATCTTCTTATTGGTATCTGGCTTTATATTAAGGCTCCTAAGTAGTATTTTAACTTGATCATTTTTTGGCATTGAAATTGCATTTTCATAAGTATAAACTTTTAAATGTTACCGCTATGAAAAAATCTACCTATATAAGATTAAGTGTAATGGCACTGGCCACCATGCTTACGTTAGGCGTCAGCGGACAGTCCAAATATGTCTATGAAGACGACATCTATTATGGACGTAAAGATAGTAAGAAGGAAGCCGAAGCTAAGAAAGCTAAAGAGGCAGAATATAAGGCTGCTATAGCTCGGCAGGCAGAGTTGGATGCCGCAGCTCAGGCAACTACCGTGATGACTACATCATATGCCGAGACGCCGGGTTCTACGGCTGATATGGCGGCATTACAGGCGGGTTACTTGGCTATTATCAATGATAATAGCATTCAGGAAATTGATACGGTTGTTTTTAGTAAAAGTAACTCAGGTGGTGAATATACTACCCGTATACAGCGCTTCCATAGTGATGATGCCGTTACCTTTGACGGTGAAACCTACTATGCCCAATCCTCGGATGGCGACACTTATATCTTTGTTGATAACGATAATGACGATTATTACGATGGTTATCGTGACGGTTATTATGACAATAATTGGGGATGGTCCGTAAGTTGGGGCTGGGGGTATCCGTATTACGGAGGCTATTACGGCTGGGGTTATCGTCCTTACCGTCCTTATTCCTATTATGGTTGGAACTATGGCTATTATGATCCTTACTGGGGTTATCCTTATTATGGCCATTATTACGGTGGTGGATATTATCATGGTAGTTATTACGGCGGTTATTATCATAATCACTATCATCCGGGGCATAGCTATGCAAGTCATGGCCGTTCTTACTATTACAACGATCGTCGTAATTCGTATTACGGGGGGACCAGAGCTGATAATAGTATGAACTCAGGAGGAAGCCGGAGTGCGACTGTTGCCAGTCGTTCTTCTGAGGCTACTGCTACAAGGTCGTCTGCAGCTGTTACCAGGTCGTCTGCTACAAGTTCACGTTCGGTATCTACCACACGCTCTACTACAGCAACGACACGATCTACGGCAGCTACAGGCACACGTACAGCTACCACTGCACGCACGGTGTCGGGTTCGGATGTGTCTGCTACACGACCAAGCAATAGTGTGGCTACTTTTAATTCAACACAACCTACGACGTCTTCATCAACGCGATCTTCATCAACGACAAGTAGTTCACGCTCTACATCAAGTACGTCGAATTATACGCCTACTTATACGCGGCCAAGCTCTAATTCACGTTCGAGTTATAATAGTAGTTCTTCTACACGTAGTTCTACCTATTCGCGTCCTGCTAGCAGTAGTAGTTCCCGTAGCTCTAGTTATTCTTCTGGTCGCTCTTCATCATACACGCCTAGTAGCCGTAGTACGAGCACATCACGCTCCAGCTATAGTAGTGGAAGTAGCTCTAGTTCATCTAGCTCGTCACGCTCCAGCTATAGTAGCCCGAGCCGTAGTTCATCGAGTTCGTCACGCTCCAGCTATAGCAGTGGAAGCAGCAGTCGTAGCTCATCAAGTTCTTCGCGTTCAAGCGGAAGTTCCAGTCGTAGTTCATCGAGTTCACGACGCTAGGTCATCGCTTACATACGATAATAAATTGACTTGCTAATTCGTTTAAAACTTACTAAAATGAAACGATTTAAGATATTACTCTTTGCTCTTATGGTTACTTCATTAGGGTTGATAGCTCAAACAGCTAATGATGCCATCACATTGGGTCAGTATTATCATGGTGGTACTGCTCGCTATATGTCTATGGGGGGAGCCTTTAATGCTCTGGGTGGAGATTTTTCCACGTTGAGTGTCAACCCCGCAGGTATTGGTATTTACCGGAGTAATGAATTTACCTTTACTACAGACTTACAGTTTAACAATACAACAACAGGAATAAGTGCTGCGGGTACTCAGATGAATGGTGTGTCTTTAGCTTCACAAGATCGCAGCATTTCTGATACCAAATCAAACTTCAATATAAACAGTATGGGTTATGTGGGAAGTAATGAGGTCGGAGATAATGGTTTGATACGTGTGAATTTTGGGATGGGTTTCAATCGCCTGAAGAATTATCATAAGGCTTACCGGGCTGAAGCATTGGGGGCTTCGTATTCTTTAACGGATAGCTGGTCACAATTTTTAGAAGGATCTACAACGGGAGCTTATGTAGCCGATCAAGCTTATTTAATGAACCGTTTTGATAATGGTAATGGTATTGAATTAATGTCGCCGTTGATTGAAGGGGCACAGGTAGATAATATCAAAGATGTGGTTGAAACAGGCCGCATTAACGAGTGGGTTTTCTCAATGGGAGGTAATGTATCACATACTATTTATTTTGGTGGTACGGTTGGAATTCAAGATATCAGTTTAAAAAAGGAATATTTCCAAACGGAGTATTTTCTTAACACTGCTCACTCGGATGCTTTTTATGACGGGAAATCATATCATCGTTATTTTGATAATGGCGCCTCTGAACAGGCTTTTGAAGCTTTGGCTAATGATTACTTTTCTTACTACAGTGAAGAGGAAACAAGCGGTATTGGTCTCAATGCTAAATTTGGTGTGATTGTGAGACCTTTAGATATGTTTCGTTTTGGAGTGGCGATACATACTCCAACAATAAATTATTTGTCTGTTGACCATTATGGTGATTTAACAAACAACACAGCTTATTATAATGAGAACAATGAGTTGGTTGATCCCAGTGGTAGTGGCGATGCTCCCGGTGAAGGTTATGAGGATGTTACATCATACGATTATCGTACCATTTCTCCCTACAAAGTACATGCTAGTGCCGCTCTTATATTAGGCCATAATTTAGCTGTGGATGCTGAAGTGGATATGGTGGATTATTCCACTATGAAGATAAAAGATGCCGATGGTCGTAGTTATGAGTTTGAGGCCACCAATAAAGCTATTTCAGAAATGTATAAAATAGCCTATAATGCCCGTTTAGGTGCAGAGCTCAGACTAGCCCCAACCATTGCTTTAAGGGCTGGTATGGCCTATTATGGTTCGCCTTACGATGATAATTTTTATTCTGATGCGGCGGGTAATTTACAGGATGCTGCTGACTATGTGGGAGATCGTTTTGATTATTCGGCAGGCTTTGGCTTCCGTTCCGGCGATTTCTTTTGGGATTTAGCTTATATCAGAAGCATTCAGGATAATAAAACTTTTGTGTTTGATAGTGCCATTAGTCCATATGAATACTACGAGATGGATTTAGATCATACCTATAATCGTTTCATGATGACCTTAGGATTTAAATTCTAAAGGGGGGGCAATTTTTACTAACAGTGCCGCTATAAGACAGGTCTTATAGTGGCACTGTTGGTAAAAAACTGTTGATATCAACTAAATTTCGTTTTTATACGGATAGTCCAGAGTGTAGTGCAGCCCACGGCTTTCTTTGCGTTCCATTGCTGCTATAATGACCAGATAGCCAATGTTTATGACGTTGCGTAGCTCACATATTTCTTTGGAAACGACGGAGCGGTCAAAGAGGTTTTCTGTTTCGTGATAGAGTAATTCCAGACGGTCAAAAGCTCTTTTAAGACGCAAATTGGAGCGCACTATTCCTACATAGTTAGCCATAAACTCACCTACTTCGCGCCTACTTTGTGTTATTAGTACCATTTCTTCCGGTAGAGATGTTCCTTCATCATTCCATCGAGGAATTCCCTTGCGCCAATCGTAGGATTGTATATTGGCCAAAGCATGTTTGGCGGCGCTTTCGGCAAAGACCACGGCTTCGAGCAGTGAGTTGGAGGCCAGTCGGTTGGCGCCGTGAAGTCCCGTGGAGGCACATTCGCCCACGGCATACAGGCGGTGGATAGAGGCGCAGGCATTTTCGTCTACCTTGATGCCACCACAAGCATAATGAGCAGCTGGTGCTACCGGGATATAATCTTGCGTAATATCAATACCTAGTTTCAGACAGTGTTCTGTAATATAAGGAAAGTGCTGTTTGGTTTCTTCCGCATCTTTGTGTGTTACATCCAGATAAACAAAGCGTTCGCCGCGAGCCTTCATCTCACTGTCGATGGCACGGGCTACGATGTCGCGCGGGGCAAGCTCGGCCCGTTCGTCGTATTTGTACATAAAACGTTGGCCGTCGCGGGTGCGAAGTTTAGCGCCATAGCCACGTATGGCTTCAGTAATAAGAAAGGACGGAGAGCTCAGAGGATTGTATAGGGCGGTTGGATGAAATTGAACGAATTCCATGCCATTCACAAAACCTTTGGCACGGTAAACCATAGCAATACCATCGCCGGTAGCTACGGTAGGATTGGTCGTGGTCTGGTAAGTGCTGCCTATGCCACCTGTGGCCATCACTGTGATGCGAGCTGAGAAGGTACGCACACGATTGGTCTTTAGATTTAGTACATAAGCGCCGTAGCATTCAATGTCCTTACGACGGTGTGTTACTTTTTCGCCCAGATGGTGTTGTGTAATGATTTCTACCGCAAAATGTTTTTCATAAATGGAGATGTTGGGGTGTTCCTTGATGCGTTCGATGAGTTTTTGCTCTATCTCTTTCCCGGTATAATCTTTTACATGAAGAATGCGGTGCTCGCTGTGTCCTCCCTCTTTATGAAGGTCAAAAAGCCTCTGGTCTTCTTTTCGTTTGTCAAATTCTATGCCCCAGTTGATAAGGTCTTTGATGCGGTCAGGGCCTTCTTTTACGACTTTGCTTACAATCTTTTTATCGTTGATGTCTACGCCTGCTATCATCGTGTCCTCAATGTGTTTGTTGAAGGAGTCCGGCTCGTACATCACGGTAGAGATACCGCCTTGGGCAAATTTAGTGGCGGCATCGTCCAGCACACCTTTAGTTACAATACATACATTACCGTGGTCAGCCACCTTAAGGGCAAAGGATAAACCGGCAATACCGGATCCTATAACCAAAAAATCAAATTTCTTATTCATTTTATTCTATAATTGTCGCAACAATGTTACGGTTGCCGCCATAATTGCGGAATTCACAAAGATAAATGCCTTGCCAGGTTCCCAGGTCTAATCGTCCGTGACGGATAGGAATCATCAGTGAGACACCAAAAAGCGAGCTCTTAAGGTGAGCGGGCATGTCGTCATACCCTTCAAGGGTATGGGTGTAGTAGGGTTTTTCTTCGGGTACCATTTGGTTCATCATTGCTTCCATATCCGTTCTTACTGATGGATCGGCATTTTCATTTATTGTCAGGGCACATGAGGTGTGCTGTACGAAGAGATGTAGTAGTCCTGTGTCCGGTAAATCATCCAATTGGTGAGTTATTTCGTAAGTTACCAGATGGCATCCGCGTGGTTTTGCGGTGAGTTCTATGTGCCTTTGTTTGGCCATTATTGTTGTTGTAAACACTGTCAACAGATGTTGACAGCGTCTTAGATGGTATTATTGCATAGTTTCAATGATATTCAGCATACGCACGGTGGCCTGAATAGCGGCTACTGTCTGGTCAGAATCTACACCACGGGTTTGGAACTGATTACCCATAAAGTCCCAATGTATGCAGGTTTCTACCAAAGCATCGGTACGACCACCCGGAGGTATGGTCACGATATAATCGGTCAATCTCGGGCGGGGTTTGTTGAGCATTTTCCATATTTTACTCAAAGCACGAGAAAAAGCATCGTATTGTCCGTCTCCGTTAGCCGTAGCCTCGTATTCTTCTCCTTTGATGTCCACTTTTACTGTAGCTACAGGACGTAAATCCTGTGTCAATGACATGGTGTAATTCAGTATTTTAATTTCAGAAATTTGACCACGGTTACCAATGATATCCGAAATAATCAGCGGTAAATCTTCTTTTTTAACGGTTTTTTTCTGATCGCCCAGTTCGATAACACGCTGTGTTACCAGCTTCATTGTTTCGTCGTCCAATTCTATGCCCAGCTCTTCAAGGTTTTTCTTGATGTTGGCTTTGCCGGATGTTTTTCCCAAGGCATAAGAACGTGAGCGTCCAAAGCGTTCGGGTAACAAAGGGTTGAAGTAGAGGTTGTTTTTATTGTCGCCGTCTGCATGGATCCCGGCACATTGGGTAAAGACAAATTCGCCCACCAGCGGTTTATTGCCCGGTACACGTACGCCTGAGAAGGTTTCTACCATCTTACTGACTTTAGACAGCTTGCTCTCATTGATATTGGTCTCTACTTTGAGCAAATCGTGCAAAACACCGATAGCACTTGAGAGAGGTGCATTACCGGCACGTTCGCCTAGTCCGTTTACGGTGGTGTGAATGCCCTTGGCTCCTACCTGTACAGCTTCGAAGATATTGGCTACAGCCAAATCATAATCGTTGTGAGGGTGAAAATCGAAATGTAGCTCCGGATATTTAGAAATGACCTGAGTGCAAAAATCTGCCACCTGAGTAGGTGAGAGGACTCCCAGGGTGTCGGGCAACATATAGCGTTTTATTGGTAAATCTCTCATGGCGTCCAGCATCTGGAAAACGTATTCCGGCGAATCTATCATTCCATTGGACCAATCTTCTAAATACACATTGACATCAATACCTAATTTTTCGGCATACAAAACTTCTCGCTTGATGTCGGCAGCATGTTCTTCCGGGGTCTTTTTGAGTTGTCCTTGTACGTGATTTAATGAGCCTTTAGTCAGTAGGTTGATAACCTTAGCACCAACGTCGTTCATCCAATCGAGCGACTGCCCATTATCCACAAACCCTAAGACTTCTACTTTGCGCAAATAGTCGTGCTCTTTAGCCCAGGTAACAATGCGGTTGACAGCGTCCAACTCGCCTTCAGACACCCGTGCCGAGGCTACTTCTATGCGGTCTACTCCTAAGTCGTTGAGTAAGAGTTGTGCTATTGCTAGTTTTTCCTTGGCAGAAAAAGACACGCCAGAGGTCTGTTCTCCATCGCGCAGGGTGGTATCCATCAATTCTATCTTCATCGCAGTCTCCTTTTTTGTTTTGACTGACAAAAGTACAAATTTTTGAAGTGTTATGATAAATTGATTTTGTTAAAAGAAAAGAGCCCCTGTGTGCTAGCCCTTTTCTAATTAGAAAACGCTGAATTATCTATTTATTTGAAAGGCTTAACTTTTCGGCAATAGTCCCCTGTTCGGTGTGTATGTTGATGATATAGTTACCTATAGCTAAAGTGGAAATGTTCAAGTCAAACTCGAGTAGGCCTACCTTATTGCTTTGTAGTAATTGTCCGTTGCTGCTGTATACTTCATATTTATCAATTAATGATGATGAGTTGATGTTGTATCGTCCATAGTTGTCTAAAGTGCTAATTGTTAAGTTAATTTTATGACTTTCAACATCAAAAGTGTGGGTAAAGACATCTGTTCCGGTAAACATTACATTGACATTTTTTTCTGTGAAGGAGTAGCCTTTGTCTGTGATCTTAATGTCGAAGTCTGTTGTTAAAATGCCTCCTTTTCCGTCATCGGCCGTTATACTAATGGTTTTATCACCTTTTGTATCAAATGATTTAGCTGTGATCAGATGTGAGTTGTTAGGGTTTAGAATGAAATCCTCATTCTCACTGATCTTAAGCACTGGCTTGTCAAACTCATCTTCATCTTTTACACTGAAATAACCAACGGTCATATACTCCGGAAGTCCGGCAGGGATGCTATCAGCTGAGAGGGTAATGATAGATGGGGCATCATTTACATTATTTACCGTGATGGTGAAGTCTGCCGCTAAGATTTTGCCTCCTTTATCTTCTACCGTGATAGTAAGGGGGTGGGATTGGATGAATTCATAATTGATCTTAGCCTTTGTTTTAAGGCTGTTGCCATCTATTTCAAAAAATGCATTTTCGCTACTTAAAGCAAATTCAAACTCATCCTCAGTGTCTTCATCATCAACTGATAATTGGCCTACAACGGTGCCTACAGTCACATTCTCATCCAGCGTGTCATTTGAAAGGTAAAGAGCGGTGGGCGATTCGTTTACATCGCTAATGTTAATGCTTATCTCTTTGCTTATACTTCCTTTTTCAGCTCTTGATGTTACGTTGATATGATATAAGTTTTTTTCTTCGTAATTCCAGATTGTGTTGACCACTAAAGAATCGTTATTGATTGAGAAACCGACAAAGTCATCGATGCTTTCGATACTGATATCCGAACTTACGGCATCACCATTGACATAATGAATAAAATACCCCACAGTGCTACCATAAACGGCATTTTCCTGTGAGTTAAGCAAAACGAATTCCAGGCCGTTAGCCCTTTCTTCGTTACTCATCATATAAGGTGCAGCTATGCTTCCTTGCGAAGAGTTAATCTGAAATGTTATGGTATTTTTCAATTCTACGACCTTATCCTTGGAGGCATCATAAGCCTTGAAATTTAATGTTTCGTTCGCACTATTGGCATAAACTACCAAGAAGAAAGTCTTCTGACCGGTAAAAGGGTTGTTTGTAGATTGTACAACACCACGGCATTCATTTCCCGAAAAAGCCGCTAACAGGTCATTAGTATTGCTAAGCACTGTACCGTCAATCTCCACCGCAGCAAATATTTCCATCGAATACTGAAAACCATTGCTGTTAACCTGCCAGGAAGGCTTTGCAGCATATAGGCCCAGACTGGTCAGGCAGCTTATAATTAGTATTATTTTTTTCATTGTTTTGTGTGTTAAGCGTTACATCAATCTTAGAGGTTTAGATTGCGACGTGTCGCCTAAACCTCTAAGATTCGTACTCCTATTTTATTTTACTAAGTTTTACAGTGTGTTGTTTGTTGCCGATGTTTACACTTAATGTATAAAGGCCCTCAGGCAATGCCGATGCATTCCATTCTAAGGTGTTTTGTCCGGTTTTACATATCACTGTTGGCGTAGTGTAAACGCATTGTCCCAGAGTGTTGTATACCTCAATGTTAATTTCGGTTGCTTTTTCAAGACTAAAGGCCACATTCACGACATCGCTTATAGGATTAGGGTAGACTTCCAGACTCTGTGATACAACATTTGTATTAGCTAATCCGGTAACCTCAGTGTCAATCTCGAATGGTGTACTTGTGGTTCCATAAATAATACTGCTGTTGAAATTAGCCACAGAGCTACAGGTTACTTCCTGATCTAAAGCTTGAACTTTAAAAGTAATGTCATCATTCAATTCGCTCTCGTTTCCAAAAATGCTGATGAACACGATATCTTCTTGCAAGGCTGTCACACCACGCAGTTCCTTGCCGATGTAAGCCAATAGGTAAGCTCCCTCAGTGACGCTGATACCATTGACTCTGGCAATCATTGAAGTGGCACTTTCGTAGTCGTAAGGGTTCAAGCCAAAGGCCTCGTAGGTATTGTTTACCGTAGATGATTTACTACTCACAAAAGTACTGGCTGTAGGATATTTGAAGCTGGTATTACCTGAGTCAGTAGCACGCTTAAGCATATATCCTTTGCCTGGTTCCATATATTCTAAACTACCAATCCAGGAGAAGCCGGTGTACATAGCAAAAGCCAATTGACTTTTAATGACGTCCTCGGCTTGTGCTTCGTAGGCCGATAGTGCTTCGTTGATTTCCAGATTAATGTTTGGTATGTAGCTGATGCGGTTCCAGCCTTCGCCTATGCTAATAGCATAATCTTTAGGAGAAAGTGGCACACCATCGTAGATTAAATTGCCACCATTGGCTATGTAGCACTGGTACATAGCGTCATTGTTTGGAATATTAACCGTGCCCACCCAGCTGCTTGTGGCGTCCATTTGATAATATTGACTGACATTACCTGCAGTAGCATCCTTGATACGGTCACCATTTGTAGCTTTGACATTGGCCATTACTTCATTCAGGCTGTTGTAATGATCCATTGTGCTGTTAAATGAAATCCAGTTCCAGCCTTCTTGCAATGGTATATTGTTTTTTACTAATTCATCCCAATCAAAAACTACAGGATTAACAACTGAACCATAAACCATTTGAGCTATAAAGGCACTATCCACACTACACGAAGTATAGATTTCGCCACTTCCGGCATCGTACACCCGGTAGCTAAGGTCTTCGCCATTCATATCGCCAAATACGGTAAGCATCAGTAAATATTCATCAATCTCGGAATAGTATTTTACATTTGCCACACCACGACACTCATCACCGGCAAAAACAGCGACTATATCTTCTACATCTTTCGACGTTTGATCTTTGATTTTCACACGTCCTACAAAACTCATTGTTTCAGAAAGATCGCCGGTGTTTGCTGCCCAAACAGGCGCTTCGCCATTCACACGTAAATCTATATTCATACGTTCATCGAAACCAAAGTCGGTTTTCAGATAAAGGTCTTCGTTAAACGAACCTATGTTTAGGCCGCTATGTACGGTAAAGGTGATTTTCTCATCATCATCCGGTGCTATAATGCCCGATACCGGGTTAGCCTCTAACCACGCCGGCAAATTCTCGATAGAATAACTTTCGTAAGTACCGCCAGCATTACGGATGTATGTGTTGAAGGTAATTTCGCCATTCACCTCTTTAGCGAGTTCTATTTCATCCTCTGTCCAAGTCACTGTGTTACGATCTACGTAAGCGGTCCAGGTAGCAGCGGATGCCATTTTGTTTTCGTATTTGTCATAGATGCCATCTACACTGATTTCCAGTACGCAATTTTCCAGTTTAGAATCAGGATCAGTCGGTGTGATCACTATTTTATCAACGTTTACAGCTATGTCACAATTCACTTCGCTCAGCTCACGGTCGCGTTTGATGTTTGGAGTGAGGTCTGAGAAGCTTTCGCCACCTACCAGGGTGCAAGCACCACAATAGCTGGCATTGTCATAAATGCTGTGAGATTGATCTGCCGAACTTGTTTTAGATTCATAGAAATCGAAAATGTTCTTTTCGTAGGTTTCGAACGGGAAGTAAGCTTTTAAGCCTAAATCTTTACTGTCGACACGGGCATTGCGGTAAGCTGATAGTATTTCTATCGGACGGGCCGAATGCCAAATGCGGATTTCATCCATTTGACCCTTAAAATAGTTGCTTGTTGCATCTGTGCTATTGTCTTTCAGTGCACCGATAGCCAATTTAGAAGATCCAAAGGCTCCGAAGTCTGTTCCATAAACCGATGAGGCTAAATCACCGTCAATATAAAGTTTAGCATTGGCTGTACGTTTCACCACTAAAGCAACGTGGTGCCACATATCATCGGTCATTTCTGCATTGGAACTTAAAAGTTGACCGTTGGATGCCAGTTTTAAGATACCTTCATTATTCAAGCTAAAGGCAAGAATATTTTCTTTATCCATCTCAGCTGCTGTTTCTGGTGTTCCATTAGAAAGCAGGGTGCTGTTGTTCGCTGTAGCGTTAGCTTTCATCCAAAACTCGATGGTCATATCACCATCAGCCGTTACCGGAATAGCAGAAATGTCAGCTAACAATGCATTATTACCATTGAACTGGTAAGACTTGCCTTTAGGGTTCACCGCCCAGCTTGCTCCATCTATAACGGCGTGACGTGCCGAGGCTTTATCCTCTATCAAAGTACCGAAGGCTTCGTCCATTCGGTAGTAGCTCATCAAGCCCATTTCCTGACCGTTGAGGATGGTGTACATATCGGCATATACATCCGCAGCACTAAGCGCTTTGCTCCATACGCGCAGATCGTGTATGTTTCCGGCAAAAGCATTATTGACGCTATTGGCTCCCATAATAAGTGTGGCGTTGTTTTCAAGAGGGGGTACATTTTCAATAGTCAACATGTTGCCATTAATAAGAGCGCCATCGTCCTGAATCAGATAAAGCTTTTCTTCAATAGCATTATAGCTAATAGCATAATGATGCCAGGTTGTGTTGGTGGCGCAGGCAAATGATTCACTAAGCCCATTCATAGATAGTTGCATTTTACCATCTTTCATAGCTAAAGCTAAACCATTCGTTTCAGTAAAACCATAAGATAGAATGTTGCCATCCTTATTGAAATCAGACGCTTTGAACCAAAATTCCATAGCAAAAGAGCGGTTGGCTAACTGAATACCATCGCCACTTTCAATAGTAGCATTAGCACCGTCCAGCTGAACGCTCACATCATGATTAGTTGCATAACCGTTCAGAACACCCTTTACAGTAATATTAGACGAGTTAACCAAGCCGGCTTCAATTTCTTCATCGAAATAAATGGAAATATCCTCACCTGTGCTTAGAATACCATCAGCTGGTTGAGGTGTGCCAAAGATTTTTGGTTCCTTACCGTCTAGTGTTCCTGTCATTGTTTCAGAGAATGAATACACCTCATTGTCACAGATTGAAATTGCACGAACGTCATATTTACGGTCGCTAAGCCCGGACATATCCCAAGTGTAAGATACCGTAGCTGCATCGTTAATATATAAGGTGTCTTCTATGTTATCTTTATTAGTCAAGTCTTGATTATTAACCCACCATACAACTGTGGTCCAGGTAGAGGCACTGGCTGCTTTGTATTGGAAAGCCAGAGACTGCATTTTGTCATGTTGTAGGTTGTATCCGGCCAAGGTTACGTTCATTTTGTCATTTTTGCCTTTGTTGACTACCCAGTTGGCCATTGGAGTTAGTAATTCAACAGGAGAACAAGCCGGAACAAAGTGGGCTGAAATAGTCACTTCATCGTAAATATCATCCACAAAATCGGTGGGATCGTATTGACATTGTGAGTGAAGAATCAGTTTTATATCATCATATTCATCTATGTCTGAACGACCTTTCGTTACGGCAATGGTTTTGTATACCGTTTGACCTGCAGGAATCAATATTTGTTTGC
>DHQI01000087.1 GCA_002408065.1 Bacteroidales bacterium UBA5342
CGTTTGTACTTCGGTGCTGCTCTGCGTGACTATTTCGCTTCGATTAGTGCCACTAATTTCGGTCAGTCTGTGCCAGTTATTTCGGTTCAAACTGTGCCAGTTTAGGGATAAATAAAAAAAGGAGGCGAAGTCTTTACGCTTCAATTTGTGCCCCCTCCTGAGGAGGTCTTATCTTATACCGGTTTCATTGGGGACTCTTACTCTTTCATCAACCTGTAATGTACATCGCTAAAGACTCTGTGGCCTAAAGATTCCTTATCGTGGCAAGTGGTACAGCTCATTTTTCCTGCGGTATTGGCTACTTTCCCTTGACTGCCGTGACAACTCAGGCAATCATGGCTATCAGTATTGTGATGCAGGGCCACAAAATTGTTTTCATAATAACTGTTAAGTGTTTTGACGGTCAGGGCTGCGATGTCGGCGGTGAGGCGTCGGCAGCGTTCTATACGTTCTTTGCTTTTGATTTTATGTTCTGTGGCATTGCACCAGCGTGTAGTGGAGGCGTGGCATAGTACCGATTTTGAGACTGATGTACCAGGTTTATAGTCGTAAATGGCTTTGGCGGGTTCAAAAGAAGGAAAAGCTTTATTCTCATACTGGCGGAATATGTCCGAAGCCATAAGATCCCTTGCTTTTTGGTCGCTAATAATAAGCCCTAAGATGGAAGCAGCACCGTTGAGTGTGCCACACAAGCTACCTTCGCCGCTAACGCCTCCGTGGCCGTATCTCATCATATGCAAGGGAAAGGTGGAGTAGGGGGCGCCCGTTTTTTCGGCCAGCTGTTCTACAATACTACTCACCACACCGTACATACAGCTGCCGGAGTTGTAGTTGTCGTAAGCCCGTTGAGCCGTTGTGGCCGGGTCCAGAGCTTCGTATGTCCAGTCCGATGTATTGGCTTTGAAATCTACTTTTTTAGGCGTGTATGCCGGGTTTTCTTTTTTAAAAGCTTGTGAAAAAGAGCTAAGAGCCGCTGCGCCTAAAGCTAAAGCACCGGCGCCCATTTTCAGGGCATTTCTTCTGTTCATATTGTTTTTTATAATAAGTTAATGATCATTATTACTGAAGCGACCAGTTGGGTGCCGGCAAAGAGGTATTTTAAGTTACGGGGTTTTGATTTTAAGGCCATTTTAGCCCCTGCAAAACCGCCTATGATACCGCCCAGTGCCAGAGGAAGCGCCAGATGAGGGTCGAAAACCCCGGCGCTGAGGTGACCGAAAAAACCGGCGGCGGCTGAAAGCGATACCAGCGTGGTCGACGTGCCAACAGCGATATGCATAGGCACATTCATCGTCAGCAGCATCAAAGGCACCAGAAAGGAACCGCCCGAAACGCCTACCATTCCTGATAGAAAACCCGTTAATAGCACCACCGGGATGGTGACGAGGAGGTTGATGAAGTAAACCTCATCCTTTGATTTTAAAGTAACGCTCCACGGATGCTGACTTGCTTTCTTTTCTTTGGCTTGGCGTAGCATAAGTAATGCGGCTACAAACATAACGATAGCGAATATGATTTTGACGTCTTTTTCGTTGAACGAAGCGCCCCAAAAACCGCCGGCCATCGCCGAAAAGAAAAGTAAAGAACCGAGTAAAATGGTCAGTTTCCAATGGTTCATCTTCTGTTTGCTAAAGAGCACAGCCGCCATTAGGGATGAACACATCAGGATGAATTGTCCCGTAGAAGCGGCCAGATGCATGTCAATGCCTGAAAATACTAAGGCCAAGACATAGAAATTGCCGCCACCGCGCCCTGTCATAGTCATAACAAAGGCAATGCCCATAATGATAAGGGCTAATATCCATGGACTCATTCCTTGATTTTTTTATACAGTTTACCGGGCATAATGGCTTCCATCAGTGGAGGATAGCCTCCTGGTATGACTTTTACGTCCTTGTAACCTTTGCTTTTAAGGTAAGTGAAAATAATGACTGCCCGTACGCCGGCAGAACAAAATACCCCGATACTTTTATCTTTGGGGATTTCATTTAAACGGGCCGGCACTTCGTTGGTGGGTATTTCCAGTACCGGACAGTGGTGTGATAGTGGTAGCTTTATTGTTTCGCTTTCTTCTTTGGCGCGTACGTCCAGAAGGAGGGCATTAGGGCTGGCCAAAAAAGTTGCTGCTTCCATTTTGTGTTGTCCCGTTCCGAAATAGTGGAAATCCATTTCAGAGATGATGTTTTCTAATGCGTTCATGTTAATAAATTTGTTGTTTGGCTAAATAGCCAAATAGAATGATAAATTTTTTATTTTTTATTGATCACTTTAATAGCACAATTCATAAAGTCCAGAATACAAGGAATAGCCAAATGATAATACACGTAGTTTTTTTCCTTTTCGCCAAGGATGATTTTGTGTTTTTTCAGGATGTCGAGATGTTTCGACATGGTAGAAATATCAATGCCGACAAGCTCCGTCAGTTCTTTTACCGAAAGCTTTTTGTCCTTTATGGCGTGAATAATAAACAAGCGTGTAGGGTGAGCCAGTGCTTTAAATACTTCAGCTTTATCCAGATACTGTTCTTCGATAGCTTTGTTCATAGTTGTTCTGTTTTTTTCTATTTGGCAAAATTACCAAATAGTTTTGATGCGAACAATTTATTTTGACTGTTCTTAACTGTGACCTCTACACGTGTCACATGTTAATAGCTCGTATTATGCCTCATTAGCCTTTAGAGCCGGTTTTTGTTTTCTATAAGCAAAGCCGTTTTATATGGTATATGTCATGGGTATATGCGTCCTGAGGTGTAATTTTAAGGGAATCAAAGCTGTTTTTTTGTATATAAAGTTATATTTGTACAAAATATTCAACCAATGAGTATACAAAGTCAGGCTATTCCCACATTTGAGGTCTTAAGTTTCCAGGATGTGGAGTATGCTAAGCATTATTTTGAGATAGAATACCACAAGGTGGGGGACGTGCTCCTTAAGCCGGGTGAGGTGTGTGATAAGCTTTATTTTATCTTTAACGGTTTGATATCGTGCCGATCGGAGACGAATGAAATAAAATGGTTTGAAGCCGAAAGGGTGATGGTGACCGAAATAACCAGTTTTATAGAACGCCTGCCTAGTGAGTATTATCTTAATGTTGTAGCGACTGATGCTGTTATCGTGAGTATCACCAACGATAAACTAAACCAGCTCATCCATAAATCACACAAATGGGCTATCTGGAGCTATGTTATGATGAAGGAATTTGTAACACGCGTCAATCATTTTTACCTGAGGTTAAGGATAAAAGATGCCACAGAACGTTATCATCATTTTATAGAAGCTTATCCTTGGGTTTTGGAGCGTATACCGCTAAAGGAGATTGCCAGTTGTCTGAATATGTCGGCGGTAAGCCTTAGCCGTATCCGGTCAGGTGCCCAAAAATAATCATTGAATAATGTGGTTCGGAGACGACGTTCTTGCGGGCTATAGTTTAAAAAAAGCAGCCACTTTCCCAATGGGATAGTGGCTGCTTTAGTATTGTTAAGGCTGCTTTTCTATTCTAAATCAGCAGGCTTGTTGAATGAGTATTCGTATTCGAAGCTCATCGGGATGATTTTGTTATAATCTTCCACTGTGGCATCGTTAAGGCAGGCCTCGATGATGCGTCGTCCTGTTGGTAAAAGTCCCGGCTGTAAGTACTGCTTCAATTCTTCTTTAAAGAAAACCACGAGTTTGGCAGCACCTGCGTCGTAACCTGCTTCACCTATCTCCGGTTGTTTATAGGTTTTAAGGAAACGTGAAGGAATTTTAGAACTCTCGATGGTGAGATAGTTCAGCTCGTAACCCAAGATAGGACAGCGGGCTTCTTGGTACTGAGGCTCGTGCAAGCGGGCCGCACCACGGCGTGTCAAATACTCACGCATCAGCAGCTGAGGTTTGAAACCTACTTTCCAAGCCCCAATGTGTTGGTTGGGTACCAGTGTAAAAGTGGTACGTGGTGTATCGATAATTTGTTTCAGTAACATATTGGCGTGGTCTACCATTTTGCCGGTAGCAAAAGGCCAGTAAGATCCCACGCCTTCGCTCTCCATCTTGCCGGTACCTACGATGCTCGGGTTTTTGTGTCCGCGTGGTGCTACCAGGCGCCACAGCCAAGCTAGTGCCGGTGGTAATACGTGGAAGAGACCTACAACACCGTAAGTAGGATCCTCGGCTGTACATTCTGGTGCTCGTAAACCAAAGCTACGGATGTCTACCGGTACGTTATCAACGGTATCTTTAATGGCTTTACGCGGAATAACCACACGTGGGTTCGGGCATTTCTTGCCCGGCTCATCCTCAATGTGATTCCAAATAAGAGCTGTGCCGTCCGGCTCAGTATCTATGTTTAAGAAAAGAAGCGGTGTGCTTGGTGTCATGGTTGTTTTTTCCAAAAATGGATCGTCGCCATACTCATTTACACTGTCTACACGTACAAACCAAGCATTCTCTGCATCAATAATACGCAGTTTACCATCTTTCTTTTGTACTGAAGGGTGACAGAAAGCCATATCATCTGCCACCGGATTGAATGAGCAGAAACGAGGAATGGTGATGAAACGTTCTTCGCCCGTTATCAGGTTTTCGCCCAGTTTTACACGACCATCCATCTCACGCAATATGTGCTGGTGCAACTCACTCTTACCACCACCGCTGGCGCCTTCGTGCATAAAGGTGGTGATGTTGTCGTAAGGGCTTACCGACTGAACGGCAGAACAGTGGGCGGTGACCCATTCCTCGCGCTCACCTTGCGCTAACAGTACACCGTAAAGGCCTTTCTTGGCACTTGGCCCCGGGTACAGGTTGTACGAATAGAGTTCGTGAATGCTCTCAGAGCGTTTGTGTACGACGACTTGTTTGCCATCGAAGTGTGTGTGGCGAAAGATGGGGGCAACATAAATAGCTGATTCCACCTTATCACCTTCTTTAAGCTTGTAGGTAGGAACAATTTCCTGAAGCATGGAGAGTCCCATAGCAAAAAAAGCAGCATTGGCCGGCGCTATGGCAATACCTAATGAACCGATGCCTACACGTCCGGCAAAGTAGAAGAAGATGGCCAGATCCTGCTCTTTCATCCAGGCATAGGTCTCGTCTTCCAGACTGGAAAATTCGTAGCCGTATTTGTCGTTGAAGCGTTCCTTGTCGCTAGGCAAATCATCGGCTATTGCCATGGTTCCGGGGTCACGACGACGCATATAAGCCTCGGTGTAGTTGGCCGATACGCCGTTTTTTACACGGTGTACAATGGTTTCGGTGTATTCACCTTTTCCGGGGACATCGTATTTTACTTCAAATGATGCCTGTCCGTTGGTGGCGGCTACAGCTAAATCTTCTGTGGTATCAAAAACGGTTAAGCTTTTACAGTCGTTTAGCAATGTTCTCATGTGTTCCGGGATAACAATATTGTTATCATCCAGGATTTTAAAGAAATCTGTTTTCATAGATTTATTGTTTATATAATTTATTTTCTTCGTTATAATTCATATTTTTTAAGTAATACTTCATTCGTTTAATCAGCTACTTTAGTATAGGTGACGTGAATTAAGTATTGCTTAAGTTAAAAATTGGGTGGTGATTGTACCCAAAGCACTTCAGCCATATTATCTGATTCGTTGATGGCATTGTGTGGTGTTTTGGCATTGAAATAGATATTGTCACCGGTTTTTAAAACGTAATGTTTTTCATTTAGCTCAAATGCTATATCACCTGATAGGATGTGGCAAAATACCTGGTTGTGCGCTTTCTCAAAGAGGCCTTCGAGGCTTGCGGCCTTGGGAAAGCGAAGCAGATAAGTGTCCATATGATTGTGCGGATCGTGGTCTGACAACAGAAAAACAGAGGTGCCGGAGTTGTTTTGCTCAACAAATTTGATGTTGCTCTTTTGTATGACCGGACTTGTTGCTGAAGATTCGTTTTCACCGATAAGCTCACCAATAGTGGTGTGTAGTGCATCGGCTAATGATTTTAATGTCAGTATCGATGGGTATGATTTTGAATGTTCTATCTGAGATAAAGCACTGGAGCTGATATCGGCCTTTTCAGCCAATTCGTTCAGATGCAAATCCAGTAGCAAGCGTCTTTTTTTGATTCTTTCTCCTAAGCGTTTCATAGTTGTTTTTAAAATTCTGTTGGCAAATATACAACTTAATTAATTAAGTAACGCTTAATAATTGTTTTTTTGTTTTATGATTATACGCTTATTTACAGGTGAATTTTTAAGTAACACAGGTATAATCTGGTAGTGAAGCACAAAGCATAAAAGGTAAGACCTTATATTCTTAAAATTCCCACGATTCTGAAGTACATCGGGAGGGGCAGGCGTTCTATTTGTGGAGAAAAAATTGACTTTTCTGTTTCAATTATATGTCATCACATGTTTTACCTGTAATCTACGGTATTGTCATTTTTTGTTTTGTAAGAACAGAAGACAAGGGATGGTATAAAGGAAAAACTTGAATATTGTAGCCCATGTTAAGGTGGCAGGAGGGATAAAGCATTTGAACATGATTTCAAGTTTTTTTACTCACACAATACCACATTGTACAGTATTCTTTACCTCAGTGATGCCCTTTTATTAGTAAAGCTATGTATTTATTTCAAGGCTGATAAATGTATGATAGAGTTCATCGGCATAGATGTGCCTAACCGCTGCTTTATATGCCATTTAATAGGAATAAAAGGAAAAGAATAAGGGTGCCTGATGGTCATAGTATTTGATAAATAGTCTTAGGGATCAAAGAGAACATACATAGGTGAAATACCTATTTTGCTTAATTAGGTAAATCTCTTATTGACTTATTAGGAGGATGTTAGACATTTGTGATGTTTTTATTTAAGAGCTTGGACACGACTATTGAAGCGCCCATCTTTTAATGAATCATTCGTTCTTTTTATTTACTATTAAAACCCCCAATGTTATGAAAAAATTAAATTACCTTTTGACCGTGCTCTTGCTGAGCATATGTTTTTCTAGTAGCTGGGCTACTAAAGTGCTGGTTTTGTCTTCTGACAGAAATAGTTCATGGTATAATGATGTACACACTAAAATTCAGAACACTGGATTATTTGAAGTTGTTGATTTTCACTCTGCCTGTGACTCTATTGCAAGCTATGAGAAACTTATGAATTATGATGCTGTTTTCTTTTACAATGTAAATTCAGCATATCAGCAAACCATATTAGCTGATAATATCACAAATTATATCAATAACGGCGGAGGATTTGTCGATGCTATATGTCATACAGGTAACTATTCTCCACTTTGGAGTATAGAAGTAGATGATTACAGAGTATTCCAAGAGGCAAGATATTCAAGCTCATATGGAGCTATTACTGCAATAACTAAAGATATACCAACACACCCGATACTTGAGAATGTTGAAACCTTTGCGGCTCAAGCTACATATCAAGTGAAAAATTCTGATATAACTCTTCTAAGTAATGCATATACTGTAGTTACTGGTAACAATGGAAATCCGCTAGTTTGTGCACGTGAAAATGTTGGTCAATCAAACGCACGTCGCGTTGCATTAAATTTTTTACCAATTTCAAGTGATGTATTTAGCAACCAGTACTCACCCACAACAGATGGTGCTCTCCTTATGGCCAATGCCTTACTATGGGTTGCAGGAGGTTCTATAGCTGGAGATAAAAACAATGTTATTGGCCAAGCAGACACAATCATCTATACACCTGTTGAAGATGAAACATTCCTAAAATGGTACAAAAAGCAAAACGAAGGCTCTTGGGTGGAATATAATACCACAGATACCTTCTTGATCGAAACCTATGACACTGTTAGTCAGTGGCACTATATGGTAGAAATGTTGAATGACACGGTACTAGATAGTACAGCAATCTTCACCGTACAATCAAAATATGCACAAACCCTAACCTTTGATCCTCTTTTAGAAATGGCCATGACCGATGCAGATCAAGCGCTTGTCACAAGTACAAATTCTGATTCAGCAGTTACTTTCACCTCATCAAATGAAGCTATTGCAACAATAGTAAATGGTAAAGTACATCCAGTATCTACAGGCACAGTTACGATTAGTGCAATTGCAGAAGAAAATAATTGGTATTGGGCTTCTGAAACCTTGACACAGGATGTCACCATTAAGTCTCAAGCACAAACGCTTACTTTTACCTTAGTGGACACAGTTTATGTAGGCGATGCAGATATAGCGCCCGGCGCCACTGCCACATCAACACTTGCCGTAAGTTATAGTAGTTCAGATTCCTGCATTGCGACCATTGTAGATAACAAGGTGAAATTTGTATCAGCTGGTACGTGTACCATCTATGCCGACCAAGCCGGTAATGGTACTTATGCCGCTGCACCTCAGGTGAGCCAGGAATTAGTGGTGCTTGTACACAAACCAAGTATTACTTACATCTACCCTACAGAAGAAGCAGTTATCATAAAAGATAGCGTTTACACAGCTAGTGCCACTATCACTACAGAAGATGCAGGAGGTATAGATTCTGCGATATTTGTATTTGGTACTTCTGCTGACGCTCTTACAGATACTATGAGTTTAGATGCTGAGCTTGATACTTTCTCAACAGACTTCTCTATAGATTTGGCGGGTACCTATTTCACTAAGATAGTAGCTTATGGTGTAAATGGGGAGATTACTTCTAGTGATACCTTTGAGATTAATTGCATCTCTCTGGCGCCGGTAATCTTAAAAGCATATCCTTCTCAGGATACGGTATATTATGTGGGAGATTCAATCACATTAGGTGTAAGGGCTACTGTGCCGGCAGGAACTATAAACTCAGTATACATAGAATTTTCATCGGATGCTATCAGCCCAATGTATGGTTTTGAATTGGAAAATACAACAGATAACCTTTACTGTTATAAAGACATTACCTCAGATCCTGAAGCATTATACATTAAGTTTTATGTTGTAGGAAACGGCGACACAGCCACTACTGACTATGTTTTATTTGACACGCAATGTGGCGAGTTGGATGCCGTAACAGCTTTAGCAGCGGATGAGATCAGGAATACGACCTTCAAAGCACACTGGACAGCATATAGCTCAGCTGAAATGGTTTCAAAATCAGCAAACATTGATGCTATGGTACGTCCACAAGATGAATATCTCATCAATGTATTCCAAGTGCTTGATGGCGACACCAGTTATGTCTTAGAAGCTTATAGCACAAGCGACACTTTCCTTGTAGTTAGTGATTTAAATGAAAACACAAGTTATCAATACCATGTGAAATACAAAACAAGTGCAGGCTGTATGACGCCATATTCTAACAGCATTAATGTGACTACAGCGGTTACGACACAGCTTAATGAAACAGAGAATTTGCCTACAGTACGCACTGAAGCTTCTTTGCTTATCGTTTCAACCAAGGTAGCTACAGAGGTAACTATTTATCATATCTCAGGTCAAAAGGTTAAAACCTATAATATCAATTCAGAACAAGAAATTAGCCTTAACTCCGGCATCTATATCGTAAGACTCAATAATAATGTACATAAAGTAATTGTCCCTTGATAAGGGAGATTGTTGGTTGAAATGGCGGCTGCTCTGTTTTTCGGAGTGGCCGCCTCTATGTATAAAACGGGGGGGGGGACCCCGCTAAGCATTTTTGTCCTTTCTTAAGTTATCTGATAACTAGAGGGATGTGATATGCGGCTGAAAAAATATCAGCGATTAAAACGGCTTAAACAAACTTCCCTGCACCGTATCGCGTTCCCTCAAACGTTTTTCTACCTTAGCCACAAACTCAAAATTTTTCAATCCCCAGATAGGTGCCGTTAGCAGTTGTCGTGGCGATTGGCTGATAAAACGTTCCACAATAATCTCCGGATTGAGCCGTTCTAAAAAATCCACCACTAAATCAATGTATTCGTCGGCCGTATAGAGGTGAAACCATTCAGGGTTCTTATGGTATTGCTGTTCCATCACAGTCCCTTTTACCAATTGTAGCTGATGAAGCTTTATCATCGTAAGTGGAAGTGTTGAGACCGCTTTGGCGTGAGACAGTATGGTTGCCCGGTTTTCTTTTGGCAGACCCAAAATAAGATGTCCGCCTACCGGTAAGCCGTACTTGGCTGTTTGAATAATAGCTTCTTGTGATGTTTTGAAATCATGACCCCGATTGATGAGTTTTAAGGTTTCATCATGGGTCGATTCCAAACCATATTCCAGAGCCACATAATAACCTTTGTCCTGTAAGTTTTTGAAGTAAGCCAAGAGTTCATCCGAAATACAATCCGGTCGTGTGCCCACCACTAAACCAATGATTTTTGGATGGGTGAGGGCTTCTTCGTATTTGGTTTTTAGTGCTTCTAAGCCATCGTAGGTGTTGGTATAAGCTTGAAAATAGGCGAGATATTTTTGTGTTTTGTATTTAGGGGCAAAGAAGTTGATCCCTTTTTGTAATTGATCGCTTATGCTTTCGGTAGTATGACAATATTCCGGATTGAATGTCTGATTGTTACAAAAGGTGCAGCCGCCAGTGCCTACCTTGCCGTCACGGTTGGGGCAGGTAAAGCCGGCATTGACCGACAGTTTTTGTACGCGCTCGTTAAAGCTGCGTTTGATGTAAGAGGGGTAGTCGTTATAGCGTTTTTCCATGGATGAGTGAATGATAGAGTGAGT
>DHQI01000119.1 GCA_002408065.1 Bacteroidales bacterium UBA5342
AATTCACACTACGGATAACAGATAAAGGTAGAAAAAAGATAGTTACATGCCAATATTACAATTCCTTTTCTATCTGTGCAGGATTTTTACACTTAAACCTTTCTGTGTCGACCACCCTTGCTCATCTACCAACTGAATCAATAAATGATAGTCTCCACTGTCATACTCTCCCGAGTTATCAGCTTCCGGGATTTGAAAATCTAAGTCTGTAATATATTCAGACAGCCCTTTTGGTATTTCATAAGTCCATACATCATTTAATGGATTCACTCCATCTTTTTTCGGATCAAGAACACAAGTTACCATCTCAAAATCATGAGAGTGCTGATTAAAGTTATCATGAATGGTTAAGCTATATGCACTTAGTGCCTTATTATCTGAAAATTTCATTCTAACTGTAAATACTTCACCAAAATAGAGAGTATCACAGCTCGTAGGGAATGCATTTGCTATTGTTAAGTCTATCTCTGGTTTTACATCATCAATATCCTCACTGTTACAAGCAAACAATGTAAGTGCTAGAAATAGGTAGATTAGTTTTCTCATTATTATATTTAATCTTAATAGTGGTGTTTAAGTGTAGAATCAAGTCTAAAAATTTCTTGATTCTACACATTAAAAGAATACTTAGTTTAAATTAATGGAGATTGGGTATTTTTCTGAAAACCCCCAATTACCGGCAAAAGCATCTTTTGATTTTACAAGCAGGTAGTATTCTCCTGACTGCCAATCTAAGTCACCATTAATATCTTTGGGTTCAATATTCTTGTCCATTGTTGCTCCAACAGTAATATCTGTTGAGAAATTATGACATGTATAACTATCAAAATCATGCGTATGTAATAAGGTAATAGTGTTCTTTGCATTTACTTCTGTATCAGTAAGCCCCTGATTAACCTGAACAAGCCCAATATACATTCCTCCTAATTTAATATCATCAGATACCGTACCACTTATTGAAATCTTGTCTCCATTATTAAATATCTGAGCATTAGCTGGAGCACTTGTAATAACAATAACTGGAGCTTGTTTATCTTGAGGTTCTTGGATTTCAAGCTCTTCTTCGACTACCGCTTGTTGACCCTCCTGATCTGTTACTACTAGATGGAAATGATAATGACCCGTATCTGCATCCAAGGAAATTTCTACGTGTTCATGAAGGGTGGTGTTTTTCAGACCCTTTGCATCAGTAAACAGCTCATCTAACTCCCAGCCATCAACATCTGACTCGGAATGAATTTCTACTTTAATGCTCTCGATAAGACCATTGGCTAAGACATCTGCTTCTATGTGCAAATCAGCACCAATGTATCCAATTTTACTGTTTTCTAAACCTAATTCTGAAAGAGTTACTTCTGGCATTGCTGTTTTTTCCTCTTCACAAGAAGTGAAAATCTGCAGACTTGATAAAGCCATAATGGCTACTAATAATTTGTTTTTCATAGTTAGTAATAAAGTTTTGTAAATGAATATAAGATGTTGTTTAACTGTTACTCTGATCTTCTTTCTATTGGTATAGTTATGTTTAGAATGAAATTCCTTCCTGACTCCGGCACGTTAATCAAACGATAAAAGCTGGTATGATTAAAGTACTTATTGTTCAAAACATTTTTCACTTGCATCATAATTTTTACATCTTGGTTAAAAAACTTTACAATTCCACCATATCCCAAATTTAAGACATTGTATCCATCGGTTATTTCCTCTGGAGGAACAATATTCGTCTGTGATGCTGTAAGACGCCAATCAATAGAGAAATAAAGATTCTCTAGTCCATTCCATTTTGCTTTTTGAAATTTCAGGTTTAGAATAGCTGAAGCCGGGGGTGAAAACGGAAGTGTAAAACCCTTCTTCGAACCACTCATTTGCTCTGAATAAACATATTCACCAATAACACCGAATTGAAGATGTTTCAAAAGCTGATAATGTGCATGTACTTCGCCACCAAAGCGCAAAACTTCAGCTTCTGTATAGACGTATTCTTGATTCCCAACACCATAATTCCTGTCAATATCTGGTGTTGGGTTTAGGTATATATAGTTGCTGAAATAATTAAAGAAAGGTGTCATACCTAATGCCATATTATTGTAATGAAACTCAATACCGACATCAAGTTGATAGGACACTTCAGGATTCAAATTCATATTGCCCTTTTCATAGCTGAATTGATGATAATTAATACCATTTGCAGCTAGTTCTTTAGCTAAGGGCATTCTAAAGCTTTTGCCTATATTAGCCTTATACTCCCAATGTCCGGTGTTATAAGCATAGCCCAAAGACCAAGTAGTATTAGAAAAATGACGCCTAAGGTCATAAGCACGTTGTAGGTATTGCCAGGAAGTATCTAATTCTTCTATTACCTTAGTGGGATACCAGTCAGAGTATTTACTGGTTTGTATTTCACCATAGTCATAGCGTATACCTCCCTGAAGGATACTGCGATCTGAAAACTTATATTTTGCTAAAGCGTAAATACCTGTATTTTGTTGTTTATACTCTGGTATTATAAAACCGTGACCACCTATTTGATTGTTTTGCCATTCACTATTAATACCAGCACTAATTTTTGTCACTTCATTCACATAATAATCAAGATTTAACTTAGCACTATAGGTTTGTTTGTCGAATTCGCGTTCTAATTCCTCTGGAAAACTCAAGGTGTCCGGAAACACAGGGGGCATATCTCCATGATTTGTATATTCACTCCATTCTTGTCTATGATTGTGCTGATACGCGATGTCTGCACACAGTACCAAATCATCCAACTTCCACTTTAGGCTATTAATCACTTTTAGATGCTTAACATCCTGAAAAGGGTAAAGAATATCACGATCAGAAGCATCTTGCTCCTCGTAAATTATGTAACGTGGCTCTCGGCCATGAGCATTGGCAAAAAGGCCATTCTTGCTGCTAACAGAACTCAGACGAACTATATTTTGAAACTCAGGAAGAATAAGCCCAAACGCTAAATGCCCATTTAGTTCCTCTCCGGCAGTGTTGCGCATCTGATTGTTGTATAAAGGTGCTTTATAGGAATAGATATGGACACTATCAGTGGGAACTTTGTAGTCTCCATAATCAGCTAATGTCAGGCGCAAATCTGCGTAGAGCCAATTTATCCTTCCGTAAAGTGACATAGACGCACCACCAAAATTGTTATTGCTTTTACTTGTTAAATCTATACTTCCTCCGAATGTGCGTTTTTCTGGAATATTTCGGGCTTGCATATCTATCACACCACCTATAGCATCAGAACCATACTTAAGGGAAGCAGGACCTTTTACTACCTCTACTTTATCTACAGCATACTGATCTACTTCCAGACCATGATCTGCTCCCCATTGTTGTGACTCATGTTTCACATTATTATCAATAACTACCACACGATTAAAGCTCAAACCACGTATCACAGGTTTCGACTGTCCCGAACCAATGTCTATTGTACTCACACCTGGTAGCCGTTCCAATGATTTCATGAGACTCCCACCTAAATTTTGTTTCAGAAAATCATCACCTACAGATTCTACATTCAAAGAATTTTCTTTGCAACCCTGTATCACATGAACACAACTAATCTCCACTTCGTGCAGGTTGAGCAATGTGTGCTCTAAAATAAAATCAACCTTATGGTTCGCATCAACAAACAAGTCTTCTGTCTTTGTTTCATAACCAATAAAGGAGACTGTTATTCTATGTTGTCCCTCTGGAATTTGTTTTATTCTGTAATGGCCTTTTTCATCACTTACAGCTCCTACATTTGCATCAGATATAGTGACTGTAGCACCAGATAATTCGTGACCATGGTCATCCAACACTTTACCACTTACAGTATAGGTATTGCCCGAAAATGCAGACAGGGATAAAAGAACAAGTATAAAAGAAAAAAGAGATCTCATTTAGTTAGTTATTAGCTTGTCCTGTCCAATATTGATCACCATTTTTATCTATGACAAATGGATATTCTTCCTTGCCCCTTGTAAGGTTACGCAACCAATACAAAGCTCCGGATGGCACATTCTTAAATATGACTTCATTAGAGAAGGCCTTTTTTCTCCCTAATGATTTCCAACCATCTTCCCACATCATTAATTCATATAAATCCCCAACAACAATATGATTTTCATCATTTCTAGGCTGTATCGAGAATGACTGTGGTTTAATCCCTTCTGGAAAAAAAGCAAGCAATTTCCCTTTAAGGCCAAAGGCACTATAAGTAAGACCGTTTCCATCAAACATTTTTTGATAAGAACTTAATGCTGCATTTGTGAGTAGAAGTGGTTCAGTTGGTGTTTTTCCTAACTCAACCTTTTCATAGAAATCGGGCAAGTGCAGATTTTTTAGAGTGTCAATTTTTATCACTTCACCATTCTCATCATATAGATAAAACTCAGATAAATAAATCTTTTTTTCATCTCCCTTATTTAAATAAATGTATTTGTAAGGTTTTTCACAGTTCAGTTTATACCTATAAGAATATGGTACAGAGTGACCAGAAATACGAAACAAGGTGTCACCTTTTCCAAAATCAATACTATTGCATCCTATTAAGCTAATCTTATTCATATCATTGACCCAATGTTTTTTTCTCACATTGTGCCTTTTATCCATAAAGTACTTTCTCTTAAGAACAAGTGTCTGTCTTTGTTCATAATTAGCTTGAAGCCGATGAATTAGCCCTAAACTATCCACTAGAACAATAGAATCAACAAGGAAATCCTTATCAGTAGAAGCTCCCAATGCATATATACAATCAACCCCCATATTTTCGAATACCTGATATTCTCCTTCACGTCTAACATTAGAACTTAGATGCTCAAATCTCATATTGACATCAAATATGGCAATCGCAGGTTTATGTTTGCGTGATTCTTTTAGAGGAATATCAATAGTGGGTGTGAATTGTTTTGTAATATCTTGTCCATCAAAATTAATAGAGTAAGCTGAGCGATAAACTTTAGGGAAATTCTGAACAGCATGTTCTGTGTCAATAATCGTTTTGTTCCCATCCGGGACTTCAAAACTATACCATTTACTCTTCCAGTATAATGCTAAAAGACTATGTCCTGTATTCCGATAGCTGCGTTTACAGCGGTCAACCGTTGCTGGTATACCCAATGATCTGAAAAGCATCACAAAATACAGGGCAGCATCATCACAACTTTTTACACTTCGTAGATTGTGAATTTGCTTTATAGTAAAGTTAAATGGAAAATTGTAACCATCTCTTTTAAGGTAGATGTCTTCAACTCCAATTATTTTCTGCACAGTAGACTCAAAATCATATCCTTCCAGTAAGGAATCAATAAAATAATTGTATTCATTTCCAAAACAAAAGTCTTGCTCTACAGCTTCATGGTTCACCCTATAAGGCAAAACAAAGTGGCAATATTTATTGAAATCTATCTCACCAACTTGGGCTATTTTTTTCCATGCAGAAAACGAGGCATCAATATGTTTAATAATAAAAGAGCTACTTAGCTGATTAATATCCATTAATAGTTCCGTTTCTCCTTCTTTATTCATGTAACAAGAATTTATGTATTTAGGAGCAGCCTTGTGTATATTTCTTTTTTGAGCCTGTTCTGATATAAGAAATGATTCAATACAACTATCCAAGGTATTTTTCGCTCGTTCATTGGTCAGCGTATAATGGTAGGCCATATGGTCGAACATAAAGATAGCTGCCTCCAACTTCATCAGTGATACATCTTCTACTTGGTAGTGTCTGGTGACTTCACTATATAACGTTGATTTGCTAACCTCTCGTGGTACATTATTACACGCTATCAACAGCATTGTGATAAATAGACAAGTGCTAATTTTTATCTTTTTTGTGACCATATCTGTATTACTTTTCCTTTAATATTTGATGCCGCTATAAAGCCAAAGAACCGGGAATCAATACTTCTATGGCGGTTATCTCCCATAACATAATAGTAGTCTTCCTTAAACGTATAGTGACAGGTCGTATCGCCATTCATATAGATCTGTCCATTTTTACTTGTTCTGGCTGTCATGTTTTCTCGTTTAATGTATTTTCTGTACCAAAGGATGTTGATAGAGTCAAGTTCAACACTTAAGCCTTTGGCAGGAACTATGAAACTTGAGAAGTTGTCTCTGTTATTTGACAATTTTTTGTTGTTGGGAAATACTTTACTTCGTATCCCAAATACCATACTGTTCTTTTTGAGCTCAATATGGGGGAGCTCCTTTCTTAGTTTATCTTCTTCTGAAGCACTTAATAATGTTCCTGTGTTGCCTCCGCTAACAGTGCGTCCAAGTATATCCTCAACTTCTTGATGCGTAGCATTAGCTATACTATACGTCCACTGCAAAGTGCCAGATTCTTTAATAGCTTGAGCATTACAAAAAACTTTATTCTGATACATACTAAGGGTGTCGCCAGGTAAACCCACGCATCGCTTTACTAAAGTAAGCGTGTCGATATTCATACTTTGAAAGACTATAATATCATTATGTTCTGGAGTCGTGTTTTTTCGTATAATAATTTTATCGCCTACAAATAATGTTCGCTCCATTGATATGCTCGGAATCTTGTAAATATCAAACCAAAACAAACGCAAAACCATCAAAACAAAGCTTAAAAGAACAACGACCCTAATAAGACCGAGTATCTTTCTTAGAGTCTTGTTTTTTAAAGAAAGCCAAAACAATCCCATGATTATCAATATACTTATGGATAAGATATATGTCATTTATTTATATCTTTTTATGGTTTCTGATGCGTAAGCTTTTATCTCTTTTATAGCAGGCGACTCTATCTTTACCTCTTTATCAAATATCATTCTCGAAGTACTAAGCGCTTTCTTCGTCGCATGATTAGCTTCATACATCTGGACTAATAGGTATAAAGGGTAAAAACGATTGGGCACCATATAGTAAGCTGTCCAATATGCCTCTTCCGCTTTTTTATATTGATCTATTCTGGAATAGCTATCCCCCAATGCTGTGTATAGGATAATATTATTGGCATAAGCTTTTGCATCTTCCAAAACTAAAACGGCAGCACTGTCTTTCTGATCTATGGAAAGTGCCTTACCATACTGCACTAAAAATTCACCCTCAGCACATAAGGTGGGATAAGCAACTGAAAAGTGTTTAATGCTTTCATTGTAATCTTCCCTATGGTAAGTTTGTGATGCTAGTTTCCAAGAGGTAAATGCATCATAATACTTACGAGCATAACTACTTAGCCAAGGCATAAGAAGTAATAGCAGCAACAATGTAGAGGCATAAACCATTCTGCTACTTTTATACTTTAACTCAAAAATTCTAGGTGAGTAAGATGACAAAACAGCTAACTGTATTACTACAATGATTTTAATTACTAGGATTGCAGATGGATATGAAAACAAAGAAAACACGAAAGCTGCCAATAATACGTATTTAGAACACTTGCCCCAGATACTATTAGACTTTATTCTCACAACATAGTAGATTATTAAAACACCAAATAATAAACCCACTAAGCCAAGCTCTGCGACTAATTTTAGTATTTCATTATAGGCATACTGGACATTATCTGCTAAAACCATAGCCCGATGGTCAGGATTGTTCTTAAAAAAGTTAGCCTGATACAGCATATAGCTCGTCTCAAAACCATTATCACCCCAACCAAATAAAGGCTTATCCACAAGCATTCCGATGGAAGCTTGCCAGATCAATAAACGTCCGTCTGCAGAATCTTTTTTTAGAAAATAAATACTAGCAAGCAGCAAAAGAGCTACTATAAATGCACTTATGAGTAGAACCCGTTGCTTAAAAAACAACACTCGTATTTTCCTTCCACAAACCGTTTCTTTGAAAAACAACAGTGCTCCAACCAGTAGTACACTTAACCAAGCCGCTCTGGAATGAGTCGCAGGTAAAACAGCTAAGATGATGACAAGTGCAAATAGAGACATCAAACGCAAATGTTTTTTATTCAATAGTATTGTTTCAATATTGATCTTCTGAGCTCTTATATAGAAGATAAATCCGATAGGGACAGCTAATACAATAAATCCTGCAAAGGGGGCAGAATTAAAAAAACTCCCTGTTATTCCGTACAGATAATGATAAGCAGGAAAAACTTTCCAGAGTTGCAATTGGCCATAGGTAGCTTGCGAAAAGGCAGATAATAAGATCAAAAGAAAGATCCCCAAATACCACTCCTTTGATAGAAACCTGAGACTGAGATAGACTACAACTAAAATAATTGCATCTGTTTTTGTCTCAAAGGATTCAACTTTGACTAACAAAAACACATAAACAGCAAAAACGCATACTAAAGAATCAATTATAGTTAAACGAAAATCCTTCTTATATAGAATACACCATAGCGTACTTAACGCTAAAACAACAGGTGCTAGCATCAATCCCCAAAAGCGAGATGAATAGTGTAAAGGCTGGATAATTTTCTTATCCTTAACCAGAAATGGCAAACCTACGATTAGCAAGCTCATGGTAAGATAGATAATAAGTCTCAAGACCGTTTTTACTGATAAATATGCTGGCTTGTTCATGTCAATTATAAGTTCTATTCTCAATGCTTAGTTTTGATTACTCTATAAAAGACTTACCTCTCCAACACATCCTTCACCATAAAGCTTCCTGTTTGATAATAAAGATTTCCCTCTTCATCAAAACCCTGCACAACAATCTGTTTCTTGCCCGGAATATCACCTGTGTAGAATGACACCTCTGCTTTGCCGTTTTCATCTGTTTCTAAGAGTGCTTCCCAATGGAGGGTGATGCGATTATCATCGCCTATGGTTTTTATTTGTTCTTGGGTTTCGTAAATGGGTTTGGTAAATTGTCGGGCACGGACGAAATTGCCAAAAACGGCATGACTATTATGCAATTTGTGTTGGTTGACAATGTTCTTATCATAAGTTTCTACCATAATTGCCCCATAATAAGCTTCTATACCAAATAATTCTTCACCTTTTATCCCATCCAAAATAGCTATGGAGGAAATATCACTGGCTTTTAAGTAGTCTAATGGAGCGACATCATACCCCCATGGCTTACCATTGACATATATCATAGCAGATTTACAATTGATGCCACCATACAATACATCAAGTTCAAATCCATATACTAAGTCAACGAGACCTTCATCAATAAAAACTTGGACATGTGGCCTGTCTACATCATTTGTTTTAACTCGTAACCTATAACCATTATCAGCCTCATTAACTATATTAGAGAATTGCTGCACCATCCAATAAAAAGACGATGCATCCTCTAGGTCTTTTCCATAAGCCACATCTTCTGCTGATTTAAAATAATCAGCCATATCCAACTCTTTCTTTTGGGCGCTTACTTCAAACTCTTTGAGCCAAATTGGATCATCCAACAGAAAACTTTCGTTAAATAATACAGGCTGTCTTACTTCTTCTGATTTAGTATTATATTGATGAATAGCTAATAAGTTGTTTGAATTATTTGTCACCACAGAGCTAAACAACAAGGTGTCTGTATCATTAAGTCTTAAGGTAATACCCCGCCGTCCTTTTCTATTGCGGGACATTATTAAGAGATTCTGATCAATCCGTTCTTTGTACACTGGGTCAATATAAAAACGCCCTTGGTCATCACTTTCAAATTCTGAATATAAAATAGTTTCACCTAGCATATAGGCACTAATCTTAGCATTAGCATAAGGCTTTCTTAATCGTGTAACCTGACCTTTTACCCGATTGAAGTCATAAACTTTCATTGTGCGCAAACTCTTTTCGTTAGCTATCCATTCAAAACGACGCCAGCCGTGGGTCACAAGCAGTAAATCCCGTTTATTAGCGGTAGATCTATCGCTACCTAGGTATTGATTGGGGTTAATGATTTGCCCCTTTAGTTCTGACTCAAATTGCGCATAGGCTTTAATGTTGGCAGGGAAAAGTTTGGGGCTATTGCTTAACAGCGAATCGACGACTGCATAAGAGAGCATGGCCTTAGTCTGATTATTGGTATTCAAGGTTAATTCTACCATTTGGCGAGGTTCATATAAGGTGCCAGACACATCAAGTGTCAGCTTAGAGTCAGGTTTATCAATATAGACCAAACGTTCAGCTTGGGGTACATCATTTTCTGATAGTGTAAAAGTGACAATACCTTCTGGCAAATTCTTCTTTGACCATTCAAATTGGCTCTTAGCTCTCACATTCAGCTCTTTTACTTCTAACAAACTATCACAATAACTGATCCATAGTTTACAAAGGCGTTCATCCTCGTAGTTGTGACTAATCCCCAAGATTACAGCCTCCTCGTTTTGTGCATTTAGCGACAAAGTATATCCTTTTGACTTGACTTTGGGCAATTGGTAAACAGAATCAATGCTTTCGTGAGAACTAATGCGAACACTGTAGGTTTTTTCTTTAGGAGTAAACGGCATAATGCCCATTCCTTGATGCACGGATTTTATTTGTGCTATCTTTTTATCCTCTTCGTATAAATCAAGCCCTACGTCCACCGGTAATCCTCGACTATCTGTAGCTTTAAAAGCCACTTTAGAGAAAAGACCTTGGATAAGATCGCCCCCTTCAGGAAAAAATTCTAATCTTACGTTTTCGCTCCGCATAGGGATTGCCACCTCCTGAATGATAGGATGTTCATCTCCTACTTCTTCAAAATAAGACAAACGGAGTTTAGGCAAAGCCTTTTCCTCTCCTGTTTCTAAAACAATGGGCATTTCCAAAGTACCATCATCATAGCAACGGTATCGGTGTCGCTTTATCAGCTCTTCGCCACGGCGATAGTCACAAATAAAGCGAGCATCCCCCACAGGCATTTCCTGTTGGTCAAGCATGGTAAAGGTCACTTTTGCTGTGTCGCCATCTTTATATTGTGCCTGGTCAAACTGCAAACGCATCGTCTTTTTGCGTACTGTTCTGCGCACTTCAATACTCGTTTTAAAGAAAAAGCGCTGATCAAAGTTTTTCATATAACCTGTATGGGCAATCAGCTGATAAAACCCCGGCGCTATGACTGAACTTATGGGGATTTGTCCTTGAGCTACTCCGTCTACGTTTAGTAGCTTATAAGCACCGACTTGTTGGCCTACTTCGTCTAGCATCTGAACGTGTATCGAATGACTTTTATCACTCGGCTTATTACTTCCCCGCTCCATCGCATAGCCTTTTATCCATATGGTATCGCCTTGGGCATAGAGGTTGCGGTCTAGGTGAAGATAGACCTTGTCGGGATTATGGAAGGTGGACTGGGCATTTAGAGCACAAAACACAGCTAATGTCAGTAATGTTGTGATTAGATTTTTCATAGGTTCATTTTCTAATTAGCACGTTTACTGTGAACTATCACAGCAAACATGCTTAAAACACAAAAATGTCATTTTAACATTTTTGTATACTAGAAACATTCGGGACAGGAAGCATTCGGATTTCCGCCACACAGCCAACATGCTGATCCGTCATTACAGGTACAATCTTCAGCAGATTCATTACAGATACTACACTCCCAACTACACGAACAATCATCTGATTTTGCGCCACAACCCGGACAAAAACAACCACATCTATCAGCATTCTCCCCACACTCAAGACACGTGTCATATGAATCACATCTGCAATTAACCAAGTCACTTCCGCAATAATCACAATCAGTATTAGCGCAATCACAGCCAGTAGTGCTATAGCAATTAGGACATGGCTCGGGAGTACACTCACAACAAGCGTAACATTTTACGCATTCCAGGCAAACATCATTTACATACTTATAACAGCCTGTACAATAATACGCTCCTTCACTCTCAGCAGAAGAAATCTTCACTAAAGAACGCAATGTAACACCACACTCTTTTCCTGATTGTATCGTGCTATAGTTGATTACCGATACACATATTAAGGCAATAGCCATTAGAGGCACAATAATTTTCTTTCTCATAATAAAAGCAAATTAAATTAGTTAAGTTTTTTCTCTAAAGTAATTTCAACTCTATTCCCAGGCACAAAGTAGACAGCGAGACTTTTTGCTACTCCATTAGCTTTTTTATA
>DHQI01000067.1:0-23857 GCA_002408065.1 Bacteroidales bacterium UBA5342
ATAAGTGCCCCGGCATAGTTTTTTGCTGTTATGTTAACGTTAGTAAGCCCCAAACCACTAATGGTATCGCCGTTAGCATAAGCAAATAAACCTACGCTATCTCTGTTTGGCCGGTCAATGTACAAATTGCAAATGGTATGATTTTGACCAAAATAATTACCACTAAAAGGTGTTGTACCATTCCCGATAGGAGAAAAACCAGACGCGTCATTTACTAGTCCGTCACCATTCCAATCGTAAAGCCCCAAGCTGTCGCCAAACAGAATGTTCTGTGTTTGCACAAAATGTTTGTCCCAGTCTTCCGGCGAATTAGAAAGAAGAATCAAGGCTTCGGCAGAGCAGATTTCCCAAGGCGAAGCCTGTGTGCCGTAACCACCACAATATTTTTGCCATTGCGCATAGAGGTGGAGGGTGCTATCGCCATAGGTGTAAGCAGCGCCGTCCCAATAGATGTCACCACTTTCATCGGCAGTAGTCGTCCAGTACTTGAAGGTATGATTGATTTTACTAAAACTATTGCCTGTTAGGCTGATAGTGGTATTAAAAGTGTCTGTTTCTGTTATTGTGGTGCCACTACCATTATTAGCATGATAAACGATGTCGTAAGTGTTGATCTCCCATTGTGCATAAATGGTGGTGTCTTGTTTACTTTGTAACGAAATACTGTCTATAGGTGTTGCAAAAGAGTCCTCGGCAAACCAGCCTTTAAAGTAGTAACCGGTTTTTACCGGATCCTCAAATAGTATGAGGCTGTCGACGGTGTAGCTTGGTGGGTTGTTGCTGGAATTAAGGCCACCATCAAGTATGTAGGTGATGCTAAAATCGCGGGCTTTCCATTGTGCAAAAAGCGTGCTGTCTTGCCTGTCAATCGCAAAACTGTCACGATCTGCCACGACCATTCCGCTATTGTCCACCGCCGTATTCCATTCCAGAAAATCATAGCCTGAGAGCGTAAACGTGTTTTGAGGAACAGTAATGCTGTTTTTCGAGGCCAAAAGGGTATCAGACATAGTGCCATAACCACCATTAGCGTCGAAGCTTAGGGTGTAAAGTTCCATCTTAGTCATATCGCCGTAGTAGGTGTAGAGACTGTCTTGCGCTATGGTCTGTACGAGATATGAGCTCTGTGGAATTCCGTTTTTTGCCAAGCTAATAGCTTCTGCTGATACGCTGTCTTTTAGGTAAATCCAAGTGTTGGAGTACAAGTCTTTGTAGCGAATTCCCTTTATGCTGATGCTTGTTTTTAAGTTTTTTATTCTGGTTTCGGACAGTACGTAACCATTACTGTCGTTGACTGCTAGTCCATTGCTAAGGGCGCTATTTTGCCAGTAAAGATAAGGGCGCCCACCGGCATCTTGTGCCCAGGGAGCATCGTCGTTGTTGCCAAAGTCCCAAGTCGTAAAATTATTGACGTAGTCTCGAAACTTATTTTTTCTAAGGGCTTTAAGACCGGGTGATGCGTCATTGTGCCAACTTGTTTGTGTGTCGTAATAGCAAGCGTTAAGAGTAGAGGAGCCGTTAATGCTCATAAAGCCACCGGAAGAACCCCCGGCGATAACCACACCGGTGGAATAAGAATTTGTGACCGTGGAACCACTCAGGATACCAGCAAAACCACCCACATATTTCAGCCCGGAAACACCCATCGAGGTGTAGCAGTTTTTTATCAAAGAATTGTTCTGTATAAAACCGGCGAAACCACCCAGGTTTTGCTGTTCACTTTCGATATAGCCAGAGGAAAAAGAGTTTTTAATCTCCGAATTACTCACGCGTCCCACCAGTCCACCGGCCATACTACCTCCGGCTGCTATGTTGCCATGAAAGGCTGCATTTTTAAGTTTTGAATCTTCGATGCTTCCGCTTATTCCTCCAACAAAAGCCCGTCCTTTTATGTTACCGTGAAATTGTAGATTAGACAAGCGGGCATTGTTCTGTGCACGCCCGATGATACCACCTATGTAGTTAAAACCATTAATTTCAGCTTGATTGATGGTGAGGTTTTTGATTATGCCACTATCCACTATGCCAAAGAGCCCTGTGTAGTCGATATCGTTATTGCAATAGAGGCTGTCGATGCGGAAGCTTTGTCCGTCAAACTCTCCGGAGAAGGCGGTCACCGTATTGCCGATAGGCGAAAAACCTTTAGGGTCTTTGAAGCTGCCGACTGTGCCATCGGCATCCCAGTCTATACTGTTTTCGTTATCCGAAAAAATGATATTGCCCGTTTGTATAAAATGGCTATTCCAATCTTCGGACGAATGTGAAAGGAGAATGAGGCTTTCGTAATTGCAAATTTGCCAGGGATTAAGTGGCGAGCCGTCGCCACCGCAATATTTTTGCCATTGTGCATACAGGGTGGTGTCCTTTGTGGCTATAGCAAAGCTGTCTTGTTCCGCAAAAAAAGTTCCGCTGCCATCGTTTTGTGTGTTCCAACCTAAGAATTGATAACCAAAGCGTGTAAACGTGTTTTGGGGGAGAACTATGCTGTCGCCGGGCACTAAAAGGGTGTCGCTCATTATCCCTTTGCCTTGGTTAGGGGCAAAGCTGAGTTGGAACTGAGCATGACTTGCAAAGGTCAAACAGAGCATCAGTGTCAAGAAAACAAGTCGCTTAGTTTTGTTCGCTTTGAGTTGATGATCTGAGTTTTGCATTTGAATATTGAAATTCAAAATAAAAACCACTGGTCATATTGGTTAAGTAAACGGTTGAAAAACTCCAAAAATAGGGACTTAAAGGCAGAAAACCTTTACAAAAAGGATAAAAAAAAGATGTTTTTCAGCAAAAAAATATCATTGAGGAGGGACTGATGTCGTGGGCTTTGTTAAAGATCTAAAAATGTAATGGTTTTAATTTTTGTGTAAAACTTTTTTGGTAATGAAAATGGGTTGCGGAGTTTTGTCCTATTTTTGTTGCTTAAAACCTGAGTTCGGGTTAAGCTTATGTTGGCGACCATCAACTAAAAAAAGATGCAATAGATAAAAATGCAAGAAACAAGAAAAATACTCCACCGTTGGTATCACGAAAACAAACGTGATTTGCCGTGGCGTCATACTTCAGACGCCTATTTGATATGGTTGTCGGAAATTATGTTGCAGCAAACTCAGGTAGCGCAAGGATTACCGTACTATTTGAAATTTTCAGAGCGTTTCCCGACGGTACAAGATTTAGCAGCGGCTGAGGAGGAAGAGGTTTTGAAGCTTTGGCAAGGCCTGGGATACTATAGCCGTGCCCGTAATTTGCATGCTGCGGCCAAACAGGTCATGACGGAATTTGAAGGTATTTTCCCGACAAGATATGATGACTTGATTACCTTGAAAGGTGTGGGGGATTATACGGCTTCGGCAGTGGCTTCTTTTTCATCAGGTGAGGCTAAAGCGTGTGTGGATGGTAATGTTATACGGGTGATTTCGCGCCTCTTTGGAATGGATTTGCCTTACGATACCGGTGCCGGACAAAAAGCCATTCGTTCTTTAGCTGACGAGTTGCTCGATAAAGAAGATAGTCATACGCATAATCAAGCTATTATGGAGTTTGGGGCCTTGCAGTGTACACCGAAAAATACCGATTGCGAAAAGTGCCCTTTGCAGGGGAAATGTATGGCCTTCGCACAGGGTAAGGTGTTTGATTTGCCTATCAAATCTAAAAAGACAAAAGTGCAGAATTTGTATCTATATTACTATGTCTTTTTGCACCAAAATAAAACACTGATCAGTCAGCGCTCCGATAGTGGGATTTGGAAAAATATGTATGAATTTCCGCTCTTGGAAAGTGAGAAGAAGGTGAGTAAAAAAGAGGTGTTGGCCAGACTTACTGACACCATTGCGAAAAATGGAGTGGGAGAGGAGAAGCTCACTGACAGTAAAATCACTTTTTCCGAAATCTACACCCACATCCTTAGTCACCGCAAGATACAAGCTACTTTTATTCAGGTGGAAATGCCGGACGGCTTGCCTGAAATTGAAGGCGCAAAAGTTACCACACTATCTGCTTTTGAGGATTTTCCCGTTTCCCGGCTGATAGAGCGTTTTTGGGAGGATTTTATACCATTTATGGAATGAGATTAACATTATATTTTCTGGGAATAATGCCGAAATATTAATGACAGCGGAAAGGAGCTTTGCGAACTTGATGCTAATGTCATTAAATAATCGGTATTAGAGGATGAGCTTTAAGCATCAACAGTGCGGCTTATAGCTTCTGAAACTAATTGGTTCAGGTTCATATTGTGTTCTTTAGCATAGAGGTAAGCTTTCCTGTGTAGTACTGGCTTTAGTCTTACATTAAATGTACCTTTAAACGATTTCAAAGGATCTTTGCCAACTTCTTTGCATAGTTCAATATAATCATCTACAGCTTCGGTAAAGCTGTCTTTAATTTCATCGATGCTTTTGCCTTCAAAAGTGACCAGATCATTTATGCCTTCTATTTTACCGTGAAGAATGTCTTCATCTTCATTGTATCCAAAAGTGCCAATGAAATTATTGTATTTTAGAGTGTTCATTTTAGTAGCTTTATGTCATTTAAATGATTGTATAAATCCTTCATTGTTGCCGTACCAATTTCTTTTCGTGGGTGCGGTTTATGTAGACGGATAATATCTTTTGTTTTCTTGTTGATATAGGCCACTCTTGAGCCTGAAGTATTGCCTTTGTTGCTTAATTCGTACCCCCATATCGCCAAGAGTTTAGTAAGTTCATCGATGGTGAAGTCCTTGGGTAATCGTAAAAAGCGGGCTAGTAATTTTTCAGCTTTACTCATTGTGACTAATGTTTAGTTGCAAATATACATAAAGGATGGTTTTGTGCCAAATGATTTTAAAGATTGCTTTGCCTTGTAACAAAACCCACCCTCCGCCAGTCATATACCTGTTGTGTAATAACCGTATATGAAAGCCCCCGCAGTTCTTGTTTTATACTTATTGATAAGCTTTTCCCTCTTTTCTCAGGAGGTTCTTTTCTTTTCAGGGAAAGTGGTGGATTAACAAACACAGGAACTGCTTGAGCGAACGTCCATAGATGTGGCTGGTAAGTGGTTTAATCCGGATGCTTTTTCGGTGCGCCCTGACAAGTTTAACAGCAAAGCCAATAAATATTAATGATAGCAGTAGTTGTTAGCTTGTCATTTTTCCCCACCTTTTTTCTATCTTTGCGAAACAAGCAACAGCAAAGAGAAATAAGTGAAAAAAGAAGGCTATTCATACCGCGGCAGGAGCATCCAGATAGGGATTGCTTTCTCTATTATAGCGCTTGTGTTTCTTGGGAAACTGTTTTATATTCAGGTGATTGATGACTCAGCTAAGATTTCGGCTGAAAATAATGCTGTCCGCACTGAGATAATATACCCCGCCCGGGGACAAATGGTGGATCGAAACGGTGAGCTTATCGTATATAACAAAGCAGCCTATGATTTGATGATTGTGCCGGCTTTGGTGCGCGATTTTGATACCACTGAGCTATGTTCTATTCTGGATATTGATGCTAAAAAGATTACTGACCGTATAGAGGCTACCCGTAAAAATAAATACCGTCCGACCGTTCTAGTGTCGCAAATGACGTCCGAAGACTATGCTAAGTTGCAGGAGGTAATGCATAAATACAAAGGTTTCTTGGTACAGGATCGTGTGGTTCGGGCTTATTCATCGCAGGTGGGTGCGCATATCCTAGGCTATGTGGGCGAGGTCAATCAGCGTCACCTTGATAATGATGAATATTACCGTATGGGCGATTATGTTGGTATCTCGGGTATAGAATATCAGTATGAAAAAGAGTTGCGAGGAAAAAAAGGACAGCGACGTCTTTTGGTAGATAATAAAGGCCGAGTGCAAGGATCGTTTGAAGATGGTAAATTTGATGTGGTGCCTACACCGGGCAAGCGCTTGCAGCTGACCATTGATGAAGAGCTGCAGGAGTATGGAGAACAGTTGCTTAAGAATAAAATTGGCAGTATTGTGGCTATCGAGCCATCGAGTGGCGAGGTGTTGGCGCTTATTTCGGCACCGGATTATGACCCGCAAAACCTGGTAGGACGTAGCCGTAACCGTAGTTTGCAAGCTCTGCAAACCGACACCTTGAAACCATTCCTCAACCGTGCGCTGAAAGGTTCGTATCCGCCGGGTTCTACCTTTAAATTGCTGAACGGCGCCATTGCTTTGGAAGAAGGCGTTATTACTACAGAAACTAAATTCAGGTGTAACGGAACAGCTTCGAAACCAATGAAGTGTTCGCACTCACATGAGTCACCGCTGGCTATTTTGCCGGCCATTGAAAACTCGTGTAATCCTTTCTTTTACAATGCTTTTATTAGAATAATAGAGCCGGATGGTAAGCGTAGCAGTGCCCGGACGGGTTTTACGCGTTGGCGCAATCATTTGGTGAGTATGGGCATTGGTGTAAAAACCGGCATTGACTTGCCTTACGAAGGCCGCGGTTTTGTGCCGGATACCAGCTATTATGATCGTTATTATCTGAAGCGATGGGGGGCTTCTACTATTTATTCCATGGCCATAGGTCAGGGCGAGCTTCTGGAAACCCCTTTGCAAATGGCGAATCAGGCTGCGGTAATAGCTAACCGGGGTTTTTATTATAAACCTCACGTGGTGAAAGGAATAGAGGGAGAGGTTATTTCGCGTAATTATACCGATAAGGTACAGAGTACAGTGTCAGCCGCTTCTTTTGAACCTGTTGTGCAAGGGATGGAGCGTGTGTATACAGGACATCACGGAACGGCACGTTGGTATAAAAATGACAGCATCGATTTTTGTGGTAAAACCGGTACGGTAGAAAATCCGCATGGCGAAGACCACTCTATGTTTATGGCCTTTGGTCCTAAAGATAACCCACAAATAGCTATAGCGGTAGTGGTGGAAAATTCTGGTTTTGGTTCCACCTGGGCTGCGCCTATTGCTACCTTTATGATGGAAAAATACATCCGGGGCAAAATATCGGATAAATATAAATGGAAAGAAAAACAGCTGCTGGAAGCTGACTTGATACATATCGAAAAACATTCGAGCGATTAATTTACCCTGAAAGGGTTTAGATTACAAACTATGCAAAGCAGAAGAGCATCTCTCATAGGGTCATTAGATTGGTTGACGGTAGTCATCTACCTCTTGCTGGTTCTTGTTGGTTGGGTCAATATTTATTCCGCCGGATACAGCGAGGAGAGTAGCTCTATGTTCGACCTCTCGCAGCAGTATGGTAAGCAGATACTTTGGATAGGTATGGCTACGGTTCTAGCGATTTTCACCATGACTATTGACCAGCGCTTTTTCGAAACCTTTGCCTTTGTTATCTATGGTGTTTGTATGCTCTTGCTGATGTCTGTGCTGGTGTTGGGGGTAGAGGTGAATGGTGCTAAGGCTTGGCTTGACTTTGGTTTTGTGCGTTTGCAGCCGGCCGAATTTGCTAAGATAGGAACGGCTTTGGCCTTGGCTGCCTGGATGAGCCGTTACAGTTTTAATATGAACCGCTCTCGGGATTTTATGGTGATGATTGGTCTTTTAGCTTTTCCTATGGGATTGATTTTGTTGCAAAATGATCTCGGGTCGGTGCTTATCTATACATCGTTTATTATTTTACTCTACCGTCGTGGTTTGAGTCCTATCTACCTTTGGATGATTGCTCTGGCAGGAACTATTTTTATTATGGTGCTGAGTTTTTCGCCACTTCATGTGTTTGAGGGAATCGCTATAGGTGTGTTAATAGCCTTGGTGGTGAGGCGTATGTGGCAGGAGCTGGCTTGGTATGCAGGCTCGGCAGTGGTGCTGATAACGCTGTGGTGGACTGGTAATTATTTTGAGATATGGTCCTTGAAGCTGGATCTTTTTCTTAATATTTTAGTGGGTGCTAATGCTGTTTATTGGTTATTAAAAACCCTTACAACCAGAGATAAAGTTACACGTATGCTGGTGTATTTTGCTCTCGGAGCATTGGTGTTTACTTCCTCGGTAGAGCAGGTGTTTAATATCTTTGATGAATATCAACAAGACCGTATCTTGATAACTTTGGGCTTGAAAAGTGATCCGTATGGAGTGGAGTATCACGTGATACAATCCTTGATAGCTATAGGGTCGGGTGGTTTTAGCGGCAAAGGTTTTTTGCAGGGCACACAAACCAAGTTTGATTTTGTGCCTGAGCAAACCACCGATTTTATTTTCTCTACTATTGGGGAGGAGTTCGGTTTCCTTGGAACATTTCTTGTGATTAGTTTGTTTCTGTTTCTGTTGTTGCGTTTATTATTTCTGGCTGAGCGTCAGCGTTCGTCATTTAGCAAAAACTATGGTTATGGAATTATAGGTATCATCTTTTTTCACTTTCTCATTAATATCGGTATGGTAACCGGCATTGGCCCGGTGATTGGTGTACCTTTACCCTTTGTGAGTTATGGTGGTTCGTCGCTTTGGGGATTTACTCTGATGTTGTTTATCTTCCTGAAAATGGATGCCCGAAGGATGGAGGTGTTGAGTAATTAGTCTTAAGTTAAGAATGAGACTTGACTAGACATTTTTAGAGGGAGAGGATGAAAATACTAGAGCCAACAAAGAGGAATATTGATGGAAAATATCTGTGTTGTCAGAATAGAATTTATTTTTGCAGTAAGGTGGAGAGTTTGGTATTGCAAATTAATGAATAGTTCCCTTTAAAATGTCTGATTGAATTGTGAATGGTCGCTTGGGAGAGGTAAGTGGTAATTGTTGATAAAAGAGAGGGTTTGCGAAATTATTTCTAAAAAAATGAAGACTGACCATTCGCAATTATTACACTAAAGAAGGAACTTGACTTAAGATAATATTAAGGGGCAAAATAAGATTCTGTGCAATGTTTTATATTATCAAACATAAATAAAGATGTAGAATGATTGTCATCATTCATACAATTAAAAGGAGTAGTTGTTGAGACGGGTAATTTTCATTTATTCAATCCACGGTTTACTCATTTACGCATTGAAAATGATCAAGACTTTAAAAATATTTAATTCGATAAAAAAGGAACTCAAGCAATTTGAGACCTTGTTTGATTCTTACGTCGAAGGTTTAGAATTTAGCGATTACCTAAAAGGGGCCAAGGGTAAGATGTTGCGCCCTGCACTTACGATGGTAGGGGCTAAGATAGGTGGAGAGATAAAGGAGGAAAGCTTATGGGCTGCTATCTCGGTAGAGTTGATGCACAATGCTACGCTGGTGCACGACGATGTGGTAGATAATGCCGATATGCGTCGCGACAAACCTACTTTCAAACACTTTTATGGTGACAAACAGGCGGTGCTTTACGGGGATTACCTTTTGGCTAAAAGCTTGGATTGTGTGATACGTACCGGTAAGTTATCCATCGTCAATACCATAGCGCATACTACGGGTGAGATGAGCATAGGTGAGATTGAGCAATTAGAGCAAAGTGGTACGCTGGAAACCTCTGAGGACGAATATTTCGAGATAATTTATAAGAAAACAGCCACTCTATTTGTTTGTAGTTTGTTGGTGGGCTACTACAGCAGCACTTCGGAGGATGCTCTGGAAGAAACGGTGAAAACGGTGGCCTATAATCTGGGAATGGCTTTTCAGGTGAAGGATGATTTGTTGGACTATGATACCAGTGGCAGTAGCGGCAAGGTTTATGGTAACGATATCCGCGAAAAAAAGATGACACTTCCTTTGATCTCAGCATTGCGCCAAGCCAATGAAGCTGATGCGCAAGAAATAAAAAAAATGATACTTTTGCCTGAAATTCCGGACCGGGAACTTCTGAAAATTATTTCTTTTGTAGAAACAAACGGAGGCTTAGAATACACCGAAATGGTTTTGGAAAAGTATCTGAATCAGGCACGTGAGGCTATCGCTACGCTGCCTGAAGGGGATAGCAAAAGCGGCTTAAACTATTTGTGTAAATATTTAGGCGAGCGGAAGAAGTAAAATGCGGTATGAATCTATGTAAATGAATTCATCATAACGAAATATGATTGCTCTGGCCTTGTTCGTTGCAAAGCAGGCAATAGCTATTTGAGAATTAACCTTGATTTAAACGTAGTTTTGAAAGTATGAATAAAATAAAATTTTTAGTGATAAGTATGGTTACAGCAGGTATTACACTGGCTTCGTGTTCCAAAGAGGAAAACGGAGATGATTTTGAATTTGTAGTGGAAAAATTTGGGGACTATCAGGTCTTGCGTTATCCGGTGTTGGGATGGGATTCTTTGCCGGGACAGCAGAAAGAATTTATCTACTATCTGAGTCAAGCTGCTATTCAGGGGCGCGATATTTTGTTTGATCAAAATTATAAGCACAACCTGACTATTCGCCGTACTTTGGAGGCCATTTATAATAACTATAAAGGGGATCGCGAAGATGCTGATTTTAAAGCTCTCGAAGAGTATATGAAAATGGTGTGGTTCAATAATGGTATACACAATGACAATTCATCGGATAAGTTTTATCCGGCCTTGACGGAGGAGGCTTATGTGAAATTGCTTTCGGAAGTGCCCGATGCCGCACTGCCTATGAATAAAGGCGAGAATCGTGAAATATTCACGCTACGTACATCGACCATTATTTTTGATAAAACATTTGAAACCAAACGTGTTAATCAAGCTGAGGGCGAAGATTTGATAAAAACTTCGGCGTGTAACTATTATGGCGATGGTGTGACGCAAGCTGAGGTAGAAGAATTCTATGACGCTATGAAAGACCCTGAAGATAAAACTCCTGTTTCTTACGGACTGAACAGTAAGCTGGTAAAAGAAGATGGTCTGGTAAAAGAAAAGATTTACAAGATTGGTGGTATGTATGGCGAGGCTTTAGAAAAAATTGTTTATTGGCTTGAAAAAGCTGAGAAAGTAGCCGATACCGATCATCAAAAACAAACGCTTGCTTATCTGATCGATTATTATAAAACCGGTGACCTCAAAACCTTTGATGATTTCAATATCTCCTGGGTGAAAGATTTAGAGTCGCATACCGACTTTGTGAATGGTTTTACAGAAACATATGGCGATCCACTGGGGCTGAAAGCTTCGTGGGAAAGCGTTGTTAACTTTAAAAACGATGCGGCTACAGGGCGTACCGAGACCATTAGTGATAATGCACAGTGGTTTGAAGATCACTCACCTATCGACGATAAATTTAAGAAAAAAGAAGTGAAGGGTGTAACAGCTAAAGTCATTACGGTAGCTATGTTGGCCGGAGATTGTTACCCATCTACCCCTATCGGTATCAACTTGCCTAATGCTGATTGGATACGTAAAGATCACGGATCTAAATCGGTAACCATTGAGAATATTACCTATGCTTATGACCGAGCCTCGGCAGGAAGTGGTATGTTGGACGAGTTTGTGTATTCTAAAGATGAAAAAGAACGTGCCAAGAAATACGGCTTTATGACGCATAACCTGATGGTGGACATGCACGAATGTCTGGGGCATGGAAGTGGTCAGCTGATGCCGGGTGTTACGGGTGATGAGCTGAAAGCTTACGGTGCTACTATTGAAGAAACACGTGCAGATCTTTTTAGTATCTATTATTTAGGTGATCCTAAAATGGTTGAACTTGGTCTGTTGCCTGATGATGAAGCTTACAAAGCAGAATACGAAGGCTACATCCGTAATGGTATGATGTTGCAGCTTAACCGTGTGAAACCAGGTAAAAAGATAGAACAAACACATATGCGCAATCGTCAACTGATTGCCTCGTGGGTATATGAGCACGGCAAAGACGATAAGGTGGTTGAGAAAAAAGTAAAAGACGGTAAAACCTATTTTGTGGTCAATGATCACCGTCAGATGCGTGCTTTGTTAGGTCAGTTGCTAAAAGAAATCCAGCGCATTAAATCAACCGGTGATTACGAAGCAGGTAAAGCTTTGGTGGAAAAATATGCCGTTAAAGTGGATCCTAAACTTCACGAAGAAGTATTAGCCCGTTACGAAGCTCTTGATTTAGCTTCTCACAAAGGTTTTATCAACCCTAAGTTTGTGCCGGTAATGGAAGGTGGAAAAATAGTGGATGTTCAGTTGGACTATACCGAAGGCTATACCGAGCAGATGCTTCGTTATTCAAAAGAAAACTCTCACTTGCCGAATTATAATTAAGGCTGAGGTTAAGATTAAGAGGCGGGGACTCCGGGTGGGGTTTCCGCCTTTTTAAATATTTCATACATTTGTAGCATTATTATGCAAGTATTTAAATACCATACAACCGTGTCGAATAGAGGCGAATTAAATTTGCCTGTAGGAACGTTTTTGTCAAACAAAGAGGTCGAGGTAATTGTAGTCACCAGGAAAGAGTCTGAGAATTTGGATAAATCTAAGATATCTTTTGTTGATAAATGGGCCGGATTTTTAAAGGATTCAGATATGGTTGCAGATCCCAAAATGGAATATTTAAGTCAGAAGTATAAATAATGAGAGTTTTACTCGATACCCATATAATACTTGACTTTGTATTAGAGAGATCACCCTTCTTTAACAATGCTAAACTGTTACTTACACAAGCTGAGAATTCTGAGATAGAAGCTATAATGACAGCCACGACTGTTACTGATATCTATTATATATCAGCTAAAATAAAGGGCGGGAGATCGCCAGAGAGTTTCTAATGGAGCTAATACAGCTTGTAGATGTTATTGCGGTAGATAAGCAGATTATTGTAGATGCACTGTATTCTGATTTTAAGGATTTTGAAGATGCTGTGCAAAATATGTCGGCAATTGGAGGTGCTGTTGACTGCATCGTGACAAGAAATGTAAAAGATTATGTTTCCTCTGATTTAGAAGTGTTAGCTCCTGCCGAGTTTCTGGAAAAGTATATGTATTAATAATTTTGTTAAGTAGTGTCTGGTTTGGGGGTAGAGTTTGGATTACACTATCTCAGAAAATCGCCTCTGCGAATCCTTACTTTCCGGAGAGGCGGGGATGCGTTACTTTGTTTTAATCAAATACCACTCCACCGCATCCCGTATCATATTCTTCAATTCTCCCACGTCCACTTTTTCCAGTTTAGGAATACGTATACAGCCTTTGCCCATACTTATCTTGCCCAGTTTTTCTTTGTAATGCAGGGTGAGTTCCCGGCCATCTTTTAGTGCCGACATGTAAAGGTTCACAGAGTTTTTTTGCGGCGCCAGAGCTATAACAGGCCAGCTGTTGTATGACTTGGTATGATAAGGCAAGATGCCATAGCCAATCATAGTGATAGAATTAGCAGCGTAGAGTTGACGCTCCATCCCGGGGGCATTAGATGTTATAATCTTGTCAAGTTCGCGCATCAGGGCTTCTTTGTCTTCCGAAGCTTTGAATAGCTCCTCTATGTTGTGGGCTTCTATTTTCATAGGGTGCGTTATACTGTTTTGTAGGCAAACAAATATTGACGGGAATTGTTTGCCTGTAGAATAGAAATTACAATGCTGTATCAATGCTTGAATAATACAATCACTAGTTTATTTTTGCAAAATAAATACTTCACTTTATGCGTCAACGTTTTATTTTCTCAGCCCTATTCTTTACAGTGTGCCTATCTGCACAGATTCAGATAATCGCTCATCGCGGAGCATCATATCAGGCTCCGGAAAATACTATTTCATCTGTTAGGCTGGCTTATGAGCTTGGTGCCGATGCTGCAGAGGTGGATGTTTATTTGTCAGCTGACAATCACGTGATGGTAAATCATGATAAAAGGACGAAGCGTACTTCTGGTGGAAAAACAAATTATAAACTAAAAAAAACCGATGCTGCAACCTTAAATAAGGTGGATGTAGGGCAATGGAAAAATGAAAAGTACACCGGGGAACCCTTGCCTTACTTGCGTGATATTCTCTACCTGATACCTGAGGGCAAGCAATTGGTTGTGGAGATTAAGTGTGGCTCTGAAATTATACCTGCCTTAAAACAGGTCATGGCTGAAAGCGGTCAATTATCCCAATGTGTTTTTATCAGTTTCGGATGGAACACGATTTGTGATATACAAGATGCATTTCCTGAAAGCAAGTGTTATTATCTGAAAATGATGAAGTACGGCTTGAATGCTAAGATGAAGAAAGCTGCTCAAAAGGGTTTAAGTGGTGTCAACCTATATTACAAGATTATTGATGAAAAGGTAATGAAAAAGGCAAAGGATCTTAAGCTTGAAATGTTGTGCTGGACAGTGGATGAGGCTCCGGTTTTTGATCAGATGGTGCAACTAGGAGTTCAAGGGATAACCACCAATAAACCGTCTGATTTTGTCAGATAAAAAAGGACTCTGAGTAAAAATGTGGCTCACTCTTTGGGGTATTCTCTTTTAAAGATTGGAGTCAATTTCTGTAGATGGCTAATCCATAAGCTTAGTGTCCCGTACTAAGTTATGGTTGGAATACAGGGGCTATTCTTGTTTGTTCAACATTTAGTTCACGCGTAAATAGAAAAGGCCATTCATAACATCATTGTTATCTGTTTTTTTTATCAGAGTAATAGTCCGCGAATACCATCTTGTTTTAGGTGTGATAAAGGAAAAAATACTCTTTTCGTTTGCTCATAATTTGTTGTGATATTCATTGTTTTCCGTGAACGTATTTCTTGTAGTCTTTTTGATTTTAGACTAACAATTAATAACTATTAAAATGAAAACAAAAGTACTTACCTTGATGCTTGTAGGTTTTGTGACCTTGCAAGCTCAACCATTTATGCAGATACCACAAGAGTTTGTAACGGAACGGCCTCAAGATAATGTGGTAAGTAAATCAACACAACTACAAGCTGAGCTTATTGATATGCCAAGCGGCGCATTTAGTTATCAGGCTTTGGTAACTGACACACTAGGAAAGGCCGTTTCCGATAAGGACATCTCTTTGATGTTCTCTGTGTTATCCGCTTCGGTAGATGGGGTGTCTGTGTATTCCGAAAGTCAAACCCTAAAGACTAATAAACAAGGATTACTTTCAGCTAATGTAGGCGAAGGAGAGAGCTCTGACAGTTTCTCTGATATTAAATGGGGAATGATGAAACATTTCTTAAAGGTGGAAGTCAAGTATGGAGAGATGATGGATTATGCGATGTTGAGTGTCTCTGAAATTCTCTCTGTACCTTATGCTTTGCAATCCAAGCATGCTCATTATGCCGATGCTTTGACCTCTCCTATTCGTTACGCGGAAATTGATTCTACGCTCAGCCGTGTGAATAATGCCGGCTTTTATCAGGCCATTACCATGGACAGCTTGAGATATGGTATATTGTCTGATATTTATGGTGTTGGTGGAACAGCCATTTCTGTCCGGGGAAACATCTTTCCGGAGGAAGGCGATAATGCTCTTAAAATGGGGGTGCTTGGCAGTGTTATTGGTAGTGGAGAGGGTGATGCTGAGGGAGTACGTGGTCAGGCTTTTTCTAATGGTCAAACAAATACCGGGCTACTTGGTCTTGCTGGTGGTCCGGGAAATGGCAATACAGGTTATTCCGAAGGTTCGTACAATGATGGTGTTATTGGTTATGGCTATAACAATTCTTGGGGAAATGTCGGCGTTTATGGGGTCAGTTCAGGTTCTGTTGGTGTAGATAATTTGGGCTTAGTAGGGCTAAGTGTGGTGGATGATGGTTCTGATACGATTCAAAATGTAGGTTCACGATCTATGGGAAAAGGCCCTGGTATTAATTACGGTGCTGTAGGGTTTACTGAAAATGGTCGAGAGAACTATGGTTTAGTAGGTGAAGCTATGGGGGGATCTGAACTTAATATTGCTGTGAAAGGTATCGTAGAAGAAGGGGTGAATAATTTTGCCGGCGTTTTTGATGGTAAAGTTGAGGTTAATGGTAAACTAAACCTGACTGATGTGCTCAATTTGGCTCCTATGGCTGGACCACCTGCCACGCCTTCGGATGGTGATTTGTATTTAGATTCTAATGATGGCAAAGTGAAAATCTACATCGCTGGTATGTGGAAAGCTTTGGCTTTTGAATAGACTAAAGTTAGAGCTATGAGATTCATAACTGTTATAAGTATTTTGCTGATAGCTTTATCGGTGAATGCGCAAGGAATAATAGGCGCTGGTACAGGTGAGAGTCATACCCAAGAACTCAATTTTTCCTGGTTTGTTGGGAGTGTGCTTGAAGTAGGAGCCTTCTATACAGATGATTATGTGTTTGTGCAAAGTGTCGTTAGTTTGGGGCAGTTGGATGATTCTGATGTTACCTCAATAAATGAGAATATGAAATCAGACTTTCAATTAAATATGTATCCTAATCCGGCTTCAGAATTTGTAAGATTTAATCTTGGAAAAAATACTAATTCTTTCCGGATCAGTCTTTTTAATAGTTTAGGTCAGGAACTACTGAGTACAACAGTGAGGGGAAATAGTAGTTCGCTTGACGTGAATCAGTATGATAGGGGCTTATATATTATCTTGCTAGAAGCTGACAATAAACATTATTCATCCCGTTTGATTCTAGAATAGAAGGGAAAGAGTTAAAAAAGAGACCGTCTACGTTTGTTATTGGTTTTTAGTAGCTGATAATGTGATAGGTAGAGCTTCGTATGAGCTCGTCAATAATTTCTAAGAGCAATAAAAGTCCAAATGCAAAATTAAAACGAGTGTCAAGATTTTAATGGATAACAAGATAAAAAAGAGGATGTCTCACATCAAGTGAGACATCCTCTTTTGATAACCTTTTCTTACTTCAGGTAGGGGACTAATACGGAAGTGTTTTTAATGTTGTCTGCAATGGGGCATCGTCTGGTAATTTCCTGAGCAAAAGCTTCTTTTTCTTCTACCGACATGTCTGCATCAATAGCGACATAGGTGCGGATTTCTGTAAATCCGGCGCGGCCTTCTTCTGTAAGGCCAAGTAAGAAATCTTTGTCAATATCTCCTTCAAGCTCTACACTAATACTTCTTACTTTTAGGCGGCGTTGATTTGAGATGATTCGGCCAACAGCGCAAATGCAAGCTGGTAATGATGATAGAAAAATCTCCAAAGGGTTAGGACCTAGGCCCTGACCGCCCATTTCTTTAGGTTGGTCGATGATAAAATCTTGAGAACAATGAACGGTGGTTTTAAAACCTTGTCCCATCTCAGCACTAATTTTCATAGTTGTAACTGCCATTGTGTTCGTTTTATAGTTAATAATGGCTAAAAATATAGTGTTTTATTATGTTCGCAAAACGAAAAAGGGGAGATAAGTAATAGTTTTGTTTTACAACAAAGTTTTAAAAGGTGTTACGATTAAATTCCTCAAGCAAGGCCAAAGCTTTAGTTTTATCCGATTCTAACACTTCTACATCTACAGGATCAGCTCCTCCGCCACTTACTTGCCAAGGTACCAGAGTGCCCAGAATCTCGTTTCTCAGGCTTGCCTTTATGCCATTATCTTCCAAGACCTGGCAAAAAATATCGGCATCGATTGGATTGCCGGAATAGATAGTGATGAGTTTTTCTGACATCGTTATGTTTTTTTAGTTGATAATCTTTGCTTTTAGAGACTTAGTCCCGGCAGCTGTATGCTATAGGCTCTCCAGCCACCATATTCTGAAGGTCTGAAACGAAAAGTACCCTCACCCTTGAAGTCTATTTGTTCTTTGCTCATGTCAAAAAGACCCTTGTAGTGAATCGTAAAGGTGACTTTCCCATCAGTTTCAGTGCTGTTTACGGAGAGTTCTTTTATGGTTAGAGATTCGACTTTAAATTGATCAAATGATTTTAAAAAGTTAGTGATTTTCTTTTCAAGCTCTTGCTGAGGTATGAACTTGCCTTCTGTGTTTTGAAAGTTTTCAGTGTCAAGGTATAGCATGTCATACCCTTCGCCGCCATAGTTTTCACATTTACCCAAGGTGCACCTAAAAAAGTAATCAAAAGCTTCTTCGATGTCATATTTTGCGTTGGGATGAAACTCTTCGTAGATATAACAGTTCATCATACCGGGAATGTTCATATCATCCATTTCTTCGTTAAAGAGTTCTTCGGTAATAAAACGGTAGAGCTCCTCGTCTTCCACTTCACAAAGTGTATTTATCTGAATGCCATTTTTTGCTAAAAGCTCTTGTAGTTTGTCTAATTCTTGTTTGATGTCTTCTTTAGCGAGATCCGTAACTCTTTTGAATTCAATGTTACCAAGGCAGTCTATCACTTTTATGCGCTTAGCATTTTCGTACTGCTCTTCGAACTTCTCAATGTGGTTGAGCCATTCGCCTTCTATTTCAGGAGGTAAATCCGGATTAGCCCCCATAAAACCGCCCCCATATTTTTCGCTGAGTTCTTTTTTCTTAAGCTCGTTATCAATTTTTTGGTCGATGTTCTTGGTTGAATCCATAGTTGGCTTGTTTTGAATGTTATGAACTTGTGCTATAGAGAACAGATTTGGATGAGGATTGTTTAAAAAATGCCATCGGGATCAGGCTCATCAGTAAAATTTTCTTTCTCATAACTAATAAGCCAATAGTTGCCATCTATCATATGGTCGATATCAGTAGCGTTTTTGCTGTAGAATTCATCTTCTGGGATACCTTCAATAAGGTAAACTCTCTTGAATTTCATTTTTCCGCCAACAAAATAGGCCTCTTTTAGGTATTCACGCCCGTTTTTGTCTTTGTGTATTTTGCGTTTCTGTTTCAATGGCTATTGGTTGATAGTTTGTCATTTTTTTTTGATATTCAGCTGTTTATTAAAACCTCTTTATTTATCACTATACCAATGAATATCAGTGTGCTATTGGAAACACCGTTCCGCGAAGCTTATTTGGGTTTTTTCTAAATGAAAGTTTAACGACGTATTGTTTAAATTACTCCCAATAATTTTCGACCTCTTCTATCCAATAGTCTTTTCCGTCTTTTATAAGCTCTATCATTTCTTGCAAATCATCTTTTGAAATCTTCCCAATTTCGTGTGCATAAGAATAAAACTTCTTGAAACTAGCTATGTTTTCCAGTATAGTAGCTTTGCTGGCCCACATGGCCTTTCTTATGAAAAAGTCTCCAAGAAAACCGTCTAACTCTAAAGCTCCTTTTTCTATCGGAATGATTTCAAGCCTAAGTAAGAAGGTGTTGGCATAAAAATCTAAATTGTTAATATGTTTTTTTATCGTTTTTTCTTTCAGCCCCTTTTCTTTTAGATATGTACTGAAGTCATTTAATAATTCTTGATTATGCTTTTGGGTTTGCTCAACTTGAATCTCCCATTTTTCGTATTCCTGGTCTGTCATTGTTTTGTGTTGTTTTGTTTAAAGTATAGAAATAGAGATGTTAAGATGTTGTAAGTGCTGATTTTTTGAGTAACACAAAACGAAGTGTTATAAATCCACAGGTGTGCTTCCCCGCCAAATAGCAAGGAAAGCACACCTTAAGATTTTTGCTACTTCCAAGCCCGTATAGCCGCCATATTCTTTTCGTTAAAGAAATCCTTGGCTTCCGGTGTATAGACAAAGGTCATTTGCTCGGCGAAGTAAGTTTCTATTTTGCCGCGCACCATTTTTAATGAAGAGTTCAGGAGTTGGTTTTCTTCGTTAAAGGCCTCAGGGAGTACGGCTATAGAGGTGGGTATCCAGCGGCTTGGGAACATATCGCTGTATTTGCCGCCAGAGCGGTAGGCATTTATTTCTTCGTTGAGAATTTTAAGGGCGCCTTCCACATAACCTTCTTTGCCCGGCTCTATCTTTTGTTTGCCCAGCTCACGCTTAATGGCTGCCATATTTGGCACTATCAAGGCCGTAGTGTAAGGGTTTTGGTTGTTGTAAAGCATGGCTTGGTCTATAAACGGACTTTGATCTACCATCGCTTCTTCTATACCTTCAGGGCTGAATTTCTCGCCATCACTGCTGATCAAGAGACTTTTGAAACGACCGAGCACGTAAAGGAAGCCATCGTCGGCCATATAGCCCATATCACCGGTGTGCAGCCAGCCGTCGCGCAGGGTGTCTGCACTAGCTTCGGGGTTGTTCCAATAACCCATCATTACGTTTTCCCCTTTGATCACGATCTCTCCTTTTTCGCCGTTGGGTAGCTCATTGCCTTCATCGTCCAGTATTTTTAGGTCCATATATTTTACCAGCTTACCCGAAGAACCAAATTTAAGGTGTTCAAGTGAGTTGGATGAAATAACCGGGGAAGCTTCTGACAAACCGTAGCCCTGACATACGGGAATGCCGATAGCGGCAAAGAAACGTTGCAGCTCAGTATCGAGCAAAGCACCACCGCCAATGAAGAACTTCAGGCGTCCGCCAAAGTTGCCGCGTATCTTGCTGAACACTATCTTGTCAAACATCTTGTAGAGAGGGCCATAAAGGGCCCGGCTCCCTTTGCCTCGGTTCCAGCCATCGCCGTTGTATTTGTAGGCTACTTTCATACCTGTAGCAAAGAGTTTCTGTACCGTAGAGCTTTGTTTTTGTATGCCGCCTTCGATGTTTTTGCGGAAGCTCTTAGAGATGGTAGGCACGCTCATCATAAAGGTCGGCTTTGTTTCTTTGATGTTTTTGGGTATGTTGCGTAGCGTTTCCATAGGGGTTTTCCCGATTTCCTGAGCCGCAATACAAGCGCCGTTTACAATCACACTGTAGAGGCAGGCTGTATGGGCAAAAGAGTGATCCCATGGCAATATCGTCAAGGTGACATCATCTTCGTTGATGTCCATTAGGGTGTTAGCCTGTTTTACGTTAGCCGCATAGTTCAGGTGCGATAGCATGATGCCCTTAGGGTCTGCTGTAGTACCTGAGGTGTAAGAAATATTGGCCAGTGTGTCCGGCTGCACCGCATCCATACGTTTTTGCAAATCCTCGCGGCCTTCTTTGGTGGCCAAGTATTCTTTACCGGCTGTTTTTATTTCTTTAAAACCTATTTTGTGTTTGTGATTTGACGTTTTATCATCCAGGTAGATGATTTTTTTACAGTCTTTCAATTGGCCATAAACTCCTTCTACTTTTTCGGCCTGAGTCCAGGAAACAATAACCTTAGAGGCGCCCGAATGTTGTAAGCGGAAAAGGACTTCTGTTTTGCCATCCAACTTGATGGATAATGGCACATTGATTGCGCTGATGTAGAGCATTCCGAGTTCGCTTACCAACCAGTCGATGCGTCCTTCGGCTATCAGGCCTATACGTTCACCTTCTTCCACGCCCAGCGTCAGGAGTCCGGCGGCAAACTCGTGCACCATTTGTTGCACCTCGCGGTAAGTGACATTTTCATACTTGCCATTCATCACCTCCATCAGGAGGGTGTTGTTAGGATATTTGGCGACACTCTTCTCGAAAAGTTCTACTAATGTTTTCATGTTTTTCAAGTTAGATGTTAGGAGTTGGAAGTACAAAGTGTGTTGTAGCTGACTCCGTACTCTTCTCTGTCTATAATTGTAATATATTTATGTTCAAGAGGCTACTTACCTTATCTTGTCTGTCATTGATTTCGATTGCCGAAATTATATCGTGTAATTCCAAAGATGAAGAACAGTATTCTTTCTATGTCAGAATGCTAGGTTCAAGTTATTGAGGGCTCTTACTGCCCGGGACTCACTCCTAAAAGCCATGCATCTTTGAATTTAGGATTAAGAAGGCGCAGAGATTTTACAAAAGCCACCGCTTCTTTTTTCTGACTAAAATGAGCAACACTGATGCGGTAGCGTCCACTACCAGTCAGGGTTTCTATGGTGTCAAAATCATATTTTTTGTTAAAATCAGACACATACTCTTGGGCCAAACGTTCATTGGGCAAACTGGCTATGATAATGTGATATTGCTTGTTCGTTGTAACTTTAGCGGACTTGGATTGTTCGTCCGACGCTTGTGCGATGGAGGAATCAGTCTCAGCTTCAGTTTTATTATCAGCCTCTTTATTGGCACGACTCAGCGGTAAGGACGGCGCACCTTCATCTGCTTTAGGTAGGGAACCTTGTTCCTGATTTAGTGTCGGTACGGCAGGGTTATTATCAAAATCTAGCCCGGCCTTATCTACTATTGCTTTGTCACTCAGTGGTGGGGCAAAAATAATTAGCAGAATGATAAGCGCTGCGGCTGCACTGAGTTGTATCGTGAGTCTGCGGTGCTTAGCAGGTGTTTCTTTGGGGGTAATAGTCGATTCCTGGGGCTCATCTTTGTCTATTTTCTCTAGATGAATGGGCTGTAATCCGTAAGCATCAAGCAGGCAAGTATTATTGGTGTCGGCGATGAATTGTATAAAACCGGCATCGTCGAGGCTCATGGTACCAATGTCTTCAAATACAAAATCATGACCAGAGTCTAAGTGTGCCCTTATCTCAGATACTTCAGCAGCGATGCTTTTCTTGGCGTCCTCATAGCTTATGCCGTCAGCTTCTATTATGGCATTGATCAGAAGGCCATCGTTTCGCGTTAGCTGACGGTTGAATAAAATGTCTTTGGATGGAATGCTAGCATTTTCAGCGTCCACTAAAGGGGCTCTGTATTCAGCAACAAAAGCGCCAAAATCAGGGATGATGACGCAATCGTATTCCGATAAAAGAATTTTTATGTGATGAGATATGTTCAAAAAGAATTCAAGATTTAAAATTCAAGATTCAAAATTATATTAATCTTGAATCTTGAATTAATAATTCAGAATCGTGTTTATTTTGCTTGATTAGCAGTAATGGCTACCAGCTTATAGATGTCCTCTACGCTACAGCCGCGCGAAAGATCATTGATAGGTGCGGCCATGCCCTGCAGAATAGGGCCTACTGCTTCGGCGCCGGCCAAACGTTGTACCAGTTTATAAGCAATATTACCTACTTCCAGTGTCGGGAATACAAGAACGTTAGCTTTACCGGCAATGTCGCTGCCCGGAGCTTTAGAGGCTCCGATTGCTTCTACTATAGCTGCATCGGCTTGTAGTTCTCCGTCAATTTTTAGTTCCGGGGCCATTTCTTTAGCCAGACGTGTAGCTTCTACTACTTTGTCCACCATTTCGTGCTTAGCAGAACCTTTGCTCGAAAAGCTTAACATCGCTATGCGAGGTTCGAAACCGGCAATGTTCTTTGTTGTATTTCCTGTTGCTACAGCTATTTGAGCCAGCTCTTCTGCTGTTGGGTTAGGGTGAACGGCACAATCGGCAAATACCATGACGCCGTCTTCGCCAAACTCTTTTTTGTCCATAAACATAATGAATGCACCACTCACGACAGAAATGCCCGGCAAGGTTTTAACGATTTGAAAGGCCGGACGTAATACGTTTCCGGTAGCATTTTGTGCGCCGGCTACTTCTCCGTCAGCATCCCCGTTTTTTATCATCAAACAAGCCAGATACAATGGATCTTCCACCAAGGGAAGCGCTTTTTCCGGTGTCATTCCTTTTGCTTTACGCAATTCTACTAAAAGATTGATGTAGGTGTCTTTCTTTTCGTGGCTTTTCGGGTCTACGATTAAGGCCTTGTCTATGCTGTTAAGGTCGTTTTCTTTAGCTAAGGCGGCAATTTTTTCGGGGTTTCCGATAAGGATGATTTCGGCTACTTCGTCGTTTAGCAAGGCGTTAGCAGCTTTGATGGTGCGGATTTCTTCTCCTTCTGGCAATACGATTTTACGCGGATTAGCTTTGGCGCGCTCAATCATTTGATCAATTAAGTTCATAATGTTTGTTTAATTTGTTAGTTTTAACGTTATTAATTTTGTGGTGTGGCGCGTGGCCTTGCTTTATTTGGGTAAACACACAAAATTACACACTTTTTTTCGGACAGGAACCACGAATAGCACAAATTAACGTGAAATATTCTGATTATTTATTGTGAGAAGCTAAGTGGCAGGCGGATGTGTTAGATGTTTTTTAACCTGAGTTCGGGATAAGCTTATTGTGGATCAAGCAGGATTTCTGAGGAGAAGTTTAGCAAATCACTTCTATTCACTTTTTTTTGTCGAAAGTTATCAAAAAAAACAACGGAGTAAGCAGAAAGAGCGGAAATTAAAGTTTGCACGCAAA
>DHQI01000067.1:24079-26464 GCA_002408065.1 Bacteroidales bacterium UBA5342
AAGAGCGGAAATTAAAGTTTGCACGCAAATTTTTTCCGCTACTTCCGCTATTTTCGGTGTTTGCATTTTTTTAATTTGATCCCCCAAAAATTCTGCTTGATCCCTTATTGTCACAGAAAGTCATGTTTGTGACGATAGTGCCCATTCTTTAAAACAGGAAGCGCTCCCCCTTTCTGTATTGTTTATTCACAATCGACTAACACCCCTGTTGATAACTGTTGATAACTACGAAAAAGGCACAAAAAAAGGTCGGAAGTGAATTACTCTTCCGACCTTTTTCTTAACAAAAATGTTTGTTACTTAAGAGGGCTGCGCGACGTCACTGTGCCATCAGGCAACTCATAGAAAACCGTACCGTCCTCAGAAAAAACGATTGGGATTCCCTTCTCCCGGTTCTCTGATTTAACCGCGTTTACAGCTTTTTTGCCAATCTTAGCAATCTCTGCTGCCTTCTTAATATCTGAGCTTTTTACTTTAGTCATTGTCTCCATAATGTAAAATAAATTCAGATGTTTACGTCTTGCAAATATAAGTCAAAAAAGTATTGGTTATGCACTATAAAGTTATCTTTATTGCCTTGCGATACTTCCTGAAAGTGACTATCTGAATTGAAAAATATAAACCAACTGTCTGCTTCTAAGCGATATATGTGCCAAAAATTGCGCTTGCTGCGAAAGAAACGACGTACTACATCATTATCCGGAACAAAGTGTCCGCCTTTGAGCACGCGTTCCTTGATGCGTTCGATGCAAATGCGGGGGTGTTCCAAAAAAACGTAGATGATGTAAACGTTATAACCGCGTTGACGTATTCGGGGTAAAATACGGTGTAGATACATTCCCGAAAGGGTGCTCTCTATCAGTATGTTATTGCCTTCGTCAAGGTTGCGGAACAAGCGTTGGATAAATACGCGGCCGGCGGTCAGTTGAACGTCTTCGATGCACTCAGGATTCAGTTCTTTGGCTATTTCATCAGCGTTTAGAAACACATAGTCGTGCTCCTTCAGAAATTGACGCGCAAAAGTCGTTTTTCCTGAGCCATTAGGGCCGGCGGCTATGTAGAGATTTTTTTCTGAATCCAAAGGAGAATCAAATTATAAATTCAAAATAACAAATTCCAATGCTTCCGTCTTCAATTTTCCGTCTTCAATTTCCAATTTCCGCTTTCCACTATAAAAACATCTCCCAAACTTAAATGTTCGGGAGATGGAATTTTGAATTATAAATTTTGAATCATCATTAGCTACCAAGCAAATAATGGATAATCTTTCATCATTGCTACTACTTGCTCACCTACAGAAGCAATGTGTGCTTCGTCGTCGATGTTGGCAATGACGCTGTCTACCAAGTCAACAATAGTTGCCATCTGATCTTCTTTGAGACCGCGCGTAGTGATAGCAGGTGTTCCTACACGTATTCCTGAGGTCTGGAATGGAGAACGGCTATCGAAAGGTACCATATTTTTGTTGATGGTAATGTGTGCTTTCACTAAGGTATTTTCTACTTTTTTACCTGTAATTTCAGGGAATTTAGAGCGTAAGTCGATCAACATAGAGTGGTTGTCGGTACCGTCTGAAATGACCTTATATCCTTTGGCTATAAAAGCATCGGCCATAGCCGCAGCATTCTTCTGCACTTGAGCTTGGTATGTTTTGTACGATGGATCAAGCGCTTCGCCAAAAGCAACGGCTTTGGCTGCAATAACGTGTTCCAACGGTCCGCCCTGTACGCCGGGGAAGACAGCTGAATTAAGCATTGCTGACATCATTTTTACTTCACCTTTAGGTGTTGTTTTGCCCCAAGGGTTAGGGAAATCTTTCCCTAACAGAATGATACCACCGCGAGGTCCGCGTAATGTTTTATGAGTTGTAGACGTCACGATGTGAGCGTACTTTACAGGGTTGTCAAGCAATCCTGCTGCAATCAAACCTGCCGGGTGAGCCATATCAATCATCAGAATTGCGCCTACCTTGTCAGCTATGTCGCGCATACGTTGGTAGTCCCACTCGCGTGAATAAGCCGAAGCCCCGCCAATGATCAATTTGGGTTTATGTTCCAATGCCAGGGCTTCCATCTGGTCGTAATCTACACGGCCGGTGTCTTCTTTAACGTTATATTCTATGGGTTCGTAAAGGAGACCGGAACTGTTTACAGCAGATCCATGAGAAAGGTGACCGCCGTGAGATAAGTTCAAGCCAAGAAATTTATCACCTGGTTCAAGCACTGTTAATAAAACGGCCATGTTAGCTTGTGCGCCTGAGTGAGGTTGTACGTTGGCATATTCGGCATCATAAAGCTCACAAAGACGATCTATGGCGATTTGTTCACTTTGATCCACTACCTCGCAACCACCGTAATAACGTTTGCCCGGATAGCCTTCGGCGTA
>DHQI01000067.1:26694-27114 GCA_002408065.1 Bacteroidales bacterium UBA5342
TGCCCGGATAGCCTTCGGCGTATTTGTTGGTGAGAACGGAGCCCATGGCCTCCATGACTTGTTCACTTACAAAGTTTTCGGAAGCAATGAGCTCTATGCCGTTGATTTGGCGCTGCTTTTCTTGCTCAATGATGTCGAAGATTTTACTGTCTCTTGTCATAGCTTTATGTTTATTTATTAGAATTTGCGGATGTTGATAACTAATGCCAAAGAGCAGACTAATGAGCTTTAAAATTTGCTACATTTGCATGAATTTATCCTCAGGCATTAAAGGCGACAAATGTACGCAAATACAAGCAAAAATCCGGTCGCTGTTATTAATAAAAAATAAACAGCTAAAAAGCCGGCTTATAATACTATTAAATAAGATTTAGCAGTGGCAAGAATAGATAGAGCTACAGTAGACAAAATATATGAAGC
>DHQI01000067.1:27331-46763 GCA_002408065.1 Bacteroidales bacterium UBA5342
AGTAGACAAAATATATGAAGCAGCCCGTGTAGAAGAGGTGGTAGGCGACTATGTATCGTTGAAAAAGCGTGGCACTAATATGTTGGGCTTGTGTCCTTTTCATGATGAAAAAACACCCTCGTTTATGGTGTCGCCATCCAAGGGTATCTACAAGTGTTTTGGTTGTGGAAAAGGCGGTAATGCGGTGAATTTTGTGATGGAGGTGGAGCAAATACCTTATTACGAAGCTCTGAAGCAAGTGGCTCAAAAGTACCATATACATATAGAAGAGAAAGAGCTGACTCCTGAAGAACAGAAGCAATTTAGCGACCGTGATAGTATGATGGTGGTTAATGAGTTCGCACGCAAGTATTTCATCGCACAAATGATGGAAACGGCCGAAGGGCGCTCGGTTGGTCTGGGCTATTTCAAACAGCGTGGTTTTACCGACCAAATCATTGAGAAATTTCAATTGGGTTTTGCCCCCGAGGGCAAAGATGTTTTTACACAGGAAGCTATCCGTCAGGGTTACAAAGAAGAATTTTTGGACAAGACAGGACTTTCGATTATCAAAAGTGATGGATGGAAACGTGACCGCTTTGCGGGACGTGTTATCTTTCCTATTCATGGGCAGAGTGGTAAAGTAGTGGCTTTTGCCGGCCGTACGCTTTCTACCGATAAAAAAGTGGCTAAATACCTCAATTCCCCCGAATCGGAGGTGTATCATAAAAGCAATGTGCTTTACGGTATTTATCACGCCAAAAAAGAGATACAGCGTAAGGATAACTGTTTTCTGGTAGAGGGCTATACCGATGTGATGTCTCTGCATCAGAGTGGGATAGAAAATGTGGTGGCCTCCTCAGGTACTTCCTTGACGAAAGGTCAGATAAAACTCATTCAGCGTTTCACTGAGAATATTACGGTCATTTATGATGGTGATAATGCCGGTATAAAAGCCTCTTTGCGGGGTATTAACCTGATTTTGGAACAAGGTCTTAATGTGAAAACGCTTTTATTGCCTGACGGCGAAGACCCTGACTCTTTTGCTAAAAGTATGGGAGCCTCGGAACTGATAGAGTATATCGAAAAAAACAGTACCGATTTTATTCATTTCAAAACCAACCTCCTGATGGAGGAAGCGGCTAATGATCCCATCAAAAAAGCCAAGTTAATTCAAGATATTGTGCAGTCCATTTCTGTTATTCCTAACGAGATAACACGCATGGTATATATCAAGGCTTGTAGTGCCCAGTTGGAAGTGCCGGAGGATACTTTGTATCGCGAAAGCAATAAAATAATGCGGCAAAATCAACAGGACAGACAAAAAGAAGCTGAGCGTAAGATGAACCGTCAGCGTTATGAGTCGCAAAGATCTGCTACCTCGCCTGCTCCCGCAGCTGATGATGGCCCTCCTCCTGATTTTGGTATGCCGGATGATTTACCGCCAATGACAGTGTCGCCAGCTCTGTCTACGCCTCCGCCACCTCCGAAATCGGCAGAGTTGCCCGAAGAGCGTATGGTGATGAAATATTTGCTTAGCTTTGGGCAGATGAAGATGTTCAAGGAAGGGGATATGTACTACGAAGAATATCCGGAGATGACCGTTTCGGATTATATCATCGACCAGCTTCAAAGTGATGGCCTGGAGCTCACCAACCCCTTATTTAATGGTGTCTATACCGAATATGTCAGGTTAAAAGAAGAAGGTTACCCCGCCTTGGATCGTTATTTTACACAACATGAAGATGTCCAGATTTGTCAGATGGCTGTGGACCTGACGACAGAGCGTCATGAGCGTAGCAAGATGTTTGAAAATTCGATTGTAGAAAAAGACGAAAATCGTTTGGGCGTCTTGGTGCCACGCGTGGTTGCTGAGTTTAAGTTACAATGGGTCATCTCTCAGATCAAAGAGCAGATGGAGATATTGCAAACAGAAAAAGACGAGGCCAAGCTGGACGAAGCTACACGCAACTATCAAGAATTGAACACCGTGAAAAGCGAGTTGAGTAAGTTTTTGGGAAATAGAATTGTGTTGAGTCGTTAGTCTCTTAGCCTCCGAGTCGCATATTCATTCTGATAGCTATCGGAACTAACTATGGTGCAGCTTACATCTAGTGTTTTAAGCCTGCTTTAATCCCGATGTATCTCAAAGATTTTATTCAGGATGTTAATATTACATCAGAATTATGTAATTTGCCTAAATAATGGATAATAGAACAAGACAATAGGGCTTAGTGTAAGATTAAATATGGCGTCTGTAGAAATTGCAACAAAGTTTTTTTCTGATTATTAACCTTGAAGTTAATTTAATTACGATGGTAAATTTTAAGGCGTAATTTTGTATCGCCATATTAGATATTACAACGACGATATAGACGAGTACAGTTCACAAAAGCAGGTTATAGGACGCAGTCCTAAACTAAGAACGGGAGCGTTGGCCATGCAGGAAAGGCGGGCGTGTGTGGGTGTGAATTGATTTTTAGCCCGAAGTAGCGGTAATACCTAGGGCGTTAAGAAAATCAAGAGTGCGTTGGCAGCATGCTTTCCTGCTAGATTTTTTGCTTCGTTTTTCATCATGGAAAAATGAAGAACTGGGGTTTGGGGTGTTAAACCCCCAATCAAGAAATGGATATATCTTTAATATAAAGAGACTTAAAAAAATCTTGATGTATTTCGGAAACAGGTCTTAAGATGCTGTCAAATTTAATCCTGATAATAAACTTGTCAACGCCGCTAGACTTATCAATGGTTTGAGGCGGGGTTTTAGCTTTCTTGTTATTGTAACAAAAAAGCCTTAAAGTCACCATATTCCTTCGACAATTCTACCGATTGTTTAGTTCCTTTCATAAACTCCTGAAGTGGGAGAGGGATGTCTATTTTTTCACCAATAGCATTTTCCACAGTATCTAAAAATTTGGCCGGATGTGCTGTCTCAATGAAAAATCCTGTTTCGCCTTCTTTCATACCATCTTCCAGTGCTTGATAAGCGCAAGCGCCGTGAGGATCCAGTAAATATTTTTCTTCTTCATAAGTGCGTTTCATAGTGGCACGGATCTGCTCATCATCGTATCGTGTGCCTGATATTTCATCAGAAATGGCTGCGTGAGAGTGGTCATACAAATCCAGAATACGGGCAAAATTACTTGGATCGCCTACATCCATAGCGTTAGCAATGGTAGCTACTGAGGGGCGTGGCTTGTATGCTTTGGTTTCTAGGTATTCTAAGAAAACGTCGTTGCGGTTGTTGGCGGCAATGAAACGTGAAATTGGTAAGCCTTGCATCTTACCTATCAATGCTGCGGTGATATTGCCAAAGTTACCACTTGGTACACAACAAACAATGTCTTTGGTGATGCCTAGTTTTTTTAGTTGGCCCATACCATAAAAATAGTAAAAAGCCTGAGGCAGGAAGCGGGCAACGTTGATAGAGTTGGCTGAAGTCAATGTGAGTTTAGACTGCAGTTCATCATCCATAAAAGCGGATTTTACCAAGCGCTGACAATCGTCGAAGGTGCCATCAACTTCCAGTGCTGTAATGTTTTGTCCTAAAGTGGTGAATTGTGTTTCTTGAATTTCACTCACCAGCCCTTTGGGGTATAAAACAAAGACATTGATGCCCTCTACTCCTAAGAAACCGTTTGCAACAGCGCTACCGGTATCACCCGAGGTGGCTACCAGTACGTTGATATCCTCTTTCTTTTGTCCTTGGGTGAAATGCTGCAGTAGGCGTGCCATAAAGCGGGCCCCCACATCTTTAAAAGCCAGTGTAGGACCGTGGAACAGTTCCAGAGAATAGATCCCGTCTTTTACTTTTACTAATGGAATATCGAAACATAAAGTCTCATCTACTATTCGTTTGAGGTCGCTAGCAGGAATGTCTTCACCAAAAATGGAATTAGCCACTTCAAAAGCAATTTCCTGAAGAGTCATTTTATCCAAATTGTTGAAAAACGCCTGTGGCAAAGCAGGGATTCTTTCGGGCATGTAAAGGCCTTTATCTTTGGCCAGACCTTGAGTTACTGCCGTTTCTAACGATGCAGTCAGTTCTTTGTTGTTGGTGCTATAGTAAATCATTACAGATGTTTTTTCAGTTCGTTGTGGGCCACTATATGGTTGATGAGCGGGTTGGCATACATGGTCAGCATCATAGTGCGCAGGTAATCTTCGTTACCTTCTTTTTCCGGAATACGGTTCATTTGTTTTTCCAGATAGCTTTCAAACACTTGTTTGTCTTCTTCTTTGTAATACTCCGAGAAATCACTTTCAGGATGTAACATTTCGTGAGCTATAAAGTTACAGGGGAAGAATTTATAGTTGAGGTGTATTTGTTTGTCTATCAGTTCGGAAGCAGCAGTTACCTGTTCGTTTTTTGTCTTAAGGGCTTCCAGCTTCACAAGCTCTTTGCTGATAGGAGCGGCAATATGAAAATGGATGCGGCCCTTGTAACCTTCTATGCCGGTACGCATATTGAGAAGGTCGTCATTCGCTGATTTTTTGTGCTCCGGATCCAGTTTTTTTAACAGGAATTCCCGGGCTTTCAGATAGTCGCACGGATCATATTCGTAGGCTATAGAAAGCGGTGTGATGTTCATAGATCCCAAGCATTCTGAAAAGGAAAATTCGCCTCCCATATTGAGCATCTTGAGTAAAGCGCCACTGGTACGGTCGTCTGAATCTTTAGCGCGGCCTTCGCGTTGTGCTATCCAGATAGAATTATTTTTTTCTAATAAAGTATGACGTATATATTTCGACAGTTTAGCGGATTCCACCATCATTTGTTTGATGGGAAGATTACGTTTTACTATAAAACTCTTGTTAAGACGTACGAGTGTTTTGATCCAAGGGTAAATCAGCAGGTTGTCGCCTATCGCTATTTCTGTTGTGTCGTAGCCATTAGTGTTAAGGATATAGTTGAGCAAGGCTGAGTCTAAAATGATATCTCTATGGTTAGAAATATAAAAATGAGCCTGGTTTGCGTCTATATTGTCCAAGCCTGAAAAACTTAATCCATCGCTGCTATTTTTCAGCATTCTGCTGAGGTAGTTGATCACAAAATTGCTCTGTACATCCTCAATAGTATTGGCCTTTTTCAGTAAGTCCTCGAACTTAGCACCGGGAAAGGCAGCGTTGACCAAGGCCAGAAAAATAGGCTCTTGGCTTAGTTCTTCCAGTGCGCCTGCCACATCTTGGTCGTTAAAGGCTCTGATATCATTAAAATCGTCCATGATTTATTTGTTTCGGTCTAATATTGTAAGGAAAGCATCCGACATCTTACTGCCACGGTATTTGGCAACCTCGGCATTATCGCCTGCAAACAGGTCATCAACAGTAGCAGTCCATATCTCCAGCCATCGGTCAAAATGCTCACGTGTCAGTTCCATTTTGAAATGCATCTGCACAGGATGAGCACGGTAAGCAGCTTGTTTTAGTATTACGGTGCGCCAAAACTGATACAACTTTACATGATGAGCATCCCAATTGTGTATATATTTATCAAAGATAGGACCAATAAAACCGTCCTCACGCGCACGGCTATAAAAAGTATCTACAAGTAACTTGACGTCGTCGTTTGTAGTAATGTCATTCATTCGTTCTTATATTGCGTTAAGCACGCAAAGGTCGGGAATTCTAAAGAAAAAACCATCAGTTTTAAATAGCAATGTTTAAATTGTCAGGAGACCAAGGTCTTTATCGAGGATTGTTTGTATCAATGAAAAAAGTTTATGAGTTTAATTTTTAATTGCCGGGAATAGCTTATGTAACTTGATCAACCTTGAAGAATGTTGCAAAAAACAAGCTTTCTACTTTGAAAAAAATGGCAAAAAACAACTGTTGTACCTTGAAAAAATTGCATTGTTGTCTTTAAAAGAGCCATATTATGCATATTCCTGATCCGGATTATCAAATCCTGTGGAGAATATAGAACGTAAATCTCAAAATATAATTTCAAATTTACCACCCGTCTATTAAGATGCTGTACTTTCTCATTTAAGGAAAAAGTGTCGACTGGGTTTTAGGGTGTCAAACCCAATGTCATTAAGTTAAGAGGTATTTTATTTATAATCAAACCGCTCCGCGGTTTAAAATTTATCGTTAATATTGAATTACTACTATAATCTAACCGCCCTACGGTTCAAAAGTAGCTAATTTAAACCCCAGAGACACTGCGCTGAGCGAAGTCGAAGTGGCTTTGATTATAGTCGCAGAATTATATGGCCAATGAATAAACAAGCCCATAGGGCTTGGATTATAAATTAACAAATAAAACATTTACAAAAAATTAGAACTTAACTTAATGATGTTGGTGTCAAACCCCTAAACGATTAATAGATAGAAGCTGATTACAGATCCTAAAGTTTCATGAGTTAATGAACAACTTTGGAATATGAGTCCTACCTTTCCATTTCTCTGATAGCTCTGTTGAAATAATCATTAAATGGTTTTAAACGGCGGAAAACCAACATGCTTCGTTTCAAAAAGTCATCATTTGTCAAGTCTTCGTCGCTTACTTGGTGGATGGCCACCATAGTTTTGTGTTTTAGCATTTCAATATCTTCAAAATCTTTTGGGAATCCTTTGGGGCCATTCTTGAGCTTGTCGCCTTGTATTTCGCCAAAGGTTTCGACGAAATCCGGTGCATTAATAATGGCCTTGAATTCGTCGGCATCAGCATAGATAGAGTCGCGCACCTCGAAAAGGATAGCAGGACTAGGGGCATATAATCCGCCTGCCAGCATCGAAGCGCCCGGTTCCAGATGGAAATAATAGCCACAAGTCTCTCCCTTGCGCCCGCCTTGATTGATGTAAGCCCCCATATGTGTCTTGTAAGGACTTTTATCTTTCGAAAAACGCGCATCGCGGTATATGCGGAAGACGCAGTCTTTGGCCTTGAGTCCTTTGATTGCATCATCTTCTAACTGTAACAAATCGATATACCTTTGCGTCAACGTGTCAAAGGCATCTTTGGCTTTCAGGTACTCTTCTTTGTGTTCATTAAACCACTCGCGCTTGTTGTTTTCTTTGAGCTGGGTGAGGAAGTGGAGGATTTGTTTTATGCTTTTCATAGCGTCTTAATTTTGCTTGTTTATCGTAAATTATTTCTTTTGCAGTGATAATGAAACCAATAATTGCATACCTTTGTTTATTATAAAAACAAAAATACAGATAATAAATTACATATTAATTAATCAATCAACAAGATGAAACAATTGTTTACTAATGCTTTAATGCTTCTGTTTGTAGCATTAACAGCAAGCGCCCCGGTAAGCGCAATGGATGTCACGGAGTTTAAACTCGAAAACGGACTTACCGTTATATTAGCTCCTAACCAAGAAGCCTCGGAGGTCTTTGGTGTAGTAGCCGTTAAGGCCGGATCGTATAATGAACCAGCTGATGCTACTGGTCTGGCTCACTATTTGGAACATGTGGTTTTTAAGGGAACTCAGGAAATGGGAACCACTAACTGGGAAGCCGAGAAACCTCTTTATGATCAAATTATTCAGAAATTTGAAGATTTACGGGCTACCGAAGATGAAGAGGCTAAAAAAGCTTTGATTAAAGAAATCAATGAACTTTCTATCGAAGCCGGTAAGTATACGGTGAGTAATGATTTCTCTAATTTGGTACAAGGCATGGGAGGTACAGGATTAAATGCCGGAACTAGCTATGATTATACTGTTTACTACAACTCATTTCCTTCTTTTCAGTTAGAACGTTGGGTAGAATTGTATGCTCACCGTTTCCAAAACACTGTTTTTCGCGGTTTTCAGGCTGAACTTGAAAATGTCTATGAGGAGAAAAACATGTATAGCGACGATCCTTTCTCCGTTTTAGGTGAAATGTATCAGTCGGCTTTGTTTGGTGATGGTAACCCTTACGGACGCTCTATCATCGGTTACACCGAGCATCTGAAAAACCCTTCCCTGAAAAGTCTGATTGAGTTTTATGAAACGAACTACGTCGCCGGTAATATGGTTTTAGTCCTTTCTGGTAAATTTGATGCTGTTGCTGCTAAGCCACTAATTGAGAAATCGTTTGGTGCCTGGCCTAAAAAAGCGGCTCCGGAGCATAAAGTTTATCCAACGAAGGAGTTTGACGGAAAAGAAGTGGTGAAGGTGAAAAGTTCGCCTTTGCCTGTAGGTTTTTGGTCCTATAATACCGTGCCAGTAGGTGATAAAGATGAAACAGCCGTTGAATTGATGACGGCTATTCTTTCTAATGGTAATCAGACTGGTCTGTTGGATAAGCTAGCCTTGGATGGTGATTTGCTTCAGATTTCAGCTTATATGGATTCCCGAAAATATGCCGGTAATGTCACTATTCAGGCTATCCCTACTTTTGATATGTCATTGTATAAATTTAATTCTATCTCTTCTGCAGAGAAAATGATTGAAGATCAATTAGAAAAATTGAAAAAAGGTGATTTCGAAGATTGGCTGTTAGAATCCGTAAAAGCTGAAAAGTTAATGGATTTTGAATTAATGCGTGAATCGCCTCAAAGTTCTGGTATGGGCTTGGCGCAATTGTTTTTGATGGACGAAAGCTTGGATTATCTGGAGAATTATCCTGCTGAAATTGCTGCTATTACCAAAGATCAGGTGGTAGCTATGGCTAACAAATATTTGGGAGACGACTATTTGCAGTTTTATAGTTTGGAGGGATCTACACCTAAAGATAAAATCAAAAAACCGGATATTGAGCCAATTGTACCATCTGTAGGACAAAAGTCAAAATTTGCAGAATTCCTACAGACAGTGCCTATGGGCGAGTTAGAAGAAGATTTTGTAGAGTTTGGAAAAGACGTGCAGTTTGGTGAAGTAGCTGAGGGCGTTAAGTTGTATTATACGCCTAATCCTATGAACGATATTTTCTCTTTGGATATTAAATTTGGTGCCGGCACGAAAGAGATTCCGGCTATTGGTTTGGCAACCTCTTTAATGAACTCTGCTGGTATTATGGCTTTATATGAGCCACAGGAGTTGAAAGAGGAATTTAGTAAACTGGGGTGTTCTTATGGTTTTTACAATGATGATAGTTATACTTACGTTTCGTTGCAAGGAAAAGAGGAAAACCTTGAGAAAGCCTGTAAACTTTTAGCTAAACTTTATTTGATGCCGGCTTTGGATGAGAAGCAGTTTGACCGTGTGCTTTCAAGCGCTGTGAGTAACCGATATACTGAGAAAAAGACCAAAGATGCACAGTTCTCAGCTTTGGTAAACTATACCCGTTATGGCGAAAATTCACCACAGCTTAAGCGTATGACTACTGCAGAAATTCAGGAATTAACCTTGAGTTCTTTGGCTGCTAAATTTATTGAGGCTACTCACTACGAAACATCTGTTCACTATGTGGGACAGAAATCTATGGATGAGTTCAAGCAGGTGATAAATAGTAGTTTGCCTTTCCCATCAGGGCTGAAACCTTCTACTTCTCCATTTATTCGTCCTGTTACAGAACCTCAAGGACGGACGGTTTATTTCATCAATAACAAAGAGGCCTCACAAAGCGATATCATCATTTTTGCCAAAGGTGATAATTATACAAAAGATCAAGAAGCGACTTTTGATGCCTTTAACCAATATTTTAGTGGTGGTTTTAATGGTCTTGTGATGCAGGAACTTCGTGAGCTTCGTTCCTTCGCTTATTCTGCAGGGGCTTCTTATGTAGCTCCTGAGTTGGAAAATAATCCTGCCTATTTTATTGGTAGCATAGGAACGCAAAACGATAAAGCTGCTGATGCATTGCGGGAATTCTTTGTATTGATTGATGAAATGCCCGAAAAACCGGAGCGTATGGAGAATATCAAGAATTATTTGGAGCAAGCATCTTTGTCGGCTAAGCCGAACTTTCGTTATATGAGTTATGTTGTCGAAGATTGGCAAACCCAAGGCTATACAGAGGATCCTAACAGATCACTCATACCTCAATACAAAGAAATGACTTTTGATGACATCGTTAATTTCTACAATGAGCATCTAAAAGGTCAAGATTTCTCTATTGCTATTGTGGGTAACAAAAAAGAAATGGATATGGAGGCCATTGAAAAGATAGCTAAGATTGAGAAGATTTCTGCCAGCAAGTTGTTTAAGGATTAATCGAATCTCAACATTATAATAATAAAAAAAACCGGCCATAAGCCGGTTTTTTTATGTAATAACTTCTCAGGTTCAGCTTATACTTAACTAGTTTTATTCTTGATTACGAATCAGCAAATCTTGTCCCCACCCTACAATCCGAGCTTGTGCTTTCAGTTCTTTTCCGTGCTTAAAGCGCCCAATTTCTTCACCCATGAAGTCCGGCTGTATTCTAGCTGATCGTGTAACAGGAGTGCCCGTAATTTCTTCTATAGCCCTGGCGAGCATTGTTTCGCGAATATCGCCGAGCTGATAGCCGTCAAGAGGGTTGTCTGATAGCAATATATCCGGAACCATACCACCTTTTACTGATACGTCTTCTTTGTTAGTGGTTTTTACTACGATGGGGATGATGGCCCAAATAGAATCGTTATCAGGTATTACCCACATGCCAGTATATTTACCATGGGTGGTATCTCCAACAAGTGTCATATCAGTTAATGGTTCTAAACCATTGATTAGACCTTCGCTGGCCGAAGCCGTTGAATTACTTGTTATAGCAATTATTTTTCCGGTCATATTAATGTTTTGACTAGCTTCTTCTATTCTTGTGTAGAAAAATTCCTCACCAAATTCGCTGGAGATATAATCTGTATATAATTGATTCCAATGATTTTTTTTGAAAATTTCACTTATGGCACTGTTGGGAGCTATTAGGTTAGCCATGTGTATTTCTGCACTTACATCACCTCCAGGGTTGTATCTTAGGTCCACAATAAGGTCGGTGATATTTTCACTTTTAAAAAATGCAAAGGTTTCATCTAAGTTGGCATTAAACTCAGCAATAAACTGATTGTACATAAGGTAAGCAATCTTTTTTCCGTCAATGGAATAAACACTGTCAATATGAATAGGATTTTCCTGAAAATTCTCAACTTCTGTTATGTTGATGTCTTTTAAGGGGGTGAGCTCGCCGTTAATAATAGTGTCGAAACCTATAGTGTAACTCGTGTAGCTTGTAAGTAGGCTGTAATAATTGTCAATGTTAAGGCTCGTGTTGTTTATTCTTGTAAAAATATCGCCGCGTTTGATGTCATTAAGATCAGCAGGGGTGCGTGGCAAGGTGTATTCTATTATACCTTTTATATTGTAGTATTGTTCGTCGGTATATGTGAGCAAAAATTCGTAACCTCCAGTAGTTGTTATTCCATCCAGCATGTTTTTAGTCGCAAAAAAATCGTTGCTAAGCCACGACCAGTAGTCTTCAACATAAAGAAGGTTATCAAAAAAATCAAATGAATCAGAATAATCCTTAGAGCTTAGATTGTCTGGTATATGCTCTTCCCAAAGATATACTTCTTCCATAACTTCTTGTATCCAACTATTGGTTTTTAATGTATTATTAGCTGAATTTTTATCACATGATGATAATAAATAAACAAAAATGGGTATTATAAGCTTTCTTAGATTCATAATTCATTGTTGTGAGAAGGTTTGCTTTTGAATAAATTACAAAACCAATCAAGATTGATTCTTTAGTACTTACTTGCGATTTTTATGAAAAATAACACCAACAATAAATTATTGTTAATGAACTTTACACCTAAAGTTTATTGAATAATAAATAAAAATAGCTGTAAAGACTCTGTCCTTACAGCTATAAAAACCTTATTTGAGCGACAATTATTCGCTAAATATTTCGACTTCTAATGCTCCAGCAAGGTCAAACCCTGGGAAACCAAGATATACGGGTTTTAACCCCCATCCTCCTAAACCATCTACATAAAAGTATGGATTTAGAGAGAAGTATGAAATTGTGCCATCTTCACCAGTGACTATAGTACTTTGTAAATCATCTTCTTCTAAGGTAGAACTAAGGGAAGAAGGAAGGTAAGCTTTTATATCTTCACCAGCATTACCTCCATTTAAAAGATTTGTGTACCAAAATCCATCCCAAGTAACTAATGTGTCTTCTGCAATCTTAAAAGTGATTTTTTCTTGCGTGTTTCCGCCAATCCAATTATCCCATTCTGCTTCAGTTAGTATACCTACAGTATAGGGATAGGAGATACGGTATTGACTATTATCATCATCTCGTTGTTCCAAATCCACCTCTATTACAGAATAGAATGAGAATGAGTCATAGAACTGAGCTTTGCCTAAAGCATTCCATTTTACAACAGTAATAGATCCTACTAAAACTGGACTTCCTCCTGCTAGGTAAGGGTTTACGAAACTCTCATCTATGTTTAATTCAAAACCAATATTTTTCGCAGATGGTGTTGACGCAGAAACGCCAATGGTGAATGTTAACACTGTGTCACCAGCAGCAAAAGCTATATCACTAGGTAAGGTTAAATAACCTGAAGTATCTGTTAGCGTTATTGGCACACTTAAAGCTTCTGTTGAGTATTCACGAATAAGAGTGATGTCGAAGGCTAGTATGTCTGGATCAATTTCGAAATTAGAAGAAAATTCGTCTGCAAACCGAACGCCTGAGCAGTCATCTGCCACTGTGGGACTTTGTTCTCTTGTGATATTATCCTCTTCACATGATGTTGTAAATAAGCTAATAGCTAAGAGGATCGAGATGTATTTTATTATATTTATTGTTTTCATAATATCAATTTTAGGAATCTTAAATTAAATAACATCATCTTCTAGGGCAGCTCCATCACCTTGGTCAGGTTCTGAACCGCCTTCATTTTGGATAATGGCTGAGTTGTTAGTGGTTTCACCTTGTACAAGGCGCATCAGCAACCAAGGGTCATTACTAGACAAGTTAAATTGATATGGTTCGGCTACATTAGTAGCTTCGTCTGGATGATACCTTACGATATTTTTACCTAAGCGCATAGCATCTGACATTCCAAAACCTTCTCCCCATAGTTCAATGCGTCTTTGAAGCCATATCTCGTTTTGAAAGCTGCTTTCGTCACTAGCTGTAACGGTATAAGCAGGATCTCTGTATGATTTGATGAAGTTTTCCAAGAGTTGTTTTCCGGCTCCTAAGTCTCCACCCATGCCTATTGCTTCTGCTTTAAGAAGAAGCATCTCTTCAGCACGCATCATACACCAATCTCCATCATTATATGCTGATCCTATACCAGAGCGTTGTCCAAATTTAACATTAGCATAAGCAGGCATTGCTTCTTTGACGTTAGGTATTACCGCTGTTGCAATAGCTTGACCAATATATGTTGTATCTGAAGTACTCCAACTAAGACCTTCCAAGTATGGAGATGTCTTATTTTCATCTAACCACCAAGATTTACGTACATCGGTGTCCGAAATTTTATCGTACAATAAAGAATTAATGCTTCTGTAAATACCAGCAAAAGGCACATAAGCATCTCCAGAGAATGATCCTAACTGAGAAGGCCATGTTGCATAGTTAGCATCACTAATTACATCTGTTGGTAATAGAAGAGCCCATATCCAGTTGTGGTCAGAAGCCTCGTTAAAGCCCGGAGCTGTGAGTTCTGTAGACAAATATGGAGAGTAACCAGACATTGCATTGTCGGCATCAGAAGCAGCCTCATTCCACATTTCCATGTTTAGGTAAGCTCTTGCTCGTAAACCATAGGCTACAGACTGGTCAATCAAACCTTTGTTGTCTCTTGAAAAACCATTTAATAAAGTAATAGCCTCAGAGAGTTCTGTAGTTATGTAACTGTATAAATCTCTTAAAGGAACACGTGGGTTATTTCTGTAGTCAGTATCGTCTTCTACAATAGGTACTGATGGGTCATCTTCATGTCCAATATATTTATATTGATAGTATGGTGCCAATGATAAATAACAGAATGCACGCATTGCTTTAGCCTGCCCTCTGGCATGTTGAAGATCTGCACTTTCGGTCTCTTCTGGAATGGCAACTAAAACTTCGTTGGCAGCATAAATGATTTTGTAAAATAGACCATAACGTAATCTTGGGTTAGCATATGTTGGTGTTCTGTCTGTAAACTCAAGTGCTGTAGAAAACCAATCATATCCTGATACAATGTTAGTCATGTTACCGCTGTTAAGGTCTTGGCTTAATGCGACACAAGGATAGCCAAAATCATCAGCACGATAACTGCTCCCTCTATCATAATAACCATCCGGTTTACCTAAAAGAGAATACATACCACTAATAGAGGAATTTATTCTTTGCGGAACAGCTTCAACAGCTTCAATAATCTGTTCGTCATTAAGTGTCCCACCTTCATATTGTCTATCTAAAAAGTCTTCTTCACAAGAAGCTAATAGAAAAACCGCCAAAGCTCCGACGATTGTTTTTAATATATATTTTTTCATTTTCATGTCTTAAGTTTTTAGAATGTGATGCTTAAACCTCCTGCAACTACTCTAAGCTGACTGTATACAAAGTTACCAGATGATGTAGACAATGCTACACCTGTTGCTGATGCATTTTGTGATTGACGAGGATCATATCCTTGACGAGCTGACCACAAAGCAAGGTTGTCACCTGAAACATAAACTCTAAATTTCTCAATGTTCATTTTTTTAGAGATAGAACTTGGAATTGTGTATCCAATAGAAATATTGTTGAGACTTAGATAGTTTGAGCTTACTAAGAAACGACTTGAATTTTTCTGATCGATATCGTCAGAAGAACTAATTCTAGGGACATCAGTATTGGTATTACTTGGCGTCCATGCGTCTAGAATATCCATGTGCCAGTTACGACCTATTTGCTTACCTGTATGCATTAGTTCTTGATATGATCCGTCATAAGCTTTTCCTCCCAATTGATATGCGAATTGGACACTAACATCAAAATTATAAGCATTCAAGTTTGTTCCAAAACCACCATACCAGTCTACACTGATGTCACCTAAGTCAGCCTGTTCTGCATCTGCATATACTGAAGTCGTTGAATAATCCCCATTGTCAGGGTCTACATAGTAAAGAGCTTCTCCGGTTGTTTTGTCTACACCCGCATACTCTACCATGTATGCTTGATTCAGAGATCCTCCCTCTTTAAGTATATATGCAGAACTTTTAATACCACCATCTGCTTTAGTGTATTCTGGTAATTCGAGAATCTCACTATTGATATATGTTAGGTTACCAAAAACAGACCATGTTAAATTATCCGTTCTTAGTATTTCTGCTGAGAGATCTAATTCCAGACCATTATTGAGCACACTTCCCACATTTTTGGGGATTGAAGAAATACCTGAGGAAACAGGTTGTGGCTCGTTGAATAGCATATCAGTGTTTTTTCTGCTGAAATAATCTAAGCTACCAGTTAAAATACCGTCCAACAATGTAAATTCAACACCAGTGTTAAAAAGCTTTTGGGCTTCCCACGTTAAATCTTCATTACCTTTTGTTGATAATACTTTTGTGTATTCTCCAGTTGTACTGTTATATGAAATATCATATAAGTTTCGATATGCATAGTAGGTACCAATTTGATCATTACCTTGGGTACCATAACTTATTTTGTATTTTAATTCATCTAACCATCCAGAAGTAGCTTGCATAAAGTTTTCTGATGTTATTAACCAAGCTGCTCCTACACTACCAAAAAGTCCCCATCTATTGTCTGCTGAAAATCTTGATGAGCCCTCATAACGCATTGATGCACTAAAGAAATATTTTTCATCATAGTCGTATTGTAAACGTCCTACATAGCCTTCTGTTGCAAAATTTTCAGTACTGGAAGATACATTAGAGCTCGTTGGTTGCACACCATATGCATTACTAAGTTCAGCAATAAATGGACTATAAAGATAATCGTTAGAACCGGATAGGCTTTGACTTTTTAAATAGAAATTTTCATAACCTCCCAATATTTTAACATTGTGGATGTTAAAGAATGATTTAGTGTACTCTGCCAAATATTGTTGGTTTAACGAGAAGAATCTATTGCTTGAAACAGATACTAAACCTTCTGTTGATGGCGAACCATAAAATGGATTAGATAAGTAATTACTTCTGTAATTAGAAACATTAGGTGTTACTTGTGCAGTTAATGCAAGACCATCAATAGGAGTAATTTTAGCATAAAGATTACTACTAAGGTAGTCATATACCGTTTGATCTGTATCTAATAGTAAGTTGATAGCTTGGTTGCCACGTGGTGCAGATCCTGGTCTAGTAAAGTTAGTCGAAGTACCTTGGTCATAAATTTTCCATCCGTTACTATCATAAGCCTGTGACCCATCTGCATTTCTAACATAGAAAGGGTAAATAGGTGCCATCATGTTTGAGGTGTAAAAGACGTTACCCGTACTACCCCAAGATGTTTGGTAACTTGGGCTTTCAACCGTTGAATTGACATAAGAGGTTGAAAGTCCCATTTTAAGCCATTCCTTAGCTTGTGTGTCAATTTTACCGCGCATTGAGTAGCGTTTAAATCCAGATCCATCAATAATACCAGGATCATCAAGGAAACCTGCAGATATAAAATATTGGTTTTTATCTTTTCCACCCTGAACTGAAACGTTGTATTCTTGACGTAAACTGTTTTCTTTCAAAGTTTCATCTTCCCAATCATCTGGTGTATAGTAATATTGTCCATCAGAATATCCTAATTGTGCATTGGGATTTAGTTTGAAATTTGTACCGATTAATTTTTCACCATCAGGAACAGTGTAAATCTGATATCCAACACCACTTTGTGTAAGGAAGTTTGCGTCAGCATAAGCATAAGCGTCTGTGCTCGAGATGCCATTGTAGACTTGAGAGTTGTAAAGAGCCTTATATGCATTCTCGTAATACATAGCAGGGTCAGTCATGACATTGTAGTTGGGAACGCCACGTGAGGAAACTCCTAATTTTGTTTCAACATTAACTTTAGCTTTTCCTCCACGATCTCCACTTTTGGTAGTGATAAGTATTACACCATTAGCACCACGTGCACCATAAATTGCTGTAGATGCTGCATCTTTAAGTACTGTAATAGATTCTATATCGTGTGGGTTAATTGAATTAAGACTAAATTCGTAAGGAGAACCATCTACGATATATAAAGGAGCTGTACCGCCATTTATTGATCCTACACCTCTAATACGAATACTAGCAGAAGAACCTGGTTGTCCACTTCCGTTTACAACTTGTACACCTGCTGCGGTTCCTTGTAAAGCATTTCCAACGTTTGATGAAGATTTGCTGGCTAATAACTCACCTTTTACAGCTTTTGCTGAACCAACAAATTGAGATTTTTTAGTTGTACCATACCCCACAACAAGCACCTCATCCATATTAAGTGCTGCTGAGCTTAATGATACATCAATAGTTGTTTGGGACCCAACTGTAACTTCTTTTGATTCCATTCCGATAAATGAAAAAGTCAAGATAGCATCGTTACCGGAAACACTGATAGAGTATTTACCGTCGGTGTCGGTGATAGCCCCGCCATTAACACCTTGTTGTTGGATAGTTACACCTGGCATCGGTTCACCATCACTTTCATTGGTCACTTGCCCGGTAACAGTCTTGCTCTGGGCATTTGCTAAGCCAGTCACCACGAGCAATAGGCATAGCAATAAATGTCTAATTTTTAGCATAAATTTGACGTTTTGGTTAATAATTTGGTTGGATTGTAATTAGATTTTTGTCTAACTAAATTTTAAATGATTTTAAATTCGTTTTATTCTCACTTGAAACATTTGAGTATACAAAGGTGAGAAAGAATTCTTAATAATCCAAATGAAATGATTTAAAATGTGACATATTTCTGCAATTGGCCACTTATTGGTGTTAATGCGTGACTACTGTCACTCTCTGTTATTATATGTTTTTGTAGAGTGGCGTAGTCGTAGGGTGTTATTAAGAAGCAGATATAGAAGGCATTAGGGTGTTGCTTGCGGGACCTGTCTTTTCCTTGTAATTTACTTGAAACATGCTTGGGTTTGACACAATGTTTTTATTTGTTGGTTTTTGCTATCAATAGTGAAAAGCTTTATGTTTTCTTTGTGAGTTGGACGTGCTTGAATTGTCTGAATAGGTACCGAAAAAATCTCCTGTTGTTGATAGTTCCCGACCCAATACCCCATGATGATTTTGTTGAACACTAGTGCTACTATTGTTTTATGGGCTTGATTTGTGCTTTGTTGTTTCCACTGGAGGCAGTCTATACTTTTATTCAGCTGGTAATTTTATATTTCTTGCCGGATAGCTAGCTCTGAATTTGCTTTGGTAGTACTCTCAAGAAATTTTAATAATTCTCCTGTACTTCGTTACATGCTCAATGTGCCTGTGGTCGCTGAAATTCTCGACTGTGCCGAATGTGTTCCGCAGAACTGTGTGGTATGAATATTAGGAATTTTCAAGTTCGTTTTTTTTGTCGTTTATAATTTGTTTTCTTTGAACGGACTTGGCCCTTGCTGATCGTCATAAAATCGTCAGTGCGATAATAATGCTGTAAGGTAGAGAGGGGGCCGAATTGTGTGTGTTATAATTTAGTGTTTTGAAACTTGTTGCTGATTCTAATGTTCCACCACCTTGTTTTACAAACCAGAGTAAGGGGGTCAAATTAATATGTACAGGTACATATATAAGGAGAATTGAAATTGTGAAAAATATCAAAAAAAGAGGACAGATAGTTTGGTAGTGTCAAAAGAAGCATTACTTTTGCAGCCGCTTTAGAAAACAAGGGTGTTTTCGCGATTAAAATCGGGGCGATTGTAGGGTTTTAAAATGAGTTTTTGGGGAATTTAAAATTTCCAGAAAAATTCAGCAAAAAGTTTGCTGGTTTAGAAATAAGCATTACTTTTGCAGCCCGCTTCGAGAGAGAGGTTGAGAAGTAAGAGTTAATGTTAACAACGAGAATTATTTTGAAAAAAGTTTTCAAATAATTTGGAGTTTAAAAATAAAGCATTACTTTTGCATCCGCTTTTGAAAACAACATCACGACAGAGTGATTTGAGAAGCGAATAAAATACTGTTAGGCAATTTGTTGCGAAGGAAAACACGACGAGATTCGATAAACACGAAGATGATTTTCCGACAAGAGATGAGTTGCACATACTAACAAGAAAGTTCTTTGAAAATATTGTGAAGAGATTGTAGAAAGACAAGGTAAGGAAGGCATTATTATAATGACTTCTACAACGTCAAAAATTTGAGAATTTATCCCCGAGCGGAAAGAATTAGATTCAACGTTTAACACGATTATAATTGACGCTTTGAGCTAAGGGCCAACAGCCAATAGCGAGAAGCAGAAGTTTAAAATTTATATTACAACGAAGAGTTTGATCCTGGCTCAGGATGAACGCTAGCGAGAGGCTTAACACATGCAAGTCGAGGGGTAACGATGTAGCTTGCTACAGGCGACGACCGGCGCACGGGTGCGTAACGCGTATACAATCTACCCTGTACAGGGGGATAGCCCAGAGAAATTTGGATTAATACCCCATAGTATT
>DHQI01000063.1:0-5023 GCA_002408065.1 Bacteroidales bacterium UBA5342
ATACCCGACATACTAAAAAAGGCATCACATCACAAGATGCAGGGCTCGTTTTATTAAGACTATTTGTATGAAAATTATTGCAGATTCATTATGCTTATTACCCAAACGCTAATTAAACTTATTCCTTTTATCAAATCCCGGTACGCGTTTTATTTTAAACACGTCTTATTTAACCCCGTGTTGAAACACGGGGCTACCATAACATCGCTGCGCTGCAGCTCTTATTTTTACACAGGATTTGGGTAAATGCCAATTCTTGATAAACGAAAATCCTGTAACTGCCCAACGATTCAGAGCAACGAAAAGCCCCACATCATAATGATACAGGGCTCGCTTTTAATTTTTCATTTTTAACTTTTCACTCATCACTTTTCTCAAAACCACACCCCGGGAAGGTTTCATCCCAAGCCGGCATATTGGCTTCATTCCATCTTTGTTCGAAATCATACGTCACATACGAATCGAACCACTCAGGCATACGGTGCGTTTTCACCCAATCGGCGGCTTCTTTCTTCAGGCCTTCTAATATTTCAGGCTGATCTGTTACCGGGTGATTTTCACCAATATCTTCCTTGATATTATACAGTTCCCACTCGCCACGTTTTACAGTCAGTGCTTTCCAGTCGCCACGGCGAGCCGACACCCAATTATTCGGAGAATTAACACGCAAAGCAAAATATGGCTCCTGACGTGCATCGGTATTATTTAGCACATAAGGTAAAATATTCCTACCACGCAACACCTCATCTTCTGGAATCTTAGCTTGTGCTAATTCTGCAAACGTAGGATATAAATCCAAACCAGATACCACATTTTCATACACCTTAGGCGCATTTTTCATACCAGCTGGCCAGTGCATAAACATTGGCACACGGTTTCCTCCTTCGTACACATCACCTTTGCGTCCGCGTAGTGGTGAATTCTTACGACCATCCAATTCGTCTGGACCTTTGCCACCATTATCACTCATAAACACAATCAGAGTATTTTCATATACACCACGCTCCTTCAAAGCATCCACTAAGACCTGCACCTGCTTATCCAGCGCATAAATCATAGCCGAATACATCGCACGTTTCTCAGTACGGAAGTTAATATTGTAAGGAGCGGCTTTAAGAGCAGCGACATCCTCATCCTTAGCCACAAGTGGTGTGTGTGGCGCATTATAGGACATAAACAAGAAAAATGGCTTCTCTGCTTTCTGGGCATTATCAATAAAGTTGATCCCTTCGGTAGTCAGCAAATCGGTCATGTAGGTATTCTCCTCGGGCGCGGGCACAAAGCTCGTGTCTTTTACCATCGCCATTTTATAGGAATCGTAACTACCGTTTTTAGTACTATCATGCGGATAGGTCTTCATCACCTCAATAGATTCTTCCACCGACTTTAACTGATCGGTCCAGTATAAGTGACCACCACCTAACCAACCGAAAAACTCGTCGAAACCACGCTCGGTAGGTCGATATCCTTTCGATTCGCCCAAGTGCCATTTCCCCATAATACCAGTATAATAACCAGCATCTTGCAAAAATTCAGGAAAGTAAGCTTCGTTCTGATCTATCCCGTGCTCTACAAAGAAAGCCAAGTTAAACTGCGAACCATATTCGTGTGGATAACAGCCTGTAAGTATACCGGCACGGCTAGGGCCACAGAAAGGATGCACCGCATAAGCAGAAGTAAAAATAGTTCCATCTTCAGCCAAACGGTCAATATTAGGTGTAACAATATCGGTGATATTACTTTCTCTTTGATTAAAACCTACATCGGAATAACCAAGGTCGTCGCATAGTACAAAAACAATGTTAGGACGTTCTGGAGTTTCTGTTTCGCTGCATGAAAAAAGTGTAATGGCAGCTAATAATATGATAATTGTTTTTATGATTTTCATTGGTAATTGGTATTTCATAAATCAAGTGTAGAGACGCAATAAATTGTGCCTTTACATTGAACATGGGAAAAACAATTTTTAGTTTTTCCTTTTTAACTCTTTATTCAATTAAATTGAATAACTGTAAGAAATCGTTGAGAGCAAGGCTTGCTATCGGCGATTTATTCAAGTCATTACATATCGTGTTTATCTAGCATATTATCCGGGTTCTTAATACGCACCGCTTCCGAAGAATTGAAAAGTTCCAATAATTCTTTAGTCACTTCAGGCTGTTCCTCAGCTACATTTTTGGTTTCCAGCGGATCTGTCTCGTGGTCGTAAAGCTCAACATAAAGAGGTTCTGCATCAGGCTGACTACGGTCTTTCCACACGATCATACGGTAACGATCAGTTCGCATTCCGTAGCCCATCACATCGTTTTCAAAGGTTGTTTTATTCCACTTATCCCCCATTTGAGCTTCTATACGGCTTTCCATTTCTTTTATTAAAGGCTTGAAATAAGTCTCACGCATACCAGGACGCAATGGAATAGAACCCCATTCGCGCAAAGCAGGACAAGGGAATTGGCTAAACACCGCTTCTTTCCACTCCTGTTCAGGATTTTCGAGCAAAGGCTTATAACTTTTGCCGTCAAGGTGAGCAGGCAATTCTACACCAGCTAAATCACATAATGTAGGATAAATATCTACCAACTCAACAAGCGCATCAGAAGTTTTTCCTCGGCTTCCTGCCGGCATATCCGGTGTCCAAATCATCATTGGCACACGGGTCGCTACTTCATAGTTCGTTGCTTTTCCCCAAATACCCATATCGCCCAGGTGCCATCCGTGGTCACCCCATACTACGATGATGGTATTTTCGCGCAAACCTTCTTCTTCCAGCGTTTTTATCAATTTACCTATCTGAGCATCAATGTAACTCACACAAGAGAGATAAGCACGTTTCAAATTCACCTGATTGTCGATAGGCCCTATCTTAGGCACACCGTCGCGCACACGCGTTTCAAACGAAGGATGCAAGCCCATAGTGGCATAGCCCTCAGGTGCTTTATCATTCAATGCCAAAGGAATGTCCTTTCCTTCGTACATATCCCAGTATTTCTTTGGTGCTATCCAGTTCAGGTGAGGTTTATAAAAACCGACGCCTAAAAAGAAAGGCTTATCTCTATCATCATTAGCCAATTCTTTAATCGTTGCCATGGCAACTTCAGCATTGTAACCGTCGCGGTAAGTCGCATCCGGCACATCAGCGTCACACTCATACACAGGACCACTGGCCAAACCGTAACGGGCCTGATCGCCATATTTAGCTTCCATCTCGATACGAGTAGCTTTTTGCTGTTCACGGTTTTCTTTTTGGGCAAAAAGAACAGGTTTTGGCAAGTCTATTTTAGCCGGCTCACGGTTCCAGGACAATTCCTTATCAACATCTTGACCATGGAAGATTTTACCCACATAAAGAGCATCGTAACCCGCTGTTTGTAACTGCTGCGGCAAAGTCACAATATCAGGCATATTACCCGAGCGCAAACCTACATAATTATGTATGATATTGGTAGTTTCAGGTCGTGCACCACTCATCAAACTCGCTCGCGAAGGCCCACAGATAGGCTGCTGACAATAAGCGCGATTAAATAATAAACCATCAGATGCCAATGCATCAAAGTTAGGTGTAATAGCTACCGGCGAACCGTAACATCCCAACTCGGGACGTAAATCGTCAATAGCAATCATTAGAATGTTGGGTTGTGGTTTTTCTACTTCGGTTTTGCAGGAGAAAAAAGCCACCAAAAGAGGCAAAAGAATTACAATCTTCTTCATCAGTGTTATTAGTTAGAATGAGATAATATTTGAGGATACAAATATACGGTAGTAATAACAAGTTAATGTGGCTAATGTTAACCTAATATGGCACTATTTTAACATAAAGGGAGGAGGCGGGGTTACAGGGTTACAAGGTGGTAAGGTTACAGGGTAGCAGGGTTGTCCCGACGAAAATAAATTTCTGGTGGCGGGATGTCGCTTCGCTCCACAAGGTTGTAGGGTTCTGAACTGCCTTGAAATATTTGTTTTTTTTTATTCGCCAAAAGAACAGCGGGAAAAAAGTATAGTACGCGACTTTTTTCCCGGCGCTTGTTCTACTTATAAATCTGAGGTAGCAGTTGGCGCAGTATCTACACATTCTTCTACCAACACACTGGTATTAATCAGCTTGAAAGTCTCTTCGTAGGCAGGCATTCCGTCAAAATATTGCTTTATAGTTGATCGGTAATGGTGCTTGTTCGGCATTTCTTTTCGGTATTGATCCAGATAAAGTCCAATCTCTTCAAAAGGAATAATATCCACTCCATCAGGCGCTTTTACAAAGGTGAAATCCAAATTGTCATAATCCTTAAAGTAGGATGGATCCACTTGGATATCATTTATTAGTGTCGTTTTTTCCCTTACTTCTTTGGCGAAATTCCTTAAATGAGTTGAATCATTAACATTTCCAAAATACATATTATCCTTAGCCGTACAGTAAATAGGCCAGGCGCGTCCAAATTTCCCTTCTTCACTCATCACTTTTTTAAAAAGTGGATATTTGCTTGCCCAAGGTTCTTTAAACCAGGCTTTTTCCCCTATTTCGTTTTCTACCCTTCCCACATAATCCTCTTTCATACCAACATAGTCATGCTGGGGGTTTTTCTCTATTGCAGTTATGATTCTATGCGCCTTACGTCCCCAATCTCCTCGGATGAAAGCTCCATATTTTGTTTGTAAAAAGAGATTTCCAATGGCTGTAGTTCCTGCGCCGGCATTCATATATAGGCCTATATCACATGTTTTGTAAAACACATTACCAATACAAGTGGCACCAGCCTGATGATCATCTAGATAAATTGCAGAACGCCCATACTTTTTATTGGGTGTACGCATTAGATGATGAATAAAATTGTGCTGATAAAGGTTACCATAACCAGCCATATCGGCACCGGAATACAGCGCGCCTCCATCACCTTCTTCATATCCTACGTTAAAAAGCTCGTTATTTTCGATCAATTGATCATTGCCATAAATACGCATCGCTTGTCCTATGGAATTGTGGATCAAATTATGGGTAAAACGGTTCCCAACACCCTTCATTATAATGTTA
>DHQI01000063.1:5133-13679 GCA_002408065.1 Bacteroidales bacterium UBA5342
ACCCTTCATTATAATGTTAACTTTCTCGTGGGTGAATTTTTTCTGATAAAAATGACAATTGTCCACATAATTGTGCCCTGCTGTAATTTCTGTGGCAGAGCGTACACCGCCGTCAAAAACCACATGTTGATTAAGGTCAACAAAATCACAGCCTCGAATACCATTGTATTTTCCGGTAATGGAAACGCCCGTTGCAGTACTTGAGGAAATGCTGGATCCAGCAAGCAAGTTGTGCGATCCTCCTTCAAAATTTACGACACAGCCCTGACCAACATTACGCACCTTAATGCCAATAATATGCACATTTTCAGTATTTTTCAGGTGAAGAAAACCATTGGCTACCGGCAGACCAATCTGCGTATTTTTAGTGATTTCTTCTGTAGGATAAATATATAGTCGATTGGTTTGGGTATCAAAATACCATTCTCCCGGCTGATCTACTTCGCAGAGTAAACCATAGACTTTAAAGGGTTGTGACTTAAGCCAACCAAAACCATACGAAAAGGCTTCTGAAAATCGCATAGTTTGGGTTTTAGCATTAACCGAATGGATCTTCATAGAACTTAGCTTCCAGATGGCTTCATAATAGCCGGAGAAATCATTTCGGGTGTTGTCACGCTCCAATTCTTTGGCCCACTGAAGCCAGGTACCAGCCATTTCGTCTTCACGTTCTAGTATGCCGGCCTGAGCACCCCGTGGATCTTCCAGAGAGCCTCTCCAGCCTTGTGGTTTCGACATATCACGATGTGGTGGATGCCCTGCTCTAACCCCAAATCCCTGCTTCTTTTTCGGAATACCTGGAGGAAAACTCTCGTTTACCTGAGCTTTGGTATTTAGGTTGGCATAACCACTGTTAGGATAAACCGATGGTAGATATAAATCATCTCCAAATGAAAGACTTAAGACTATCTTACTCTTTAACACATCTATAATTGCAGGATTCTTAATGGTTTTAACAAGGATGCTGTTTTTTGCAGATTTGGCTAAACGTGCCACTTCATCTTCTGCTGTCACAGGCTCAAAACCTTCGGGATTCTCTATATTGGCACGTCCTTCGAAGATAACTTCTGCATCAGGAGCCGATTGAATAATGATAGGACGGTCTTTGGTACCTGAAAATTCTTGCCCAAGTTGGTAGGTATCTACAAAATGGTAAGTGCCGCCCAATAGCTCAATTTTCAAGCCGCCTTTGGGTAGTCCTTTATTCTTAAGACGTAATGAGGCTTGTTGCAATGCGGTGGAGAAATCAAGCGGAGATTCTGCCGTACCACTATTCTCTGATTTTCCATCAGGGCTAACCACAATTACCATTTTCTGCTTAGATCGTTCTGAAACAGATTGGCATCCAGTCATAAAAAGACCAAGGAACAGAAACCCTATGCTTATAATTAAAGAAGCACTGCTTTTATTAATATTTACTCTAGCTCTTAAATTAGTCAAATCCATTTTTGTATTACTTATAATATTCTTTAAAATACAAAAATACGGAGGTCGTAAATACTCTGAATGGCTGATATTAGCTGAATATGGCACTATTTTAACGAAAGGTAGCTATGCAAGCTCGGTATAGATTTAATGCATTGTGAAAACATCATTCTACTCCACCACAAAATCAAGACCTTCAGTATTTTGCTTAAGTTCTATCGTGTATGAGTCTTTTGAGTCTTCTTTTACTAAGCGTATAGTACGTGTGCTAGAGATTAACCCATCAATTTTATAGTAACCTCTTTTATCACTAAGCCCAAAGTGCACACCGCCTGCATCTACAATAACGCCCTCTACCCCATTGCCGTTCTTGTCCTTCACCATTCCCGAAAGGGTAAATACACCGTAATCATTAGCTAGTGCATCTTGAAACCAAGAAAAGACCTTTTGCGCATCCTCCTTTTGCGAAAGCAACCAACGATCGGTATGGCTGTGCGGTAAATTCATTCCTTCTATGGCCTCATAAATGTCTGGTTTTATAAAGGTCATCATTCCGCAAGAATCCAGAGACAATTCCTCTACAAGCTGATGTGTTTCTCCGGAATTTGAAACCAAAGCAGCGCGACCATTTATTCGGTTAGCACGCACTTGCGCTTGACGTCTGTACTCATCTAAGTCTTTGTAGGCCGACCAATACTTACCCCAGGATTTAGCGCCATCATAATGATCGTGTGAGAAAAATCCACGCCACACATCTGCTATTGCGTCATTGTGCAAGCCAATATAATTAACGGCGATAGCGCCACGCGAAAAACCACAGAGAAATACCTCGCCGGAATTGCCGCCATAGGTCATACATATATCACGGATGTTCTTCAGGGCAAAATCAATGGTCAGGCTTTCGCTTCCCCACCATTTAAGGGCTTCGGTGCTATCAGCTGCAATAAATGGGAAAACCACCCAGATAGCCCCTAACTCTTTGGCTACAACATAGCCTAAGCAGGCATCTTTTACTTCGCCGGTAGAACCAGTGGGCGGATGATAATTACCAGTATATTCTACAATAAGTGGGTACTTACCATCAGCTTGCCAAGCATCAGGCAAATAGAGTGAATAATAGATGTCGGTGTTTTCATAAGCTTGTGGAACGACTTTGACACGTAGCCCTGCAGCAGGCAAAACATCCTGCATTGGCAGGCCATCCGAGCCAGCTGCAAAACTCAACAAAGGCCATAAAAACAATATGATAAACAAGCGACTCATAAAAACATCAAGCCTCATAAGCCCTTATCTCAAAAAGTTTGGCCACACCTGCCCCATAAGTTTCCTTAGCTGTAAAACGAATAGCATCTGCTTTTACCGTTTCAAAACGAAACTTGATCAAGCGCTTTTTGTTTTTATCAATTTCACCTACTTTCTGCCACTGCCCCTTTACTCTTACTTCCAGTTCGGCCGATTTTAACAACTCTTCGGGCACAGTATTCGTGTGAATTTTATCGTTAAGCGACTCTTTCAGCATCATAATATTACGCTTAGTATTGGTATCACACTTCACTTCTACCTGAGACAAATCCACTTTCTTTTTCCACTCCACCGTAACACTTGCCGGAAGTTCAGATGACTGCCAATGATTTATTACGCCCTCAAAATCGCGTGACATACCATTAACCAAGTTAGCGGCCTCTCCACTCGCAGTTGTTGTTGCTGAAAAGGTATCAGCTTGACGAGCTAAATCCAAAGCATCCTTGGCCGGACGATGAGGAATAAAAGCATCATCGCGCAGTAGGTTCTCTTGTAATTCATTCACATAAGATTTTGAAATATCGCGAGGCACCCCCCCCTTCTTAACGCACATACTGGCAGCAGTACCTACAGCTTGTCCCATCAGTGAACAGGTGCCCATCACCCGCGACGAAGATAAAGCAATATGTGTCTGACTGACATTGCGTCCGGCAAACAAGAGATTAGAGATGTTCTTTGAATACAAACTACGGTACGGTATTTCATACACCTTATGAAAATGGTGATGAAAATAGCTTGGCGGGTCTTGCAGATTTTCGATACCAGCCCAGCAATGCTCGTCCAATGACCAACCACCATAAGCTACTGCATCCTCGAAATGACGATGTTCGGTAAGGTCTTTTTCAGACAAGATAAAATCGCCTATAAAACGACGACTTTCGCGACGACCAGGTAATGAACCAACCCAGTCCAGAGCCATATTTTCTGCTTCGGGGAAGTGACCTGAGTTTTTGATATAATCCCATACACCGTGTAAATACCCCATCAGTTTTTCACGTATTTCTTCAGATTCGCCAATAATATCATCATTACTCCCGATCTCTATCCACCATATACCATTCTGAAAATTAACCAATTTACGTCGCGGATTAGATTTTTCGGCATCGTACTTTATAGCAAAAGGAGGTGCCTCATAAGGCACTGGGCGTCCCATATCTTTAGAAGACATCAGTAGCGTAGCGCCCATCTGCCAGCCATCGGCTTTATCCGGAGCATACTGCTCATTAAATTCGGCTTTCCCTTCTCGTCCGGTACGGTAATCTGCCCCGGCAGATGCCGCTAACAAACCATCACCAGAGCAATCGATAAAGATTTTTCCACTTAAGGTGAACTCCTTTTCGGTAGTAGCTTGCCAACATTTAGCTGCTTTAATAACACTGCCGGACATCACAGCTTCTACAGCTTGAGTATTGAGCATTAGTTTTAAATTCTTCTCCCTGGTCACAAAGTCATAAAGGATATGGTCCCAAACAGGGAAAGACTCCTGTGGGTTATAAAAACGGTTATGCAAAAGAATTTCCTCCAGCACGCCGGTTTCACGCTCCGGCTTTCTATCCGGACGCAAATGAGAAACCCCATGCACATGCACACGCATCTCGCTGGAGCTGTTGCCCCCGAGCACCGGGCGGTCTTGAACTAAAACCGTTTTTGAGCCATTTCGAGCTGCGGATACCGCTGCACAGATACCGGCTAATCCACCCCCCAACACCACAACATCATACGATTCCTTGATCTTACGTTGTGGTATTCGGGACTGCCCATTAGCCACCTGATGCCACTTATCCAAATTACGATCGCCATACGGCGCTGCAACTGTTTTTCCTGACACAGAAACTAAACCTGCCGCCAAAGCTCCTTTGGCACTTGTTTTAAAAAAATCTCTTCTTTTCATAATCAATAGACAATTAAAACCGCTAAATGTTTATATCACAAATCTTAACTTAATGATTCATTTATTCAGACTTCTGCCACACCCGTACATAATCTATTTCAAAATCCATATAACCACCGGCTTTTTGTTCCGGTGTACCGTTTTGGGTGAGGACTTCTTCGCTTTCAGGAATACCATGCCAAGGAAAAATCTCGTTATCAAGCCAGATAGAGATTTCTTTGGTAGCCACATAGCCATCATAATCTTCCGGCACATCGCGGTTAGCTCGTGCCCATACAGAGGTGGAATCACGGGGTACATCGGAGAACAACTCACCATCAATGTAATACTTAATGCCTTCTTCACTCCATTCCACTCCATAGGTATGAAAATCGTCTGCCCCACGGAAACCCATATCTTTACGTTCGGTATAAGCAGGTTTTCCACGCAAGTTCTTCCAATCACGGATGGACCACCACAACTCACTATCCAAATGCTCTTTCCCTTTTCCACGTCCATCACCATACATCTCAAAAAAATCAAATTCCAACATCTCACCCATCGACCAAAATCCACTGGTCACTTGCGTATCGGCAGCTTTACTGCGTATTTCTATGTAGCCATATTTAAAAAAACGGCGACTAATAAAACAAGCCGTAGTGATGTTTTCGTATGGCAAGGCATCGCCAAACACAGGCTGATGTATTTCCTCAATAAACGGGAAATCCGGTTCCCATCGGGTTTCAAGCTTAAGCATACCATCTTCCAAGCGGTAGTTACGACCGGAAAACTGCGATGGTGCTCGCCCAGTCCAGACCTTTTTATTCGGTTTGTCCGGATGTTTGTAGAAGGGTTTTCCGTCTTTGAACTTACCCACGATGTACCAGCGGTCTTCGTTGATGGCCGTACTGTCAAACTCATCGCTGACATAGGTATTGAGCGTCCAACCGCCGGTATTTTCGGGGTCAGACAATGGCAAAGGCATTTCTACTGCAGGTGTGCTACAAGCTGCAGCTACAGCCAGTAAGGTAATTAATAGTAGGTTTTTCATATAATTTATTCTAGAATTTAATCAAACTACTTTCTTCGTTTAGGGCTTGTGCAGCCCTATAACCCGTAAATACTTTTTCCTTCAGCTGAAAAAGTATTCAAAAAAGCCGCCGCAATTGAAACTATGCGAAAAATTAACTGCATTACGTGGAAGCTTTGAAAACTCGTCCTAACGTCCTCAAACACCCAAAGCTTCTTATCACTCCATTTCGTTAATTTTCTTAAGGCCTACTTTCAAAGGCGAAAAAATCACTCCCAGCAACTAAAATTTGCCACGTCACATTTCAGTGCGGATACTTATTCGACAATGATACTTAACGGTTTTGACATCTGTCCATCTTCACTCCTTGCAGTGATGGTGATATTGCCGGCATCTTCAGTCGATTGTAGCATCAGCAAGCATTTCCCAAATTCCGTAGGACAAGTGTGGCTTTTAAAACCGGCCATCTTTGCGGTATTACCACAGTCCGTTCCCAAAAAACGATGAGCCCCTTTTACCTCAAAGGTGATATCGGCATCTACATTTTTGACTTCGCGCCCTTTTTTATCGACCAATTGAGCTACGATATGTACAACATCGGTATTATTAGCCTGTAGTTGACTTCTATCAGGACTGAGCCTTACAGCTACAGGCTCTCCTACTGTTTCCAGCAGCTTTGTTACTTTTTTACCCTTTCTACTCCCTTTAGCCACAAGCTTTCCGTCTTTATAATTCACAGCCCATTTGTAGGTACGATCTTCCAAATCTTTCAGGTATTGTTTACCCAGCGATCTGCCATTCTGAAATAACTCAACGGACTCACAATTGGAGTAAACCTCCACAATAGTTGCTTCACCATCCCTGTAATTCCAATACGGATTAACCGCTTGCCACACACGTGGTGCCAGTTTCCAGTAATCTTTTTTCTTCGACACGATTTCACCGGATTCCAAGACTTTAAAGATTGACTTATCAGCCGTTTGAGAATAGATTTCCAACACATCCTCATCACTCCAAAGCGATTGGTACATATAAAAAGACCCCCGTGGAAAAGCGGCCAGATCGAGCGGTGCCATTGGCAAGGCTTTACGCGGCCAATCGTGCGTGCGGCATTCCCCCATGTAATCGACCCCCGTCCATAAGAAAATACCCGGAATATAGTCACGCTCCATACAAGCTTTCCATTCGTACCAGCGCACCACATTCTCGGTGCCCATCATTGGTTTGTCAGGATAGGTTTCTTTGAAATAATCGTACTTGTGCGGTTTATAACTAAAGCCAATCACATCCAAGGACTTGGCATAGTCGGTCTCAAAACTGGAAGTAGGCAGAATCAAATTCGCCGTAATAGGGCGCGTGGTATCCATTTCGCGGGTCCAAGCGGCCAACTTCTTAGCCGTTTCGCCCATATCAAAAGGCTGCTCAGGAAAATTAGCCCACCACTCACGCACCTGCTCAGGTGTGTGCGGTGGCACTTCGGTACGCCATAGCGTCCAATCCATTTTATCGTCCTTATTGGTTTCTTTGAAAATACCGGTAGCACCACGGTTACCCGGGTAGGTCCACTCTATCTCGTTGCCGATACTCCACTGAAAAATGCTGGGGTGATTACGGCTCGAAAGCATGACATTTTTCAAATCCGTCTCAGCCCATAACTGAAAATGCTCCGAATGGCCACGGGTGATATAATCCACCTCTTTGTCGTGCATATTAAAACGCTTATCCTTGGGCAAATCCCATTCGTCATAGAATTCATTTTGCACTAGAAAACCGAGCTCGTCACACAAATCCAGAAACTCATCAGAAGCCGGATTATGTGAGCCCCGTATGGCATTACAGCCCATCTTTTTCAAAGCTAACAAACGGCGTTTCCATACATCTTTGGGCACTGCCGCCCCTACTATGCCGGCATCGTGATGCAAACACACGCCTTTGATTTTCATATTTTCACCATTAAGGAAAAAGCCCTTGTCCTTATCGAAACGAATGCTGCGGATGCCGAATTTGGTAATGCGTTCTTCCAACACTTCTCCATCGAGCTCCACACGTGTCTTAGCGGTATACAGCTGAGGATTATCCACACTCCACAATGCCGGTGCTATCACGTCAAACTGATGCTCAATTTTTTCCTGTACATTGGCAGACATCACTTGTGCACTATTTACACGTCCTACCCTTTCTCCATCTGGCGCGATAATGTCGGTCACAAGGATGGGTGTTTTCCCTTCAGCGTAATCATTCTTAAGTTCAATTTCGAGCGATACAAGCGCCTTCTCTTCACTCACTTCAGGAGTGGTAATATAGGTTCCCCAAACCGGGATGTGCATTTTATCTACCGTCAGTAGCTGAACCTTACGGTAAATACCCGAACCGGTGTACCAGCGCGAATCTGCATAACGGCTACGGTCCACACGCACCGAGAGACGGTTTTCTTCTCCTTCAGGCATCAGGATATCCGTCAGGTCGTAATAAATAGGCGCATAACCAAAAGGATGATTCCCTAAACGGATGCCATTCAGCCAAAATTCGGCATTGTTATACACCCCATCGAAGATAACGTAGCATTTCTGGTTTTCATTAACGGGAGTGTCAAAAAATTTGGAATACCAGCCCATTCCACCCGGAGTAAAAGCCGTACAGCCTTCCAGGTTTTTATCAAAATCGTGTTCTATGGTCCAGTCGTGCGGTAAATCCAGTAAACGCCAATCAGTGACGTCATAGGTCGTTAACGAATAGTCGGGAGAATCGGTTTCGGTAAAGTACCAGTCGGCGTTAAAATTTTGTAGATTCTGAGCTTCTAACAAAGTTGTTAGCCCCAAAACCAAAGCCAGAAAATTGAAATTTAAGCGTTGCATTTGCCCTGTTCTTTTACATAATTTTACACATACAAAATAACAACATTTTAAGACTATACTATAA
>DHQI01000027.1 GCA_002408065.1 Bacteroidales bacterium UBA5342
ATGTGTACTATACAGCACGAAAAAAAGGTGGTGGCCTATGTGTAGCCGTAGCAAGTGCAGATACACCAGAGGGGCCATATATAGATCATGGTCCGCTAATATGTGAGGCTGTTGGCTCTATCGACGCCTTCCCTATACGGGATGAGAATGGTAAACTATTCTTAGTTTGGAAAACAGATGGTAATAGCCAAAAACAAGCCACTCCCATTTGGATACAAGAAATGAACGAAGCGCGTTCGGCTATGCTTAGCGAACCTGTAGAGCTAATTTCTAACACTTTACCTTGGGAAGCTAACTTAGTAGAAGGTCCTGCCATCGTAAAACATCAGGACTACTATTACATGTTTTACTCTGCTGCAGGGTGTTGTGGCAAAAGTTGCACATACAAATCAGGAGTAGCCAGATCTAAAAACCTCATGGGGCCTTGGGAAAAGGATCCTCGTAATCCTATTTTGGTTAATGACGAAAACTGGAAATGTCAAGGCCATGGTACACCAATTTCAGCTATGGGGAAAAATTATTTCTTGTACCATGGATATAGTACATCAACTGGCGTTTATACAGGACGAGAAGGACTTCTAAGAGAATACGAGATAAATGATGACCTATGGATTGATTTCCTCCCACACTTTTTATCTTCTAAGATAGGCGTTGAAAAAAAAGGTGAAGTGGTGTATTTTGAAGATGACTTTTCATCAAAAAAGCTAGATCCCTCTTGGAACTGGCCAATAACGCAGACATCAAAAGCAACGATTAATAAAAAACAATTGCTTGTAAACTTACAGAGCGATAATCCGGCTCTCTTTGGTCAAAAGATTTACACCAAGGACTATTCAGGCATTGTAAAGCTAAACATGAGAAAATCTACAGCCTCAAGTGGCATTGCGCTCATAGGAGATAAAAACAAATACATATCCCTAGTAGCCAGTGGCACTAAACTATCTATTATTGAAAAAAAGAAAGGTCAGAACAAGGCAATCTCAGAAGTAGATCTAAAGAAGATAAGACGAAAATTGTATCTTAAACTAGAAGTTAAAAATAATACTGAAGTCAGCTTCTATTATAGCCTTAACAATAAAGACTATATTGCTATAAATGAAAAAGCAATCAATGCTGGGCACCTGCCACCTTGGGATAGGGCCTTGCGTATTGGTCTTATCTCAACAGGAAACAAGGGGCAACTCTCAACTTTTGACGCTTTTACCCTAAAAAACTAAATAACAAGGAAATGCATTATCTCAAGGATACATCTATCGTTTTATGCCTAATCTTTTTTAGCCATTGCTTATTATCTACAGCTAAAAGCAAACAACCCGACGTCATTATCTTTTTAGCCGATGATTTAGGGTACGCTGATGTGGGCTTTAATGGCAGTGACATACAAACGCCCAACATTGATAAAATAGCACAGGAAGGCATAAAACTGGAACGTTTCTACGTATGCCCGGTTTGCTCACCAACCCGTGCCGGACTGATGACGGGACGCTATCCATTACGCTTTGGTATGCAGCGTGCCGTGGTGCCGCCTCAGCGCATCTACGGCCTTTCACCTGAAGAAGAAACCTTGCCCGAAATGTTAGCGAAAGCTGGCTACAAACACCTTGGCGCTGTGGGCAAATGGCACTTAGGCCATCGCGAGAAACAATGGCTACCACTACAGCAAGGTTTCACCTATTTTGTAGGGTGCTACAATGGCGCTATCGATTATTTTTCGCTAGAGCGAAATGGCGAATTAGATTGGCACAAAAACGGTCAGCCCTATCCGCAAAAAGGATATGCTACCGACCTAATTGGCGATGCCGCCATCGAATTTATCGAAAGTGTCCCTAACGACGAACCCTATTTTCTTTACGTCCCGTTCAACGCACCGCACTCCCCTTTCCAAGCCAAAGAAGAAGACATGGCCAAATACCCACAACGCAAAGGCAAAAAGCAGGTTTATGCCGCTATGGTGGATTGTATGGATCAAAATATCGGGCGTATTTTAGAAGCGGCTGAAAAAAGGGGAAATCTAGATAACACCTTTATCCTATTTTCGAGCGATAACGGCGGGGTAAAAAATGTTTGCGATAACAGCCCTTACCGCGACGGAAAATTCAGTCCTTATGAAGGTGGTATACGCGTAGCCGCTGCTGCTAAATGGCCTGATGGCAAAATTAAAGGTGGTAAAACAATAAGTGCACCTTCTTCTTATGTAGACGTCTTTCCTACCCTAATGGCAGTAGCCAACAAAAAACAAGAGGCAGAAAATATCCTTGATGGGAATAATGCACTTGCAGTATGGCAAGGAAAGACAGGAAAGGAATCTTCATTCTTTACTTATATTGACCAAAATCCACAAAAAGTAGAACGCCTATCATATTGCAGGAATGAATGGAAATTGGTGATTTACCGTAATGCACCTGACAACCCAAAGCCATACAAACAAATAGAATTATTCAACATCACCAATGACAGTGCTGAAAAGCACAATCTGGCAGAGCAACATCCCGAACTGGTGAAAGAATTAACACTTGAATTAAGGAGCTATTACCAGCTAAAACGTGAAGATCAAGTGCCCCGTTACTCCGAAAAGGAAAAACTCTCTGGCCCTAAGATTAGCAACTGGCAACCATCAAGCTAAAACCATTACAAATGAAGAGCATTTTATTCATTACCCTATATGCTTTATGCATAAACAGCTTATCAGCTTTCGCAACTGAAAAAAAATCGCCAAACATCATCCTTATTCTATCCGATGATATGGGATACTCTGACTTGGGGTGTTATGGTGGCGACATCCACACGCCAAACCTGGACGCATTAGCTGCAAAAGGTCTTCGTTTTTCACAATTTTACAATCAAGCACGCTGCTGTCCTACACGCGCCTCATTGATGACAGGACTTTATCCACATCAAACAGGCATAGGTCACATGACCAATCCTCCACTTAAATCAGTTCACAATTATGATATTCCCGAATATCAGGGCGACCTGAACGATGAATGTGTCACTATAGCTGAAGTGCTAAAATCTACAGGATACACCACCTTAATGACTGGAAAGTGGCATTTAGGATGGGACGACAAGGCCGACTGGCCTTTACAGCGTGGTTTCGATAAATTTTATGGTTGTACTGCTGGTGCAACTAATTATTTCAAACCAGTCTACCCTCGTGGAATGATGCTAATGAACGATACGATTAACGAAACAGCAGAAGATTATTACAGTACCGATGCTTTTACAGAATATGCCATCAGCTTTATTAAGGAAGCAAAACATAAGGATGCTGAGCAACCTTTTTTCTTATATTTAGCATACACAGCCCCACACTGGCCCTTGCATGCTCCGGCCGAAGATGTTGAAAAATACATTGGTAAATATCAAGGAGGCTGGTCTAAAATGCGCAAAGAACGTTATAAGCGGATGATGGAACTGGGGCTAATAGATGCCAACTGGAAGCTGAGCAACGACGCAGGGATAAGCTGGGAGAGCTTATCGGACGAGAAGAAAAATGAAATGGACTTGCGACGTGCTATCTATTCTGCACAAGTCGACAGAATGGATCAGAACATAGGGCACCTTATAAATTATCTTGAGGAAAATAACTCGCTCGACAACACCCTTATAATTTTTCTGAATGATAATGGGGCTTGTGCCGAAGGAGGTGATTTAGGAACAGGCCCCCAAAAACACCTTCTTAGCCAGAACGGTTTCTTTTTATCCTATGGCAAAGCTTGGGCAAACGCTTCCAACACTCCATACAGAGAGTATAAACACTGGGTACACGAAGGAGGCATTAGCTCTCCCTGCATTGTCCACTGGCCAGATGGTATCAAACCAAAACTCAAAGGAAATATCATTAATAATCACTGTTTTTTACAAGATATTATGGCAACCTGTATTGATATTTCAGGGGCCAAATACCCACTCCAACGTCAATCAGTAGCTATACATCCCTTAGTAGGTAAAAGTATGAATCCCTTTTTCAATGGTAAAACAAAAGATATTCACCAAGAACCTATATTCTGGGAGCACGAAGGGAATAAAGCTGTGCGATTAGGAAATTATAAATTAGTCTCAAAATGGAACAAACAAGCAGAATCAAGTTGGGAACTTTATAACATAAAAAAAGATAGAACCGAAACCAACGATCTGGCGCAAAAAATGCCCCAAAAAGTAAGGCAGATGAAAGCAATGTATGATAAGTGGAGTGAAGCAACAAAAGTCCTTCCTTGGAACGAAATATTACCCCTATGGGAAAAGAATAAAAAAGCAATGCGTCACCAATAAATCTGTTGCCCAAAATCTAAGTATCACAACAGTCTGTTCTAACAAAAAACAGCTATCAAACTGATTACGTTTCCTTTTCGGTCTCAGATGCTTTTCCCCACACCTAAGCATTGTACATTTCCAAGCTTTGTTTCAATGCAATTTTACGGGTTTATTAATTAATTTTTCTATTTATAATCTGCCATTTGCTTCACCTTTGCCATACAATTTAAAATAAAAATAATAGACTATGAAATTATTAAGCTTAGCACTTTTTTTTACAGTTTTTCTATGCGCATGCAAAAGCAGTAATAGTCCGGATAGGATCTCAGAACAGCTCATTAATCTTGACTCTCCTAATGATTTTGAAATCCTGAAATTGGACCATTTTTGCGGTACACCCGACAAAACAGGCACTTTAAAAGTATATACTTTAGAGCTGCCAGCTTTTGAACAGATGCTCTACTTCGGATCAGATGGCAAAGGCAAATCGGGCATCGTGCCCAGCAATAGAAGCCATATGTGGATACTCGATCAGCATTTTGGTCTCCTCAACAAACCGACTATAAAACAAGGTAATGGCGTTTATGGTAACAATGCCACAAAAGAAGGTACCTTCTCTGTTTTCAAACTACAAAACGGTAAATATATGGCGATACTCCCTCTTGTAGGCGAGGGCACTATGTCTTATGTGAAATACCAGAAGAACAAACAAGCAGAATTATATGTCTCAACTTTTGGAACAGCACAGTACGACGGAGAATTACCGGTATTGGCTTACGCTGTGGGAGACAACATTTACGAAGCATCGTCGAAGGTATGGAGCAAACTTGTAAGCAGTGATCTAAAAGGCATAAATGCCAAACTACGCAGCCAAAAAGAATACCCCGAGTATTGGGAATATCTGGGATGGTGTAGCTGGGAAGAATACCGCAATAATATTAGTGAAGAATTGCTAGCTTCCTCAATGGACAAAATCCACGCTTCCGAAATTCCTATCCGATGGCTACTTATTGATGAAGGCACGGAATGGTACATCGACCCAGAAAAAGGCAAAAACCGTTTTAAACTCGGGCTACACAGTTTTACAGCCGACCCCGAGCGTTTCCCCAATGGCTTGTCACCACTCTTGAAACACAAAAAAGAAGAGGGCATCAAATGGATGGGGATCTGGCACCATCAGGCGGGTTTGTACCGAGGAATATCAAAAGACAACATCATGGGCGAAGAGTTTAATAAGCTTTGCCAAAAGATGCCTAATGGTCGTTATTTGGTAAAAGGTGAATTTGACGCTCAGTATGCCTTCTTTGAAAAACTATTTGAAGAACCCGTAAAATTAGGTTTTGACTTTATAAAAGTAGATTTCCAAGGACCTCAATTTTTAAGTTATGTAGGAGGTGATAATGCTGTCTATGCACACAGACAAACCAACAAAGCATTAGAAACCTTTGGAAAAGATAACGATCTAGGTATCATTAATTGTTTTGCTCAAGATATGTTGTGTGCGCTAAACTCCAACCATAGCTTAGTAACACGAGCTAGTCAAGATTACCGCAAGGGGAAACCAACAGCAGCTAGAATACAGACTTACCAATGCTATAATCAAAAACTATGGATGGGGCACGTCGTATGGGGCGACCACGATATGTTTCATTCCAATGACACATTGGCCAGCCGCCTAATGGCAGTGTCAAAAGCGATGTCGGGTGCGCCGGTTTATGTCTCTGATGCGCCAGAGCATTTTGTGCCTGAAGTTATTTTACCCTTGTGCTATTCCAACGGCCAACTGATACGTCCTGAAGCACCTGCTCTACCTTTGCCTGAATCATTTTTCCTGGATCCTATCAATGATAAAAAAATGTATCGTGTCATTAGTCCACTACCCAATAAGGCGGCAAGTGTAGTGTGTTACAATATTTATGACAAAGACCAGAATGCAACAGTCAAAGGTGTGCTGTCGGCCAAGGATTACAAACACCGCAGCGCAATGCTACACCCCTACACCGGAGAAGCAGAACTACCTACAGAGGGACTGTACCTTTACGATTACTACGATAAAGAAGGAACAGTACTAAAAGACGACTACCTTGTCAGCCTAAGCGGCCTAAGCGATAAACTTTTCCACCTGTGCCCTATCAATAAAGGCTGGGCCCTCATAGGACTCACGGATAAATACCTCTCTCCGGCTACTGTAATTAACCCACAATATACCAAAAACGACGTGACGTTTGAGCTTGTAGAAGGAGGACAATTTGCGCTATATTTGAAAGAAGGAAAACCCAAAGCAGAAGGACTTAGGTTTATCCAAAAGCAGAATAACCTTTGGCTGACCAATATACCTTCGGACTATGCTAAAACGATTACAATCAAGAAAACTAAAGAATAAACCAATGAAATCAGGACGAAAAGCAATACTTTTCTTGTACATAATGATAGCACAACTAACCAGTGCTCAATTTATAGGTGCCAACTTCAATGAAGGCACCTATAACATTAATATGGACTTTGTGAAACAATCTGGTGTATCCTATGTTCGCGGATTTGTTGATGTACCCAAGTTCTTTATCAACTTTGATACTAACGGCAATGCCACTGGTGTAAATCCAGTTGTAGACAATTACATCAACATAGATCCTCTCGTTGATGCACAACGATTTAGCATCAATGGCGAAACAATGAAGCTTGCCTTTAGCCTCAAGTTGCGTTTCAAACACGAAGTCAATGGCAAAGCTGTAGGTGTACCTGCTGCCGGCAGTAGCGAAGAAGCTTATTACTTTGATGCTATCGAGCGTTTCCTCGTTGCCAAAGATTTTGGGGGGCAACTCGCAATACTTGGTTTGGGAAATGAGCCTATGTGGGAAACGCCGACAAACGAAGCTGCAGAATACAAGATTTTTTTGGAACGCTTAATAAGTAAAGTAGCACAATGGCGCAACGATAATGATTGGAATTTTGATATTTATGTGGGCGCACTAAACCGCTCGGCCGAACTTCCCAATAACGCCATCCTAAAAGCAACTATCGAAGTGGTGAAATCCAACACCTTGGTAGATGGCATCGACCTCCATATTCACGCCATAACAATGGATGAATTTGAAGATGCATTTAAGTTTATACGCGAAACCCATAAACTTACTGAAACAAAAATAATATGTACTGAGTATTCGCTCCACCGCTTGTTATTGAAACACAGGAATGATAACCTAGGCTCTTGGGGTGCAGCCAACGGCTTCACATCACAAACAAAACTATATGAATTTTTAAATACCTGCATGGATAAAGCCCTAACGACTAATCCAATTTCACGGGACGTCTTTAAAAGCTATTTCTACCAAACGAATTGGTTTCCTAAAGGATGGTTTGCCGACAGCTACAATGCTATGAAAAAGTACAATGTTACCGGGGCTTTTTATCGTCTTCAAAGCGAAATTGTTAATCCGCCGCGATATTTGAATAATGAATCTGCTATGTGGTTGATCAATCCTTTGTACCCGGCCGAACTATTAGGCTACGACAATAATGGTGACGTTGTAAGCAATCCCCTGCATTATGAAGACTACAGAAGCATTATTGGTTACCCTGAAGTAAAAGAACAAGAGAAACCAATAATAACTTATAAAACTGTATATCACGAAACCTATGGTACAACTGCCCCTACGACCAGCGGTTTCCCGGCCAATGGAATAACAGTTGGCAACTACTCCAACTACTCTAATCAAAGTGCAGTACACTATGGTGCTAAAGGAAATATTCTGGTAATTACACCTCCTGTTCCTTCGGATAACGAGGGTGCCTCTGGAGGCTCCTGTATGTATTTTTCCGGAGCTTCAAAAGATGTCGATTACATTATAAAAGACATCAATACGATGAGTGCCAACAAGCCGGTTTTAGCATTATCTGCAATGAAACCTGATGTCCCTAACGCCTCTATTTCGGCTTATAGTTCTGTGGATATGGGCTCTACCTGGCAAATCATCTATGGACTAAAATACGTTTCAAATTCTGATGGTTGGTTGTATATGCAATCAACATCAGAACTTCCTGTTTCAAATAACCTGTGGCTAAAAATTCACACTTCGTCGCAACACACCTTAATTGATGATTTAAAAATATTAAGTGTAGACGAGAGTGCGTCTATCAATAACGCTAAAATGTCCGGAATAAGTTGTTACCCTAACCCGGCATCCAGCACACTTTATATTAACAGTCCTGATGGTGCTGAGTTTTATATGTACTCACCAACAGGGCAATTGATCTTGCAAAGCAGGATAAACACCATAGACGTATCAACCCTTAGTTCGGGGCTGTATTACCTTAGAGTAAACAACGAAACACAAGCTCAACAAAAAATAGCAATCATCAGATAAACGCTCAATACATAAAAAAAACGATGCCCTAAAAACAAAGAGACCTCCCATTGCCATACCCCCTCTCAATAGTATGTGATTCAACTGATTTTAGCTTTATATCATTTGACCGAAGAATCATAAAGTGATCTCTCCAAAGTACTTATTTTTGAAATTCGCATAAATTGAGACCTTTAAGATCTTTCAATAGTTGTATCTCCAAAAAAGTTTATTTTTGATAACGGCTACTAATAGATAATTTATTCAATGCTTTTTGATTATGCATAAATTGAAAAAACACATCACCCTATCCCTGAGCTTAAGCCTATTATTTATTCTCATATCTAATATGGTATTAGCAAGCAACATTGATACACAACAAGCATTCAGACAACTAAATAATAAAAAAGGACTCTCGTACAACACGGTAAGAGACATTGTGCAAGATGCTTCGGGAGTGATGTGGATAGCCACACGGCAAGGACTCAATAAATATAACAGCTACGGGGTAAGGAGCTACTTCACCAGCGACTCTCCCAACAGCCTCCCTGACAATGATATCAAAACTTTGGCTGTCAGCAACTCCGGACTTCTTTTTGTGGGTTCCGGAAAAGGTTTAGCCATATACAATGAACGTCTGGACAACTTTGACCGGATACACTACGAAGGACAAGCACTGAAAAACATTAACAAAATAGTAAAAAGCGATGACGACAACATGTTAATAGCTACAACAGCAGGAATCTATCGCTACAACATTAAAATACAAAAACTAATAAAATTCATTTCATTAGAAAACAGAGTCGTTACCAACCTCTTGGTGGTAAATGAAGACTTGCTGGTATGTACATCGGGCAGTACTCTATATATGCTCAATGCTGATGGTACACTTGTCGACTATTTCAATACACAAGATATAGCATTCATCAGAAATATTAATTGTCTGCAAAAGCATAGTCATAACCCTCATCTATTGTGGGTGGGCACCGAAAATGAAGGTTTATTTCTTTACCACCTCAAAGAGAAAAAACTAAAAACACTAGGCAAAGAGTACTTCAATACAAAGGCATCAAAACTGGTCAGAACGCTACAGTACGACCAAAACAATCAACTATGGATTGGTGGCGAAAATGGCATTTTCATCATCAACAATGAAGGACAACTAGTTGACCATAAAAAAAAGAAGTACGACAAGAATAAATTCCACCTCAACGACAATGCTATTTATAGTCTTTACCTGAGCCAAGAGAATATTATGTGGGTAGGCACCTATTTTGGTGGTGTTAACTATACTGCCCTTGGACGAAAAAACATATTTTTTCATATCAGCGCCGGAGAAAAAAAAGACGAACTCAGCGGCAGAGCTGTCAACCAGATTTATAAAAGTAAAGATAATACCATTTGGATAGCCACAGAAGATGGTGGTGTCACCAGTTTAGACCCTGTCACAAAAAAAGTCATCAATCGTTTTATCCACCAAGGGAAAAACAGTATATCGTCAAATAACATCCACGCCATTACCGAAGATAAATACGGCCGTATATGGTTTGGAAATTTCCTTACAGGAATTGATGTTTACGATCCGCAGAAAAACCAGTTTACTAACATATGCAATGACTGGCCTTCGCATCGCATTAAATCTGTGACTGCCCTGTATACTGATAGCCAAGGAAATGTGTGGGTTGGTCTCAGAAATGGTAAGTTATGGTGTTTTGACAACAATAAAAAAAAACTCGAATATTACAGTGCCTTAGACAAATACAAGCTCAATAAATCCATCTTTCATATCACAGAAGATAAAAGGGGGCAACTGTGCATCTCAGTATTAGGCTCAGGCCTCATCATACACAATCCTAAAACCAAGACTACAAAACATTATCATTCTAATAGTGCCACCCATAAAATACCTGTAAACAACGTGGTATCATCAATGCAGGACAGCCGGGGTTTCCTGTATCTGGGCACTATTGACCAGGGCTTTCTTATTCTGGACCCCAACAACAATAGCTTTACGCATATTACCAGCAAAAATGGCTTAGCCAACAATACAATCTATGGTCTGCTCGAAGATAATCAGGGCCAGATTTGGATGAGCTCCAACGAAGGCATAAACAGCTATAATCCTGACACAAAAAAAATAAAAAACTATACCATAGCTGACGGTCTTTACCAGAAACAGTTCAACATAAATTCCTTTTATAAAGGTCAGGAAAACACACTCTATTTCGGAAATATTGATGGCTTGGTTTATTTCAGCCCGGAAAACATTTCGCTTAACGAAACGCCTCCAGTAGTCCTGCTGACCGATTTTAAATTAAACAACAAAAGTGTAGTTATAAGCAAAGAAGGACCTTTAAAACAACACATCAACCATACCGGACACATCGACCTAAAATCGCATCAGAGATCATTTGCCCTATCGTTTGCAGCGATCAATTATTTTTCGCCGCGCAACAACCAGTTTCTTTATAAGCTAGAGGGTTTTGACAAACAATGGTACCCCATTAGTAAGCACTCTGAGATCACCTATACCAATGTGCCGCCAGGTAAATACACCTTCTACGTAAAAGCGACCAACAACGATGGCATAGAAAGCCTCACCACCAAACAATTAAACATAAGCATTCAGCCTCCATGGTATAGAAGCATCCTGGCATTTGTACTGTATTTCATCGCTCTTATAGCTGTGTTTATGGCCGTTCATCGCTACAATATGACACGGATGAAGCATAAAAACGAACTACATATAGAGCGGATGGAAAAAGAAAAAATCAAAGAGCTCAACACACAACGTTTAAATTTCTACACCTATATTTCGCACGAGTTCAAGACACCTTTAGCTATCATTGTATCTACACTTGATGATTTATTTAAAAATAAAGACGTAAAACACAGCGACAAAGAACGCATACAACGACTCAACAGAAGTTCGAAACGACTGTCGTTCTTACTGTCACAACTAATGGATTTCAGAAAAATAGAAACCAAACACGCCGAGGTGGTGTTAAAACTTGGAGACGTCATTAGCTTTATGAAAGATGTTTGCTATGCTTTTGAAGCCTTATTTCAGCAACAAGACGTTTATTTTGAGTTTGATTCCAACGTATTGACTTATGAAACCTGGTTTGACGATGATAAGATAGAAAAAATACTGGTCAACTTGATTTCCAACGCTATCAAGAACACAAAAGCAGAAGATACAATAGCTTGCTCGGTCTGTATCATTAAAGACTCTGTGCTGGAGATTAAAATATCAGACACCGGAAAGGGAATGACCAAAGAGGCCGTTAACGAACTCTTTACGCCGTACTATATGAACTACGACGAAGAGGAGTTTAAACGCAACAGTTCGGGCATTGGACTCACTTTCGTCAAAAGCATTGTAGATTACCTGCACGGACATATTGAGGTCTACAGCACCTTGGGAAAAGGTTCTGAATTTGTAGTCTCATTGCCTCTGTCATATACAAAAGAGGACAATGTGGTACGCGACCAAAACCAAAGTATAAAAAAAGCAGGCGTCAACCTCAGCTATGTAAAAAGCGACCTAAAAAACAGCTACAATGACCTGCTAACACCCAAAGTTGATGATAAACCTTACCAAATGCTCATCGTAGAAGACACTGCTGACTTAGCTCAGGTACTGGTAGAGCATTACAATGATGAATTTACCGTTCATCACGCTAGTAACGGTAAAGAGGCGCTTGAAATGATTGAAGGAGAAGAGCCAGACATCATTATCAGCGATGTGATGATGCCTAAAATGGATGGTATTGAATTTTGCAAACAACTAAAAAGCAAAGAAGCAACAAGTCATATTTCCGTGTTTTTACTCACCGCACGCGACACTCACGACGACAAAATAACAGGACTAAAAGCCGGAGCTGAAGCTTACATCACCAAGCCTTTCGATTTTGAAGAAGTAGATCTCTTGGTACGAAATTCGCTAAACAAGCGTAACAAGCTCAATGACAAGATTAAAACACAAAGTGGAGAACTTGACATCGAAGAATTCAATATTCAGGACAAAGACAAAGAATTTGTTAAACGCTTGCACAGAATAGTATTGGAACATCTGGGCGATGCTGAACTGAATACCGACAAGTTGGCTCAACTGCTGGGAATGAGCAAAACGCTCGTTTATCTAAAACTCAAAAAACTGCTTAATACCTCTGCCAGCGATTACATCCTGAGTATGCGTCTGGCCAAAGCAGAGAAGTTGCTTATTAGTACCCAACTCAACATTTCAGAAGTAGCCTACGAAGTGGGCTATGCTGACCCTAATTATTTCACCAAGGTATTTAAAAAAGCCTATAAAATGACACCGAGAAACTATAAAAAGCATAATAGTGAAGTATAAAAAGACTAAAAACAAAACACTAACACACTAATATTCTGATATCTAAAATCAGAAATCAATTTTACTGTTTTATTGAATGATTTTTCTATTGCTAATTGACTATTTCTACCACTTTTGTTATCGAAATAAATAAAGAAGAAAATAATATCAATTAAATAAAATATGAAATTCCTTGCCAAATTTTTTATCCTGTATAGTCTAGTTGCGATATATACAAGCGCTGCAAAAGCTCAAAACGAATTATCGTCAAACGTAGAACAAGCCATTGAAGAAACAGAACCCTTTCTGCCCATAGTAGAGCCACTATTCCCCTACCACCTAAGAGATGTAGCCGTATGTAGCGGACCGGACGGCACCTTTTACCTGACAGGAACCACCGACGACAACTGGGGCGTAGCCGAGGGTATCAGAGTGTGGAAATCAACCGACCTAAAAGACTGGGAACTTTTGGGTAAAGACGGTTTTGTATGGACCTTTAGCAAAGATGCGAGCAATGACCAACAACGTGAAATAAAAATCAGACAAAACCGTTTAGTACGCGGCATTTGGGCACCTGAAATTCATTACATAAAAGGCAACTTCTGGCTGACCTACTCTGTCAGTGGCGGTTATGGATCAGGATTACTTAAAAGCACAAGTGGACGCCCTGAAGGCCCCTACCAAGATGTCAAAAAAGACGGGTCTCTTGTAAAAGGAATTGACGCTACCCTGTTTCAGGATACTGACGGTACCGTATGGTACATCTGGGGAGGCGGTAAAATGAAAAAGCTGAATGAGGACATGTCTGATTTCACTGAAAACAAAACATATTCACCCAAAGATGCCAAAGGAAATAACGTAGGCTATGAGGGTGTAAATATGTATTACAACAAGGGCAAATATTACCTGATGGCAGCCGAATGGAATACCGAAGGACCTGACCGTGGACACCGCTACGGCACAACTAATAATAACCGACGCTCGGCCGACGGACGTTACGACTGCATGATAGCCACAGCTGATAAACTAACGGGCCCTTATAGCGAAGCCTACATTGCCTTGCCACACGGTGGTCACAACCTTATTTTCGACGATCACCAAGGACGCATTTGGGCTACTATGTTTGGAAATGATGAAGCTGCAGCACAATTTCGCGAACAACCTGCTCTGGTGCAAATGTACATCGACAAAGAACAAAAATTACGCCCCATTATACCTTTCCCACTTGCAGCCAGTGATAAAGCCAGCATTCTGTATGTGTCCCCTACAGGCAACAACAAAAACGGGAAATCCTGGAAAAATGCCTATACCAGTATTCAAAAAGCGGTAGATGCCGCCAAAGAGAATACTGAAATATGGATTAAAACAGGAAAATACCAGGAAAAGGTAAGGTTAAAAAACAAAAAGGCCTTGTACCTCTACGGTGGTTTTTCAGGAAAAGAGAAAGAATTAAATCAAAGAGACATTGTAAAATACCCAACCGTAATAGATGGCAACAAAACAGCTGCACACCTTCTATTTTTAGACCATTCGGAATACACTCGTATAGATGGCATTAGTATACAAAATGCCCACAACAATGGAGAAGTGATGAATGGTTTAGGAGCTGCTGTTGTTATTAAAGGCGGTGGCGAGTCCGTGCGTATAGCCAACTGCACCATAAGAGACAACTACACTATAGGCAATGGTGCCGGTTTCTACATTAGCGATGGGGCTTCTCCCCTTTTGGTGGCTAACACCATAGAAAACAACGAGGCTCACCACAATGGTGGCGCTATATATACCGATTGCAATGCACACAACGGCTACCACACACGCCTATATCACTGTAATATTAAAAACAACAAGGCTCAAGCCAATGGTGGAATTGCCTATTTTCAGACCAACTTAAAGCAAACAGGAACACTTCGCTTTATCAACTGCATAATGGAAAACAACTTCACCCTGTTAGAAGGCGGAAATATCTTTATGCAAGGCGGTGCTACCTTATTGATGAGCCATTGTACCGTAGTCAATAACCGAGGGATGTCTAAAGGTGCTGCAATAGCAACATTAGGTAGAGTGCCTGCTCAAAATAAAATTATCAATTGTATCTTCAAAGGTAACTTCGGTAATTCATTATTTATTGCTGATGCTTTCTCTGGCGATGACCCCACAATCCAACGACCAGGAAAACCTTGGACTAGAATTGAGAACTGTCTATTTGACGACAATAAAACCTTATCGCTTTGCTCATACTCATTTAAAACCTTAACCTTTAAAAAGGTCGAGGATATAAACAATGAGGTTTGGGGTAAAGATAACATATCCGGCAATGCACAATTTGTAAACTATGAAGCATCACAGTTTACTCTCAAGAGCAACTCGCCTGCCATTGGCAAAGGCACACTTGACAACTCATTCCCGGTAGACCTAAATAATAATAAACGGTACAATAATATTGATACTCATAAAGAGCAACCTACCATAGGTGCTTATTCTTATCAGTAAACCATTAAATTCCAGACCTTATGATTAAGCCCCCCCCCAGATTAAAAACCACTATTGGAAAATATCGAGCAAAAGGTTTAAACTTGTTTGTGTGCCTTATACCAATCATATTTTTAAGCCTATGCATAACAGCTTCAGGTACTGACAAACCAAATATAATTCTTATACTGGCAGATGATATGGGGTGGAATGGCCTAAGCTCTTACGGAAATCAATATGTACAAACTCCCAATATCGACCGTTTAGCTAGCGAAGGAATGAAGTTCAGCAATGCGTACGCCTCATCTGTATGCTCTCCAACAAGGGCCTCGCTTATTTCAGGTCAGAGCGAAGCAAGACACGGCATTACAGGAACAGGCTCCAATTACCCATCAGCTGCTACACTTTGTCCGAAACGGGAAGAAGTCATCTCCCGCAGTAGCTACACCTTAGCAGAACCTTTGCGCGATAAGGGATATGAATGTGCTGTAATGGGCAAATGGCATATTTATAAATACGAAGTAAACGCGGCATTTAATCTTGGAGGAGGAAACAACTATTTCAAAGACTTTGGATTTAACCATGTATGTGCCGTTTCGGAATCAGCCACGCCAGACATAAAAAGTGATAAAGCGGTAGATACGCTTACCAACTTTACCCTCAACTTTATCGAGCAAAATTATCAGAAGCCATTCTTTGCTTATGTGTCACATTTTTCGGTACATCACGCCTTAGCGGCTCCCGATAGTTTGGTGCAAAAATATGTGGATCAAGGTTTCCCACAGACAAATAATTACAATAACCGACCTTCGGCTACTTATCTGGCGATGATCAACCATTTTGATAATTCTGTTGGGAAAATACAACAAAAAGTCGACGAACTGGGCATAAGCAACAATACCATAATCATCTTTGCTTCGGACAACGGCGGTGTAAATAATTATTGGGAACACGGGGTGTTACGCGGGTTTAAAGGATCGATGTACGAAGGCGGTATCCGTATTCCTCTTATTGTAAAATGGCCCGCTAAAGTCCGCGCAGGTACGGTTTGTGATGTACCTGTTCAACTGAGCGATTTATACCCCACCTTTCTTGATATAAACACCATAAGTCCAAAAGCAGATTATCCTCTGGATGGAGAAAGCATTTATCCTTTGCTAAAACAAGATGGCAACCTTGAGCGCGAAGCTATCTTTTGGCACAGACCCTGTTATCAACCCAAATATGCAGGTACGCCTACGTCGGTTATCAGAAAAGGCGACTATAAATTACTTTTTTATTACAATGATTATCTGAAATATAATCCTGATCACAACCATACCATCGATAACTTTTACGGTGATCTGTATATTGGTAAAAAAGTAGAGCTTTTCAACCTCAAAGACGATATTGGCGAAACAAACAACTTAGCCTTAAAAGAACCTGAGATAAGCAATGCTTTGCTCTCCGATCTTAAAGATTTTCTACAAGAAAGAAACGTCAAACTACCTATTGCCAACCCTCATTTTGATTCTTTAGAATGGCGCAACAGCGGCGAATTACCAGATTATACAGCACCTGATTACGACGCCACATTTAACTTTTCCGACACTTCTTCTATTAAGTTTGTCTACACCGGGAATAGTGATAATAACAGACACTCATTTATCACCGAAACATTTGGAAATAACGCTCCCGATTTAACTGAATATACAGGTGGTGTGCACGGAACCCGTCTGAACGAATACAATGACTACGACAATACCGATATTAAGTTTGAGGCAAGCAACAATTCTCAATTCTCGATAGTAAAGCCAGATTTAAGTTCTGAAGGTTTTGGAGGTTCGGGCGGTGCAGCTCTTTTTTTCGGCGCAGCTTCGGCTAGTCAAAATTGCATCATAAAAAACATTAATACTTTAAACTACGATTCGGTAAAACTTTCTTACCGCATTCTGAAAGGCACAAATGCCGACAGTGAAATATCTGTAAGGTATTCGGACGACGAAGGTAGTAGCTGGACAAAACTACAAAACACAGGTAAAGCCACTACAGGCGAATGGCGACTAATACTTATAGACGAAAGCCTGCCGTCCACGGCTAATCTCTGGATAGAATTAGGCGTACAGCGTCAATACACACTTTTCGACGATTTCACACTTAGTGGTATTTCAAAAGTTTCTAACACCATCAGAAAGACAAAAAACAAGAATGTATATCTCTACCCCAACCCAGCACACAACTCCATCACTATTGATAAAGAGGTCGTAAAAATGGAATTGATAAACTTGAAAGGACAGATAATGCGTCAAGCTAAAAACACCAATACAATGACTCTACACCAAATAGATAATGGCGTCTACTTTATAACTTTTAAAACCAAAGGCGGCGGCCAATTCTCTGAAAAAATAATGATATCAAACTGACAACAGTAACAATTCAAGCTAAACATTTAACATAAAATATAAAGTAAAGAAATCAATACCAACTAAATTAAAACTATGATATACAAACGAGTATTCTATTTAGCATTGCTTCTCATCTCCAGCTACGCCCTATATGCTCAGACTACTGTTAGCCTTAGTGGAACAGTGATAGACGAATATGGAGAAGCTGTATTTGGAGCAACAGTCTTACAAAAAGGGACATCAAACGGAACAGTGACTGATATGGAAGGAAAATTCCAGCTTAATGCCCCGGAAGGAAGCACACTCCAAATCAGTTTTTTAGGGTATGTGACCCAAGATGTAGAAGTAAGCAAAACAGTGCTTACTATTACCTTGCTGCAGGATGTGGAAACCCTGCAAGAAGCAGTGGTAGTAGGCTATGGCGTACAAAAGAAAGAAACCCTGGTAGGTGCCGTATCCCAGGCTAAAGGACAAGACATTGTAGAAATGGGAGTACCGTCATCTATTTCACAATCGATGCAAGGAATGCTACCAGGCGTAACAGGGATTGTTAGTTCGGGCCAACCCGGCGAAGAAAACGCAAAACTAACCATACGCGGTATTTCCTCTTGGGAAGGCGATGGCTCCCCGCTGGTACTCGTTGATGGTGTGGAGCGCGATATGAATGATGTGGACCCTAATGAGATTGCCAGCATTTCGGTACTTAAAGATGCTTCGGCCACTGCCGTATTTGGAGTAAAAGGTGGTAACGGGGTAATACTGATAACAACTAAACGGGGTAGTGCTGAAGAAACCACTATTAATTTCTCTTCCAATTTTGGGTTTAAAACACCAACTAACTCGACGGATTATGCCGACCGTGTAACGACAATGGAGTGGTACAACAAAGCATTAGCCAACGATAACATGTGGAAGTCTCAGTTTACAGAATCGACCATAGAGGCTTGGAAAAATGCCTATAGACAAGGCAATGTAGGACCTTACAACGATTATTATCCGGAGATAGACTGGTGGGACGAAATGGTGAAAGAGGTAGGCTATTCTCAAAACTACAACCTGAATGTACGCGGAGGCAACGAATATGTTAAGCACTTTTCATCTATTGGCTACCTGCACGATGGCGATATCGTAGATATGCAAGCACAAGATAATTATGATCCCCGTTTTTACTACGACCGTTACAACTGGCGTTCTAATTTCGATTTCGAGATAAGTAAAACAACCAAAATAGGACTTGACTTATCAGGCTCTTACAGCATCAAAAACCAACCTAACGTTGGTGGAGGAATCGGTCAGTTCTTTAACAATATCTACAATGCCTCCCCCTCTGATTTCCCCATTCGCTGGGATGACGGCAACTATGGAACTTCCGAGCTGGGACTTGGTAATATTGCACTATTGGCTTATCAGGGGCAATCTCAGATTAAAACCTTCAAGGGTTTTATTGATATGAACATTAAACAAAAGTTAGACTTTATCACCAAAGGGTTGAATTTCACCGGACGTTTATCCTACAACGCCAGCTCTACCAGCCGGACAGACATCAATATGTTTGCCAATAGCGGTACCGTAATGTCTAAGTTTGGAGAAGGTAATACCTATACCACCTTTTTCCGCGAATACGACTACAGCAGTCCTACAGCTGATGGCAACTACCCACTGATAAGTGAAACACGGTATCCTACAGACGAAGAGTTCTTAGGAAGTGTGCCCGGTATCGCCAAAGATGTGTGGAAGAGCTACGGCAACCGTCTTTACTATGAGTTCCGCTTAGACTACAAGCGCCAATTTAAACAACACGATGTGGGAGCTATGTTTTCTTTTAACCGTAATGAAAACATTACCAATGTAGACAAATACGACAGCGACTACACTACGATAGAAATACCCAACCGGAGAGAAGACTGGGTAGGACGTGTAACCTATAACTACGACGGGCGATACATCCTTGAAGCCAACGGTGCCTACAACGGTTCTGAGAACTTTGCAAAAGGCAAACGCTACGGATTTTTTCCTTCGGCCAGTGTAGGGTGGCGCCTTTCTGAAGAGAAATTTATGAGAAACCTTACTCGCGACTTTTTCTCTAACCTGAAAGTCCGGTACTCTATCGGACAATCAGGTGTTGATGGCACCGAGCGTTTCACTTACATACAGCAATACCTGGCAGGTGGAAACATCATTTTGGGAGAAGAAAGCATCAACAGATACGGCCCAATGTATCGCGAAGACGATCCTGCCAACGAAAATGCAACGTGGGAAACTGCAACAAAACAAAACTTGGGTATCGAATTTGACATCCTCTCAAAATTTGGTGGGACAGTGGATTTATTTAACGAAAAAAGAACCGGAATACTAATGGAGCGCTGGTTGCCACAATGGATAAATCCAAATACGGCACAAGCCAACTTAGGCGAAACCAAAAGTCACGGTTTTGAATTACAAGTCAACTATAAAAACAAAGTTGGTCAACACTTTAATTACCGGGCTGATGCTAATATGATGATTGTAGAAAACCGCATAGTGTTTAAAGATGACGGGACAAACACGCTGGACTATGAGCGTGCTGCCGGCAAGCCAATAGGCTATCAGCGACGCTATGTAGCAGACAGCTACTACGAAAGTCTCGACGACATCTTTAACGGACCAGTGACCACCAATGAAGCCATACAGTCGCAACTGATACCCGGCGACATTTTATACGTAGATTACAATGCCGATGGTACCATCACCAACGACGCTAAGGACAAAGCCGTTATGAAAGGCCAAAATAAACCTTTCAAGACCTACAGCTTTGGTGGTCGTATGAGCTACAAAAACTGGGCTTTCAACTTTAGATTCTACGGGATATGGGACGTATATGCCAATATTCCGGGTACAATTCTCTACGACTTTCAAAATGCCTCCAGAATGCTCTATTCAGCCAATTCGGATGTCATCGACAGTTGGACTCCGGACAATGCAGGCAGTGCTGTTAAACCCGTATTACACGCCAATGGCAATGTCATTAACTATAGCCGTAAAGACAGTAACTGGAGCTATCAAAACCGCTCATACCTACGCCTGAAAAACGTTGAGCTGAGTTATACTTTCAAACAACTTCGCCTTACGCCGGACTATGCCATGCCTAAGTTAAGCATCTATACCAATGGTAATAATTTATATACCTGGACAGATTTTAATAAACGTCTTGACCCAGAGTCAGGAGGTACCGGTTCGTATCCTATGATACGGCGTTTTAACATAGGTCTGCGAGCTACATTCTAAAAAATAAAAAGAAAAAATGATGAATCAATTTAAAAGTATATTATTATTTCTATCAGCCATTTTCTTAAGTTCTTGCGAAAGCTACTTAGATTTAGCGCCTGATGATTTATTGGACGAAGAACAGGTTTTTTCAAGCTATGAAAGCGCCCGGGGTTACCTTGACAACTGCATTGCCATACTACACTGTAACCCGCTGAGCAAAGCGGCACAGTCGGGAGGCAACAACAATAATGGTAGTGGTCACCTCTATGCCTCTATCTCAGACGAAGCAGCCTGCTGTAATTTAAATCCACGTTTTGCTTCTGGTTTTAATACTGGTGAATGGTTAGGCAATAGTGACCTGCAGGAGGTGGGTTATAGCAAAGACAACCTTGGCACAGCCAAAGGAATGATTATCCCCAACGCCCTTTATGGTATACGCGTAGCTAACAAAACTATTGAAAAAGTGCCTGCTATGATAAGCCTTACAGAGAACCAGAAAAACGAACTTCTCGGACAAGCCTATTTCTTCAGAGCCTGGTATTACTTTGAAGTAATAAGGCGCTGGGGCGGAATGCCGCTCTTTGATGTAGCCTATACTACAGATGCCACCTACGACTTAAAACGACTAAGTTATTCGGAATCTACTGCTTGGCTCATCAGTGACCTTAACAAAGCCATAGAATTGCTACCTGATAGCTGGGACGAGGTGAACATAGGACGTCCGGACAAGGCTTCAGCCTATGGCGTGAGAGGTATGGCAGCCCTCTATGCAGCCAGTCCTCTCATGAACAACCCTGTAGGAACTATTGAAAACAATGGTTACAATACAGAATGGCTTGAAAGTGCCGCAAAATACAGCTATGAAGCCATAGACTATGTACGCTCACAGGGTCGTGACATGAGCGGTTTGGGACTTACGGACTCCGCTGCGATTGCTGACAACTACCGTAATATCTTTTACCATGACAAAGCCACAGGACAACTTACCAGCGACGATGCTTTGTTTTTTGCCAATACTGTGGGGCAAAACAGAGACGGTGTTAACCTCAACATCGGGGTAAATGCCGACATCTCCCGCATGTTCCTAAACAAGCGCTTCTCGTATCGAGGTGGCGGTTTTGGAGTTGGTTTCTCTTCGCCTACCCAGAATATTATTGAAAAATATGAAGTCATTAAAGATGGCGTGGCTTACACTGTTGCTGACGCCCAATCTTTAGGCTTTTATGACATCAACGAGCACGCATTTGACAATCGTGATCCGCGTTTCTACAATAATATACTAATACCCGGAGGCGCCCGCAGCATACCCAATGGCGGACCCAACTGGTTTGAACCATGGCAAGGAGGCGATGACTATGCTGCTCCAGGCAACGAAAATGAAGCGGTAGGAGGCTATATGTGTAAAAAATGGTGGTGGGACAACTATACTAAAAACACTGCAAGCACGCATTGCTACAATCACGCCTTTATCCGCGTTTCGCAATTATACCTAGACTATGCCGAAGCAATGAACGAACTCGTTGGTCCCAACGCCACTAGAGACAACTGCCCAATGACAGCCGTAGAAGCCATCAACTTGGTGAGACAAAGGGCAGGTATGATTATCGTTAATCCGGATTATACCACCAGCGCAAACCAATTTAGAGAACGCATTAGAGACGAACGCGCCGTTGAGCTTTTCTGGGAAGGCCACCGTTGGTTCGACATCCGACGATGGATGATAATGGAGGACGTATTCAAGGGGGCTAATCCGATAAGGATATTGCGCACAACAGATAATACTGATTACACCGCATTAGGGCTATCGCGCGACATGGTTTTGCCCAAAGATAAAAACTTGACTTATGCCGTAGAAGAATGTACCTACGAGCCCCGTTCATTTGGCAAACGGAACTATTGGTACCCCATCTTCAGAGATCATATGGACCGCTTATCTGTAATGCAGCAAAACCCCGGGTGGTAAACAACGAACTACTAGGTAAAAACAAGACATTCTAATGCAATAAAAAACCAGAATCGAATGAAGAATTTCATAACATATATTATACTTGTAATGCTGTCATCCTTTGGGGCTATGAATGCTCAAAAAGGGAATAAGGCTGTTACACTTAATCTTTCCTTTGTAGTAGAAGATACAGAGGGAAACCCCATTAGCAATGCCAAAGTATTTGCGAACAAAGGGAAATACGAATTAGTAAGCCTTGAAGACGGCACATTAAACATTGCAGAAGTTCCCAACAATACCTTTGTACTTATTCAGGCCAAAGGCTACGAAGACTTGGTGTGGAATCTGGCAAAAGATCCTAAAAGGACACAACTGATAATGCAAAAATCCAAGACAGGTCAGTCCCAAGAAGACCTCTACCGCCCCATTGGCATCAGCACCAATAAACGCCATACGGTAGGGGCTATATCTACAGCGCAAGGCGAAGATTTTGAATCCTATCCTACCCTGGCTTTCACCAATAGTCTGCAAGGTAGATTATTGGGACTTAACACCACAATGGAGCTTGGCGCAATGTCAGAAAATGTAACATCATTTAATATTCGGGGCCTTAGCCGCCCTAGTGGCAATAGCCCAATTGTCATTATCGATGGTATGGAACGACCTATGAACGACCTGATAGCAGAAGAAATTGAAAGCATACAAGTACTCAAAGATGCGACGGCTAAAATTCTATACGGGCCACGCGCAGCCAATGGCGTAATTGCCATTACCACTAAAAGAGGAGAAGCTCACAAACGAATAACAAAAGTAAGTGTAGAAGAATATATCGGGGTAACCACCCGGATGCCAGAGTATCTGGAAGCCAGCGAATATGCTGCTTTATATAACACAGCTCTGACCAACGACGGTCTTGCGCCTGTCTATTCACCAGACGATATTAGCGGCTATGCCAATTCTACCGGAGAAAACGATATACGCTACCCTAATGCCGATTACTACAACTTCTTTTTGAGAAGCATAACGAACAATACCAAAGTAAGCACACAGTTTTTGGGTGGAAACGAGAAAACCAGATACTCCGTTATACTTGGGCTAAACAGCGGCAAAGGTCTGGAAGCACAAGACAATGAACTCAATTTTACACGCTTTAATGTAAGAGGTAATATTGATATGAAACTCAATAGCATCTTAAGTGCCAATATGGGAATGGCCGTTCGTATCGAGAATAAAAAAGGTTCGAAACTAAACTCCTCTGAACTTTTTGGCCGATTAAGCTCTGTTCGCCCTAATGAATATCCTTTTATCATAGATCCGGCTTACCCAGGTGCCCCGGTAATAGAAGATGGTTCTAGTGTGGCAGGCGCAAGTTTAGAGAAAAATGCGAACCTTTATGCGGACGCAGTGCTGGATGGCAACAGCACCAACAAATACATCAATAACCAAATGAACCTTGGTTTAAATGGGAACCTTTCAAGCATCACCAAAGGGCTTAGTGCCGATGTTTACCTCACATTCGACAACTATTTTTCATCAAACCAAAAACTGAACCCAACAACTCCGACCTATGCTACAAGCTGGCAAACAACAGCATCAGGGTCTGACACTTGCCTATTTATCCCCAGAAAATTGGCAGTACAAAGCAGTAAGGATAAATTTAGCAACAGAAGTTCGGATCGCAGCCTTAGTATTAACGGAAAAGTGAACTACCAACTTGATTTTGAAAAACATAGCTTAAGTGCTAACCTGGGTTATATGTTTTACCTGAATGAGAATAACGGTAACAGCCAAAATGTGGTGAATGCCAACACCTACCTGCACTCCCACTATGCCTATAACAACAAATGGATAGTAGATGCCACCATAGCTGGAATGAGAAGCAACCGCTTTGCAAAAGAAAACCAAACAAAATTATATCCTGCTGCCGGTATGGCATACATTATTTCGGACCAAAACGATGGCCTGGGCTATCTGAAAACCAAAGTTGGTTTTGGTATGCTTGGCTACGACCGGTCAAACGCCTATCCTATCACCGTAAACAGATGGGATAATACCAACAACGTTGTGTTTGGCGATGGTAATTCCGGAAAATCATATCCGGTTGTTAACCTCATCACCTATGGCTCTCCTTTACTTGATTGGGAAGAGTCAACAGAACTAAACATAGGTATAGAAGGTGCCACATTCCACTCCCGTTTGCAATACGAAGCTAACGTGTTTATGGAAAACAGAACAAATATTGCGACCATTGTTAATGAAAACTATTCCCTCCTACACGGGAACTTCTTACCCACTGAAAATTACCTTGAAGTGAATAACAAGGGGTTTGAAATGATGCTGCAATGGAGCGATGCCATCGAAAACCTTCACTACTCTGTAGGGACCAATATGCTATATGCTAAAAACATATATACTCAAAAAGATGAAGTCTTCTACACCGATGAATACCGTCGCACAGAAGGTCTGCCAACCGATGTAATTATGGGCTTTGTTTCCGAAGGTCTGTTTAGCTCGGCTACAGAAATAGACAACGACCACCGTCAGAACTTGGGCACACATACCAGTATTGGCGACCTTAACTATAAAGATCTGAATAATGATTTAATCGTTGATGAATTAGACCAAAAAGCCATTGGTAACAGCACACCGCGATTCACATTCGGTGTTAACGTTAAACTCAACTACAAAGGCCTTGGGTTTTATGCCTTAGGTACGGGAGCTATGGGTTACGACGTTGACCTGAAAAACTATTACTACCATAGCGGTAGCGAAAAATACAACATTCACGCCCGTGAAGCTTATAACCTAACAAGTAATACGGGCACTTTGCCTAGATTAACAACTACCGGACGTGCTGCCAATAGCAAAACAAGTGATTTCTGGTTGTATAAAGGTGACTATTTCCGTCTGAAAAATGTTGAGCTTAGTTACACCCTGCGTAATCCTTCGGCAAGTGCATTAATCAATAAAACAAAATTCTTTGTGAGAGGCACTAACCTTTTTGTTCTTTCTGACATCAAAGATGTGGATCCGGAAGTACCAATGGCAGGTATTAGCAATTATCCTGTATTATCAACCTACAGTGCCGGACTAAGTATAAACTTCTAAAAACATAACAATGAAACGAATACTATATATCATAACACTTGTTTTCATCCTTAGCGCTTGCGACGATGCTTTTGAGATGCAAGTGGACAACACCTATGGTGACGAATATGCCTGGGAAATAGCCAGTCATACTACGGGCATCTTGATGCAAGCCTACAACGCCATTCCTCACAACCTTAACCACTATGATGGTGATTTTTTAGATTGTGCTACTGACAATGCCGTTTCTTTAAAAAGTGCTTCGGCTATGGCACGTTTAGCTGCTGGCAACCTGACAACCACAAGTAACCCTATAGGCAACTGGAATACGGCATATAAGCAGATCCAGCAAATTAACCTCTTTCTACGCGATGGTGGCTTGGATGATCCTGCTATGCTCTATCACCTCGACACAGTCATTAGCGATGGTTACAAGCAACGTTTAAAAGGAGAAGCCTTCTTTTTACGAGCCTGGTGGACCAGCGAATTACTACGTGTATATGGTGGTGTAAGCAACGATGGTCAGGCTTTAGGCGTTCCCTTAATGACAGCATATGCAAGCCCTGACACCGATTTGAGCACAAAGAGTAGAGCCACCTATGAAGCTACAGCCTTACAAATTTTTGAGGACTGTGATTCTGCCTATGCCCTATTACCATTAGAATACAACGGCCCTTCTAAATCAGCGACAGAAAAGGTTCATGATGGCAGAGCCGATAAAAAAATGTGTCTGGCCCTGAAGTCTCGTATCGCTCTTTATGCTGCATCTCCTGCTTATCAGCCTTCCGGCATTAGCGATGCTGAGCTTAAGTCAAAATGGGAAAGAGCAGCACTATTTGCCTACAATGCAATAGAAGATGGCAACCTGGGCAGTTACAAAGCCCTGACCACATCAGTAATGTTTAGCAAAACGATTGGGACTGAGTATATTTTTTCTTTTATGCAAAACAACCGTGCCTACGAAATAGCTAATCTGCCCCCTTCCGTTTTCGGTAATGGCTATACCAATCCTTCACAAAATTTAGTAAACGCCTTTCCTTGTTCCGATGGTTATCCTATTGGTCAGAGCCTTTTGTACAACGCACAAGACCCCTACGCCAACAGAGATAAACGATTGGCACTAACAGTGCTCTGCAATGGTAACAATATAGATGCAAGTGGCTATGTACTAAGCGTATATTACAACAAAGATGAAGACAAAGCGGCCAAAGATGCCCCCGGTGCCTTATACAACAATACCCGTACGGGATATTACCTGCGCAAATGGCTATCGCCTAAAGAAGATATGCTACTGGTTGGTGCTATGAAAAACGACTACCACAGAATACCTCTGTTGCGTAAAGCTGAAGTCTACCTTAATCTGGCAGAAGCACTCAACAATGCTGTGGGGCCAAACGGTACCTTAGCTGAAACAGGAGGCTATACTGCTAAAAACATCATTACAACTATCCGCTTGGTATCAGGAGGAATCAACAACACACAATACCTGGACGACAATGCTAATGATGCCAATGCATTTAAGCAAATCATTCTCAACGAACGACGCATAGAATTGGCTTTTGAAGGGCACCGCTACTTTGACCTGCGACGCACCAACAGCGACCTGGCAGAAAGTGTGTATGGAATGACTTGCGAGCTGAGCAACGGAACACTCACCTACACAGGTACTGAGAGCAATAGTGTTGAGGTAGAAGCCCGTGCTTTTGATCAGGAAAAATACCGCTATTGCCCACTTCCTTACAGCGAATTACAGTTTAACTCAACCCTAATAAATAACAAAGGCTGGTAAATCCACCGTAAAAAGATATAATAATGAAAATAATATTTTTTAGCATCATAACTATACTACTAACCTTAAGCAGCTGCGAAAGCTACGAAGATTATACAGGGGACTACACCTATTCTGCGGTTTACTTTGGTACTCAAAAACCACTCAGAACAGTGGTGGCACGCAATCCGCAAATGAGTTTCAAATTTGGTGTTACGCTGGGAGGCAAACTAAACAATACAAAAGATGAAACAGTAGGCTACAGCATCGATACTTCTTTGCTCAGAACAGTAGCTGCTGGTAGGTTTGAATTGTTACCAGAAGAGTATTATACTCTTAGCGACAACTCTGGCATTTTCACTATTCCTGCCGGAAAAATCATCGGAGATATTACGCTTACTCTGGATCGCGACCTGTTTTGTAACGATCCTAAAGCCCTAAAAGGAGAATATGCTCTGCCTCTTATGCTTGACTCTACCTCAAGTGCCGATTCGGTATTGATTGGCAGCGATGCCGTAGCACCCAAAAACTATACCGTTATCGTCGTAAAATATGTGAGTCCCTACTCCGGCACCTACTACCGTCGGGGTTCGCAAAGTGTTTCTTCGGGCGATACTATCACCTATAACGAAAGTGACCTTTCGCAAAATCAAACGTGCAACTTCAGCACCATCAACTATGATACTGTTAGCTTTAGCACTTCAACAAACTTTGAAGGTGCAATTATAAGCAAAGACTATGTTTTGGTCATTAATGAAAACAATACTGTGCGCTTGCAAGATGATACCGGAAAAACCTTTGATGGTACCTGGGACTGGACCAATAAAGACAAATACCTTATGGAGATAAAGCTCAACTACGATTACACGCACGATAGTAAAACATTTCAGGTCAGTGAAAGCTATACACTGCGTCGCGCTATAGAAGAAGACCTCAGGTTTGCCACTTGGTAATATCTGAAATCAATGTAAGACTCCGATGTTAGAAATAAAAAGGCTGATTTCCCGATTAATAACTGATATTACTATTTAAAAAAACCTATTTTCTATTTGACATCAGGATTCAGATATACTTTTAGCCATCATTTAATTTTTAATCCTTTTAAAAACTATTATTATGAAAAAACTTTTTCTTTTATGCGCTTTATGCACCTATGGTATGATGTCGGCTCAAGTCATTGATGCCAACAAGATTCTGACCTATTTAGAATTTGAAGAAAACCTTAATGAGTCGTCTGCGAATACAGCCGTAAGCTATGTAGAGTACACTGAAAACGAAGTAGGTGGAACAACATATACTGGAAACGCCTTGACTTACGAAGATGGAAAATTCGGAAAAGCAGCACACTTCGACACTTCCATGGTAAGATCCAACGAACTGGCATTCAACCCTGAGAGTAGTTTTACAATGGGAGCTTGGATTAAACTTACAGATACAACATACAAAGCAGATGGCAGCGTAATACCAACAACTATTGTACACCAAAAAGACCTTAACGAAGATGGTACTGATGCCGGCGCTCCAGGACGCATTCACATAGAAGCCACCAGAGTAACCAATCCTGGTGACTCAATGAAGTGGGGATCATTCACTGACGGACAGCGCTGTGACGATAGCACACAAGTAGTAGTACACGACGTATGGTACCACGTTGTCAATGTCAAAGATGTAGATGCCAATACACGTTCTCTTTATGTCAATGGCGTAAACGTAAATTCTATTGAATGTAAAGATCCGGATGAGAGCAATACAGGACAGCTAATCATTGGTGGAAGTAAAAACATGAAGTTTGCCAACCCTTTTAGAGGTTCAATAGATGATTTTTTCATTACCGAAGAAGTCTTAGATCAAGCCGCCATCCAAGCCGTTATGAATCATAGTGTAGCTATTGCTTCTACACAAGATATAACCTCGTTACACGCTGTTGATGCCAATAACTTTAAGTGTTACTATGCTAACAATACTCTACACACCTCATTTAATGAAACCATTGAGCAGGTCTCTATTTATAGTATTTCGGGTAAACTCATCAAGGCTAAAGCTGTAAATGCAAGCAATGTTGCCATTTCATTAAGTGCAAAAGCCGGCATCTATATTATAAATGCAAAGACCACCACAGGTAAAGTTGCCTCCGCTTTTGTAGTTGACTAACACCAAAGAGCGTTTAGAATTACGTGGAATTAATTCCATATCAAAATCAAATTAATTAGAATAAAACATAGGATGCCCGGCAAGTTCTTTTTGCCGGGTGTTTTTTTCGTGACACCAATATATTATACCATTTACAAATAAATTTCCGGCATTTTGAGAGATATCTTTCACTTATTGAACTTAAATTTCTAATCATAAAAATAGCAACATTATACATTTGTATCTATAAAAATAGCATAACCATGAAAAACATCTTTTTATTCTTTTCACTTTTACTTTTTATGTGCGCTTGTGTGCAAAATAAAACCTACACAGCATTAGACCCCGAAAATTTTGTCAGCACAAAAGACGGCAAGGAAACCGCCCTTTTTACCCTAAAAAATGATAATGGTATGGTGGCACAATTCACCAATTACGGCGCACGCCTTGTGTCCTTATATGTACCCGATCGTGATGGCAACTTTCAAGACGTCACCTGGGGCTACGAAACCATAGAAGACTACTTCAACTCTACCGATATCTATTGCGGCCCTATCGTAGGACGTTATGGGAATCGTATTAATAAAGGGAAGTTTTCATTGAATGGAAAAGACTACCAATTGACCCTAAACAATAACGGAAACCACCTGCACGGCGGCACGCAGGGTTTTGAATGCAAGGTGTGGGATACTGAATATGTAAGTAAGCCTGGCAACGATGTGCTGAAGATGAGTTATTACGCTAAAGATGGCGAAGAAGGCTATCCCGGCGATTTAGATATTAGTGTGTACTACAGCCTGACGGATGACAATGCTTTAAAGATAGAATACCAAGCAACAAGTAAAGACACCACTATCATCAATCCAACGAGCCACGCTTATTTTAACTTGGCCGGAACCTCTGATGTTACCATTCTTAATCACGTACTGAAAATAAATGCGTCCAATTTTACACCTACCGATCAGAGCCTTATCCCTACCGGCGAAATACGCAAACTTACAGGTAGCCCCTTGGACTTCCGCCAGCCTACAGCCATAGGCAAACGCATCGATACCCAATGCGAAGCGCTGATTTACGGCCAAGGCTACGATCATAATTATATTTTAGATAAAAAAAATAAACAAATCACAGAAGCCGCTGTTATCTATTCACCGGAAAGCGGTATAGAAATGAGCGTGCTGACTGATCAACCGGCACTGCAATTTTACAGCGGCAACTTTATGGATGGTACGCTAACCGGTAAATATGGCGATGTACACAACTACCGCACCGGCTTTGCTTTAGAGGCTCAAAATTACCCCGATGCGCCCAACCACGATCATTTTCCATCAGCTATTCTTAACCCTGGAGAAACGTATACACAAACGACGATTTATAAATTTGGTGTAAAAGAATAACTTCTCAATATAAAACAAACCTAACATGAAAAATATCTTAATTCATCTGTTCCTTATAATTAGTCTGACCTTAACGGCCAAAACATCACCCAATATTCTTTTGATTATTGCCGACGATTGCACTTATCAGGATTTGCCGCTGCACGGTGGCCAAAATGTCAAAACACCTAACATCGATAAATTGGCTTCTCAAGGCAAAACCTTCGATCAGGCTTATGTCACGATGGCTACTTGTATTACTTGTCGTTCGGAGATTTATACTGGTTTAAACCCTTTCAACAATGGAGCACAATGGAACCATTCCCGCACCAACATTGGCGTGAAAAGTGTCGTTCACCACTTGTCAGAACGTGGTTATCGTTGTGGTATAAGCGGAAAGGTACATGTTTATCCTAAGCAAAATTTTCCTTTCGAAATGGTGGAAGGTGTAGAGCGTAACTGCGTCTCTAATACCGCAAAATACGATGGTCAGTACATCAACGAATTTATTAATCGTGACCATAAACAGCCCTTCTTCCTTTCTGTCAGCTTTACAATGCCGCATAAGCCCTGGACAGTAGGCGATCGCACAGCCTTCGACACCAAAACCGTTAAACTACCAGAGTATATGGCCGACACCAAGGTGACACGCGAATCTTATGTGGCCTATCTGGCTGAAATAGGCGAGCTGGACCGTCAGCTAGGCTTACTTATGGAGAGTCTTGAAAACAGCGGTCTGAGCAATAATACCATTGTCATTTTTACTTCGGAACAAGGCGCACAATTTCCCTTCAACAAATGGACTAACTACAATAACGGTGTACATACCTCACTCGTAGTACGCTGGGATAAAAAGATAGCAGCCAATACGCGTAGCAATGCTTTAGTTCAATATCAAGACGTATTGCCTACACTTATCCACATCATTGATAAAAAGGAAAATACCAACAATCTATTTGACGGAAGTAGTTTCAAAGACGTTTTGTTTGAAAAAACAGACACACACCGCGATTATGCCTTTTTTATTCATAACAACACGCCGGAAGGTACACCCTATCCAATCCGCTCAGTCAGCAATGGTCGTTTTCATTACATCCGTAACCTGAATCACACGGCATTATACACCGAAAAACATATGATGGGCCTGCGAAAAGACCACGATTATTGGTCAGAATGGCTATTCCAATCGGCCAATCGCCCGGAGGTTTTTGATTATGTAAGCCGCTTTATGAGTCGCCCCTACGAGGAACTCTATGATATTAAAAATGACCCTAATTCGATGCATAACCTAATAGGTAATGAAGAATATCAGGACATCCATAAAGATTTATCGACACAGCTGAATCAATGGCTGACAGATAATGCAGACCAAGGAATGGATTTGGACAGCAGAAAAGCCTTTCTTGCGAATAAAAAACAGGGTAAAAAAACAAATCACTAGGAAATGAGACCATCAATAAAAAATCTTTTCTTCGTTCTTCTATCAACACTTAGCTTTTTAGCTTGTACGGAAGCGAAAGAAGTAAAAGCCCCGCTTTTTATTGACCCTAATTATCATGGATCCTGCGATCCTGAAATTGTATGGAACAAAAACACAGAAAAATATTACATCTACTACACCTCGCGACGTAGCCAAATTCAGGATAACTTTGTGCGTACACCTATTGGAGTTATTTCATCATCAGACCTTGTGGACTGGGAATTTGAGGGTTATTGCGCCTTTGATGGCAAAGACAACAAAAAAGATGCAGACGCTACTTATTGGGCACCAGCCATTATCGCACATAATGACACCCTGCACATGTTCGTTACATGGAAACCTGACACTACAGCTATAAAGAATCCTTGGGGCGGCTCTCCAGGTCAGATTATTCACTACAAAACGCCCGCTTCTGAGCCCCTTAATGCCTGGCAAAAAGTCGGCGTAATGCACGATACAACTATGAACACCATAGATGCCACAGTTTACGAGCTTAATGGAGAATTCCACCTTTGGTTTAAAGGCAAGAAAACCGGCATGAAAAAGAATGAACTGTATCACAAGGCATCCACAGATCTCATCCACTGGGAAGATAGAGGTTTCTCTAAAAGTGATGTTTTTAATAAATCTGCCAGTGGTTATGGTTTCGAAGAAGCGCCATATATCTTTCAATGGCAAGATAAGCATTGGCTCATTACCGATCCTCACGACGGCCTTATAGTTTACAGCTCTAATGATGGAACTTATTGGGATTATCAAAACGTCATATTAAAAGAGGGTGGTAAGCGGCCCTTAGACACCTCAATGGCCCGACATTGTAGTGTTATCGTAAAAGATAAGCGTGCATTCATTCTATATCACGTGGAGCCCTGGCGTCTGTATAAGGATGATTACCCAAAAGGGGAGTACATCCCTATCTTTAAACAGCCCATTAAAAACCGTCTAAGCGCACTACAGATGGCCGAATTAGAATACAACAACGGTACAATTACCTGTAATAGAAACAAATTAATTCAATTAAAATGAAAAGGATAAGAATCATTGTATTATTAACAGCTTGCTTTATGCTAAATATTATGCAAGCTGAGGAAAAAAGCTCAAAACAACCCAACGTGCTACTCATAATGGTGGACGACCTAAAGCCTAACATTGGTGTCTATGGCGATGAGAATGCCATTAGTCCTAACCTGGACCGACTGGCGGCTATGGGAATGCGCTTTGATATGGCCTACTGTAACCAAGCCGTTTGTATGGCTTCTCGCTACAACTATATGTTAGGTTCCCGATCTACAAGCACTGGCTTATTTAACTTTGGTAAAGAGTTTAGAGATGTGTACCCGGACGCCGTGACCTTGCCTCAGTATTTCAAAAATGCAGGCTACCACGTAGAGTCAATGGGTAAAGTTTACCACATAGGTCACGGTAACGAAGGGGACGAGGCATCGTGGAGCGTACCTCACCGTGCCGATAAAGTGGTGGAATACATTCTGCCAGAAAGCAACAACCGACAGCTCACGCGCGAAGAAGCCCTATTCACGAACGCTAAAAAATACGATAAAAGCATTAAGAATATCAGAGACTTGCCACGCGGCGCAGCCTGGGAAGCTCCTGATGTACTGGACGAAGCTTATGCCGACGGACGTGTAGCTACCCACGCCACAAACCGCTTGCGCGAATTATCTAAAAATCCGGAGCAGCCATTCTTTATGGCCGTTGGTTTTGCGCGTCCACACCTACCGTTCACAGCGCCTAAAAAGTATTGGGATATGTATGATCCACAGACATTGCCAATGCCGGAATTTGAAGGCTACCCTAAAGATGCACCTAAATTTGCCGTAAAGAGACACGGTGAAATAGAAGCTTTTAAAGAAGTGCCTAACGATGGTACAGAAATCTATTCTGATGAACTAAAACGCCAACTAATCCACGGCTATTATGCTAGCATGACCTATATGGATGCTCAGCTGGGACGCGTGCTCGATGCTCTGGAAAAACACAATCTTATGGAGAATACCATCGTTGTACTATGGGGCGATCACGGGTGGCACCTGGGCGACCACGGTTCGTGGACCAAACACGATAACTACGAACAAGCGAACCGCATTCCTATTTTCATAGCAGCTCCGGGGATAACAACAGCTAACACATCGAGCAAACAACTCATCGAAACCGTGGACCTGTATCCCACATTGGCAGAATTAGCCGGCTTACCAAAACCAACAGGCCCTCAGCCCATAGATGGTACCAGTATGGTGCCGGTGCTCAAAGATGGTAATGCCCGTGTACGCGACCACGCCTACCACGCCTTTATCAGAAATGGTCACCTGGGTGAAGCGATCCGTACAGAACGCTACCGTATGGTGCGCTGGACACCTATCATAAAAAAACATACAGAGGTAGTCTATGAGCTTTACGATTATGAAAAGGATCCGATGGAAACCGTTAATATCGTGACAAAGAAAAAGAAAATTGTCAATGAACTGGAAGCTATGTTAGAGACTCATCCAAAGGCCATAAGTAAACCCCAAAAAAAGAAATAAACAAAAACTATGAAAAAGGAAATCACAGCTAGTATTTTATTGGCACTGATAGCCATTAACGCTTTTGCCTGGCAACCGGCAGGCAACAAGATGAAAACAAAATGGGCTGCAGAAATCACGCCGGACAATGTATGGCAGGAATACCCGCGTCCGCAATTTGAACGTAGCGAATGGATGAACCTCAACGGTTTGTGGGACTATGCCCTACTGCCCAAAACCACACCAATGCCTAAGAAATTTCAAGGTGAAATTTTAGTCCCTTTCTGTGTGGAATCATCACTATCCGGCGTGCAAAAAGACGTGATGCCAGACGATAAAATCTGGTATAAACGTACATTCAATGTACCTTCAGAATGGCAGGGTAAAAAGGTGATTCTAAACTTTGATGCCGTAGACTGGGAAGCCTCTGTATGGCTAAACGGCTGCTTGCTGGGCACACACAAAGGCGCCTACGACCGCTTTTCTTTTGACATCACTCCTTACCTGAAAAAAGGCACACAAAATCTGGT
>DHQI01000033.1:0-8081 GCA_002408065.1 Bacteroidales bacterium UBA5342
TTGAATCATTGAATCATTGAAACATCGAATCATTGAAACATCGAATCATTAAATCAGTGAACCATTGAATCAGTGCAATATAAATACTAACTTTGTAAAAAAGTAAATCAGTCATGAAAAAAATTGTAGTTCTGACCGGTGCAGGGATGAGCGCCGAAAGTGGTCTGAAAACCTTTCGCGAAAGCGATGGACTCTGGGAAGAATATAATATTGAGGAGGTTTGTACGCCTGAAGCTCTTAGAAAAAAACCTGCTCTGGTCCTGGAATTTTATAATAAAAGACGGGAACAACTACTCCAGGCCAGCCCCAATCAAGGACATCTGGATTTGGTCAAGCTGGAAAAGAATTACGATGTACAGATCATTACCCAAAACGTAGATAACTTACACGAACAAGCAGGCAGCACAAAAGTACTACACCTGCATGGCGAACTTATGAAGGCACGTTCTACCGGCGACGAAAGCCTGATATATGATTTAGACAAGGACAATTATACCATAAAAATCGGAGACCGCTGCGAAAAAGGTTATCAACTGCGCCCTCATATTGTTTTCTTTGGCGAAGCAGTACCTATGATAGAGAAAGCAGCAGACATTTGTAGCACGGCCGACATATTGGTCATCATAGGCACTTCTATGAACGTCTATCCCGCTGCCGGATTATTGGGTTTTGCTCCTGCCGGAATTCCTATCTATTTTATTGATCCACACCCCAACATATCAGAAAAAGATGACCTAGATTTACACATCATAGCCGATAAAGCAGGTAGTGGTGTAGCTAAAATGATTGATGAACTCATATAGAATAATAATGAAACGTTTTCTTTTTCTCTCCTTAATGGCGCTGCTTAGTCTTAACACCAGCGCTCAGAGTTTTGATTTTTATGGCTTAGCCGGGCCTGTTCTTAGCCAGATAGACGGTGATCGTGTGGGAGGCTATGATAAAATGGGATTCACGCTGGGAGCCGGAGTATCCCGCAGATATGATGACCAATGGTCTGGTCTGCTGGAACTATCTTACATCCAAAAAGGCAAAGGCAGCTATAACGAAAGCGACGGTTCTACATATAAAATACGACTAAACTACATGCAGGTGCCGTTAGCGGCTAGATACCAACTCAGCCCTGTGTTTAGTCTTGAAACCGGTTTGTCTATGGCTTTTTTGTTCTCTTATCAGTTTTTTGAAAATGGTGAAAACAATAATGAACACCGACCTTACACACCTTATTGGTACGATTTAGATTGGTTGTTAGGAGCTAGCTATGTTATCAATGATGAATGGACCGTGAATTTACGTTTTACCTATTCTATATTCCCGATGGGAGATCGTATAGAAGAAGACACCTACCGTCCTAATCTGTGGCAAAACCCCGGGGGGCAGTATAATCACTCGCTGGCTTTAGCTCTACAGTACTGGTGGTAAGGCAACAAAAAGCCTCCAACAACTCTGTAAAAGCATCATTACTAACAACACAGTGGCTTACAGACGGTAGTTTTGAATCATTACAATTGAGTTTAATCTACCTTTTCAATCAGATAATCCACCATTGAGGTACGGAGCATGACGCGCTGAGCATATTTAGAGTTTGATTCGACGTTTATTTCCGTTTGACCATTATTTCTATGCTGTATATCTTCATAATTGATATAACACACAAAATTGTGAGGATGTACCCTATTATAGACACTCAAACCGCAAATACACGACACGGAAGCAACCCCAGGAAAAGTGCGAATCTGCAAGGAATCGGGGAAGCCACGTCCTACCACAGGCACTTCAACAAGCTTTTCGGTAAAGGTTTCGACAGGTATAATCAGTTTTACTCTTTTCCGGTCATATTTTAAGCCCTCAACAGCTTGTAAAGACACATTGTGCGACAAGGTATCATCCAGATTATGAGCCTTTACGGGCTGCGTATACACACCATCAATTTCAGCTAGTTGCACAGCACTACCAATGACTAAAACACTATCCGGCCGGGTAATAATATTACCACTAACAATGTGTTGCTGCACAGTAGTGATATCCGCCATCACCTTAACGGGCAACATTTTCTCTTGTAGTCTGGAGTATGATATTTCAATATTATCGGGATATATATTGACAATCTTGGTATTAGACAAAAGCTCTTTTTCTATCCCCTTGATCAGAGCTGCACGTCCCAAGTCAATACTTCCATTTTTATCCTTATTCTTATTCTGTTCGAAATGCTTAGACACATCAAACTTAAGAGAGGAAAAAACAAAAGAGAACTTATAACGTAAGATCTTTACCCCTACATCTTCAATAGTGATTATTAACTCATCAGGCAAATTACCATAGAGAGAATAATTATCCGGCACATTGGTAAACTCTATAGGAAAAGCTACCTCGGTATTGTACTCATCATTAAGGGCCTTAGCAAACCAAAACAAGGTAGAAATCAGCAGACAAATAATCATTATCACCGTCTTGTTATCCGAACGCATTTCGGATGCTTTTTTCACGATAGCTTTCCAAAGTTGAAATAAGCTATTTTGTATGATCTTTTTTTCAGGCATTAATAAAGAGGAAATTGAGGATTATAAGTAGTAAATATAATAGTGGCTTAAGTATCGTTTACATATTCAAAAAATACAGCCTGTATGCAACTTTTATAGTTTTAACGGCTTGAAGCTTTTTTTTAGGACTTCGCTATTCGTTTTCAGAGAACAACATAGAATACAAATCCTTTTAGTAAAAAAAAACGGGATTCATCATGAATTTTCCACTTCTACAAAGTCGACATCTTCAGCTTCTGTTTTAACATTTTTAAAATGCTTTTGTATTCGAAAACCTAAACCCAATTCATTCAAAGCATAAAGGATCAGTGTAATCCCCAACAAAACACCTATAAAACTAATAATCTTTTGGGGGAATAATAAAAAAACAAGCCCCACAATCAATGGTAACAAGCCTCCGGCTATGTAAAACCGCGGATGATTGATATCACGGCGCATATTGGCCACATTAATAATTTGTAACAAACCAACAAACAAGAGCAGAATACCAAACAGAACCACGACCATATTAACAAACACATCGGGACGGGAGATTAAAACAATTCCCAAAACCACACTAACAAGAGCAGCCACACCTCCCAGAGATAAGAACAAATTATGATTTGAGCGATAAGCCGAAATAGCGGTACCAATGCCAGCCAATAAAATAAATGCTCCGATAAGCATCACCAAAGTATGCAAAGTATCGTTAGGCACGAAAAGCATAATGACGCCCACTATTAATGCAGCTATGCTACGATAGAAATACGTACGGTAAGAAAATACAGAAAACCATTTCATCGGCTAATATTTTTAAGGGTTCGTTGTACACAACACGCTAAAAAAACTAAAGTTCAGAATACAAAAACACCTCACAAAGATAACATTATCTGAGTGAGGTGTTCATATATTCTTATAACTTTTATTTTTTTGCAGCCTGTACAGGCTCACCAATCTGGAATACTGAAGCCTTATCTACAGTGATTTTAACACCATCGGCCACTTCTACTACTACAGTTTGGTCTTTGATGTCTTTTACTTTACCGTGAATACCACCTGCTGATACCACTTTATCTCCTAGTTTCAGACCTTCTCTAAATTTCTTTACCTCACGTTGTTTTTTCATCTGTGGTCGTATCATAAAGAGGTAAAATACCGCAAATATAAGAACCAACATAATCAACTGTGATGATCCTGCTCCTGCTGGTGCTGCTTCAGTTGCCTGAAGTAAATAAGTCAATAATTCCATTGTCTAGTTTAATTTTGAATTTTAATTTAATCTACTCTGTCGCGACAAAGATAGCACATTAATACGAAAAATCAGAACGTCAGGTTGAGGTTGAGGTTGAGGTTAAGGTTAAGGTTGAGGTTAAGGTTGAGATTAAGGTTAAGGTTGAGACAGAAGTCAAGATAAGGGTTGAGCGTTAGTTATAGCCAAGCTCCCCCATTCCCTCCGGCCTCGATACATCCCACGTTTTACTCCAAACACATATTCGACAAGTTCAGTGCAGCACTCTGTCTCTGCTCAAGCTTTAGCGACACGTGGTCAGCCACCAATCTTCAAGCTTCTTAAAAATAATAGCCAATATTAAGATAAGACCTCAGCTCTTTTTCGCCAGTCATAGAAAAAAACACTTCAATAGGGCCCAAAAAGCTATCATAAGAATACCCGATGCCAACACCGGCTTTGTAATCAATATTATCATAGTCTACCTGATCTAATATGGGAGTCATACCTAAGACATTAGCATTAACATAAAGGTATTGTCTTTTGGCTAAACGGAAACGGTTTTCCAAACCCAGAGCCACTACATTACTAGCTCTTAACTCACCATAACGCATCCCCCAAAAGGGAACTTGGGTCATCATATCGTGGTATTGCTTTACCCCCCCTACGTAGGTGTTATAAAATACGGGTGTTTCATTCTGATTTACAAATTCTAACTGTGTGTGAAACGATGTTGTAACCGTATAATAATCATTGAATGAGAACGTGTGATTCATCCCTAGATAGGTAACAATGGAAGGGATATCATCATTCAGCTCATATCCATTATCAGTTATCAAATCAGTATGAGAATAATACTTTAGGCCTTTAGTGGGATAATAAGATTTATCCTTAGTATCTACTTCAAAGAAGAAACGGTAGAGGAAATAAGCATAATTGCCCGCGTCAATTAAAGAGTTTCCACGTAATTCACTCACATTAAAATGCTCATAACGTGCTCCTAAACCGACGGTAAAGTAATGACTAACGATGGAATTGGTATTCAACTCAAAAAAGTGTTTTCTTATCTTAGCATCGCCTAAGTTCACGCCATCCACATAGTTTTCGAGCTGACGACTCCGAAAACCATATTGTAAACCCAGCCCGGGCAAACTACCACGGTTGATATTATACTTCAAATCAACGGCAGGTAATTCAGACAATTTAACATCAGCTGAAATACGCGAATTCCGTAACATTAAAGTATTAAAAGTACCATTGAATAATAAAGCTACATCATCTTGCGGATCAAAATGTGCCGCAAAATTGATGGTATTATTGGAGCTTTCCTCCAAATTAAGATACAATGTATAATCCTCACTATCTGGTGCTTTCTCTAATCTATAATCAACTTTAGAGAATCTCATAGAGGCTTTTAAGCGATCAAGCCCTACATTCATCTCTTCTAAATTACATTGCATTCCGGTTTCTTCACTAAGCCCCAATATACCCAACACATCAGCATCAGTCATACGGGCACCATTGATCTCAAAATGCTTTATGGCGATATCTTGCAACGAATCAGCGCCGGTATATCCAAGGCGTGGTTCTATTTCATAACCCTCAAATAATTGAGCTAATTTTTCGAACTGACTGGCATTTTCACGAGCAATTTTTTCGCCTTCAGATAATAAACCACGTGCTGCCTCTGTGGTAAAATCGGCAGTACTATACTGAGTAATATCCGGCTTAAGATACAAATCAACATCTTTACGGTTTTGTACAAATTTCTCGGTGCCCAACATGGTTGTTAACTGATCAACAATACCTCCAAAAGACTTAAGATCATCACCTTTACGCATACCAGCCCCAACATCAATCCCTATTATAATATCGGCTCCCATAGCCCGCACATGATCCACCGGAAAATTATTGCGCACACCTCCATCTATAAACACAGTACTGTCAGTATCTACACTAGGAAAGACCCCGGGAATAGCCATACTCGACGCCATAGCCATAGGCAAAAAACCAGAACGAAGCACCACTTCTTCACCCGATTGTAAGTCGACAGTAACACACAAAAAAGGGGTCGGCAAATCATTAAAATTATTAACATCGTGATAGCCCACAGTAAGATCACTAAAAAGACGCACGATACCATCATTGGTAATGGCATAATTAGGAATCAGCAGTTTGCCCTGTTTAAAATGCATTGAAAGTTGATAACGGTCGCGCTCCTCTTTTTCATAAAAAGGCATATAAATACGCTCAGGTTCATCAGCAAACAGAGCTTCCCAATCCTGAGCCAATATCATCGTCTCTATTTCTTCGGCCTTATAACCTACAGCATACAGTCCACCAATGATAGAGCCAATACTCGTACCGCCAATATAATCTACCGGAATATGGTATTCTTCGAGCACCTTGAGTACCCCCACATGGGCAAAGCCTTTGGCCCCCCCTCCCGAGAGAACAAGTCCTACTTTTGGGCGCTCTTGGGAAAGCAAACTATAAGATGGAAATAATAAAAGCAAGCTCAGAAAGATGAAAAACTTTCGGATAAGACTAAAATGGCACATTTATACATGGTTTAATCGGTAAATATACAAACTCAAGTCGCAAAATTAGACGAAATAAATGTATCTCAACATCGGAAAAACAAGCAATTATCTCAAATGTTCAAAAAGCCTTATTAATTGCTATTTTTGCAATACAAAGATATCAATCCTAAACCATGGAGCTGGTGTGAAATAAACTCCGGCAACAAATAATACTACAGTTCAGTATAGGCAGGAATAGCCTCCAACAATTGTATATTTTCTTTATCAACCTTAGCACAAAAATGATTGAGCCCGTTAGATACAATGACAAACGGCGCTCCTAGTTGGGTATTATAATCAGCAGCTTGTGCAAAAACCTTTTCATTAACAGGCACCTTAGGGGCTTTAAACTCAAGCAACATTTTTATCGTTCCATATTTATTATACACTACACCATCCACCCTCAGCGGTCGTCCATTAATAGTGAGTCCCACCTCTACACCAATAGAATTGGGAGGATAAGCACAATTTTCTATCAAGAAACGGTTAAAATTCTGACGCACCCATTCCTCCGGAGTTAGGGCAAGCCACTTTTTGCGGAGCGCATCAAAGATCAAGGTCTTTCCTTTTTCATTTTTGGTGCGAAATTGATATGTCGGAAGATTCAAAGCTTGCATAAGAAAAAAGAAACGGTCTCATTGAATGAAACCGTTAACTGTAGATTTATCAATTAGACGTAAAGACCTAAAGTATTAGCACTAAAAAGTCAAATATAAGAAAAAGTGCTTACAACTTATACAAACTGCTCGATGCTATCAGCTCCAGTTTATGCTCTTGTAACACAGCCATACAGCGCTCAATATCCTGTGGTTTTATGACCGTCAAAGCCTCTTCGCCCAACGAGAAAGCATACATATACTCTATTTCTACTTCTGCTTCTTTAAGGATAATCATAGCCTTATTCAGAGCGCCCGGTGTATTAGGTACATTAAGGCAAAGCACGTCCGTGAGACGAACAGAAAAACCCTTCTCTTGCAAAGCCTTAAGAGCTTCTTCGGGGTTTGATACGATAAGGCGCAATATGCCAAAATCAGAAGAATCAGCCACCGAAAATGCTGACATATTAATACCTGCTTCGCCTAAAATAGCTGAAATATCGGCCAAACGACCTGTTTTATTCTCTAAAAAAATGGATAATTGTTTTATAATCATAGCAATGAGTTAATGATATTATGAATAAATGAGGCTAAGGATAAGCTTGAAGTAAAAATTGAGGTTAAGATTCTGTTATTTTAGCTATTCTCAATCATAATCTCAGCCTCAACCTTAACCTTAACCTCAATCTCAAGGCACAAGCTTAAGCTAATAACTCTTTCACTTTCGTTGAAATATCGCGGCCTTCTGCTTTACCCGCCAGTTTTTTAGAAGCAACTCCCATAACACGTCCCATATCTTTCATTCCTTCAGCTCCCAGATCTGCTATGATGCCTTTTACTTCTGCTTCCAACTCTTCAGGGGTAAATTGTTGAGGCAAATAATTCATCAGCACTTCTGCTTCTTGAGTCTCATTTTCGGCCAGATCTTCACGTCCCTGTTGCACATACAATTCTGCAGAATCTTTACGCTGCTTCACCAATTTCTGGACAATTTTAGTCACAGCAACATCATCCAACTCACCATCTGCACCTTTAGCTGTTTGGGCTTCCAATATTTCTTTCTTCAATCCGCGCACGGCTGCCAACATGACTTTATTTTTGGCTCGCATAGCGACTTTAATATCTTCGTTTACTTGTTGTACTAAGCTCATATTAC
>DHQI01000033.1:8278-15745 GCA_002408065.1 Bacteroidales bacterium UBA5342
CTCATATTATATTGTTTTATTAGTTTATAACTATTACAAGGCAACTAAGCAGAATTCAGGCAGATGAGCTAAATGGCAGCAATTTCACCATAAACTTATCAGCATTTATGTCTATTAAGCAAGCCCATACATCTCTCCTTTGCCTTTTCTAATGAGAGTGAAAGCAAAATTATTGAATAATGAGGAAAGCACCAAACCAAATATTAAATGCTTCACTATTCTTTGACATAAATGCGACTTAGAAATCGTTAATATTGAAAGAAATGTAGACTTTGGTCTTAAATGTTAATTTAAGGATTAAGGGTTTTCTATTTTTTTATACTTTTGCGCTATGCAATACAAGGAACTTTTTAAACGCACTTACATGCTGCTGCGTCAGCCACGCACTGAATGGCAGAACATTGTAAATCAGGAACAAGATAAGGACAAAACCATAAATGATTTTGTATTACCTATGGTTGGCGTTTGTGCTTTGGCAGCATTTCTGGGGCAATTGTTTCAGGGAGCTGGTCTCGAAAAAGCTCTGATTGCCGTTATTGTTTCATTAGGAAAAAATCTTGGTGGCGTATTCCTCACCTTTTTAATATTACAGGAAACCGCTAAATATTTTGGCCTTAAACGCGACAAAACAGCTCATATGCAATTGGCAGGTTATGGTTTTGTCACCATCTTTGTGGTCGATATTGTTTACAAATTGATTCCAGAATTTTTCTTTTTACCTGTATTACAGCTTTATCTGATTTATATCATGTGGGAGGCCTCTGAAACAGTTGCCAAAGTAGAAGACAAACGACGTGTGGCCTATGTCCTTTTTATTTCATTTCTCATTCTAATCTTATCTATAGGCATAGATAACATACTGAGCCACACAATCAAGGCTAGCACTGAGATTGTAGCCGGGTAGTTTTTTTTCCATAACGGTAAGCCGAGCATCCGTAGCTCAACAAGCATCAATACAAAAGGAAGAATCACGGCTTAACGGCTAAATGAAATGCAAAACGTTATGTACTAATTCCGGGCTTTTGACTCCGACCAATAAACTTTATTATGGAATACATCATAGACATATTAAAAATCAGCATTCCTGCACTTTTGGTGTTTTGGGCAAGCTACAGCACTATAACACGATTCTTTGAACGTGAAAAGGAGAAACAAAGCAGTAGTAAGGAAGGTCAAAAAGACACAATGGCCTTACGCCTGAAAGCCTATGAACGCCTGACCTTGTTTCTGGAGCGCATTGTACCAGACAACCTTATACAGCGTACACAAAGCCCAACAATGAGCTGTGCTGAACTTCAAATGCATCTGCTGAAAACCATCAGAATGGAATACGAGCACAACCTGACTCAACAACTCTATGTATCGGACGAGGCTTGGGAAAGTGTAAAAATAGCCAAAGAAACCATCAACCAACTTATCAACACAGCTATGGCAAGAGTTAATCCCGATGCGCCTTCGTTAGAACTGGCCAAGGTGCTCATTGAAACTTACCATAGTTCCGAAACAACACCTACAGAGATGGCTGTTCGCCAGCTAAAAGCTGAAGTGGTAAGTATGATGAGCTAAAAGACAGGACTTCACAGGGCCACAAAACAAAGGTAAATACTACCGGCAATACTCACATGAATGGCATAGGCAGAAGCATTAGATACGTGAGTCCTCATCTACCCTCATACTTATTTCATCATCAAAAAACATAAGATGCCGAAACACCAAACGTCTCCGGCTCTATACAAACCATAAAACCCCTAGGAAATGACAGGCACTACCAGCCAACACAAAGCCGTGAAAAATAGCATGGTTATAAGGGATGCGTTTAATAGAATATAAAACAGCTCCAACAATATAACATCCACCGCCCCAGAAAAGATAAGTGATAGCACCTGAGGTCATACTTTGAATCATCGGTTTTAGGGCTACCAACACCACGCAGCCCATGAGCACATAACTCAGCGTGGAAAGCAACTCGAAACGGCCGGTAAAAAACAATTTCAAGACAACACCTAAGACCGCTATCACACCTACAATCACAGCAATAATCACCCCCCACTGTCCTCCAATACCCAAAAGCGAATAGGGCATATAAGTGCCGGCTATTAATAGATAAATAGCTGCATGATCCAACACTTTAAGCTGACGCCTCTGCCTTGTTTTTTTGGCATTATGATAAAAAGTAGAGGCACTGTAAAGCAGGACTAACGAGAGTCCATAACCAAGATAGCAAAAATAGCTCAAAGCCCCGCCGCCGTCCTGCGCTTTTCTGAGCAAAAGAAAAACCGCTAACAAAGAAAACAACAAGCCCAAGGCATGCGAATACACATTGAGCTTTTCTTCTGTAGCGGAGTATGGGAATAGGGGCTTTTCTGTCATATTATTGTCTTTTGATAGCTTGCTTATTTACTGGGATACTTGTAGGCTTTGATGCCACCACTTATAAATACCGTCTAATAGCGCTTAAGCCTCAGCCTTAGGGGTAAATCCCATAGGAGGAATAGCCGGGCCATTGTTATTGACCTTAATAGGGCCATGTTGTCCTTCGTATTTCTTGATATTATCCTGTAAAGCAAACATTAATCGTTTAGCATGCTCTGGCGTAAGAACAATACGCGACTTCACTTGTGCTTTAGGTGTGCCAGGCATAATGCGTACAAAATCTAACACAAACTCAGAAGTAGAGTGTGTAATGATGGCCAGATTAGAATACGTACCTTGAGCGATTTCTTCTGTCAACTCGATGTTGATTTGTCCTTTTTGTTGTTCTTTATTTTCCATAATTCAATGTGTAAATGATCGTTTTTAAATCAATTGAGATGCCTTCTTTACTGAAACAAGCTCAACACTTCGCTTTCACGCCGTTTGGCTTTAGCTTGCACTTCACTCAGAAATCATATATTTCTAACTTAAATTTTGCGTATTTTTAAATACTGCCCCGGCTTAATATCATTACTATTCATACCGTTCAGCGCTTTAATATTTTCGGCCGAAACCCCCGGATAACGCCGTGCTATCACCCAAAGATTATCCCCGTTGCGTACTTGATAATACTCGTATTCGGCATTCAGATCCACCGCTACTTCTGTGGCATTTTTTGGTGAAGCTTTGGGAGCACTTTTCGTCTTACTGATATTTTTATACTTGTTCACCTTGTCCTTGGGCACATAAACCAATAACTTCTGATCAACACGTATCATATTGCGGTATATATTGTTCCAATACCTTAGATCAGACACCCGCACATCATACCAATCAGCAATAAAGCCCAAATTATCACCTGATTTTACAGTATACGTCAGAGCTACTTTCCCAGCCGGTGCTACCCCGCGTGCCCTGGCATAAGAATTATTACCGGGTTGTACATTAGCCCTTTTTTTATCAATCATTTCATCGCGCTTATAGGCCATAATGGAATCTTCCAGCATCACATAATCGGCCGAAGCCATGCCGGGCAAGGTCAGCACATACGATTGTTTTCCTCCAGGTATAATATCCAAGCGGTACTGCGGATTAATATCCCGCAACAGACTAATATCCAAAGACATCACCTCGGCTACCTGATTCAAATTTAAAGGTTTATTAACCATTACAGTATCAGTATAAGCAGGCAAATTATTCGGCACCGCCTTGATATTATGCTCTTCATAATAATTAACCAAATAGTTAGCAGCAATAAAAGCCGGCACATAACCACGTGTTTCGCGGGGTAAATAATAATAGATAGCCCAATAGTCGCGCTTACCACCACTGCGACGTATAGCCTTGTTCACATTACCCGGTCCACAATTGTAAGCCGCAATCACCAAAAACCAATCCTGATAAATAGCATACAAATCCTCAAAAAAACGAATAGCCTGCGTGGTTGACTCTACGGGGTCGCGGCGCTCATCGATGTAAGAGTCGACATGCAAACCATACTGTTTACCGGTAGAATAGATAAACTGCCACAAGCCTGATGCACCGGCACGTGAGTAGGCCCTTGGTTTAAGACCGGATTCGATAATAGGCACACAACGTAGCTCCATGGGTAAACCTTTACGGTCGAGCTCTGCCTCAAAAATTGGCATATAGTAATCGAGCTTGCCCAACACTTCGGCACTATGCTGACGCTTACGTTCGGTGTATACTTGAATATGTGCTTTTACAATTTTATTGTAAGGCATCTCTATCACCATGTTTTGTGACATATCGAGCAATCGTTGCTGATAAACAGAATCCGGGAAGTGTGGCGAAGAAGCCGCCATAAGACTACTATCTTCAGGTGTCACAAAACTGTTTTTCCAATCGTCGTACAGTTGTACCATATCGGCATCGAAAGCCTTTAGCGTTTCGTCGCTATAATCGATCACCGGAGCCTCCTTCAAGGGCACTATTTCCTTTTCCACATACACTGTATCGGTGAGGTAAACGGTATCCTGCTGCATCCCTTTTGCGACCTTATCGCTCCCCCATTTTTTATCTCCTATTTTAAACTGGAGATCAGATGAATAAACCAGTACAGGCAACAGTGCGAACACCAGTAAATATTTTTTATTTATAATCATTCTCAATATATTTCTTTAAGTTTATCCCATCTCTTCATCCTGTAAATCAATAAGCTTAAGTACAAAGCTGCCACCAGGCATTTAGGATGGAGCGCTCACTATATATCACCATATATCTCCATGCTTATCAGGAGGTCGACACCAGAAATTTAATCTCGCTGGTTCACGTATTTTCTTATTTTTAAATCGAAAACTAACAGCATTAATAAGGTATCAAAATCATTTATTTATATTCAGTCGTAAACTAACTCCCACTGTCGGGTTACGGTTGAACCAATCATACTTAAAATCTGGGGATACATTTAGCGACAAATCATCACTGACATCAAAATCGTAAAGGTGCGCTGCCACGTTGGCTTCAATAATATTCAAAGCATATACTCCCACAAGGGAAATAATCAAGAGGTCACGGTCTCTACGATAATTATCTTTCCGGTTTTCCACCGTGCTTTCAAACCAGGAATCGTCTGATATCACATAACCATCAGGGGTTATTTCGTCGTAGCGCGTCGTGGTGGGGTCATCGTCCACAAAATCGATATAAGCATTACGGTATTTCACATAATTATCGTTATTCCAATAAATAAAATAAGCAATAGTGCCCATGGTGGCGTATATGATGGGAGCTTTCCACCACTGGTGGTTGTAGATCTGACCGGCACCGGGAAAGGCAGCCGACAACATCGCTGCTTTTTTAGGGCTTGGCAACCAAACGGAGTCGTCCAGTGCCACATACACCGTATCACCGTAAACCCCTAACTGGTGGTCATGGCTGTGCGCCTGATGCTGATTCTGTACATGCTCTTCTTCCCCACTCTGAGCTACTCCTTGAGCCTGTATGGCCGGAATAGCAAAAACAATAAAGGATAAGATGAATAATAATTTTTTCAAATCGCGATTTTTTGTGGCTCACGTTTGCAAATAGCGTGCTAACTATGATTTTGTTTTATCTAAAATGCCCAGGATACGTTCAAGCTCCGTTTCGGATTCAAAATTAATGGTAATTTTTCCGTTTCCTTTGGGCGTACAAGACACCCCCACCTTAGTATTAAAAGCCAAACTAAGGGCTGACTTTAACTCTTTAAATTCCTTAGGCGTGCGCGCCATGGTCTTGCCACTCTGCACCGCCGTCTTTTCTCCACTATTCAGTTCTTTGACAATTTCCTCTACCTTACGTACCGAAAAGTCATATTTTACAATCTGTTCGGCCAGCATCTCTTTCTCTTTATCATCTTGCAGAGACAACAAAGCCCGGGCATGACCAGTCTGGATATCACCTTTTTGCAAGAGCAACTGAACGCCCGCCGGCAATTTAAGCAAACGAATCATATTGGTGACCGTGCTACGGTTTTTGCCCACACGTTCGCTTACCTGCTCTTGGGTCAGTGTAAACTCTTCTATCAAACGCTGATAGGACAAGGCCACCTCAATAGGGTCCAGGTTTTCGCGTTGTATATTCTCAACCAAAGCCATTTCCAGCATTTCCTCATCACCCGCTTCACGCAGATAGGCTGGTACCATAGTAAGTCCGGCAATTTTACTGGCACGGAAACGGCGTTCCCCTGAAATAATCTGATATTTATCCCCCGGCTGTTTTCGCAATGTCAAAGGCTGAACGATGCCCAATTTTTTGATTGATGCCACCAATTCTGCTAAAGCACTCTCTTCAAAATGGGTACGCGGTTGATAAGGATTAGCCTCTACCTTTTCGATCTCCACCTCTTTGAAATGAAGCACTCCGGAATTCTCCTGTATTTCCTTAGCATCCGCTATCAGCGCATTCAATCCTCTTCCTAATGCCGGTTTTTTTGTTGAAGCCATTTATTAAATATAAAAAGTGTAAAACGATTTGTAAATTATATTGATAAACTCAAGGAGCACAATACAAGGGGGGGGGTGAACTATTAATAGCCGTTCACCTGATCTTAAGCATTCCCCCTTAACTTCTCACGTTCAATCATCTCTCCTGCCAGATTAAGGTAATTAACCGCGCCGGTAGAGGCCGCATCAAAATGCAAAGCCGGCACCCCGTGACTAGGTGCTTCACTCAACTTAACATTACGCTGTATAATGGTTTTGAACACCATATCCTGAAAATGCATCTGCACCTCAGCCACCACCTGATTGGCCAGTCGTAAGCGGGAATCGTACATCGTCAGCAAAAAACCCTCAATGCGCAAGGTCGGATTCAAGCGCCCCTGAATAATTTTAATCGTATTAAGCAGTTTGCCCAGACCTTCAAGCGCAAAATATTCACACTGAACAGGTATAATGACCGATGTAGCGGCACTCAAAGCATTAATAGTAATCAAACCCAGAGAGGGCGAACAATCGATAAGTATATAGTCGTAAGAGTCCTGTACGCTCGCAAGAGCTTTTTTCAAGCGCTGTTCACGATCTTCTAAGCTAATCATCTCTATTTCGGCACCTACCAAATCGATATGCGATGGCATAAGGTCCAAGCCTTCGATAGTGGTCTTTTCTATGGCTTCTACGGCAGGAACACTATCTATCAAACATTCATATATACTTTTTTCTACTTTTTCTACATCAAGTCCTAAACCCGAAGTAGCATTAGCCTGAGGATCGGCGTCTACCACTAAAACCTTTTTCTCCATAGCTGCCAGACTAGCTGCTATATTAATGGTCGTAGTCGTTTTACCAACGCCGCCTTTTTGGTTAGCTACTGCTATTATTTTTGTTTCCATAGACCTTCCTTATTTTGACTTAATTTGCAAAAGAAATAAATTTTGAATGGAACTTCGTATGCTATCCGTTTTAGTTATTAACAATAGCAATAAAACACTGACTAACAAAATATTTCACCTCACCTTACAAGCTCACACCCTTACCAACCAAAAGCCTCGTCGTCCAGCCATTTATCCTGAGCCTTGAGCACTTGCTCCAGTATATCGCGGGCACATCCCTG
>DHQI01000105.1:0-15278 GCA_002408065.1 Bacteroidales bacterium UBA5342
CAGGGGCAACGCATCAAATATCTATAATTTTTGTTAAAAATTCATCATCCCAAGCGGCCTTTAGTCTCATTGTTTTCAAGCTCATTCCTTTTTGCTTCTTTTTGTTTAGCATGTTTAGAGCCATCTTTTCAAGAATGGCAAAATTCTGTGCAGCATACTTATTTCTTTTTCTGCAATAATCTTCTCCAAAAGTCATATCTAAAACCCAATGTAAGGAGTTTTCGACTCCCCAGTGCTTTCTTACATTAGTATTAAATTGCTCTGCTGATGCTTTTAAACTGCTGATATAAAAACGCACTTCATTACTAATTATGCCATTTATCTCTCTCGTAGCATCAATACGCACCAAGGTTTTAAGCTCTTCCCAGTTCTCTTTAGAGGATATATCCTTTAAATTATCAATTATTTCACATTTCCGTGTTTCTATTCTACCATGACTCTTCTCTATAGTCTGGTGAGAGTCTGCAATTTTTCTTATCGCAAAAGCGCATTCAACCTCTTCTTTTATAGTTTGTTGATTACCCTTTAACGCCAACAGATAATCGCCTTCTGATTTCACAATTTGCTTAGCAATCTCTTTTTGACATCCCATAGCGTCTATGGTTATCAAACTGTCTTTTATGTCAAGAAGCTTTAGTAACTCAGGTATAGCAGTGATTTCATTGGACTTTTCCTCTGTTTTCACCTGTCCTAAAACAAGGCTATTGTCGTTAGACCAAGCACTAACAATATGAACGGCAGGAATATTATGAAATGTATCTTTACTCCTTCGTATCGTTTTGCCATCAATGGCTATCACATCTTTCTTTATTCGCGTGTCTTTTATTGTATTAGTCCAAGACGTAAAGAAGTGCTGAAAACTTCTAGGGCTAATGCTGGAGATCACTCGATTAAATGTGTCGTGAGAAGGAATGCCATCGGGTAATTGTAGAAGTTTAGACAAAAAACGCTTCTTGCTTTTTCCAAATTCTTCTATCCCATTCCAAGATTCTGCTCCACAGAGAATTGCTATTACAGCTATAACAACTATGTCAACCATAAGATGACTACTACGATTTTGAACTCGAGGATCACCAATTATTCTGGCTTTTTTTACTATTGATATTTCTTCCATCTTCTTTGTGTTTTGTTGAAAACAAAGAAGGTAAATATTCTTTTAAAACCAATACTAAACCTTAAATATCAAAAACATAGTTAATATCTTGTTGAATAGTGGAGTATTTTTTTATTCAAGCCTCAGAACCGGGAATCTTATTAACATCCCAATGCGAAAATGTTAATATAACCTTTATTTTTTAGCTTTTGATACGTTAGCCCTGGGATTAAGAATGATTCTTACGTAAATAGATTATTTCATTTGTAACTATTATGGCAGAGTAAGGTATTGCCATCTTTTTTTGATAAAAAAAAGAAAGGCAGCCAAACGGCCACCTTCCAAAGAATCTTTTAAAGAAACAGACGTCGTATGCCCGACATCAATTCTTTTTTATAACATTGCTACTACTTGTTCGTAGACATTCTCGGCATTGTAACCCAATTTCTCATCCAACACACCAGCAGGTGCAGAGAAACCGAATGATTCCAATCCCCAGATTTTGGCTTTATCGCCTACCAGTGTACGAAGGGTGTCAGGCAAACCTGCTGTCATAGCAAAAACAGGCAAGTCAGCAGGGATTACTTCGGCTTGGTAAGCTTCTTCCTGTGTACGGAAAAGGCCTTCAGAGATAGCTGACACTAACTGTACCTTAATACCTTTGCGCTCACGTAATAATTCTGCTCCTGCAGCCAAAGTGCTTACCTCCGAACCGCTGGCGACCAAAAGGATTTCAGGATTCTCATCTTTAGATACAATGTAGGCTCCTTTCTCAGCTTGCTTAGCTGTAGCGTAAGAGCTGTTTGGTAAGTTAGCCACACCCTGACGGGTAAAAATCAATCCTGTTGGGGTAGTGGTGTTGTTCATAGCCATTTCCCATGCCACAGTCGTTTCGTTTGCATCGCCAGGGCGAAGCACCAACATAGCGTTTTTGTGAGAATGGTTTTGCAGTTTTTCCATCAAACGTAATTGAAACTCGTGTTCAACTGGCTGGTGGGTAGGACCATCTTCTCCTACGCGGAAGGCATCGTGTGTCCAGATATATTTTACTGGAAGTTCCATCAGTGCAGAAAGGCGCACGGCTGGCTTCATGTAATCAGAGAACACAAAGAAAGTGCCACAAGCTGGAATTACACCTCCGTGTAAGGCCATACCATTAGCGAGACAAGCCATCGTCAATTCACAAACACCAGCTTGTAGGAACTGTCCGCTAAAATCTCCTTTTGTAAAGGCGCTTGTTTTTTTCAAGAAACCGTCTGTTTTGTCTGAGTTAGCAAGGTCGGCAGACATCACGATCATATTTTCTACGTTTTCGGCCATAAAACCTAAAACGGCTGCAGATGCAGCACGTGTAGCAGAGCTGGCTTTTTGTTCGATAGAGGCGTAGTCCAGCTCAGGAGCTTCACCGCTAAGGAAGTTTTCCAGTTTTGCAGCCAATTCGGCATTGTCAGCAGCCCAAGCTTCAAATTCCGCTTTTTTAGTGGCTACATATTCCGCTTTTTTAGCATTTGCCTCAGTATAGAGAGCTTCCGTTTCAGGGAAGACAACAAATGGATTTTCAGCATCACCTCCCAGGTTAGCTACTGTTTTTGCAAAGTCAGCTCCAGCAGCAGAGATAGGCTGTCCGTGAGTAGAGCACTGACGTTCGAAGCTTTCGCCTTCTGGTGTCAGACAACCTTTACCCATAACTGTTTTACCAATGATAAGTGTTGGTTTTTCTGTTTCTGCATTAGCCTCGGTAAGTGCCGCACGGATAGCCTCAGCATCGTTACCATCAATGGTTATCGTTTTCCAGCCCCAAGCTTCGTATTTAGCCGCTGTGTTTTCAATTGTTACCGCATCTGTTTCAGTAGACAGCTGAATGTCGTTTGAATCATAAAACATGATCAGGTTGCTAAGTCCCAAGTAGCCTGCGATACGGCCTGCACCTTGTGAGATTTCTTCCTGCACACCACCATCAGAGATGAAAGCATAGGTTTTGTGTGACATCCACTCGCCAAAACGAGCTGCCATAAAGCGCTCGGCTACTGCGGCACCAACAGCCATCGTGTGACCTTGACCAAGAGGTCCGGAGGTGTTTTCTACGCCACGTGCAAAGTCTACCTCGGGGTGACCGGGAGTCACAGAACCCCATTGGCGGAAATTAGCCAGATCCTCCATAGAATAAGTGCCGCTCAAAGCCAACACAGAGTAAAGCATTGGTGACATATGACCCGGATCTAAAAAGAAACGATCGCGAAATGCCCAGGTTCTGTCGGCAGGGTCATAGTTCAGAAATTCCGTAAAAAGTACATTGACAAAATCGGCGCCGCCCATTGCTCCTCCGGGATGGCCTGATTTTGACTTCTCTACCATTGCAGCAGACAAAATGCGAATATTGTCAGCAGCTTTGTTTGTGTTGTTGCTCATCAGTTTTTATTGATTTAAATATTGAAAATTATTAGCAAGACGCGCAAAGTTAAAATTTATCTCTTAAAAAACATCTTTTTTTAAAATTAATTAATAAAACATTATCTTTTACATGTAAATACAAGTGTGAGGAAGTGAATGCATATATATATTATATATAGTATATAATTATAGTTTTAGCTGTTCCGATATTCTTTTAAAGTGTTCTGCTTGTAAATACAAGTAAAAAATTTTTGACATCATAATATATTATGATTATTTTTGGCAAATGAAACAATACCAACCCTTTAATTGTTTCTAAGCCAACACCAATATCTTACCGCGAAAGGCTGTGCTTTTTTGAGCCGTTTTAAAATTTTACCGTACTACTGATTAGTGCCTTTTTTTTATATTATTTTATAGACCAATCTAAAAACCAAATGATTATGAAAATGCATCTTTTCAGCATTTGCATGCTGATACTAATATTTACATCTAAACTTTTCGCTCAGAAAGATGTAGAGATAGACTATAAGGTCTATGCGCAGGTAGCGGACTTGAGTAAGGAGGAAGTCAAAAGCTTGAAAACTGCTGATGAAATTTATTACTCAGACGACGTGAACCGACACAAAAAAGCCTTGCCTGTGTATTTAGGGGTATTGCGCGATACCCTGGATTATGATCCTTTGCTATGGCGTGTCGCCATGTGTTACCTCTATTCTGAGCAAAAACCGAAAGCAATTAATTATATTCTACGTTGTAATGAGGGCTTTAATCCGCTGTATTATTTCTATTTAGCAAAAGCTTATCATTTTGATAATCAATTTGAAAAAGCCAAAAGAAATTATGCTTTTTTTGCTGAAAATGCTGATGCAGAGCAGCAAAAACTCTTATTTAAAACTTTTAATGTAAAAGCTAAAGATTATGATTTTGCCCAAGTGATGGCGGAATTAATGACTGCTTGTGATGTGGCTTTAGAGGAGGTCGACGACACTATTCAACTGCATTTTGAAAACATAAAAATAGCCAATAGTTCAAGGAATGAGATATATCCTGTCTTTTTAAATAAAGAAAGAACCTTGTTGTTTTCGTCTGATAAGATTACCAACCCCAAGCTTACAGAGAGCAATTTTGTTATCTATGAAGCTGTTTATGACAGCATGATGTCTGTTGTTTCTTTTCCTAAGGTTTCGCCGCGTTATCCCAAAGATGATACCGATAATATGATACCTCTACCTTATTATGAGTTTGGGGATGGTGTTTTGTATCAATCAATGGAGGAGGGAGGCATTATGATGGCCCGACGCAAAGGTAAAAAATTGATAGGGGAAGAGTTACCCAAGCTTAACTCATCTGCTCAGGAAAATAATGCTTGCTATATCGATGATGGAGTTTTGGTTTTTTCTTCCGATCGTGACCATAAAAATGGTGAGACGGATATGTATCTGTCAGTAAAAAGTAGTATCGGCAAGTGGGGTAAGGCCACTAATCTGGGCACCAGTATTAACTCTGAAGCAAATGATGAAGTCGTTGGCTTTTATGATGGAGAGCTTTATTTTAGTTCTGACCGTAAAGGCGGCTTAGGGGCCTATGATGTATACAAGGTAGCTTATTTTGGAGAGAATAGTTGGGGAGAGGTTCAGAATATGGGTTATCCTATTAATACTGCCGATAACGATATGGGCTATTTGCCGGTTGATGACAAATATGCTTTCTATTTTGGTGTAAGGCCTGACGGGCTAGGGGGTACCGATATTTATAAGGTGACACAAGGTGAATGGTTGCTGAAGGACACGACAGTTATCGATACTGTAATAGTGGATAGCGTGGTATTGGATATTATGACTCCTGACAGCCTTTTGCTGCTTCCGGATTCTATGGCATTAGTAGCGGATTCTTTGATTGTGAGTCTGGACTCTATGGCACAAGTTGTCGACTCATTGATTATTAATCCGGACTCTATGAGTGTTGTTACTGATACCTCATCTTTTATGGTATCAGATAAGGAGCTTGATGTGATAGATGCTCCAATAGATACGTTAATCAGCCAGCCGGAATAAGGTGGCCATTTAGTTCGATAAATACTAAAAAATATAGATATGAAAATGCTAAAAAAATTATTGCTTTTCAGTATGCCTGCTGTGTTCTTGCTTGGGTGTTATGAGCCTTTGGAGATAGATACTGAGAATATTGATAAGATAGAGGTGCCGGTGTCAGCCAGTATGCCTATGATGAACGGTAGCTTGACGATAGAGTTTGACAGCTTGTTTGATACCGAAGAATTGGGTGACGATGTTATTTCTTATAATGATGGTGTCGCTTATTTTATGTATGATACACTTATTGATTTTTATGCTGAATTATCTGAATTCTTAACCATGGATGATGTGGAGTTTGAAGAGTTGACCAGTTTCGAAGAGGAATTCAGTCTTAATTTTGAGATGCCCGATGTAACTTTTGAGTATAAGGATACTATATGGGTGTCTACGCCGGGAGGACCTGCTCCTGTTCCGGTGGATACTTTTATTACGGTTAACCCACAAGATACTTTCAGGACAAAATATAACACAAATGCCATTTTTGTAGCGCCGTCTGATGTCGCTATAGAGCCTTTGGAGGTGTTAAATATTGGTGACCCTATTGATTTTGAATTGCCCTTTGAAGTATACCGTGTAGGGATTGCTAGTGGTATAGTACATCTGTATATGGATCATAGTGTGCTGGCAAATATTACGGATGATTATATGACGATAACTCCTTCCTTGGATTATCATTACAAACAAGATCCAGGTATTGATATAGATACCACCTTTAGTCAAACGATGTTGGTGCCTATTTTCAAGGACTTGCCTCAGTTGCCGGATGGCATCAGGGTTGTAGCCAATGTAGATATCCCCTCGCTTGTGAAATTGGACGAATCCGGTTATTTGTCGGAAAGTTATGTGGTTTCTAGTTTAGATACCTTGATGACTCTCAATCTGGCTGATTATTATTATAATAGCCCAAGCGGAGAAGGACAGATAGAGTTGGATGTAGAGGTGTTTTTGGAGATTTCGAATCCTAGTGATACAGCTATGATACCATTACCTGACACCCTTTATTTTGGTACATATATCGAAGATATGGTGTTTGACCATGTGGAATTCAACTATGGTATAGATACCGCTATGAGTGATGAGCAGGTGATAGATTTAGATCTTTTTAGCAGTATTCCAAACGATTTGGATATTGAAGGTTTCCGTTTGTCAAATCCAGAGATGACCATTGCGGTACAAAGTAACCTTGGCTTCCCTGCCAACTTTATTATTAATAAACTTTGGTTTGGTACGGACGGAGAACCGGAGCTGATTACTGAAGATGGAACGGCAAGTATTATTATACCGAGTCCGATAGATAATGATCCGATCAATAGCACTTTATATATACCTGCCAATAAGGATTCAATACAACTGGATTCCTCAACATCAAGGTTGGAAGAGGTAGAATTGCTTAATGTTAAAAATTTAACGATGGCTTATGATGTCATAATCAATCCTAATGACGAAGCAGGCGAGGTAGGCAAGCACAATTTTTTCTACGATTATGCTGATGATATAGTAGATGCTATGTACGATGTTAAACTGAAAGCTAACGTAAGGGTGCCGTTCGAATTCAAATTTGATAAGATAACATATCAGCAGTCGGCTTTAGGCTTTGACGCAGAAACCACGGAGGACATAGATTCTATGTTTTACTTGAGTGATGAAGATTCTATACGTATGAGTGTCAAGATCTGGACGAGAGATTTTCCATTTAATGCTAATGCGCAGTTTTATTTCTCCCGTTTTGATGCTAGCAATAATTTAGTGCCATTTGATAGTATGTTTGCTTCTGCACAGAATCTTTTTCCATCAAGTCCTGAAACAGCGTGGGATTCCACAAGTTGGAGCATTGTATTCGATGACCAAAAATATGAGAGCCTGAAGCAGATGGATAGTTTAGTGATGGATATTAGTTTCACCATGGACGAAGATGACTACTTCCAATTGGAAGAGGGAGCTTCTACCGAGATTAGATATCAATTCTTTCTGGATAATGCATCTTTTATCTTAGATCTTGATTTAAGCAATGATGATGAGTAAAACTCTAAAATACGCCCAAACGATGAAAACCGTAATAAAACAAGGCCTGTTAGCCCTAATGTTGCTGAGTGTGATTTCGGCAAAGGCTCAGGTGGCCACTTCGCTGTACTTTATGGATAACCTCCCTCAGTCCAGCATCTTAAATCCGGCATTTAGTCCGAATTATAATTTTTATTTTGGCTTACCTGTTATAAATAATACCTACGTGTCTATGTCCTCTGATATAGGGCTTGGTAATTTGTATAATTCAGAGAGTGCAAGTTTTGCGTGGAACAGCCAAGAAGACTATACCAAGTTTGTCAATGATTTGCCAGAAGTGTCCTTTTTCTCAACGGAGCTTAATACCAATGTGTTTAGTATGGGCTTTGCGTTAAATGAGGGGGGGTATTTTCACCTTGGGGTGAATCACCGTATAGATGTCTTGTTTGGTTTGCCACGCGCTTTTTTCAAGCTAAATGATCTGACTGTTAATCATGATCTTTCCGGTTTTGAAATGTCGAGCAGATGGTATTCTGAGTATTATATGGGTTTTTCTAAAACGATTAATGATAATTTAACGGTTGGTGCAAAATTTAAACTTTTGGCTGGTATCGCTAATGCTAATATGGCCTTTGATCGTTTTGATTTTAATACCCAGTCTGACCAATGGAGTTATAATATCGTGGGAGCTGCTGATATTTCAGGGCCGATAGATGTTATTTTAGATGATGATGGTGTGCCGCAGGAGGTTGTTAATAATCTTGAAACCGATGATTATAACGAAGTCATAAATTTTGCGGCAGCTAATTTTTCCAATACTGGTTTTGGTGTAGATCTTGGAGTGGAGTATCAGGTGATTCCCCAATTAAAGCTTTCGGCCAGTCTGGTAGATTTAGGCAAGATAAACTGGAAAGATGAAGTGCAAAACCTGAATATCACTGGTGAATATGCTTTTAATGGATTAGAAGATATTATTACTACCGACACAGATGACGGTGTAGTTGCTGTAAATGATAATGCTATCGAAGATTTAACCGATACTATTTCAAATTCAATTCATATCGATAAAAGCTTTAATGTATTTGATAACAGGCTTTCTCCGAAGCTTTTTTTGGCGGCGGAATATGAATTGACTCAGGCTCTTTCTGTAGGGGCATTGTATAAGACCCGTTTTGTTCGTGACGAGGTACGTCAAAATCTTTACCTTAATGTTAATGCGAACTTTAAGCGTTTTCTTACCTTAGGAGCTAACTACAATTATGGCTTTAATTCTCAAAACTCATATGGTGGGGTGATTGGTTTACGTATGGCTGCTTTTTATCTTTATTTTGCTGCTGATGTAATACCTGGTTATGCCGCTAGTGGAGGAAGCAAGGTGACATTACCAGATGGTGAATTGCTTGAGTTGCCAATCAGTTTACCGTCTGATTTCAATGCTGCTAACTTTCAGTTTGGTGTTAATATTACTTTGGGTGAACGACGCCGACAAATGGCTAAACGCGAGAGAAAAGAAAAACTGGCGCCTACGCTCTTGCCTCAGGATTTGGAAAATTCTTCAATTTATTATCCTTTTTAGTTTTGTTTTTAGATAATAAAAAAAAGCCTCATAGTAAGCTGTTTGCCGGCATGTTGTGAGGCTTTTTTTGATGTGTTGTTTTAGTTAAAACGTGGATTTCCCTTGTAGGAATATTTTTTACTTGAGATCTTTTGTTTTGTCTATTCTGCTGATGTTTGTATCGTAGGTTCGCAAGTCCTAAAACGGAGCATCAGGCGTTGGGAAGCTACCGATTGGATCGCTTTCGAACGATGCTGCTGCGGGTGTGTTGTTGTCTGCAGAGTGATTAATGGATGATTCTGTGACAATTTTTTCGTCACCATAATTGACAAAGCGTGCCAGAGATTTTCTGAATTTCAAAGGAATAGTGTCGGTAGCACCACTACGGTGTTTGGCGATGATAAGCTCAGCCAGACCTTCAGTACTGCGTGGTCCTTCGCCGTCGTCTTCGCCTGGTGTTTCTTTGAAGCCGTAATATTCCGGACGGTGAACAAAACAAACAATATCGGCATCCTGCTCTATGGCACCAGACTCACGAAGGTCAGATAGCATAGGGCGCTTGCCTTCGTAACCCGTACGCCCTTCAACCCCACGGTTAAGCTGCGAAAGTGCCATTACCGGAACGTTAAGCTCTTTGGCCAAGCCTTTTAGGGCACGCGAAATAGCACTAATCTCTAACTCCCTGCTCTGTGCTCCCGGTGCAGTCATTAGCTGCAGGTAATCAATCAAGATCATATCCAGACCATATTTCTGTTTCATACGGCGGCACTTAGCTCTACATTCAAAGATGGAGAGACCTGGCGTATCATCCACAAAGATGGGGGCATCTTGTAACCGTTTAATTTTGGTATGCAGCTGCGTCCATTCGGCCTCTGTCAGTTTACCTGTTTTGATTTTTTGGCCTTCTATTTCTGTTTCGCTGGATATTAGTCGATTCACTAGCTGTACGTTGGACATCTCAAGTGAGAACATCGCTATTTTGTACCCAAAGTCAACGGCCATGTTACGGGCCAGAGATAGCGTGAAGGCTGTTTTACCCATTGCGGGACGAGCGGCCAGAATGATGAGGTCAGAATTTTGAAAGCCGGAAAGGACCTTGTCCAGATCGTGAAACCCGGAATGCAAACCGCTTACACTTCCTTCTTTCTTGGCTGACTCGTACATTTTTTCTATCGCCTCTTTTATAACGGGGTTTATCTGTACAGCTTCATTTTTTGAAGTGGTTTGCGATAAGCGGAACACGCCTTCTTCGGCTTGGTTTAGCAGTTCCATCACATCCATGCTTTCGTCGTAGGCATCAGTCTGTATGCGTGTGGCCAGATTGATGAGTGAGCGCTGAATGTGTTTTTGTGAAATAATAAGTGCGTGATAGGCAATATTGGCTGCTGAAGCTACATTAGAAGTCAGTTGAGCCAGATATAAACGCCCCCCTACATCTTCCAGAGTGCCATTTTTTTTCAATTGTTCTGTCACTGTAAGGATATCGACCGGCTCCTGTTTTCCTGAAAGATCGGCTATAGCAGTGAAGATTTTAGCGTGTGACTCTTTATAAAAAGCTTCCGGTTTGAGAATGTCTCCTACTTCCAGATAGGCTTCTTTTTCAAGAAGTAAAGCGCCTAAAACGGCTTCTTCCAGTTCCACAGCCTGAGGGGGCAATTTGCCATACTCATTAGCTGGTGTTGTTACGTGTTTTGGGGCTCTGTTGTTTCCTTTCCTCTCTGCCATCACTTCCTACTGTTAAGTTGTTGTTTTTTGCGGAACGCAAAAGTAGTATAAGATGGCTTGAAAACAGACATGATTAACGGCTCTTTTATTACTGAATAATTAAGAAGTTATTAATGGCGCTGTTGATAAGTCTTTTTTGAAGCGATTTTTTTAATACTAACAAACAAGCTTGCAAGATGTAGTGTTATGTTTGTTCATTTTTTTAGTTTTGCAAAACTAAATAGTCATGATGATGAAAAAAATAAATATAATTGCTTTGGTCACTATGCTCCTCGTGTTGATGTCCTGTGGTCCTAATAAGCAAGAACGGGCTCAGGCCTTACTAGCAGAAGCTGAAATGGCGATGGGGAAGGCTGACTATAATGTTGCCCGTCTTAAAGTAGATAGTATCAATTTGTTGTACCCTGATCAAATAGAAGAGATTGCTGCGGGTAAAAAAATGATGGCTCGAATTGAAATTACAGAGCAAAAGCAGAGTCTGGCCTATTACGATACTTTGCTGGTGACACGTGAAGCAGATTTCGAACGCTTAAAAAAGAATTTCACCTACAAGCCAGGCAAGTTTGAAGGCTATGAAGGCACCTATGTACATAAGCGTCAGAAAATAAGCAATTCACATGACCGTAGTTATATAAGAGCTTATCTGGACGAAAAAGGTGAGTTTTATATCTCGAGCCGTTACCATGGTAAAGGACATATTTATCATAACAGTATCAAAGTTTATGATTCAGGCCTCTTTGCTGAGACGGAACAAATTCCGGAAAAATCCTTCGACAACCGTCGTTTTGATGATGGAGAAGATTATTGGGAAACTGTTAACTATCGTAATGGTACGGATAATGGTGTGGTCAGTTTTATCGTTAACAATTATGATAAACCGCTGAAAGTGCAATACAAAGGCAAGAAGCATCACTACATTGTGATGGAAAGTTATGACAAAGAAGCTATTCGTGATGCTTACAATCTCTCTTTGGTCATCAAAGAGATCGCCGATCTGAAAAAGAATAAAGCGGAAGCTGAGAAACGTATCACGACCTTGGCTAAGATGCTTTAGTAAGGTCAAGAGATCTTGAGAACGGGAGACGTTTTTCCCGTTAATTTTTGTAGTTTTGTGCCAAGGACAAACCAAGCTAATTTAAATCAAATAAATGAAGACAGACATTATTTTATCAGGAGTAGGAGGACAAGGTATTTTATCTATTGCGGCAGTGATAGGTCAAGCGGCAGTAGAGTTAGGTCTTTCGATGAAACAGGCCGAAGTACATGGTATGAGCCAACGTGGCGGTGATGTTCAGTCGCACCTGCGTTTGTCAGATATGGGTGTTTCTTCAGACTTGATCCCTAGAGGTGAAGCCGATCTTATCATTTCTTTGGAACCCATGGAATCCTTACGTTATGTGCCATTCCTGAATCCTGAGACTGGTGTCATAGTCAGTAATGTGAAACCCATCAAAAACATCAATAACTACCCGGATGAGGATGCTGTATTGGAAGAAGTGAGAAAATATAAAAATGTCACTTTGGATGTCAGCGATATTGCTCAGAAGTTGGGTTCCGGGCGTATGGCTAACATTGTGATGTTAGGGGCAGCATCTCCTTTTATAGGAGGCATTCCTTACGAAAAATTTGAAGATGGTATTCGTCAGATCTTTGCTCGTAAAGGCGAAGAGGTAGTGGCTATGAATATCAAAGCGCTACGTGCAGGTCGCGAAGCTGCTCAGCAGTAATATCAAAACTGTTTTATGGTCGATCTCAGCATTGTCATCGTTAATTATAATGCGCGGCATTTTTTACAGATTTGTCTCGATGCTTTACAGTCTGCGCTTAGGGGTATAAATGCTGAGACGATTATTATCGACAACCAATCGACTGACGATTCTGTTAGCTACATCAAGACACACTATCCTTGGGTTATTTTTATAGAAAACCCAGAGAACGATGGTTTTGGTAAGGCTAATAATCTAGGCTTCAGTCTGGCTAAGGGAAAGTATATCCTTATCTTAAATCCGGATACCATTGTTCAGCAAAATACCCTGCTCAGAAGTCTTAGGATGCTTAAAGAAGATCCGAAAGCAGGAGCCGTAGGTGTGCGTATGCTGGATGGCAGTGGTTATTTTTTACCGGAATCAAAACGTGGACTGCCAACTCCTAAAGTAGCTTTTTTCAAGGCTTTTGGTTTTGCCCGACTCTTTCCCCGGTCAAAATATTTTGCCCGCTATTATGTCGGAAATATTCGTGCCGATAGAGTCAGTGAGGTGGAGGTGCTGGCTGGCGCTTATATGATGGTTAAGAAAGAAGTACTGGACAGATGCGGAGGCTTCGACGAAGATTTCTTTATGTATGGCGAAGACATAGATCTATCTTACCGTATCACACAGCTGGGATATAAAAATATTTATGATGGTAAGGTACCCATCATACATTTCAAAGGCGAGAGTGCCGGGCGCGATGCGGTATGGGCTAAGCATTTTTATGGCGCAATGCATTTGTTTTCAGAAAAGCATTTTTCTTCTGGAGGTCGCTTTTTTAATACCACCATCAATGCCGGTATTCGTCTGCGGAAAAAACTATCGATGCGTAAAAAAACGGAGGCCAAAACCTCAGAGCTCATTAAACTTAACCTGGTGGTGCTTTCAAATAAAAAGCAAAAGCTGGAAGGGCAATTCTATCACCAGTTTAAAAGTGTGATGCATCAAAAACCCGGAGAGTTTATTGACCTCAAAGCTAATGCTTTGTTGTTTATGCCAGACGTAGACAATTCTTTCATGATTAAAAACATCAAGAAATACCGTGGAAAGATGCAGTATTTCTTTGCAGCGGCAGATGGTAGTTTTGTGATGACCAGCCCCAACTCGGTGTTGCAAGGGGAGCTCTTTGAGGTGTGTTGACTTTTTATTTTTTATACTTCAACAATTTGACTTCTCCAACATTCATTAGACTCTTTGGTGTAGCGCTGATTTTTGGAGCATTGGTTCCTGTTTTTAGTTCTAGGCTTCCTATAAATTGCCAGGCTTCGTCCCATAATCCGGCTTTGATAAAGGTATTCAGTAATATTTCGCCACCTTCTACTATTAAGGATGTTAGATTTTCACGGTATAGATGATTCATTATTTGTGTCAATACATCACCTTTAAAATCCATCTTAATATATTCCAGATTAGCCTTGTTTTCTGTCTCTTTTTGTGTAAAAACCAAGGTGCGGGTTTTACCGTCAAAGAGGTGATGTGATAGGGGTATGCGTAAGGTGCGGTCAAGGGTGATGCGCACCGGGTCTTTACCCTGCCACGAGCGTGTGGTCAGGCTGGGATTGTCTTTTTGTGCCGCTACGGTGCCTACCATTATAGCGGCCTCTTCGGCCCGCATTTTATGTACAAAGGCACGGCTTTCTTCGTTGGTAAGCCAGGCGGGAGTTTCTTGATAAGAGTCGATAAATCCATCCGCACTTTCGGCCCATTTCAGTATGATGTAAGGGCGTTTTTCTTGATGAAACGTAAAGAATCGTTTGTTCAATTCCCGGCTTTCTTGTTCTAAAATTCCCACCTTTACTTCCACGCCAGCTTCTCGCATCATAGCTATTCCTTTTCCGGACACTTTCGCAAAACTATCGATGCAGCCAATGACCACACGAGGTATTTTGTTTTGAATAATTGCTAAAGAGCAAGGTGGTGTTTTGCCATAGTGGGCACAAGGTTCTAAGTTGACATACAAGGTCGATTCTTTTAGCAAGCTTTTATCCTTGACAGAATTGATAGCATTGATTTCGGCATGGGCTTCACCGCATTTTTCGTGGTATCCTTCGCCAATAATTTTGTTGTTGTGTACTATCACGCTGCCCACCATGGGGTTAGGGGCGGCACCCTGTATGCCTAAACGGGCTAAATCAAGGCAACGCTGCATATAGGCTTGATCGTCGCTTGTAATTGTATTTTGCATTGTATTCTTTTCTTCTAAATGACAGCTTAATGCTTAACTTCGAATTCAACCTGCGGACGATGCTTGTGTTTAAACAAAATAGTAAATAGTACAAGAACAATGAGGGCATAGATGGCGAAAGCAGTCCATATACCTGACCAAAGAAAATGTCCGTTGGCATCAGTGAAGAATTTTCCGATGGCCCATCCACTCACGGAAGAGCCGATAATGGCACCAAAACCGTTGGTCATCATCATAAAAAGACCTTGTGCACTGGCACGAATTTTACTGTCCGTTTCTTGTTCTACAAAGAGAGAACCGGAGATGTTAAAGAAGTCAAAAGCCATACCGTAAATCACCATTGAAAGGATGATCATCCAGAGGTTTGATCCCGGATCGCCCCAGATAAAGAGACCAAAGCGCAGCACCCAAGCCAGCATGCTTATCATAATGACTTTTTTAATGCCAAAGCGTTTCAGAAAGAAGGGTATGGCCAGTATAAAAA
>DHQI01000105.1:15462-21360 GCA_002408065.1 Bacteroidales bacterium UBA5342
GTATAAAAAGCGTCTCGGACATTTGTGAGATAGACATTATAATGGTGGAGTATTTTACCACAAAAGAATTGGCAAACTCTGGTATTTCTTCAAAATGTGACAGGAAAGGATCGCCAAACATATTGGTCAGTTGCAAAGCTGCTCCCAGAAACATGGCAAAGAAGAAAAAGACCGCCATTTTGTAGCTTTTGAATAATTTGAAGGCGCTGAGCCCTAATTTCTCCATTAAAGGAGCATCGCTGCTAGTGTTGTTCTGTGGTTTTATTTTGGGCATCGTTAGCGCATAAGCAGCTAATATGAAGGCTGCACCGCCTGAGATGTAGAACTGGGTGGCTGCTGCTTTTGAGCCTGTCAGGTTAACAATCCACATAGCGGCTATGAAGCCTATAGTACCCCACACACGGATAGGTGGAAAATCCTTAACAATATCCATCTGGTTGTTTTGTAATATGCTGTAAGAGATGGTGTTCATCAGTGCAATAGTGGGCATGTAACAAATCATAGCCAGAAGCATCACGGTAAAAAAGGCCGAAGGAGTATTCACTTGTGGTAGCATTAGCATAGCCACACCGCCCAGCAGGTGAAGGATGGTGTAAAGGCGTTCGGCATTCATCCAGCGGTCGGCTATGATACCTGTAAGGGTGGGCATAAAGAGCGAAGAGATTCCCATGGTAGCAAAGATGGCCCCGAATTGTTCTGGCCCCCATGCTTTGGTAGCAAACCAATAATTACCAATCGTAATGAGCCACGCTCCCCAGATAAAAAACTGCAAAAAGTTGAGCAGAATCAATTTTAATTTTACAGGCATAATGTCGTATTTTTGAAATAAGAATCAAAAGTAGGGAATATAATTTAAGATTCACGATTACGAATTTAAAAATTTACGACTTTCCCGCGTCGGTTTTTTATCTTAAGAATTTAGAATTTGCTGTTTAGAAATGATTATTCAGTATTCAAAGTTGGGGCTTTTCGGATTTCTTTGTTTCTTTGAATTTTAAGAATTGAATTAGCTAACATTAAACTTTATCCAGGCTACTTTTTATTATCGGAGCTTGATGGAAAAGTTAGAAACACTTTTTATGAAACGTACAGTCTACGGTATAGGCGAAACTATATGCGATATTATTTTTAAGGATAATCAGCCACAAGCGGCTAAGGCAGGAGGGTCTACGTTTAATGCCATGGTCTCCTTGGGACGTATGGGGGTGTCAACGTCATTCATCAGTAAGATAGGTGATGATAAAATGGGACAGATTATTATGGATTTTATGCAGGAGAATAATATCTCTACTGATAATATGACTATTTGGCAAGGCCATAAAACAGATATAGCTCTTGCTTTTTTGAATGAAAAAGGGGATGCTGAATATTCCTTTTATAAAGAATACGACAAGCAATTTGTAGAGGCTAATATTCCTGAATTTAAGAAGGATGATATTCTTTTGTTTGGGTCCTATTTTGCTTTGAATACCTTGTTGCGTCCTCTGGTGTTGCGGGTGGTAGAAGCAGCCGTGGCAGCTGGTGTTATTATTTATTATGATCCTAACTTTCGCAATTCGCATGCCCATGAAATAGAGCTGTTGCGTCCTACCTTGATGCAAAATATGACAATGGCTACGGTAGTACGGGGTTCGGATGAGGACTTTGAAAATATTTTTGAAGGGAATGCTTATTTGGAAGAAATGAAAGCGATCGCACCGCAGTTGATTGTAACCAAAAATAGTGCGGGAGTTGATGTCTTGGATAAGGAAAATGATTTTCATTTCCCGGCCAGGGAGATTATCCCGGTTAGCACCATAGGCGCCGGCGATAGTTTTAATGCCGGATTTATTTATGCCCTTTTGAAAAACAATATTGGCTACGATGATGTGAAAAACCTCTCGGAAAAACAATGGGAAGTGATGGTCAATACAGCCGTGAGTTTTTCTACTGAAGTATGTCAAAGTTATGATAATTATATTTCGCAGGATTTTGCTGACTCTTTGGTTCAATGATCTAATGATTCAATGATTCAATGGTCTAATGATCCAATGATTCAATGGTCTAATGATTCAATGATTCAATGGTCTAATGATCCAATGATTCAATGGTTCAATGATCTAATGATTCAATGATCTAATGATCTAATGCAGGAGGCTAACTTGCGTTGAAATGCAACAAAAAGCAATAAAAACTGTTTTTTAAGTAAATTTGATGTCTGATGCGAAAAGCAGAGTACGTTTGCTACTTTAAGTGACCATTTGTCGAGGTGCTTTTTAGACTATCGTCTCAGAAATAATATATAGTATTAAACCTAAAAAAATATTAAATGAAACCAACATTAGTAGTATTAGCAGCAGGGATGGGAAGCCGTTATGGTGGGTTGAAACAGATTGATGCCTTTGGCCCGAGTGGCGAGGCCATCATCGAGTATTCTATTTTTGATGCTATCCGTGCCGGTTTTGGTAAAGTGGTTTTTATCATTCGTAAAGATATCGAAGAAGCATTCAGAGCGTTTATCGGCGATAAATTTAAGGATAGTATTGATGTCGATTTTGCTTTTCAGGAGCTGGATAACTTGCCCAAAGGATTTAAATTGCCCGAAGGACGCGAAAAACCTTGGGGAACGGCTCATGCGCTTTTGATGGCCGAAGAGGTCGTCAATGAGCCTTTTGCTATAATAAATGCTGACGACTTTTATGGTGCTGATGCTTACAAGGTGATGGGCGACTACCTGTTTCAGTTGGATAATGAAAGTACTGCATTTTCATTGTTGGGCTATTATGTGAAAAATACCTTGTCGGAGAATGGTTCGGTGTCGCGTGGTGTTTGTGAGTTGGATGAAAATGATTTATTAACACTCATTACCGAACGTACAAAAATATACCGAAAAGATGGACAAGTGGTGTACGAGGAAGAGGATGGACTGACGCCTTTGGATGAGAATGCACCTGTTTCAATGAATTTTATGGGATTTACCCCTGCTGTTTTTAAGCATCTGAAAGATCTCTTTGTTGCTTTTCTGGAAAAAAATATTGAGGTGCCAAAATCTGAATTTTATATCCCCTTGGCATTGGATAAAATGGTGAAGAATGGTGTTGCTACAGTGAAGGTTTTAGAGACTGATGCTAAGTGGTTTGGGGTGACCTATAAAGAGGATAAAGCTGCGGCTCAGCACGAGTTGTCTGAACTGATAAACGCCGGTATGTATCCGGCCAGCCTTTGGAAATAAGACGGGGATTTACACCGTTTAAAATGCAGAATAAATAAGAGATATTTTCAGGTTATAGTCTTGTTTACTTGCAATATTTTACGATAAATATTGTTGTATGTTTAAACAAAGTCATTACATTTGTATTGCAACACCTAAAAAATTAAGCTATGAAAAAAACTGTATTACTATTGATTTTGAGCTTATTCACTTTTGTGGCTTTCGCTAATTCTCCGGTTAATTTCGGATTGAATTTCAGAATTAATATGCCTAAGGCCGATTTTGATGAGATTAACTGGACTGATGTTTCCGGAGTCGGAAGTGTAACGGATGCCAATGATGTGTTAGACGAGTCTGAAACAGGTTATGCCGGTGGGGTATTTCTACGCTTTAATAAGAATAAGACGTTTTTGCATTCCGAGGCCATGTTTTCATTTAATACAACGGGTTTTTCGGCTACAGATGATGCTGGTTCTCCAATTAATTTTGCCTCTGAAACCACCACGTTCAATGTGCCGGTATTTTTGGGGCGTAACATGATTAACACAAAAATATTTAAAATAAGAGCGTTTACCGGGCCATCTTTTTCTTGGTTGATGAAGTCGGAGTCGACCGATGCCTCAGGCAATGTAATTGATGATGTGGCCTTGTCAGAGTTTGATTGGCGCTGGGCTGTTGGGGGCGGTGTAGAACTGTTTATGTTGAGCCTGGATGTGCGATATGGTTTTGATCTTCAGGGTGTAGAGGGGTCTACGTCGTTGCAAAATAGTTTCAATCAATCGACAAACATGCTTGAGTTTACGCTTGGCTTTAAATTTTTCTAGTCAAAAATAAATAATGTCAGTAACACAACGATTAACCGCTATAAAAGCTCAATTGCCTGATGGCGTAGAGCTGGTAGCGGTTTCAAAAACTAAACCCGAGAGTGATATTATGGAAGCTTACGAAAGCGGACATCGTCACTTCGGTGAAAATAAAGTACAGGATTTAACAGCCAAATACGAACATCTACCCAAAGATATTTGTTGGCATTTTATAGGTCATCTTCAGACTAACAAGGTCAAGTATATTGCCCCATTTGTTCACTTAGTCCATGCGGTGGATAGTGAAAAACTCTTGCGTACTTTGCAAAAAGAAGCCGCTAAGAATAATCGTATTATAAATTGTCTTATTCAAGCCAAAGTAGCAAAGGAAGAGAGTAAATTTGGTTTGTCTTTTGATGATATAGAGATTCTTTTGGCTAAGCGGGATGAGTTTCCAAATGTTAGAATCAGTGGATTTATGGCTATGGCCACCAATACAAATGACGAAGAAGAGGTGAGCAAAGAATTTGCCGCTGTTAATAACTTTTTTCAGAAGCATAAGGGCGGAGAAATCAGGGAATTGTCAATAGGTATGTCTGGTGATTGGCCCGTGGCAGTGGAGCAGGGCAGTACCATGATTCGCGTGGGAAGTAGTATCTTTGGCGCGCGGAATTACTAAGCTCTGAAAAGAGCTTCGGGGTAGCAGGGGTGAAAAGTTGCGGGCTGACAAGGTCATCTTTTACGTCATAAATGCTAAAGCTAACAGCCACCAAAGGAAAGAAATTCAATAAAATTAATCATATGACACCAAGTTTAAGTACATCATTTTTAGGGTTGAGTTTGAAAAGCCCGATTATAGCAGCAAGTTCCGGGTTGACCAAAACGCTGGCCGGAATAAAATCCTTGGCCGATGCCGGAGTGGGCGCTGTGGTGCTTAAGTCTATTTTCGAAGAGCAGATTACCTCCGAAGCAGGCGAAATGATGAAGGATGCTTATTATCCTGAAGCTGCTGACTACATCAATCAATATGCGATGTCTAACTCTTTGGAGGAATATAAAACGCTGATAAAAGAGGCCAAAGAAAAGGTATCTATTCCCATCATCGCCAGTATCAATTGTTATACAAACGGTGATTGGATTAAGTTTGTAAAGGAAATTGCAGATGCTGGTGCCGATGCCATTGAGCTGAATATCTTTTCTATCAATACCAACAAGCACTTGGATGCACAGACTTACGAGGAAAATTATTACTCTATAGTACGTCAGGCACATACCGCGACGAAGTTGCCTATTTTGGTTAAAATAAGTCCGTATTTTACTAATATTCTTGATGTGGTGGATCGTTTGCGTTCGGCTGGTGCTAGTGGCGTCACTCTTTTCAATCGTTTCTTCCAAACAGATATAGATCTTAAAAAACTGGAAGTGATAGGTGGGGCTAAATTTACAAGCCCTGATATGATGCACAATACTTTGCGATGGACAGCGCTTTGCTCTGGAGGTATAAAAGATGTGGATTTCTCAGCATCTACCGGCATTCATAGTGCTGATACAGTGATTAAAATGCTGTTGGCCGGTTCGTCATCTGTTCAGCTCTGTTCGGCATTGTATCAGAATGGACCTAAGCTTGTTAGTCAGTTCAATGATGAGATTATCGCATTTATGCAAGAGCATAATTTCAAGAATGTGGAAGATTTCAAAGGCCGCTTGTCGCATAAAGGGGATGCCAATACTAATATGTATGAGCGTTCACAATTTATGAAATATTTTGCCAGCGAAGATTAGGTAAGAATAAATATCAAAAAGAAAAAATTGAATCCCAAATTCCAAAGGTGTTTGCTAAGGAGTTTGGGCTTTTTTTTGATAAGAAACATCGGATTAAGCATGATTTCTGAGGAGAAGTTTAGC
>DHQI01000105.1:21633-30626 GCA_002408065.1 Bacteroidales bacterium UBA5342
AAAGTTTGCGCGCAAACTTTTTCCGCTACTTCCGTCCCGATAAATCATCGGGATCCGTTGTTTACATTTTTTTAATTGATCCCCCAAAAATTCTGCCTGATCCGAAACATCCCGGTAATTAATGGTTGCGTAAATGATGGTGCGACTAAGACCGGGCTTTAGCCTACCTCCAATCCATCCAGCAGCTCCACATACATCCTTATAGCTCCTTCAATCTCCGATTTTTTTATGTATTCATCGGCAGAATGTGAGCGTGAAGAGTGGCCTGGCCCCATCTTAATGCTAGGGAAACGCATCAGGCATTGGTCCGAGAGGGTTGGGGAACCATAAGTCTTCAAGCCTTTGGCTTTGCAACGCAGCAAGAAGGGGTGATCGTGATTAATAAATGATGAGTTAAGGCGGAATGAACGTGCTTTTAATTCTGCCACCGTATTTTCTTGCAAAATATCGAAAATTTCCTGATTGCTATACAGCTCGTTAGAGCGCACATCCATCACGTAGTGGCACTCGTCCGGTACCACGTTGTGGGCCGAACCCGCGTTGATTTGGGTGATGCTGAACTTGACCGGCCCCAGTAGATCTGATACTTTAGGGAATTGAAAATCCTGTACCCATTGGACGTCCTGCATCGCTTTATAGATGGCGTTTACGCCCTCTTCGCGCGCTGCATGGCCGCTTACGCCTTTGGCTGTGCCATCCACGACCATCAGACCTTTTTCGGCTATGGCTGCTTGCATTTCAGTGGGTTCGCCCACAATTGCAAAATCGATGGCCGGTAATTTGGTCAGCGCATATTCCACGCCGTTTTTGCCGGATACCTCCTCTTCTGCTGAGGCTAAAAAGATAAGGTTATAAGCTTGTCCTTTCTCGCTAAGTTTCATGTATGCCGACAAAAGACTTACCACACTGGCGCCAGCATCGTTACTGCCAAGCCCATAGAGTGTTTCCCCTTCTGTTTCTGCACCGAAAGGGTCTTTAGTCCAAGAGGTCGAGGCTTTTACGGTGTCTAGATGGGAGTTGAGAAGAATGGTTGGTTTGCTTGCATCGTATTTTGTTTGTAAGATGATGTTGTTCTGTTCACGGTGTACTTTGTAGCCTTTTGAGCTGACAAAATTAGCAAACAGAGTCGCTACTTGATCTTCCTCGCGGCTTAGCGATGGTGTTTGTATCATTTGCGCAAGCAAGGCAAAGGCTTGATCGGTGAGTTGTTCGGTATTCATCCTCTCTTTTTTTAATGAATCGCAAAAATACGGAATATTGAGTGGTATTGCAACGTATGATTTTCTTGGAGTTGGATGAGGGAATTTTTACATTTGTTGACATTAAACAGTAGATGCTATGAACGAAATAATTTGCCCTCATTGTAAAAAAGTTTTTAAAGTAGATGAAGCCGGTTTTGCTGATATTGTAAGGCAGGTACGCGATCATCAGTTTGAGGAGGAGATAAAGCAGCGCCTCACTTTGGCCAAGAAAGAGAAAGAGGATGCGGTGCAGTTAGCCGAAGCTAAGGTGAAAAATGCTTTGCAGCAGGATTTGGCCGCTAAGGATAGGCAGCTGGCCGAACTAAAGGCAAAGAGTGAAGCACAGTTAAGCGCAAAGCTGGCTGAGAAAGAAACGGTTTTGGCTCAGTTACAATCCCAAATAGAACGAGCCGAAACGGCACAGCGTCTGGCAGTGAACGAAGCCACTAAAGCTATAGAAAAAGAACGCGACGACTTGCTCAATGGTTTAAAAACTAAAGAGGTCGAAAAAGAGACAGCGGTGCAGTTGGCTGAGGCTAACTTGCGCACTTTACTGGAAAAAGAGTTGGCTGAAAAAGATCAGCAGTTAATGGCACTTAAGGCGCAAAATACTGCTGAGCTAAGCGAAAAGATAGCGGCTAAAGATAGCGAGCTGGCGGCTCTGAAATCTAAGATAGAGCAGGCCGAAACCGAGAAGCGCCTGGCGGTGACTGAGGCTATGCGTGGTATAGAAAAACAGCGCGACGATTTGATCAATGATCTGAAAATAAAGGAAACTGAAAAGGTTTTGTTGGAAAAATCTATTACCGAACAGTTTAACCATAAACTCACGGCCAAAGAGGAAACCATTAAGATGAAAGAGGAGGAGATTGCTTATTGGAAAGATTTTAAGCAAAAGCAATCGACCAAGATGTTGGGTGAATCCTTGGAGCAGCACTGTCAGGCCGAGTTTAATAAATTGCGCGCAACAGCTTTTCAGCATGCTTATTTTGAAAAAGACAATGAGGTGAGCGGTGGCACAAAAGGTGATTTTGTGTATCGTGAGCAGGACGATCAGGGCACCGAGCTCATCTCTATAATGTTTGAGATGAAAAATGAAAATGATGAAACGGCCACCAAAAAGCGTAACGAGGACTTTTTTGCTAAACTGGATAAGGACCGCAAGGAAAAGAACTGCGAATATGCCGTTTTGGTCTCTTTACTGGAGCGTGACGATGAGTTTTATAATACCGGCATAGTGGATGTGTCGCATAAATATGAAAAAATGTATGTGGTACGTCCTCAGTTTTTTATCCCCATCATCACCCTGCTACGCAATGCGGCGATGAACTCGCTGAAATATAAGCAGGAGTTGAATTTGATGAGAAGCCAGAATATTGATGTGACTAAGTTTGAAGATAAAATAGAGGCTTTCCGCAAAGGTTTTGCGTACAATTATGATCTAGCTAGTCGTAAATTTAAGACGGCTATTGATGAGATTGATAAAACCATTACTCATTTGCAGAAAACCAAAGATGCTTTGCTTTCCTCCGAAAATAACCTGCGTCTGGCCAATAATAAAGCGGACGATTTGACCATCAAAAAATTGACTTATGGCAATCCCACGATGAAGGCCAAATTTGATGAAGCGCGGGAGTTAGAATAATGCACTTTTTTTAAGCTTAATTTTGGTGACCAATACAACTTTTAGTGAAGTGTCTTTGAAATACTCTTTTTTTCAGAAGGACGAAGGAGAATAAATATATGGTCGTTTCCATGTGAGTTAGAACTTGTGAAATTGGCTTTATAAGCCTAAAACGACGCTTTTGTCTGTACCTGCTTATGCGTCTTTCCTTTCTAGATGTTTAGTTGCTTACACCTTTACCGGCAAACTATCGTATCGGGATAGAAAAATCTTCCTTTTTCATGATGCAATGCATATGCTGATATATGTAATTGTTTAAAGGAGAGGTCTTGCAGGCTGCGTTTTGAACTTTCTCATAGTGGAATTTGTTGCTGACATAAACTTAATAATTCACTCATAGAATTTGAAATATGTTGGTTCTGAAATTTAGAAGGATATTTGCGTTTTTTGTTTTTAGTATACTGTACACCGTCAATATTGAAGGACAAAACGTTTTGCTCACAGCTGCCGCTGATGTTAATCTGGGCAACGCTCAAATATCGTATTCTGTTGGACAACTGTTTTATGAAAGTCATATAGGAGCTGAGGTTTCTTTTCTGGAAAGTATTCATCAACCGATCATTAGTATCCCTACTCACAAAGAAGAAGACTTTTTAGCTTCGGAAATCGATATATTGCTCTACCCCAATCCTGTTGACAAGGTTCTGATTTTAAATGTTAAAAGTGATAGGATCGAAGATTTTTGTTATCGCATTTATAATACAAATGGACATCTACTCGGTAATGAGCTGTTGACATCTCCCAAAACCATGATAGATATGCAGCACTTAGCTTCCTCTTTGTATCTTGTAAGAGTAATGAATAAAAACACCTTAGTAAAAGATTTTAAAATTTTGAAAAGATAATCCCCTTTTGTTATGAAAAAATACACCCTTTTGGTCAGCTTCTTCGTGATGTGTCTTTACATCTCAGCGCAGAGCCCTAATAGTATTAGTTATCAGGCAGTATTGCGTAACAGTTCTAATGCTCTTTTGTCTTCTCAGGCGGTAAGTATTAAGGTTGATATCCTTAAAAATTCGCTGACTGGAGCTATTATTTATTCCGAGGAACATGCGGTGGTGACCAATTCTAACGGCTTGGCGACTCTTGCAATTGGCGATGGAAGTGTGTTAAGTGGTGATTTTTCTGATATAGAATGGGGTGTCGATAGTTTTTTTATCCAGACAAGTATAGATCTCGAGGGGGGCTCTGACTATACCTTGATAGGAACAAGCCTCTGTCAGAGTGTGCCTTATTCATTCTATGCCACTAGTGCTGACACTATTATAGGTAACATATCCGTTGAGCAAATAAGTGGATTTTCTGATGATGGCGTCATAAATGCTTTAGATTATGGTGTCAAAGGCGATGGTATGACTGACGACTCTAACGCGATAAAAGCACTTCTGGAGCAAGCTAACGGGCAACGTGTTTTCTTTCCGGCTGCTAGTTATAAAGTGGACAGCTTAGAGTCAGCAGCCGAGCTTATTAATATTGACGGGGTGTGTCCGATGTATGTGGATGGCGCTTTACAAGGGGGGACTATTTTTAGAGGTGGTGTCTCTTTTACGGGGAAAAATGTGCGCATTTCAAATATTGGAGTTGACTTGTCTGGTCTAGATGCCGGCGATGGTTTGCGTGTTACGCCGCCAAAGGTTAGCAACAATAACGTAGGCGAATTTTGTTCTATACACAATTTAATCACTGTAGGAGCTGACAAAACAACGCCATATCATTCATTCCTGATAGAAGGGTTTGACCAAGTAAATATTTCAAATATTGAAGTTAGGGATGCCTATATGGGCGTGATACTAAAAGTAGAGGGAGGATTTGTTAATAATATAAGAGCCTTTGAAATAGATAGGGAGAGTCTTTTTATAAAATCGGATAATTTCTTTGGCTATTGCATGGATCTTATCATTGATAATGTTTATGTAGAGAATAGCTCAGCACCTCTTTCAACGGGAATAAAACTGTTGTCATCAGGTGCTCAAATGGAAAATGTTAGCTTATCAAATATATTTGTCAGGCGGACACAAATCGGGATATCCATTATTAGTGCTGGTTCTAATGGCGTAAAGGTTAACAATGTAAATGTCAGTAATGTTAAGATTGATTATCCATCACTTTTTGGTATTTATTTTGAGGCCAATAAAGGTTCGGTAGAACATGTCAATATGTCAAATATTGATGTTACACATACAACCAATGTGCTGACGACTGTAGGCGATGTAAGGTATCTTAACATCAGTGGTGTGAATGCTAGTACTCTCAGTACTACTGTGGCAAACAAAGAACAGATACTAAACATTGGTGAGGGGACTGTAGGAACAAATTTATCAAATGTCATCGTGCTTAATCAAAACTCACCTGATCCGGATTTAGCGATACTATATGCTAATGATGGCAATGAAAACAGAATCTCAAATTATAATCTAAGACTGCGAGGTGGAGTACCTCAGAGTAGTCAGGATACGGTAAGTATTTTTACCGGTGCTGTCAATGTGCTTCAGCCAGATTATAATAATATCAATAATTTGTCGATAGTAACAGTAAAACCCGATGGTGTAGATGCCACTATAGACTCTTTATCGGTGTATCCCAATGAGGCATATACTTCTGATTTGTTTTCTCTCGGTTACGAATTATTGATTCAGAATGCTTCTGATTATGAGGTGCATATAAAGCACAATCCGAATGGGAATATTTTCAATCCTTCACAAGCAGATGTGACAGTTTTGGCCCATGCTTTTGCTAAGTATATATTCAATGGGAGTGTTTGGGTGAAAGAATAATTTGCTATAATTATAACACTCAAGTATGCGTGATGTAGTATCCCGGTGTTTTGACCTGCTTATTTCATAAATATTGATGCATCATTTGTGAAAAAACGCCTGCAATTCCGGTCCGTAAAGCAGGTGGTTTTGAATTTTGATAGATGATACGATTCTTTTATGCTTTGGATTTTAATTCGTTATGATTCAGGCGTCCGTCTGGATCCATCTTCAACAAAAGCATCCACTTATTATTTGGAACCAGTACAAGAGCGGTCAAAACCTTAAACTCCCAATTTTGAATTATAAATGATGAATTTAGTATCAGCCTTGCTGTTAGAATTCCATCTCCATACCACCTTCGCCGCTGCCGCCTTTACGTTCCTGCTTGTAGTTATTAAACAGATAAGTAAGGGTGAAGTTTAGGTAAGGTGACTTCATGTCAAATTCGTAGTCGCTGTAATAAGTAGGACCGCTACCGGTAGCATTCATCTTAGCAGTATCAAAAACATCAATTAAAGAAACGCCCAGATCCAGTTTGCGCTTGAAGAAGCTTTTCTTAACGGCCAGACTGGTAAAAGCCATAGCACTTCGGGTGCCGGTAGCTGTGATCGATTTGCTGTTGTACATAGCATCAAACTGAAAACGTAGTGTTTGGCTTGGCTTAAAGGTGTTGCTCAAGCGTGCACGCCAATTGTTGCTTTGTGTCTCGTTTACATTGTTGGCAAAGGCATCATATACGTCCATACGGTAGTCGTAGATTGAACCACTCAGGTTAGCAGTCCACCACTTTGTTAAGTTGTAATTAAGCATGAGTTCCAAACCTGTAGAGTAATCTTGTCCCACATTTTCGTGAGAAGTCAGCAGTACACCGTCGTTATACTTGCTGCGCACGCGCTCTATCTTATCCGTCACATTGCGGTGGAATACCTCTGCCGAGAGGAAATTCATCTGACCAAAACGCAGCTGATAGCTGAGCTCATAAGAATTAACATATTGTGGTAAAAGATCCGGATTACCCTGACGCACATTGTTAGGATCACGCCACATAATGTAAGGATCCAGATAGTGGCCGCGTGGCCGGTCGATACGGCGTGTGTAACTGCTCATAAACGATTGTTCTTGCGTCAGGTTGTATGACAGGTGTATGGTCGGGTAAAAATCCCAACGGTTGATATCGCTCACCATAGTGCCGTTAGCATCTTCTAGCTGGCGCAAGGTATGTTCTGCACGTAAACCTGCCTGATAACCAAACTGTCCGCTTTCACCCGAGAAGGTGCTATACGCACTGTTTATCATACGGAAGAAATTATTTTCACTATAAAAATTGATGTTAGAAGTATCCGGAGTAAATGCGGCATTGTAATTGCTCCACTGATCATCTATTCGCAGTTGATATCCTGCTTCTATCTTGCCTTTCTCCCAAGGTCGTGTATAATCTGTTTTTAGACGTAACTCCGAAGACTTACTGTCTTCCCAGGTCTCCTGCACAATGAGTGAGTTGTCGTTATCATCTATTTTATCTGAATAAGTGTCGTCATCTCCTTCGTAGTATTGATAGAAAAGAGAGCTTTCCAGACGGTGATCTTTATTATCGCCAAACTGGCTCTTCTGACTAAGTGTGAAGGCGCCAAATACACCTTTTGCTTTAGTGTCAGCATTCGAGAAGGTGGAGGTTTTGCTTGTCCCTGTTGCCCATTCGTAGTTGTCTAGGTCACTTTCAAAATTACGACTGCTCGTACCACCTTCCAGCTCCAGGCCTATGGCGTTTTTGTCGTTAATGTCGTAGTCAAAGCCTGTTTTTAGTGAATTGGAGACAAAATTCATCAGGCGCTCTCCCTCTTGTAATATATGGGTGGTATCGCCCGTTGTCAGGTCGATAGTTCCGCTGCCGTTGCTATAGTCGGCATAGCGCAGACGGTCGCGGCGGTTACCTCCAATGTACCAGCTTGTTTTATTACCGTTGAAGTTAAACAGAAAATCACCGCTGTATGAACCCAATGTGCTGGCACTAGCATTGACGATACCGTTCCAGCCGTTTTGAGCTTCTTTTTTGGTTATGATGTTAATGATGCCGGCAGCACCATCCGGATCATATTTAGCCGATGGGTTGGTGATGATCTCTATGTTTTCAATCGACGAAGCCGGAATCTGTGCCAGTGCATCCGAGGCCTCAAATGGTGTGGGTTTACCATTAATTAGCACCATAAAGTTGCTACTGCCACGCATGCTTACATTGCCTTCTATATCCACTGTTACCGAAGGCGTGTTTTGTAAAATATCGACAGCAGTACCGCCCTGTGCTGCCAGAAACTGGCTGGGGTTTACTACTTTTTTGTCAATTTTAAATTGCACCTGCTGTTTGTCGGCCATCACCTCTACTTCGTTCAGGTTGTGCGCGTCGGTTTGCAGTTCTACTTTTCCTATTTTATAAAATGGTTTATTGGCATCAATCACGATTTCCGACTTCACTTTCTTCTGATAACCGATAAACTTAATAGTCGCATAATATTCGCCGGGTTTTATCTCTTTAATCATAAAGCGTCCTTCAGCATCCGTAATACCTCCGCTTATCAAGCTTGAATCTTTGGCTGAATAAATGGCAATGTTAGCATATTCAATGCTTTGTCCCGAATTAGCATCTACCACCATGCCAGCTATTACTCCACCAAACGACGGGTCATAGCCCTGTCCGCCACCCATGCCGCGTTGTTGTCCTGCTACGCTCATCCCTAAAGCCAGTAAAAGGCCCGCCATCATCACTAATTGTTTCATTTCCTTTGTTTGTTTTTGCGATTTGCAAAAATACGTTTTTGTTTGATATCCTTGTGTGAAAAATGACACACATACACATCCGAAACAGACAACGTTAAATAAACTTTTATTCCCTCTTCATGTCATTTTTTATTAGGGCGGACGGACAGGCTATCCACTATACGTCTGCAGCCAGGCCCCTCATTTTGCTAAAGTCGCAGCAGTAGCTTCCCTTGGTCGCTCTGCTACTCCTGCAAAAATGGGGGCCTGACAGCAGCCGTGCCGTTCCTATCCTTGCCGCGCTCTTTGCCAATCTTTGGAGATCGAAATTTATTGGTGTATGCCTCCCGGCGAAGTCTTTTTATTAACATGGCTGCGACTTTAAGTTGCACCGCAGGTAAAAAAACAGTTGATATGCTGAAAGAATTTAACTTGAATAATCACGGGGGCAGCCCGTGGTATAGAGTCATGCAAAATACTAAACATCTTCCAGAGGTTTTATTGTGTAATGCGTTTAATTAGCGTTTGGACGATAATAGTCCGTTAATCTTTTCTATTTAT
>DHQI01000105.1:30951-49602 GCA_002408065.1 Bacteroidales bacterium UBA5342
GGTATTGGAATTTGTGATTTTAGTAATTGAAAGTTTAACGAAGTGTTTGGACGAGAGAGTTTTTTTTACCGGGAGTGCTACTTTAAGTCGCGCCCCCGGTAATAAAACAAAAGTGGAAAGAAAAATGCTTAATAAAACAGAAAATCGGAAAGATGTATTGCCACAAATACAAATAAGTGGTAGGTTTGCAATCTAATTATTGATACATGGAAACTTTAGAAGTATTAAAAGAAATCATATTAGATAATCAGAATCAAGATCTTTTTGTTGGAAGTAAGCGGGAAATCCAGTTTTTTTCGATCAAAGGCAAAGCTTCTATATTTATCGGTGTACGCCGTTGTGGCAAATCAACATTATTGCATCAAAAAATAGAGAAACTGAAAGAAGAAGGGAAAAAGGAACAAATTCTATATGTTAATTTTTTCGATGATCGTTTGCTGGATGTACGGGCAGGAAATCTAAATTTGATTTTGGAAGCCTATTATTCGCTATACCCGCAAAACAAAGAGGAGAAAAAATACATATTTCTCGATGAACTGCAGGAGTGTTTGAATTGGGAAGCATTTATCGATCGTGTATTGAGAACTGAGAATACAGAGGTTTATATCTCAGGTTCTTCAGCCAAATTGTTGTCCAATGAGATTGCTACTCAGATGCGGGGGCGTTCATTAAGTTATGAACTGTTTCCTTTTTCATTTAAGGAATATCTGGATTATTTTCAACAAGACTATGATACCTTGACGTCCTCTGTCAGGCATCAGTTGCAGTTTTATTATAACCAGTATTTTGAGAATGGAGCTTTCCCCGAAGTTGCAGATCTAGATCGCACGCTAAGGGTAAAAATTCATCAGGAATATTTTAAGACAATAGTGTACCGCGATGTGATAGAGCGTTTTGATTCTAATCATCCTAAGGCAACCATGCAGTTGGCGCATCGGTTATTGGCGTCTGTGTCTTCATTGTATTCTATCAATAGGATGACCGAATACCTGAAATCTTTGGGTTATAAGGTCAGCAAAGATTTTGTGTCCGAATGTATCACTTGGTTCGAGGATGCTTATTTACTGTATTCGGTAAAAAAGTATGATTTGTCGGAGAGCAAGCAAAATGTAAATCCCAAAAAGATTTATTGTGTCGATCACGCTTTGGTCAATTCTATTTGTGCTATGAAAACCGAAAATAGAGGCTATCTTTTAGAAAATATTGTTTTCATGCACATCCGGCGTTTTGTTGAAAATGTCTTTTATTACCGAACAAAAAAAGGGCATGAAGTTGATTTCTATTATCGGGCAGATGATGGCAGGCAGGTTCTGACACAGGTGAGTTGGGATATGTCTGATGAAAAAACGGCCAAACGAGAAATACGGGCTCTGGAACAAGCTATGGAAGAATTGAAGCAGAAAGAAGCCACAATTGTTACAGCAAGCAGTTCCGAACTCATTACATCTGGAGATAAAACGATACGGCTAGTTCCGGTATGGAAATATTTGTTGGAAGGCTAACAAAAGAAATACTTCCTATTGGGGATATGGTTTAAGTATGGCTTAAAGTGGTGTAGGCCTGATTTTCCAGATAGTGTGTCGAATTTGATGTTGCAAAAAAAGGAGCATTTTTGAAAATCATGAAGCGATGCACTGAGCATAGTCAAAATGTGGTTTAAAAACAGTTTTATACAGGAATTTGGAGTTCAAAATATTCAGCCAAAAGCAGAACATTAAATGGCTCCCCTATCTTAAAGAGCTAAGATCCCGTTTGTCAGTTTTATGTGTTCTGTTTGACGGCTATATTTTTAATCCTGAAAGGATTCAACTTGAATAACCACGGGTGCAGCCCGTGGTGTAAAGTCGTGGTAAAATCTAAACGCGTACCGAAGGTCTTATTGTGTAATAGATTTTATTAGCGTTTGGACGAGAGGGCTTTGTTTTATTACTTGGGGCGCGACTTAGAGCCGCACTCCCGACAACAAAAAAGGGATAGCCTAAAAACCATCCCTTCATCATCTTCATATTTCTTAGTACTTATGCTTCTACATCTTCAATAGAAGTTTGACCAATTAACTTACGGCCTACTTTGGCCACCATCCAAGGATAATATAATCCTAATGTTATGAGGGTAAGTAATGTTTGTCCCCAGATGAGCAGGAAGCTTGGGATAGGGTCAAAGGCGTAACTGAAGCGTTTCTTTACTATGCCTTCTGTATCATAAGCCACGGTTCTGTTGACGAAGTACTGGTAAAGACGTAGGTAAGCAAATGGGGCATAAATACCCATTGAAACAAGAGATAAAAATATTTCGATAAAAATTTTACCTATCGAATTCCAGAATTTTGTTTCCCATTTGATGCTATAGTCTTTATAGGTGAAATCCACCATCCATTTATACATAAAGTAATAGAAAGGAATAATGAGAATAAAGAATACGAGTTGACTAATGACGACCCAAAGGATTGGGTTACCGCCACTACTTGTATCCATATGTGTAGCGCTAAGGTAGCCAAATAAGAATGCTGGTATATAGATGATAAGTAGTAAGATAAGTAATACCCAGCCTTTGCCTGCAAAATCAAAGGGCTGGCCTTTAAATTTTGTGTGTTGCGCAAAATATTTTTGAATATCGCGAATAAACCATGGCATGTAGATGGTAAGCGTGACGATAGAAAGCACTACGCCTAATAGTATTTTACCAATAAAAGAGCCAAATTTACCCTCAAACACCAAAGCTTCGCCTTCCAATGTGATGCTGTTAATGAACAGTTTAGCGACGAAGTAGGTGAGAACCAGTCCAATGAGTAGCGAGGTGTACAAACCGATAATGGGTAAGATGCTGCTTGTTTCTCCACCGCTTTTACTTAAGAGAGAAAAGGATACAAGGTAAGGAACGCCAACGATTACATAAATGAGGATCCATAAAGGTAGGAACTTTTTGCCCGTCAGGGTAAAATCAAAATTTTGTTTCATAATGGTTTGTATTAGTTAAGGGCTTCAAATATAGTCTTTTTGTTTTTAATGCTTGTTCTTAAGCTTAAGAAACAGAAAGATATTAACATTTGTAAAGAGAAAACTATTGTCGGAATGGTAAATCGGAGGAGGCACTTTGATGGCGATCATTATTCTGGGGCTTATTGTTCTTATTAGCGAACGGAAGTTTTCAGTATTTTAGCTACGGGCGGAGGCCTTAACCTGTTTGCGTGGAAATAGACTCCCCCCCCCAAAAAAAAATTAAATGGAAGGGGGGAGGCGAAGCTTTTGAGCTTGGCATTAGCTCAGTATTTTATCTAAAAACAAGAAGTCCAGTTGTTTTTTTTGTACATCAGCGCGGAGTATTTCTACGGTGACTTCATCGCCCAGACGGTATTCGGTGCCGTAGCGGCGCCCTTTGAGGCAATAGTTTTCTTCATCATAGAAATAAAAGTCATCCTGAAGATCGCGCATAGCTACCAAACCTTCGCACCCGTTGGCTTTAAGTTCTACAAAGAAACCAAAGTTGGTCACCCCGGAAATGATGCCATCAAAGACTTGCCCTATCTTGTCCGACATAAACTCCACCTGTTTGAATTTGATGGAAGCGCGTTCAGCATCCGCAGCTAGTTGTTCGCGTTGAGAGCAGTGTTTGCATTGTTCCTCCAGTTGGGCTTCGTCGGCTGATTTGCCACCATCCAGGTAGTGTTGTAGCAGGCGGTGCACCATCATATCGGGGTAGCGGCGTATGGGCGAGGTAAAGTGTGAGTAGTGATCAAAGGCCAGTCCGTAATGTCCTATATTATAGGCGGAATAGACCGCTTTCGACATTGTGCGAATGGCCACTGTCTCAATAAGGTTTTGTTCGTTCGTGCCTTTTACCTTGCCCAGCATGCTGTTTATCGAAGCTGAAACATTTTTGTTCTCACCAGCTCCCAGTTGATAACCAAAGCGTTTCACAAAAGCTTTTAGTTGATCAAATTTATCGGGATCAGGCTCGGCATGTATGCGGTATATAAAAGCTTTGACTTTTTCTTCATTTTTCTTTTTGCCTATAAACTCGGCCACGGTGCGATTAGCCAATAACATCAGTTCCTCTATGAGTTTGTTGGCTTCTTTACTTTCTTTAAATTTAACGGCCAGAGGCTTGCCATTCTCGTCGATGTCAAATTTCACCTCTATGCGGTCAAAATTGATGGCCCCGTGAGCAAAACGTTTCTTTGTCAGGTTTTTGGCTATGCCGTTCAGTGTTTTGAGCTCTTCGGCTAAATCCCCTACGCCCAGCTCTATAATGTCCTGCGCTTGCTCATAAGAAAAACGGCGATCCGAGTGTATGATGGTGCGTCCTATCCAGGAGTCTTTCACTTCACCTTGGCTGTTCATCTTGAAAACTACCGAAAAAGTCAGCTTGTCCTCGTCAGGGCGCAGCGAACAGATAAAGTTAGAGATATGCTCGGGAAGCATTGGTACTACACGGTCTACTAAATAAACAGATGTAGCACGGTTATATCCTTCTTCGTCCAGTTCTGTGTCAGGTTTCACATAGTGAGTGACGTCGGCTATGTGTACGCCTACCTCCCAGAGGTCGTCTTCCAATTGCTTGAGCGATATGGCGTCGTCAAAATCTTTGGCGTCAGCAGGGTCGATGGTAAAGGTGGTAACAGCGCGCATGTCGCGGCGCTTGCCTAACTCTTCTTCTATTCCGGCTCTTATGCTTGAAGCGGCCTTTTCCAGTTCTTCTGGGTAAGAGTAGGGCAAGCCAAACTCGGCAAGGATAGCATGTATCTCCGCATCGTTATCTCCTGAATTGCCTAATACATCGATTACTTTACCAAAGGGATTTTTGGCGCCGGAGGGCCAGTCGGTGACTAAAACGGTGACTTTTTGCTTGTCTTCGGCGTATTTAAGCTTTTCAAATGGAATAAAGATATCGGTTGCCAGTTTGCGGGATTCGGATACAAAAAAAGCATTTTTGCCTGCCAGCTGTATGGTACCTACGTACGGCTCTTTGCTGCGTTCTATCACCTCCAGTATTTCACCTTCTTGCGGACGACCACTGCGTTTAGCGTGTTGCAGTACTTTTACATAGTCGCCGTTGAGAGCTTGGTTGGTGTAGCGTTCGTTGATCAATATTTCGTCGCCGCCATCGTCTGGTCTTACCCATGCTGTGCCACGGTCGCGTCGCATATAGCCGCTAATAGTGCCTCCGGTCATTTGTATCATACGATATTTACCGGGTGATATTTCTTGTAATCGTTCTTCTTTAGCGAGTTGGAAGAGTATCTCTATGGCCCACTTCTTTTCATTCGCCTTTTTTAGTCCTAACAGACGGGCAACTTGTTTGTAATTAAGGGGCTTTTTAGGATTGAGTTGGAATGTTTTTAGGATGTTTTGTTGCAAAATGCGTTTTAACTCCTTACGATTTTTACCGTTCTTTTTTTTGTCTTGCATGTGTTGGTTGTTTGCTGTGGCCTGCAATCGCTGTGTTTGTTTAAACCTTAGCTATTGGTAATGTGCAAAAGCAGTTTGTACAAAGATAGTGACATGTTTTTCATACACTAATACAATCAAAACAATTTATCGGGTATTTAGTTCTTGAAGTAATGCTAAGGATCAATTGTAAAGCTTTTCTGTGACAATAAGCTTATCCCGGACTCAGGTTTTTAGGTTTAAAAATAAATTATGGGCAAAAAAGTTTATCGCGTCAAGTTTATTGATAGCTTTGCAATACGACATAAAAACCCACCTTATATGAATGATAAACAACGCATCCTTGAACTCAGTGAGCGTGTCGCTGCTTTAGAGCAAAACCTTAATGCTTATCACAGCTTTTTCGATTTCTCGTCCGAAGCTATCTTTGTACACCGCAAAGGCTTAGTGTTGGATATTAACCAAACAGTAACAGATCTCTTTGGATATACCCGAGGGGATCTTTATAACCGAAACGTTATTGATATTATACCCTTAAAAAAATACATTCCTGTCATCGAGAAGCATATGGCTACGGAGCTCTCTTCTGTTTATACGATCGAAGGTAGGCGTAAAGATGGCACCATTATACCCCTGGAATTGAGAGGGAAAACCATTCTTAGTAGTGTTGGTGATATTCGTGTGACGGCTGTTAGGGATATTTCAAAGCAAGTAGTTGCCGAAAAAAGTCTGCATAAAAAGAATAAAGAGCTTATGGTATCTAAAGGGCAAGTGATAGAGAAAGAGCGTAAGTTTGAGGCGCTTTTTAATATTTCATTCAATGCTTATATTATTCATCAAAATGGTGTGATACTGGAGGTAAACGAAATGTTTACCAAACTTTTTGGATACACAAAGGAGGAGGCCCGATCGCTAAATATCTTTAAAGATTTATTCCCTGATAAAGAAATGGTGAGGGCTTATCGTAATAATGTGTCGCATAGCAAACGCACGTATTTTGTCGGGAAACAAAAACGCAAAGATGGTACTACCTTTGAGGCTGAAATTATTGCCAGCTATGAGGTGCTTAATGGCGAAGAAGTTCGTCTCGTGACCATCAAAGATGTGACGGAGTTGGTGGAGTCGGAACGCTCACTGAAGGAGAAGAACGAAGAATTGACAACCCGTAATCGTGAGCTGGAGTTGATCAGCGAAGAGGTCGTTTCCAGTCGTAATACCTTCTACCAAAGTTTACAAGATAATCAGACAAATCTGAGTAAAAATGACCTGCAGAGTGTGACGGTATTCGGACGGTGGAGTTATGATTTTAAAAATGACCGTTTTACCTGGATGGATGAGGTTAAACAGATTGTAGGTTTTGATAATGAAAAGGTTGAATCTACGATCGATAATTTTATTTCTCACGTGCACCCGGATGACCGTGACGATTTGGAGCGTTCTTTTTTTGAGGCTATTCGTAGTCGTCATTTGTTTAAGGCAGAGTTTCGTTTTAAGACCCATACCGGTAAGGAAAAATATGTGTTGGTACAAGGTATTGTTACTTTTGATGAGCAAAATAGTGTGGATTCGCTAGTGGGTACTATGCTTGATATTACGGATCGTAAAGAGATAGAAAACCGACTAAAACGTCAGAAAGATCATTACCTTAAGCTTAACGAGGAACTGATTATCTCACGCAAAAAAGCCGAAGATAGTGAGAAGCTAAAAACGTCCTTCTTCTCGAATATGAGTCATGAAATACGAACCCCGATGAATGGTATTCTGGGCTTTTCGGGTTTGCTTATGGAACCGGAACTGACGGATGAAGAACGCATAGAATACACGCAGGTTATTGTGGATTCGGGCAAACGTTTGCTCCATATTGTAAACGATGTATTGGATATCTCTAAATTGGAATCGGACAATTTTAAAATTATATTGAGTGATACAAAAGTTAACCGTTTGCTGGATAACCTACATAGCCTCTTTGGGCAGGATAAAAAAGTTCTGGATGGTAACATTAAGTTTAATCTTTATAAATCATTAAGTAACCAAGAGGCTATAATGATGACCGACAACAACCGTCTGAGCCAGATTTTGACAAATTTACTATCCAATGCTCTGAAATTTACGGAGAAAGGAGCGATAGATTTTGGTTATAAGGTCGTTGGTGATGCCCTTCTTTTTTATGTGCAAGATAGCGGTATAGGTGTGCCGGATGATATGAAAGAGCGTATTTTTGAACCCTTCCGTCAGGTAGAAGGTCACTTGGTACGTCAGCATGGGGGCACCGGCTTAGGGCTTTCTATCTCGCGCAAGCTAGTGACATTATTGGGGGGTGAACTGATTTTAGAATCGGAAGAAGGAAAAGGTTCATGTTTCAGCTTTACTTTGCCTTATCAGAAACCTAAAGTGGAGAATGCTAAAGCAGGGGACTTAATCTCACACAAAGTATTACGCGATAATATAAAAGATGTTTGTTTATTAATAGCCGAAGACGATGACGTTAACTTTTTATTCTATAAATCATTTTTAGGTAAGAGACTGCAACTAATGCGTGCACACAACGGGCAGGAGGCCATCGCCATGGTGAAAGAGAATACAGGTGTGGATGTGGTACTGATGGATGTTAAAATGCCTGTTATGAATGGTTACGAAGCTATGAAGCAGATCAAAAAACTGCGTCCGGGTTTACCAATAATTGCCCAAACAGCTTATGCTATGCCTGAGGATAAGAAACTGGCTTTTGACTCAGGAGCAGATGATTATGTGTCAAAACCTATTAATCGTCGTCAGTTGTTAGAGAAAATCAAAGCGCTTTGTATGAAGGGTGATAAGTGAGGTGTGAGACTCTGAGACGGAGAAAATAAAAAAGCGGGTTTTGCATCAGCAAGACCCGCTTTTTGTAATTTGATATTTCTTTTTGGGAATTTGTTAGTCTTCTTACATCTTGGTCACTTCTTTCATCACCAAAGAGCTGGCTCCTACAATAGCAGCGTCGCCTAAGTTTAATTCCGATATTTTAATAGGCACAGTACCTTTGAATATGGGCAATAAGAATTGGTCCAAAGATTTCTGTGTTGGCTCTATAATCAAGTCGCCGGCAGCAGTGGGTCCGCCGAAAAGAAAAATAGCTTCCGGGCTAGTGGTATGTACCGTTGAGGCCATTCCCATTCCCAAATATTCACCTGTCACTTCGAATACTTCTTTGGCTACAGCATCACCAGCAATAGCGGCTTCGTAAATATCTTTTGAAGTCAAATCTTGAAATGATTTCTTTGCCAGAGGTGATTCATTATCATTGTAATGAGCTAATAATTCAAAAGCTGTTCGCTTCATGCCTGGAGCCGAACAGTAAGCTTCTAAATGACCGTTGATGCCACAGCCGCAGGTGCGCCCGTTAGGAATTAGCATATTGTGGCCGCACTCACCGGCAAAACCGTCTTTTCCGTATATAAGGTCTCCATTGGCAACGATGCCGCTACCTACACCGGTTCCTAATGTGTACATCACAAAGTTTTTCATGTTCTGAGCACCACCGTAAATCATTTCACCAAGAGTGGCTGCGTTAGCATCATTGGTAAGAGCGATAGCTTTCATTTCCGGAAATTCAGCTTTAAGTAAGTCGACCAAAGGTACCACACCTTTGAAAGAGAGGTTAGGAGCCTCTTCAATGGTGCCCCGATAATAGTTGCCATTAGGGGCACCTATACCTATACCTAACACTTCCCGTTTGGGTTGAAGTTGCTCTATAAGCTTGTTTACAGTTGTTTTAATGTCTTTTACATATTGGTCTACATCGCCGTGCTGAGGGGTTGAAATACTATCGCGCACCAGTACGTCGCCTTCTTTGTTTACAACACCGACTACAGTGTTAGTGCCGCCGATGTCGATGCCTACAGTTACTTGTTTCATGGGTTTATTTATTTGTGTTGATTTATTTGGCTTCAAATATAAGAAAAAAGTACTCTGCTTCGTTCGCTTTTGAGTGTTGATTATGCAATGTTGTCTATCGTAAAACCTAAAATGTAAGCTATTTCAACGGCTTAAAAAGTTTAAATTTTTATCAGAAATGAAATTCAAGAGTTCGTAATATATACGAATAACACAAGGCTTTCAATGTGAATTGAGATAAAAAAAGATTGTTTTCAAATAAAATGTGTCTGTTTGTTATTTTAAATGCTCATATTGTTATCTTTGTGGTGTAAAAATAACCAATATGGAATTTGTCAAAAAAGCCCTTGTGCTGTGTTTCTTGTTTTGCTGTTTTATGACGGTATTAAAAGCTGAAGTAACAACAACCAACTGGTGGGCCGCATATACTTATAATAAAAAAATAAATGAAGAATGGCAGCTGAGTGCCCGTTTAGGCTTGCGCTATTATAGTTTTGACAAGGGATATTACCGGCCGGATTTTTGTCCTCATGTACAATATACGCCTGAAGGTAATTTTAAATTTATGTTGGGGGCTCGTTTGCTTGACTGGAATACAGATAAGTATGATCTTAGGGAATACCGACCCTGGATTGGGACATCTTATTCGCACGCTATGTTTCAGCCCTTGACGGTATCGCATACCATACGATGGGAACACCGTTTTTGGGAAGATGGGGTGGTGGATTATAACAACCGTTTACGTTATCGTATAAAACTGGGCACCACGCTTTATAAAAAAGAAGAAAAGCGTTTGCAAATGGCCTTTTCACCCGAAATGTTCTGGGTCTTTGGTGCTTATGATCAAGCCACGTATAGCATTACACGCTGGGGATTTCCACTGACTTACCGTTATAGCAAAAAGTGGCAGTTCGATATTTCTCCTTTTCTCCAAACCAACCATAATGGTATAGCTACGATGTTGGATGACCGTTTCTGGGTGCTACAGTTTAATATTAAAACCTTTTTGTAATATCTTTGTTGTCTTAAATAAAAGCAGATAAAGATGAACTCTAAGCCAATACAATTTCAGAATATTCCTACACAGGATTTGGATATCGCCAAGCGGGAGCTTGTAGAACAAGCAAAAGCAGCATTAAAGAATGCTTATGCTCCTTATTCTAAATTTCAGGTAGGAGCTGCCGTGTTGTTGGATAACGGCGAAGTTATTACCGGTAGCAATCAGGAAAATGTAGCCTACCCTTCGGGTTTATGTGCCGAGCGTGTCGCTCTTTTTTATGCCCAACATAAATATCCTCATGCCAAAGTAAAAGCCTTAACGATAGCAGCTGAAGACAACGGTAAAGCACTTCATGAACCCATCATGCCTTGTGGTGCCTGTGTGCAGGTGATGTCTGAGACCGTTAAGCGAAATGGTGAAAGCTTTGAAGTCATTCTATGTGCCGATGATCATGTGATGCTGGTGCCCGATGCGCTGAATTTTATTCCCTTTAGGTTCGATTTGTGAGAGGGAGACTAACTCCCATTTATTCTGTCAAAAAATCAATCACCTCCTGAATAGCGCGTTCACAAACGGGACAGAAATCTTCCGCAGTATTGCTTTTCATTCGGCAATCGAGGCTGGAACGATAGACGCCTTTGGACACATAAGCGGCTCCTTCAAAAACCCCCAAAGGATACTTCTTGGCTCTTGCAGCCGGTGTGGGAACAGGCGTTTTCTTTTTAAGCATATCGGCCCATTTTTGATCAAAATCGACTAAGGTTGTGATGTTTTTTTGCCAAGGCTCACGCGATTGATCTATATAGTCGGTCAGGAAATCATCGTCGTAATAATACTCATCTGCCAGTGCTCCGAATCCGTGTCCAAATTCATGAATCAGTACTTGTTCGTTGGCGCGTCCGTAGGCTGAGCAAATAGAGTAGAAGTTGTAGATGCCGCCACCACCGTATTTTTCGGTGTTGACCAAGATATAGATTTGGTCGTAAGGTACGAGTGAGGCTACATCGCGTACTTTGCGGATGTCTTTCACCATTAAGTAACGTTCACTGTACAGAGTGTTAAATGAGGCGTCGAAGTAGGAGTTGATCCATTCATCTTTCTTAGGATTGTCGGCGCCCGACTCTAATGACGGACTCTGAACAGCATATACATTGATGCTTTCGTTGTTTTTCGAAAATACTTTTGAGCTAAAAAGAGTTTTGGCCAGAGCGCGGCTTTCATTGGCAAATTTGTCCATTTCTTCGGTTCTGAAGCCTTCGCCTATCACGACAATATCAATGGCATTTTGAGGTGCTTTATTGTAGAGGATGGTGTCTACCGTAAAAGGTGGAGGAGTCGCTTTCACAATTTCTTTTCCATTAGGTGAAACAGGAATTAGCATCAAGGTATCTGTGAATTCTCCTTTTTTCCGTGCTATTATGCTAAGTATCGCGTCTTTTTTGGGGTAAGGCATCACTATACTGTTGGGAAATGAGCGCGAAATATTTTGAGCCTCTTTCGTATCTTGCCATTCTTCAAATAGTGTGGCAAAGCCCTCTTCGTAAATGGTATGACCATTTTGGGCATCTTGCAAAAGCATCAAATAATCGCCCAAGCGCAGGGAGGTATCCAGATTGGCTTGTCTTCCGCCCCAGTGAGGTTCTTCTATCAATTGAAATAAGAAAGCATTAGTCGTTTTGGCATTACCTGCCAAATCAAAATCCACACGGAGCGTTTTAGGATGAAAGTAATCGTTGAAGTTTATTTGAGCCCCGAGAAGATGAGGAAGCAATAGTAGAAGGTATAGCAATTCTTTCATAAGAGTATTTTTTTAGCAACAAAGCTACACAAATATTGGAGCCAAACGATTTATAGCTTTGGTTTTTTACCAAAACACCGCCGTTAAGGTAGAGAAAATGTGACGAAGAAGGTTTAAAGCCGCATAGCGGCGGTGTTGTTTTATAAGGGAGATTTTCAGCTTCTTAATTACCGAAATTAAAACTAAAAGTTGCACCAATAGCCAGAGGTGATACCTCATAATTGGCCGATGTTTTTAGCTTGTTGCGGCGGGAGTATATCCAGGGGTTTTGGTTGATCTTGAAATGGTAAGCTCCATATAGAATGAGGGAATAGTAGTTCCCGTTATTTTCATTGAATTTGAATTCCATTTCACCTCCGAGGTTACCCGTTATTTGGTTGATTCTAAGGTCAAGATCTCTCTCGCTCAGGTAGTCCGTTAGTGGGATTTCATTTTCAGGGTCATAGTTTAATAAACGGAAGCGATACCAATTGACAGAGGCCAGAGGGCGTAATGCAAAGTGTGTGCGATCTATTATGTTATAGCCATAATCTATTTTATATTTTGTCGTGTTGTATTCTATGCCTCCAATCGAATCTTCAAGGGCCATTAGCCCTAAAGAGAATTTGTAATAGTGGCGATTGACAGAGCCTCCGATACCTAAGTCTAAAGTGATAGCAGCGCCATCAATAAGGTCCATATTGTCGCTTCCCAGCAGATGCTCGAATTCGCTAAAATCCATAGCGAAACCATTAAAACCCACCGATAAATAAAACTCGGACTTTTTTTCTGTATAGCTCTCAGGACTCTTCATGTTTAATTGGCTAGTATAGTCTGCCATGTTGTTAGATTCCCTCATAACAATGTTGAATTCAGAGATCTCTTCTTCTAAAAGAATAACTTGTGTAAGGTAGCCTGTGAGTGCAACAGTGAACGATTCGGTGTTTTCGTTGACTGCAATATAAAAATCACCATTGGGATTCGAAAAGACTTCGCCATAGTCGGTAGATATTTTAGCTCCGGGAATAGCATTGCACTCTTGATCCGTTATATGCCCTTCTATGATGCGTTTCTCGGCAGATAGCAGTATAGGAAGGATGAAAAGAGAAAGTGTAATAAGTAGTTGTTTCATCATGATGAGGTCAATGGGTTTTAGCTTTGCAAAGCTAAGCAAATTAGAGACCATTTATAAACTCATTTTATAAGTTTGCCAAGGATGACAACGTGAAAGAAATTTATATACATTTGCAAGTCACAAAATTTTAAAATATGATGAAGACGACTCCGTTTACAAAAATACATGAGGACTTAGGTGCTAAAATGCACGAGTTTGCCGGTTACAATATGCCTATAGAGTATAGTGGAATCAACGACGAACATATAACTGTTCGCGAAGGTGTGGGGGTCTTCGACGTATCGCATATGGGCGAGTTTTGGGTGAAGGGTGAGAATGCTCTGAAATTTCTTCAGCGTGTGACCACTAACGATGTCTCAGCCCTTACTGTGGGTAAAGCGCAGTATACGTGTTTCCCTAACGGAAAAGGTGGCATAGTGGACGATCTCTTGGTTTACAAATATGAAGAAGAAAAATATCTCTTAGTGGTAAATGCCGCTAATATTGAGAAAGACTGGCAATGGTGCCTGGAAAATAATGTGGTGAATGCTATACTGGAAAATGCCTCGGATAATATGGCGCAGTTGGCTATTCAAGGCCCTAAAGCAGTTGAGGTGCTACAGAAATTGACCGATGTTGATCTGAGTGCTGTGCCTTACTATTCATTTACTGTCGGGGCTTTTGCCGGCGTAGACGAAGTGATTATCTCAAACACTGGTTATACCGGGTCGGGAGGTTTTGAATTGTACATGTATCCCGAGGATGGCGTCAGAATATGGGAAGCTATTTTCGAAGCCGGTGCTGAATTTGGTATTAAGCCTATTGGTCTTGGAGCACGTGACACCTTGCGTTTAGAAAAAGGTTTTTGCCTTTATGGCAATGATATAGATGATACCACTTCTCCTATTGAAGCCGGTTTGGGATGGATTACGAAATTTACTGAAGGTAAAAACTTTATTGACCGACAAAAGATAGAAACCACCAAAAGTAATGGGCCTAAGAAACGTCTGCGTGGTTTTAAAATGGTAGATCGTGGTATTCCTCGTCATGGTTATGAAATAGTAGATGGAGAAGGTAAAAAGATAGGAACCGTTACCTCTGGTACTATGTCACCAATGCTGAAACAAGGCATTGGAATGGGGTATATCAAAGCTGAAAATGCGACCTTGGGTTCCGAAATTTTTATCAAAGTGCGCAAGCGCCAGTTAAAAGCTGAGGTAGTGAAGATGCCCTTTGTTTAGGAGTTTCAGGGGGCATTGTGTTATCTCTCAGATATAAAGGGTGATAAGTAAGGAAGGGTGACTGAAAAGTTGCCTTTTTTGATATATGGCCCATCGATTTCTCTCTAATTACCAGGCCTGGAAAAAACTGAATTTTCCACCACAAAGAGTTCTTTTGCATCTCTTATTTCGAGTACATAAGCGCCATCCGGCACATTGATGTTTACTGTGAAATCGTACCCGTCTACGGCAATTTGCTGCATTAGATTTCCTGTCATATCGTAGATGTAAGCATAGTCAGTTACGTGATGCGACATTTCCACCTTAAACTCTCCGGCATTAGGATTCGGATATATAAAAGCGACCACGAAGTCTTTGAGGTACTTGCTTTCTACCGATATGGCTACCGTGTCAGTATTCCAGCAGTTATTGCTATTCTGTACGCGTACCCATATATCACCACGATAATTGCCCTGAACGTGTATGTAGCGTGTGGTGTCTCCTGTGCTCCATAAGTATGAGACCCCCTCACCAGCATCAAAATCATATTCGCATATCCCACAAAATTCCAGATTATCGCCTAAAGCAGGTCCCGGTATCTCCAGTATTTCTATCTCCTGTGGTGCTATCGTGATGAGGTAGTTGTCGTTGACTACGCGTTGATGTTCATTTTTAATGGTGCTTTCACCACCTTCGATATGATATTTTAAACCATAGCTGAGGCTGTCATCTTTTTCAATGCTAATGTCTAGTTGTTGTGCACTGAGTTCGTCATTTGGCGCTAAATTATCAGCTTTAAAATCGGTAATGTTGACCGGATCATTTTCGCAAAGTTTTTCAGGCCCCATGTAGGTGATGTTAGTATGACGGGGGAGTATACGTGCCTGAGCACTCTTATAGTTTATATTATAATTGTTGTCGCTGGCATTACCGATGTCGATGGTGTAATAACCGACGTCAAATTTGGAATCAATGGCTGTCATAAGAACGGCTGCTTGGTCGATAACACTCTGATTCTCGTTGTTGACAAAACCGCTGTAAGTGTATTGCATAGCAGGTAATGAATCACCGTATATATATTGGAAATCTTCAAGCTGTACACTCAGCTCGGCCTTGTGGATATTCGCCTGCAATGGTGTGTTAAGTTCCAATTCGTAGTTGTCTTTATCACTTCCTACCGTTGTTATGTCACTTAGTATAACGCTCAAATTGTTACCTGCACCTGCCTGGCTGAAGTTTGCTTTGGTGTAAGTCATCGTAATATCATCTCCGGCAATGGTGCGTAATAGTCCTGTGGTATCTATCTTTGCTATGGTATTACCATCATAGACTTTATCTTTTGCATTTCCAAACCAGGAGATGCTACGTGGCCTTATGTCAGCGTACAATTCCGGCAACGTGATGCTGTAGTTTTTCAAGTCTACCCCTGTAAACCTTGTTTTAATTGGTGTCACTGTTTTCGACTCAGCGGCATTTTTGTCAGAGAATAAGGCTGAAATATACTGTTGGTCGTCTTTGCTTTCTATGGCAGAGGAATCAGAATCGAGCAATACGCTATCCCCGGTGATGAGGCCCTTGAACTTGTTGAATTTGATAATAGCTTCACTGTTGCCATCATATTCTTTGCTTATCGCCGTCCAATCTGCCTCTATAGGTTTTGGGGTATATACGATGTAGTCAGGATTGAAACTAATGGCATAATTAATACTCACATCAGATGTGCCCGTCTCGTCTTTTACAGTGATTTTACCAGGCAGTATATTGTGTCGCCCTACATTAAGGTGTCCGCTGCTGCTGCGGTCATTCCCAAAATCTATTTCGCCCAAGTATATACTGTCGTTGTTTACCATTTGCCCGGTATCTACGGTATAGTCATTACGGTCTGCTTCGGTGCCATACATCAGGGTGTCTTTGGCCAGAAAGTTAATGTTTATCCGCACTTTATTGATGGTTAAGTCAGCGGGGTCAAAATGATAGTGATAATTATTATCATTTCCCCCCGAAAGACCAATAGCGTTAGTGTATGTGCCTACAAAAGTTTTGGGCGTAAGTAGGCAATTGATTTCTGGTAGTTGATCTAAAACAGTAATGTTTTCTCCGGCAACAAAATTGTCTATTTCGTAATAAAAGACGGGGTTTTCACTACCATAAAAGCGCATGGTGTCTTTTACGGTGAAATAGAGTTCTGCTTTATGTATTGTTGCTGAATCTCCGGCATAAGGCATCAGCATGTAATTATCAACCTCAGGACCTGATATTTGCCAAGCATCCGGGACGAAGGAATAAGATCCGGCATTGTGAGAGGCAAATTTTAAGGCAAAATCCAAACGGATACTATCTTCAAAAATAGTATCACCCGTGTAGGCATATACAGTACTAGCTAGTGTGTCTGTTCCATCATAATATTTGTCTTGTATGCTATCCACCTGATAATTCAGAATGCGTGGGGTAATGTCGGCAGCAAGTATCTGCATGGGATTAATGATGTAATTGGAAGAATCGACACCCAGAAGTGGTATGGAGCTGGTATAAACATTAATATTTTTATTCACATTTTCCTGTTCAAAATGTCCCCAGCTATCTTTGTTCACAAAAACGTCGTCGCCCTTTATTATACTGTCAATTTCGGCATTGCTTACCAGTGCTTTTATGGTGTTGTCGTAAACCTTGTTTTGAGGATCTCCTGAAATGGAAACGATCTTTTTATTGACCCATAAAGATTGGGGGATAAAATTGTAGAGGTAGTTGTGGGTCATCGTATCCTGAGCTGTATTCAGAATGTAGGCTTTGCCAATCTCCAGATCGTGATTACCGGCTATCAGATGCCCACTGCTGCTGGTGTCGTTGCCAAAACTCAAATGTCCTACATAGAATGAATCACGATTGGCCAAGTCAGAATCTACAGCATTATACTTAAGTTTTTCTTCCGCTTTTATTTTTTGCCCGTAGGTAATAGTGTCTATGCCATAGTAATGTATGGTCAGTATTCTTGGGTTTATACGTAAGATACCATCGGTATAGCTGATGGCATAATTGTTTGAGCTAAAACCATAAGGCTCTATTGTGTAGTATCCGGTATCTAAGGCATTTTGAGAAGAGCCCGAGTAGTAAAGGTTTCCGTTCAAATTGCTTGTGTCTTCTCCGGCCACGAAGCCTTCACAAATGATGTTTTTTCCTCCGGAAAAAAGATATCCATCATAAGTTTTGGTGCTATCTGTAGCTTTGATATTTAGATCTTTTGGGCTAATGTTGGCGCTGTCACCTAAATATGGGAGTAGCAGATAATTGGTGCTTTCTTTTCCGCTGATAACCCATTGTTTCGTGATGATGTCCCAGTTGGTTCCGGCATTTTTGTTTTCGAATGCCAGTTCGTAGCTAAAAAGGATACTGTCGGCATAAATTGTATCGTGTGTAAGGGTCTTAGTAATATGGGGAATGGCATCAGTGCCATTGTAAATCTTGTCACTAACAGTGTCGATAAAGTATTGAATTGGTCTTTTGAATATGCTGGCTTGTAGGGTTGTGGGAGCAATGAAATTATAATTGCCGGTGTCTGTTCCCCAAATGTACATAGAGTCCGGTATCACCTCGACATTGTTTGCAGCATCGTCGTTAGCAAATAAGCCTGATGAGCTGTTCATAAGTAGGATGCTATCGCCGGCAATCAAACCATGAAGAGTAACATTTTTGATTTTAGCTAGGGGACTTTTGTCGTAGGTTTTATCCTCAGCCTGTGCGCTAACAGAGAGTGTTTTAGGGACTATGTGGAAATCGATTTCTTTTGTTTCAAAAATGTAATTGTGGGTAACGGTGTCTTTATTGCCATTCAGAATATAGGCTTCACCGGTTTCTATTTGATGTTTCCCTACTGTTAGGTTTCCACTAGTGCTGGTGTCATTGTCAAATGTAATGTGGCCATATTTAAAGGTGTCTGCTGAGGCCATATTGTTTATGGTAGGCGTATAGTCAGACAGTTGTATATGATCTCCATAAGTGATGGTATCTTTTCCTGAATAGTGGAGCGTAAGGGTACGTTGCTTTATCCTTAAAGAATCAGAAACGTAGTTAATAATGTAGTTGTTGGCGGTATAACCTGCGGGTCTTATCTCATAATATCCTGTATCTGTAGCCCATTGAGAAGAACCAATATAATCCAGGCTCCCGCTCAAGTCGGCAGTGTCTTCCCCCCAAACAAACCCCGAATACGAGATCCCACTGCCGCCAAGGAAAGGCACGCCGTCGTAGATCTTTGTGGTACCGTAAGCTGTAATCGTCAGATT
>DHQI01000105.1:49934-57048 GCA_002408065.1 Bacteroidales bacterium UBA5342
CCCGGCATTCTGATTCTCGAAATTAAGGGCAAAATGCAGCTCCACACTATCGGTAAAAATGGTGTCCGTTGTCGCGACAGAAATTGCATTGATCAAAGAATCGGTACCATCATAGATTTTATCTTGAATAGAATCTAGAACATAAGCGATTGGACGTCTGCTAATATCAGCGGCCAATAGAGGTGATTGCACCAGTGAATAGTTGGCAATGTCAGCTCCGCTTATCCACATCGAATCAGGTGTGACCACAATGTTTTGTGCCACATTTACATCGGCAAACAGCCCCGAAGTTGTGTTTTGTAAAACAACATCATCGCCCGGAACCACACTGTCAAGTGCCGCCGAATCAATCACGGCCTCTAAGGTGTTGTCGTAGATTTTATCTTCGGCTATGGCTTTTATGACGGCAATTTCTTTTTGAATCACTGTCAGTGTTGGCGGATTAAAAGTAAAGATATAATTGTGCGTCACAGTATCGTCAGCCGCGTTGATGATGTAGGCTTCTCCGATTTCCAAGTCGTGACTGCCAACGTTCAATTTCCCGCTGCTACTGGTGTCTGTTCCAAAGCTTAAAGTGGCCACGTTAAAGGTGTCGGCTGTGGCCAATTCCGGGGCGTTAGCCACATAATCCAAAGCATTGTAATCATCGGCATAAGTGATGGTGTCCTTGCCGTTGTAAGTCACGTGGAGTACGCGCTGATTAATACGAAGATAATCAGAAACGTAGTTGACATTGTAGTTGTTGGTAGTATAACCTGTGGGTCTTATCTCATAATATCCTGTATCTGTAGCCCATTGAGAAGAACCAATATAATCCAGGCTCCCGCTCAGGTCGGCAGTGTCTTCCCCCCAAACAAACCCCGAATACGAGATCCCATTGCCGCCAAGGAAAGGCACGCCGTCGTAGATCTTTGTGGTATCGTAAGCTGTAATCGTCAGATTTTTTGGTAAAATATTGGCCGAGTCGCCGTGATAGGGCAAGAGTAAATAATTGCCCGTGTCAAGCGCTGAAATATACCAGGTTGTGTCTACTATTTGCCAATCATTCCCGGCATTCTGATTCTCGAAAGTAAGGGCAAAATGCAGCTCCACACTATCCGACATTATAGTATCTGAGGTGCTGGCCGATATGATATTAGTCAACGAATCGCTACCATCATAGATTTTATCTTGAATAGAATCTAGAACATAAGCGATTGGACGCTTGCTAATGTCAGCAGCCAATAGAGGTGATTGTACTAGCGAATAGTTGGCAATGTCAGCTCCGCTTATCCACATCGAGTCAGGTGTGACCACAATGTTTTGTGCCACATTTTCATCGGCAAACAGCCCCGAAGTTGTGTTTTGTAAAACAACATCATCGCCTGGAACTACACTGTCAAGTGCCGCCGAATCAATCACGGCCGCTAAGGTGTTGTCGTAGATTTTATCTTCTGCTATGGCTTTTATGACGGCGATTTCTTTAGGAAGCACGGTCAAGTATTGCGGGTCAAAGCTGAAAAGGTAATTGTAGGTGACAGTATCTTTGGCTGCATTTAGAATTTGAGCAATTCCACTGGTCAGTGCCCGTGAGCCCACATTCAGATGTCCGCTGGTGCTGGTGTCATTATCAAAACCGATAAAGTCCACAATGAAACTATCTCCCGACGCCAGATCAGTGATGCTTGGAGAATAATCAAGCCAATCGACAGGCGTACCGTAGACGATGGTGTCTTCTCCGTGATAGGTGATGTTAATCATGCGGGGGCTAACAGTCAAGGTGTCAGATACAAAGGTGATGTCGTAATTGTTAGCTGTGTAACCCTCCGGGGTGATAAAGTAATGTCCTGTGTCTATGGCAGATTGGGCATTTCCGGTGAAATTCAGGGCACCATTAAGAAAGCTTGTGTCTTCACCTTCTGCAAAACCCTCCCAGGTGATACCATTTCCACCATAGAATGCTGATGCGTCGTAAGTTTTAGCGCTGTCAATAGCTATTATCCGTAGAGATTGCGGCAAAATATTGGCGTCCAGATTTAGATTTTGTGTGAGGTAATAGTTGTGGCTTTTGCTGCCTGCTATGCTGATGGCAGTACTCACATTCAAATGGTTTCCCGCATCTTTCTGTGCAAAGACGCCAGCTGTATCATTCTCCATATATACGTCGTCCGCCCCAACGATGCCATTTAGTACAGCACCGCGGATAACAGCCGTACTATCGGCATCATAAAATTTATCTTCTGCTACAGTGCCGCTTATGGTCAGCTCTTTGGGGGAAATGTTTGCGTAAAGCGAAGTGTTGAATGGCATCAGTATGTAATTGTCGGCATCATTGCCTACTATCTCGATGGTGTTGCTGTGGAAAACCTCAATATTGTTACCCACATCGGTTTGAATAAACTGCCCGACAAAGAAGTTTATAAGTGTTACGCTATCCCCGTTAATGACCCCATCCATCATAGCGCCGCTAACCTCGGCATCGCTATTGCCATCGTAGATTTTGTCCTTGGCTGTAGCATCTACGATGTAAACTTCTTTGGGGAGTATGGTGATATTTTCCGGGCTAAAAGAAATGTCATAATTGCTGGTGACAGTATCGCCGTCAGCATTTAGAATACAGGCACTACCAATGTCCAGATTGTGTACTCCGGCTGTAAGGTTTCCGGCGTTGCTGGTATCAGCATCAAAGCCCAAACTGTTGTGTAAAAAAGTATCGCCCTGTGCCAGATTTACCACCTGAGGTGTTTTATAATCCATCAGATTGATGTTCTCGCCATAAGTAAGTACAGTGCTGCCGTTAAATTCAATGACTAAAAATATTTTTTCTACCGTTAAGGTGCCATCTTTATAAACTATGTCGTAATTGTTGGACGAAAAGCCTTCTATGCTAATGGTATACGATCCTTTTTCGAGCGCGCCCTGTGCTGTTGCTGTCGCTATGTAGTTAAGATTTCCGTTAAGATCTGTGGTATCTTCCCCCACCGCAAAACCTACAGCAGAAATACCGTTGCCACCGTAAAAGGCTTTTCCATCGTAATATTTCAAAGAGTCTTTGGCTGTAATGGTGAGCAAGTGTTTATGGATGGAGGCAGATACTGTGTCGTATGCTTCCAGTATGTAGTTGCGCGCATCTTTTCCTGAGATGCTCCAGTTAGCCTTAGGATAAACTTTGTAAGTGCCCGCATCAGTCCCGGCAAATAGCAGGTCGCTATTGTTGATGTCAAGCACTAAGTTGTCTCCGCTTAGGATATTATCACTTGTGCCAAAGGAAATAACGGTGTCGGAACCATCGTAGTCTTTATCATCCACATTCATGAGGAAATTTACAGGGCGCGGTTTTATGACTAAAGCACTGTCTACTGAATCAATGGTATGGGCATAGAGGTAATTAGCCTCACACTCTACCTTGATACTGTAATAGCCTGCCGAGTCCGGCGGATTAGCAGACCAAATGGTATCACTACTATTTTTATAGTACGTGGTACTGTTAACGCCCGCCGTTATGTCGATATCGCCACTATGAGAGTGCTGGTTGTACGTTACGGTTTTATTTTTAATGTCTACTTCCGGCACTTTATATGTTGTAAATGTGACTTCGCCATTTTCTTGTACATTTTGTAGCTGTAAGGTGTCGTTATAGACCAGATAAGTGTTTAAATTTGTCGGTAAAGTTTTGTCCGGCACAAAAACATAGCCGTCCAATTCTGGTAAAATATCGATGGTGTCGCCACGGTCAATCAGCATATACACCATACCATCCACTTCAGAAGTATCGCCTGTATTAACCCTTACACCGTTCAAATCATAACCATTCCAGGTAAAATGACTGGTGACTTCAAAGATAGCTGCCAGCATAGTATTGTTCTCATAGCAGCACTCTTGTTGCATATTAAGGGTGTCAGGAAATGCATTTGTGCCATCGTCATTCAGCCGGATGTAAATGCGCGGATATAAACTCGGATTAGCCGGGAAGGTGTAAACCTGATTCTTTAAGGTGTCCTCCCAAGGGATGTTTGCTCCAATATTTCTCACAGCCAGCAAGGTACCGCCTGCTTCCGGATTGCCGCCATAAAAGCTAAGCGTAGAGTCTTCTTGTGCAAAATCAGCATCACCCTGGTTGATGATATCGATGGTGATGGTACCCGTCGTGCCATCGTTGGTGTAATAGGAATCTCCTATCGTTATGTCTGGTGTCAGAATTACATTTTCACCGGTCAGGGTTACATTGCCCATTTGCTGCAAGAAGTGGTTGAACGGACGTACGGTAGTGAAGGAGTCGACTTCTATTTTCATCGCATTATTAATGGCATAACGTGGAATGGTCAGGTCGTTATTGACGTTGGTTACATTGTAGCCATACTGGTTCCATACCGGACGGGCAGCAACCCACTTGCTACCAGATCCGGACTCGAAAATGTTAAGACGTCGGCCGGAAGCTTCGTTAGTGACGACTATCTCGGCCTGCTCATCCAAATCCACATCTACTACAACCGCAAATTCACTTTGAGTACTTGATTTGCAAGCGTAGGTGGCTAAGTTGTAAAGGATTGGGGTGCCATCTGCATTCAAGGTGTCATTACCTGTATGGTGACTGATACCGCTGGCATTAATAATGCGCAGGTCAGTTTCGTCGCGATAAACGATTTCAGCAATGTCATCATTGTTAAAATCAAATAATGTTAGCCCTGTAAAACCAGAACGGTCGGTATGCGCCAGGGTATAATATTCCTGTAATACTGTTGAGTCTTTATCGTAATAGAAGGCATATTGTCGATTTGATGTGGTAAAAGCTATTTCAGGCTTTCCATCGCCATTCAGGTCACCGATAAATGGCATCCCGACAGCAAAACGGAAATCAGTAGGATCGGCAAAAGCATTGTGAATATGTTTCTCTGCCAACAACGTGGGCGTTTGACCATCCCAAACGTAACAGTAAAAATCCTGATAAGTGGTTTGGTGAGCTACTATTACATCTAAATCACCATCGATATCAATGTCGGCCACCACTGTTACACCATCAGCTATCATATTAGTATCCGACGATGCGCTATCCGGTAAGTGAGCTAATATTGGCATTAGACCACCTGATATATTAACATCAAACAAATAGCGTCCTGCAGCTAATTCCAGATCCCCGTTGCGATCAAAATCTCCCGTTACAGTGTGCATCATGTGGTGTGTTGGGTTATCGTAGTTTTTCTGACTACCATATACAAAATGGCCTATATCTGTAGAATCTGAACCGCTACAGAGTAAAACTCCTGTTTCAGCATCGTAAATGCGATTGGCGGCATATACTTCCTGATTTCCATCGTTGTTGAAGTCTGCCACACCAATGAAAGCACCTTCATTGTTGCCTAACTCCGGACAGTAGTAGTTGGCATTGTTATTTGCAGTACGCCAGTATTCAGCTCCACTTTGAGGATTATAGGCGAAAATGCGACGATTAGTTCCTGCCACAAAGAGTGTAGGGCGAAGTCCTCCGGCTGTTTCTACTTTGGCAATAGCCATAGTTGTAGCTGCTGCATTGTAGGTGGTCACATTGAAATTGCTGCGACCGCTTTGGAGGGGGGTGTTGCTTCCCTTGTAAATATAAACCCGGCTATCTGTGAATCCATTACCGTCTTTGGCTACAATCTCCGGATATTCATCGCCATAAAGATCACCAACCAGAGGTGTTGTCCATACATTAATGTCGTTTTCAGGACTTACTTCAGCACTATTTACCAACCATTCATATTTAGGCATATCGATAAAACAGTCGGCATTCACCATATTGCCCGGTGCATCGAAGACGAGTACGACAGCTTCTGCTGTATCTACTGCTCCGTTGTAGTCTACCAAATAACTAAAAAAGTCAGGGCCTGAAAAGGTGAGTGGCGGCTCATAGATTATTTGATTGCCCTCAATACTAACAATGCCGGAAGTGCCATTTGCAATAATTTCTATCGGAAAAATGCTGTTGTAAGGCACGCCGCCCACCGTATCGTTAACTGTTAAGTCGAGTTCTACACGTGAGCCACCCACTATGCCATCGCGGTAGTCGTCTTGTGCAAAAGGCGTCATCCACTGAGCATACAAAGTAGAGTCACTATGGCCTATCGCAAATTCTCCTTTAGGTGAAAAGGCTATGCCGCTTCGGTCAGCTTTTGTATTCCATTCTGCGTGTAAAAAGCCGTTGTTAGAAAAGGTGCAAGCAGGGAATACGATGCTGTCACCCACTATTAGTGTCGTGTCTTGCATTGTGCCTGTGCCGCCGTTAGCTTCAAAGCTCAAGGTGAAAAGCGTCATTAAGGTCATGTCGCCATAAAAGGTGGTATCGCCTTTTTGGGCATAAGCCTGTACTAAGTATTCATCGTTGCTCAGACCGCTGAGCTTGCTGGTGATTTGTCCTTCGCCGCTGGTTTCTGAAAGCAAGAGCCATAGAGAGTCTGCAATGGTGCGATAGCGTATACCGGTGTTTTCAGGAAGGAATTTTACACTGTCGGCATAGGCGTGGCTGATGTTGTAGCCGTTTTCGCTATTAGTCATTACACCGTTACTCACTGCGCCGCATTGGCCGTAGAGGTAAGGGCGCCCGTTCAGGTTGGGGAGCCAAGGCTGCTCTTCTATCCCGATGCCGATATTCCAACCGGTAAAATTATTGTGATCGCTAAACATTTCAGTGCTAAGTGCTGTGATTCCGGCAAGTGCTCCACTCTTTGTAGCTGTGTTTTGTAAAGATGTCTCGCTGTCGTAATAACAACTGCTATAGTTTGTTGCTGATGAAGCTCCGACAAAAGCACCAGCGTTGTTGCTGATGATAACGCCTGTACTATAACAATTTACGATGTTTGAGTTTTTGCTTTCGCCAATCAAACCTCCGGCATTTGCTGAGGCTATTATGCCACACGAGCTGTACGAGTTTTTAACGTAAGTGTCTAAGCTATAACCTGCCAGTCCGCCTACGCCCTGCGTTCCATTGACGATACCATTGGTGTAACAATTATAAATAGTGTCAGTATAAGAATAACCAATAAGTGCCCCGGCATAGTTTTTTGCTGTTATGTTAACGTTAGTAAGCCCCAAACCACTAATGGTATCGCCGTTAGCATAAGCAAATAAACCTACGCTATCGTGACGGACTAGTAAATGA
>DHQI01000099.1:0-451 GCA_002408065.1 Bacteroidales bacterium UBA5342
GTCATACTTGGCAAGAGCAAGGTGTGGCTTTGGAAGTGGGCGAGCGGAACGCTTTTGACAGCCATTCGGTCTTTACCCCAAACATCTTGGTTTACAAAGGAAAATACTATATGTATTACACGGCGGTGAAACCTACGCCGGGGCGCGACGATTTGGTGTTTGAAGGCAACTCCACCACCGATATCACAGCCATTGGTTTGGCCGTAGCCGATAGTCCTGACGGACCATTTGTACGCGTAGAGAATAACCCTGTTTTGGAAATATCCACCGATTCAGCGGAGTTTGACAGTTACCGTATCGATGATGCCGCAATGTTGGTTAAAGACGATAAAATCTGGATGTATAACAAAGGCCGCTCCCGTATTTACGGTAAAAAAGGACCTAAATTTACAAAGATGGGGGTGGCTTTTGCCGATCAGCCCGAAGGGCCTTTTACAAAGCATACTGAACC
>DHQI01000099.1:715-43237 GCA_002408065.1 Bacteroidales bacterium UBA5342
GCTTCGTTAGCATCGCTGAGTAAGTCGATATTTTTCGCAAAAGATGGCTTGGACTTCAAATCAATTCAAGACAATATTGAGGATTTCCCAATGGCACCAGGTCTGTATCGTCCGCACCTGGAAGATGGCAATAAAGCCACTGAAGTGCCGGGTTGGGGCATCGGTATGAAACAAGGCAAAGGCTGGGCTTATTTGTTGCGCTTTGAGATGAAGTAGTTCCTTTTTTTTGATTTTGGGATAGCCAAAGAGGCTGTCCCAAACACAAAATCAGATGATGCTAGCCCGCATTACAAATGCTATTGACCAACTACCCCTCGTTACGCTTTGCTAAACGAGGGGTAGATGGGTTTGCTGGTGTTTATTTAGTATCAATTAATTATCAGCGTTTTACAATCGTTAATCCGCTCAATCGAAGCACTGCTGTTCCCGAAAAAACTAGTTTTTAGGGTCGGCAAAAAAGCGGTAGCAGGCAGATAAAATCTTCTGATTTTTGGTCGTGCGTTGGCTTGTGCGACTTGCAAATGTGCTTAGCTGTGTGGGCTGCATAATAATATTTTCGTTGTACTACATGATCTTACGTTTAACACCATTACCTATGCCAAACTTAATTTAGTTATAAAGTTTATTATTGCTCAAAATCAAACTCACTTATAGTTGGATCATCATCGTTCTCTATTTTTTTCCAACAGATTTCAATCTATAACTCTTTTCTTTAAATTAAGTTGCTAAATAACAGATTACAATATATTTATTAGGATGATATTAACCAATATCCATAACCACTATCATTAATTAATAAAAACCTTTTCTGCATACATTTGCCCTAAATTATCCGTAATCCTAATAATATACATGCTATTGTTTAATTGAGATGTATTTACCTTTGTACTATTTGCCTGTATATTTATATTTACAACCCTTACACCCTGTATATTGTATATAGAAATATTTTTAATGACTCTGTCGCTGTTAACCGTAATGGAATTCGATGCCGGATTGGGGTGTATTTTTAACTGATATTTATTTTCAACTTCATTAATCCCGGATACTGATCCTGTGTTTCTAACCAATCGCACATAATTCATAATTCGTATCGCATCTCCTTGCGGGCCAAACCCCGTAGGATAATCTGCTGGATCGCCTGTTTTAGGGTCGCTGCGTTGCGAGCCGGCACCATGCACATCAACCCATCCTCCAAAATTAGACATATAGCCCATTGCCCTACCAAAGGAAACATAGCAAGCATGGGTGCCTTTTGTAGGTGTTTGCGATGAAAATGTTGTGCTACTCATATAAAAAGGATAATCTGCATTACCTGCTTCATTGGTTATTTGTGTACAATTAAATAGTGGATTTATAGCAGCAGAACCTGTGGTTTCCGGAGAACGAGAATAATCCAAAATACTTTGCAATTCTTTTACATCTGGCAATCTCCAATCGGAATACCCTGCATAAGTAAAGTTTTCAGCATAACTCAAAGCATCTTCCCACAAAATTTCGGTTCCATTGTCGTTTTGCATCCACATTAATCCGGTAGCATTATCCGTTATTGTTCCATCGCCATTGTCTTCAAATATATTTGTTCCATAATCTACATTATCACGAACATATTGCACGTAGTATTTTTTTCTATCGGTAGCCGGATATCCTTTTATTCTTCCATCAGCAAAGTTTACACCAAACATGGTTGAATTACCCCCCATAGTAGTACTTACATAAATGGTAGATGTGGCATATTGAGCATCAATAATGCGTTCATCAGTTGTATGACCGTGCGTACTTGAATTAAGGTCTCCATATGCAAATGAAAAATAATCTGTATTGATATACGGAACAGCCGTGCCTTGCGATGTTGCTGTAGGGCTGGGTTCAGCACCATAATACATAATAAGCGAATATTGCTCTTTAATAGTTGGTAGTCGCCAATCGGTATATCCACCTGTAGTGCACCTGGTAGCTCCTGCAAGTGCATCTTCATAGTATTCTTTGTCGTTATAATTTATTTCTCCATCCCCATTTTTATCGGTTGTTTGTTCCCACATTAAACCCGTAACATTATCGGTAACTGTACCGTCTCCATTGTTGGTATAGGATGGAAGATTCCCTCTATAATTGGTGTTTTGACCGTAGAATGGTTCACCCTGATTTGGCATATCAATCACTCCTGAATTATTGTACGAATTTGTTACCCCGGTTCCGACAATGGCATATTTATTAGTTGGCAGAACGATACTATCATTCGGAGTTTCGTCTTCAAATAATATTCCGTTAATGGCATACATTTCTTGCTCAAGAGCCACTTTTGCAGTGATTTGGTCGGGGCTTAAGTCAGTTAATAATAAGTTGTTTGCTTCAAAAGGATCCGTTTTCAAATCGAAAAATTCTTTGTTTCCTGCGATATCATAAATAATTTTATATTGTGAGTCGCGAATTGTATATAAATCATTTGGAATATTACGGTTGGCGCCTAACTCCATGTAATTATAAGTGCGTTTTGTACCATCGGAACCACTTAACAAATGTTTAAAACTGTAGCTGTCGTTTACCTTGTTCGTAGGGTAGGCATCGGGTTGGGCAATTTGTGCAATGGTGGCATAAATATCACTTGCGTTTATTAAGGCATCTTCCTTTTCATTTATTCGTGTTACTCCATAGCCCGAAACAATCATAGGTACATGAATACCCCCCTGATAGACAGTGTTTTTACCCAAGGGCTTTGGAAAACCTTGCAATACATTACCAGGAGTGCCATTGTCGCCTATAAATATTACTACAGTATTTTCCAATACATTTTGAGGAATGGAATCGAGCAAGCGCCCGATCTCATAATCTAGAGATTCAATCATGGCAATAAATTTTTGCAAATTCGTATTTACCTGTTCAGATGTATACATCTCACTTGGAGGAACATGAAAGGGTGTGTGTGGCGCAACATGTGCCAACCACATTAGCCAAGGTTTGCTTTGTTCGTTAATCCAACTTGTCGCGTAATCTGTAAAATAACTTGTTGCATATTCGGTACACGTTGAACTTTCATGTGCTTCTACTTTTGCCCAATTGCTATAATCTTCAACACCGTAATCCATAACTCCCATAAAATCATCAACACCATGGTCGTAAGGATGATCAATGTCAGTTATGTTTGAAACATGCCATTTCCCAACCACACAGTTTACGTAGGCTGTATCTGTTAGTTCGTCCAATTCTTTAAAAATAGATTTATGCTCAGTACTTAGAATCCCAGGAACGGTATTTAAGTCGTTGTTTACTCCATATTTTCCTGTAAGCATAGTTGCACGGGTGGGCGCACAGGAGGGACACGCCCAAGTATTGGTGAAGGTTACACCCGTTTTGCGTAGTTGGTCGATATTCGGAGTATTAGGTAATACAGTGCCTATATCATACCCATTTAGAGCATCAACGCCTAAATCGTCGGCAATAATTAACAGGATATTGGGGTGGTCTTCTGCCTTTGTAATACTTGCTGCAAATAGTAATATTACAACGAAAAAGGCGATTGAAAATTTATACATTTTTCTATTTTTTAGTTAACAGGTCTTTTTCTATTTTCTTGCCTTTGCGGGGCATTTTCTATTTCGTCAGAAGAAAGAACACCATCTTTATTCGAATCCATTCGGTTAAATTGTTGTTGTGCTTTTTCCTGGCTGATGTTACTGTTTCGTCGCTTCATTTGAACGAACATTTCGTCGAACGAAACAGAACCATCTTTGTTAGTATCAAGGCGTTGCATTCGTGAGCCTCCTCGGTTATTACGGATTGAATTGCCAGCCCTCCCTCTATTCATTCCGTAGGTTCTGGAACCACGGTTTTCGTTTTCCATTTTAATGGTGTATTCGTGAGTTAAAGGCAAACACATTTCTGGCGTACATCCAAAATAATCGAGTTTTAATTTAATTTCATCAAATGGTTTTTCGGAAGAAATATCCACCCAAAACTGGCGCGGTTTTGTATCACTATCGCCTTCACCTTTTTTTGCTGAAGCTTCTGCCGGGGCGGCGGTAGCTCCATCGTGTAAAGTAAGCTTGTATTTCATGGGAGGGGTGAGATTGTTCCAGTGCGCATCGTGAATTGGGTCGGGGTAAAAGCCAAGAAAAAGCCTGCCTGTACCCGTTTTAAGAAGTGCATCGTCGGCTTCCGCCCGTAATTTTACATAGTAGGTTTCTTCTGGTTTGGTGGGCACAATGCTTACAATCGTCAGTCCATCTGGACGAGCTACACCCAGTTCAGTATTTTCGTTAACAAGCCTTCCCTGTCGCGCAATTTTAGGCAAATCCAGTTCGCTGGGATTGGTTGGATTTGTAACCGACCCAACAGCCTTCGACAAAGCGTTGCGTAAGCCACGAGAGTCGATCCTACCTGAGCCATAAACAACTTCACCCTCGGGTGAAATTAGGTAAACCGACCATGAACCGGAGCGCAGGCCAATGCGAATATCATCTTCCATGGTATCGGCAATCCAGGGTACTCTAGTGCCCAGCTTTTTACGTACTTCGGCCAATTGAAGAAAGCGTTCAGACATATTTTGTGCCTGCACATATCCATCAAGTTCGGGATGACGCAAAGCCTTATAGAAATAAAAAAACTGTACGCCTTTATCTTTGTAGTCGGCATAAGCCGCCTCTATTTCAGGGTAATTCTGATGAAACAAGGGACAAGTTAAACAGCCGGAAACAAGCACGGTATATTTCCCCTCGCACAAAGCCTTCACTTTTACGGGCTTGCCATCGGCTGTAAATGCATTCATATCAGGAATTGACCCACTGCTAAGTACTCCCTCTTTAGGAACATTTCGGGACAAGTCGCTGCCTACAACTTTTGCATTCCTATTTTGCCCAAAAGTAATTATTGCAATTGAGCTGAGAATGAGTATAATAAATAAATCTTTCATTGGTTTAAAATTTAAGCACTTTCCTTACCTCAATTTGATCTTCGAAATAAATGTGGAATAAATATGTACCTGGGTTTATATCATTGAGGCCCAAGCTGATATATTGAGTGTCCTCAAAATCGTTCGACAATAGCTTTTGACCCGCCAAGTTGTATAGTTCAACTTTTATTTCGGCATAACTTGTCTCAAACGAAATGGTACAGTTTTCATCTACCGGGTTGGGATATAGGTTTATTACTTCACTGTAATCCTGGTAATCGGAGATCGAAATTGATGTCTCATCCTCTAAAAGCGAATAAATGGTTTCGATGGCCATTTGCGGCTGATGCCCGAAAAAAGCCTTAGCCACTTTTCCCTCCTGATCAATTATAAAACCACGGCCAAAAGGCATTCCACCAATATTCGGTTGCGATAAAATATCTCCTCCAACGGTGCCGTCTGCATCATACAGCATGGGGCCACGTTGGTAAAATCTGGTCGTCCATGTTTTTATCCAGTCCAGTGGATCTCTATCATATTGATTTTCATTCAGAACATAGGTTTCAACCTTCGGGTTATCGGCAAACTCTTTGATAATCGTATTTTGCATGTCTGCTTCCGCCGATGGACAAGCCGGACACCAGGTACCAAACATCTGTACCCAAACAACCTTTCCTCGTTGTTCCGATAGCGTAAATTCACCTTCTGAATAAATTCCTGTTTCCGGATTTGTATAGAAGGTTGCAAGTGTGAAATCGGGTACTTCTTCACCTGCATCCAGCGATGATGTTTTACCAAATACTTGTACCGGAAGTGGGCTTTCATCAGGATCGTTAGAGTAGATTAATAATACCTGACCTTCATTTTCTGTACCTTCTACGTAAGTGACATCGAAAAAAAGTGTGTCGCCAGGCTCAAGCGATTGAGGTGTTAAGGTCGTGGAAAAGTCACTCGATAACCCCGATACATTATCAATAATTAAAGAAGCTCCCCCCTGATTAACGAGAAAATGCTCTTCACTACCCCCTGTTGCCGGAAAGCGGATGCGCTGTGTACTGCAAGTTATGTCCGGAACACTGGATTCGGCCAATGGTTTAATTTGGTAGCAATCAACGGCATCCCAGCCAGCCACCAACAAGGTGCTATCATTCGCTGCGCCAACACCAAAAGCTGTTCTAATTAATGCTTTATTAGTAAACCTACTTGTTTTTTCTGAAGCAACAAGTGTAACTTCAGTACCCTCACCAATCTCAAAAACTGAAACTCCGCCAAAGGTTGAGACCGCTAAATATTCACCTACCCAACACACATCCTCGGCACAACCTTTTAATGGATATACCTTGCGAGTGGATAAATCACCTTTTTCATAAACACAAATACCCGCTCCACCACTTGCCAGATAAACGCGGCCGCCTCTTACTTCAATATTCTGTGCCGTTCCCATAGCTGTCGTTGTATTTTCACCGGCAACAATTTTTGGATTGGCTGGATTTGTAATATCAACCACCTTTAACCCACCTCCTCCGTCAGCAACGTAAAGTGTGTCACCACTTAAAACCATATCAAAAACATCGGTAAAACCTTCGGTAAGCGAGCCTGTTAAAGTAGGATTTTCCGGGTTTGCCAGTGAGTATATTCGAATGCCTTTGTTGTGCGCAGCCGCATAAAGAAAATCGCCATACACGTTTAATTTTTCGAAAAAAACATTGGTTTCCGATATGCTCTTAATACTTGTTATTCCATCCTCTGTAATCTTTGAGACCCCAAAGCCATGTGAAGTAAGCCTACTTGACTGATGATAGTTTATATAAAGATATGTATCCTTATATATAGCAACATCACGACCAGCACCTCCTTCACGTCCTGTTCTTGAGATATAATCTGTACTTCCAGCTATCGACATTGTATTGAAGTCTATAATGGCTATCCCAGAGCTGCTTAACGACAAAATTCTATCACCAGAAAGGCCAGTCGCACCTAGTATATGATCGGTTCCTTCAAAATCCCGATTATACTTTTGATAAATATACCTGCCAACGGGTTCTAAAACCTTTTTTTCGTGAGTTTGAGACAATAAAGGGCTTGTTATTAACAACAAGACTATCCAAAGTAGTGCATTATTCATATTTGTTCGTTTAAAATTAGTATTTTGTTTTTTAGACACTCCATTTTATATAATTATACCGCACAATATGTAATATACCCTAAGTTGTTATTAATACTTTTTTTCGAATACATAATCCAGATATAATCAGTTTAACTTAGCTTTTAGAGTGTTTTTTTTCAAAAGGTTTAATAATTGTCAACCGTTTTATTTTTAGATTTCCTTTAATTGGAATACTTACGTAGAATATTCTATATTTTTCACGTTCAAGTACTTTGACAGTTATCCTGCTAATTTTATTCCTTGGGTTCTTAAAAAAATAGTTTGTTCCAGCTTAAAGTTTATCATTATATAACTATAAAGTTATTGCCATTTTGTGCTAGTATTGATTCATTTTTAGTTTATTGCAATTCTTTGTTTGTCTTATTGACTAAAAAGCAATATTTGTCGTTTTTTCATCAATAAGGCATTTTTTAGCTTGAGCAAAACGGCGGTGGCAATAAAGCCAATGAAGTTCCAGGTTGGCGCATCGGTATGAAACAAGGCAAAGGCTGGGCTTATTTGTTGCGCTTTGAGATGAAATAGTGGATATAGCTGCTTGGAAATATTGCACTGTCCTATTCCTCCATCTATATGACCGATTTGTTTTAGAATAGCAGTAGTGCAGGTATTAATTTTACATCATCAAAATAATTTAAAAAATTGAAAAGATGATGATGCGAAAGTTAATGAGTGTGTTGCTGTTTATACCCTTCTGTTTGTGGGGACAAGCGAGTATATATACCAATGATATGGATTACGTGTTGGGCGATGTGAAGCAAGCTTTTATTCAGGACAAAATATCGACCCCTACGCAGGTACTTAACTTGATTGCAGGTTTCAAAGCAATGCAAGTCAATGGTATCAGGGTCCCAATTATTACAGAAAACGAGGTGCCTAATAAGCAGGCTCTGGACTATTTTTGCCAGATGGCTGTGGAAGAAGGTTTCTTGATTTTTGCCAATCCGGCTCAGAGTAGCGGCGGGCATCGTATTGCTTGCGGCATAATGAATGGTGAATTATGTGACGTAAAAGATGATGAAGAGGCTACACAGAAGCTGATAGATCGTATCATTGACTTTGATAAAAACTATGATTGTAAATGGATCAACCCTTTTAATGAAGATGGCAAGTCAGGTGCGGCATTTAGTGTAGCCCAAATGAATACCATCTATTCGACCTTAGCCGCCAGTGACCTCAATGCGGAACTGATAGGGCCTTGTCCCTGGGGGATACCAGCCGCTATTCAGGTATTTAACACCACTGATGTCGAAAACTATGTGACCGTGGCAGCGACCCACAACTTAGGTTTTAATCACAGTTCCTGGCCGGAATTTATTGCTTTAGCTAAGGCTAAAAATTTACCTGTATGGGACTCAGAGGTGACACACTCCAAAAAAGAGGGCGTAGAGCTTACCCGTTTGGAAGCAGCTTTGGCAAACAAAGTAGATGGTTTAGTCTTATATAATTCCTGGGGGGCTATTGATCTGACTGATGGTTCAGTAAAAAGCGGTGGGCAGACCTTGATGGATTTATACCTAAAACCGTCAGCCTTAAAAGAGATGGAGGACGAGGCTTCTCTATTTGATGTCTATTCTGGTAAATCTTCATTTAGTATTAAATTGATGGAACCTTCAATAAAAAACGAGATCACAGTTGTGGATATCAATGGGCGTATTATTCGCCAGCTAAGTTCTGATGGTAAAGAAGATGTCCTGGTAGATAATGTTAAGCCCGGAGTCTATGTACTCATTCTAAAAGCCATTGAGCAGCTACAACGCGAAAAGGTGCAGGTATATTAATAGCCACTTTAACTAAACTGAAAAGCCCCGAAATGGAAGTGTGAAACTTCTGTTTTGGGGCTTTTAGTTTGATTACTGTGCTTACTCCTTAATAAAACCCCTCACATACGTATCCGTTGACGTATTGAGGTGCAGAATATAGAGTCCGGTTTCTAAAGACGAAGTAGCAATGCTGTTGCCATTGTGAAGGCTGCATTCGATTTCCTGTCCGTTCATATTGTACAATTTAAGCGATTCTATGGCGCTTGTTGATGAGATATTAAGCACATCAGTACTTGGGTTAGGGTATACACGCAAGTTATTGGTAGCGCTCTTTGTCGCAGGAACAGAAAGGCTGCTTTGGTTGTCGTCTGAATAGGGATTTATGATGTAGCAATTGATACTACGGGGCAGCAGGTTGATGCTGAAATAGTCGTCGTCATAAGCTGTAATGGTGCTCTCTACGCCGGTAATTACCGAAGTGGAATCCCAGTAGTGGTGTTCTATAGCCATATTTTCTTTTAGTCCGAGTTGACTAATGTTGACTTCGCCATCGCTAATGTTATTCTCTGTAGTGTTTATTAGCCATAATACCAGACAGCTATCTTTAATAAAAGCTGTGGAAGAAACACCATCGAGCAACTTCTTTGTTTGACTGACATACTTGGTGCCTACCAGGTTTTCGGCAAATTTCTTCATTATGTAATAGGAGCGTATGCGTCGGCCATTTTCGGTAGATGAGAACATAATGGGGCGGGCATAGCTAAAGTTACCCATCCATAGTTCAAAGAAGCATTCGCCCTGTATGCCCCCCTCGTACATATCACATTTTTTGCTGTATGTTTTTATTTGTTGGGTGATCGGCATTTCGTAAGCGCCGTTGGTAGGGCCGCCGCTACCGTGGCCACTTTCATCATCAAAAGCCACCTTCCCGGCATTATTGGCTGCTGTTACAAAATCGGACCAAGTTATGTTCGTTGTGTTATAATTGTGTGTGCTATAACCGTAGAGGTATTTGTTTGCATCATTAGCTACATAGGCGTTTACAGTGTTGTAAGCTCCTTTGATAGACCACGCTCCGGGATCTATGATCAGTGGCATCTCAATATTACGTTCTTTAAGTTCGTCTATCAGCGTCTCAATGGTCGTTTTGGCACGCGCTGCAGTCATTACTTGTGTCCATTCTTTGGAGGTCGACAGGTAGGTGATGGGCACTTCATTATCACTCATATACTCGATATAGTCAGCTAGAAAACGGCCGTATTTTACAGCATCAAAGGACTTGGTGCCAGAGGATGTTTCGGTTTCACTATCGTAGGCATAGTCGTAGATGAAAGTCGGGAGGTTGTTTCTGTTGCCTTGACTATAGCCATTATAGTCTGATTTCATTGTGGCATAGAATTTTATGTCAGGGTTGGCCAGCTTGATCAGTTTCATCGTTTTAACCTGATCGGCATAGGCGCCGTCAAGATCAAGTTTCCCTTCGGTCATTTCCTGTAACTTATCATATTTTACACGATAGGTGTTGAAGGGAATATCCATTATAAGCCATTTGATGATCTCGTATTTGTTGGGGGCACTGAGCACGGCAGGCGCATTCCGTTCCATATCGCCGCCGACCATTATGATGTCTTGCTTGGTATCCAATGCATTGATGCTTATGCTTTGTGTTTCCGGTATCTTGGCATCTTCAAAATCAAGAATAGCCTGTGCTAGCTTGTCAATAGATGTATTGATTTGAGCATCTGTTGCCTCGCAATCAGCTTCTGTTGTTTTAGCGTCGTTGAGACTTGAAATAAGGGCATCAAAGGCCTCCTGAGGATAGTCGTCGTCACTGTTTTGGGCATTGGTGAGAAGGGTTTCCGCGTCTGAGATTTTATTCCACAGTGTCAAACGGTTTTCTTCCACCATTGCTAAAGTGATATTGTCAAAATAAAAATACCCACTATTGCTGTACATATACAAGAGCTGTATATCTAGTTTTGCCATGTCCTTAGCCGATTCCAGAAAGGGAATATCATTGGCAAACAAAGTGCCATCAGCATAATAGTCGACCGTTTTTGAGGTAAAATTGATGACCGTGGTAAGGGTATAACTGGTGTTTTTCTGTAGCACTATCTGAGGTGCTCCTTGGCTGAAACCTGAGGGACTGCCCGCATCCATTGTAGTTGCATATTTAATACTTGCAGATTTTGCGCCTATGTCAATAGATGACAGGTACTGCCCGCTTGAGGCTAGCAAGCTCAACACACAGCTAGCAGAGTTGCGTGAGGCCGAAACATCAAACGAAAAAGCCAGATGGTCCGATGCTGATGTGAAATCATAATAAACAGATGGCTGACTGCTGTTGTGATTAAATACCAATTGATTGTTTGATACCGTAACTCTGCCCGAGGTGTTGTATTCTACCCAAGCTTCTGGTAAACCACCATTTGTTTCAAAGGTTTCGGAAAAAATGGCATTACACGAAGTCATTTGCGCTTGCGTTTGCCAAGAGCAGAAAAGCAAGGAAACTATGAGCAAAAAATTAGTCTTCATTTTAAAGTAAAATTTTATTAGAGTTAAATTATTCTTTTATCATCCGCCTGGTGGTCATTTTACCATTATGGTCTGATATACAGATGATATATGTGCCACTATTGAGTTGGCTCGTGTCTATAGGGTTATTGTTATTGTTGTTGTGGCTTTTGTATAGTTGTACGCCACATAGGTCATAAATGCTTACTTCATCCACACTTCCCTCTATATGCAGTAGGTTTGACGTTGGGTTGGGATAGATTTTATGTTCTTTACATTCCTGCTCAGCTGATAAAGCAGTGTTGGTTTTCTGCTCTATTATCTCTTCAATAAAACGCACCATTTCCCATAAGACATCTTCGTAGGCTTGCTTACCTTGGTTAAAGAAAGCGTGCACTTCGCCGGGATAGATGACCGCTTCAGCCTGACCTCCTGCTGCATTTATCGCATCAGCAAACAGGGTACTTTGGGTATAGAGGATGGTATTGTCGGCATCGCCGTGCATCACGATTGTTGCAGGCGGATTTTCTCTAAGGTTAAAAATGGCAGAGTTGGCTTCGGCTGTAGGTGTTTCTTGTCCGTACCAGTCGTTTCGTCCCCAAGAGTTACCAGCATCATTTAAGAAATCATAAATACCGTTAAAACCGATAAAACCGATGACAGACGAATAACGTTGCGAAGCTAATGCCGCCAGAGGTGTACCGGCCGAACCTCCGCTAAAGAATACTTTGGTGGTGTCAAAATTATATTTTTCAGCATTAGCTATAGCCCATTGGTAAGCAGCGTCTATATCTTCCATTGCTAAGTTAAATTTACCACTCGATCCTGTACAGCGGTAAGCTATTCCCAAGGTGGCAATGCCTAATTTTTCAGCCAAATAGGTGTCGTGTGGCGAATAAGAAGCATTGGATGTGGCAGCACTGCCGCCTGACCAACCGCCGCCGTGTACCCAGATATGGATAGGGAGTTTCCCGTCAACGTTGGTAGGAAGCACCATCTTTAAGGGTAATTTGTGTCCGGCCTGTGGATAGTCTACAGTAGCTATGGCATCAAGTTCTATTTTTTCGTAGGTGTAATTGTTTTCTGTTTCCACCAGGTAGATGTACTCCGATGTTGCATCGATGTCCACGGCTATATTGTCGGTAGATGTAAGTCCTGTTGTTAGTTTTACCGATACTAAAGCACCGTATGGCCAGGGTTCAGAGTTTTTATAGGTGAGTACATTCGCTTCCTTTAGTTCCCACTTTCCTGAAGGTGTTATCTCTCCCTTATTGATGCTGACTTCCGGTAAAACAGAGTTGGTGTCAACGGCCAAACTAAAGGTGATTTGTAGCTCTGCATTTTTAGAGATGTTTAATTTCTCTGAAGGAGATACTTCTTTTACACTAAATTCTGATTCTACCAGGTCGGCATAGTCTTTAGCCAATCTGTCATACTGAGCTTGAAAATCAGTATCGTTTAAACCATCATCATACATTAAAAATTCCACCACCTCTGTTGCTTCGCTGTGTTCGCCATCAATATGGCTGAATATGTTGAATTTAAAGTCGTCATCATTATGCGTAATGGTTTTGTCCAGTGTACCTGTGATGAAAATGTCTGAGGTGCTGTCAAAATATTTGTAGTTGCGGTTTTCGTCCATCGAGAATCCAATAAAGAAATATCCTCCGTGTGTGATTTTACCCAAATCGACATCATGGTAATAAGGGTTGCCCCAATGAAGCTTTATAGTGCCGCTGGTGTTCATTATAAGTCTTAAACCGGAGATATTACTCCACGATCCATCTAAGACGTAGTTGCCCACTAAGGAGCAGCCTTTATTGGTAGGAGTGGCTTTTCCTACATAAAACACACTGAAGGAATTGTCTTTAATAAACTCATTTGTCCCGTCTAGTATCATATGCGAGCCTTCGTTGTAGAAACCAACATTTACTTTTCCCGGGTAGCTTTCTTGCATCTGTTCACCACCTAAGGCGGATACACTTTGTGTGGCATCGCCATAAGCTTCTATCTGGTTTTCCCATAAAACGACCGAACCGAGGCTGTCTTCTTCAATGCCTTTATTGTTTTCTAAAAACATAATGGCTGTTTGAGCATTGCTCGTAATGGATAAGGAGATAAAAAATATGAATAATGTCTGTAAAAGTTTCATTTGGTATGAATGTTTAGTTTTTATTTATGATTATACGGTAGCTTATAGTAAAAGCCAATGAGCACTAGAAGTGCGGCTTATCTCAGCCCGAGGCATCGCCTTGGGAAAAAGACAAAGCGCTAAATATGAGCCCTGAAAGGGCGGATTAGAAAAAAACAGTTAAATCGTCCTTACAGGGCTCTGTTTTAAAATTACCGTTTTATACCCAAGGCGATGCCTTGGGCTGAGATAGATAAGGCTTCCAGCCTTTACCTGTAAACTAACGTATAATCATTGTTTTTATACTGTTTCATCTATATGGGATCTAAATCAATATTCAAAAAGTTGCTTACTTATACCTATAAAAGCCCGATAGATTATCTACCGGGCTTTGTATGGTGTTGAACAGGAATATTATTTTATGATGAGTGTTTCAGGTGCACACATCGCTCCGTTTTTATCTGTTCCTTTAAGGATGTAAATGCCTTTTTTAAGTGTGCTTACATTTACTTGCTGTTGTGCGACCTTGGCGGTGTAAACCAATTGTCCTGCCAGGTTGTAAACAGCCATTTGTGTCACATCACCATCAATATATATAATATCGGATGCAGGATTAGGATAGATCTTGAATTGCTTCAAAGCCTCAGCGTCCTTGATGGCCGACGGTTCATTCCCAGCTTCGAATGCTCCAATACTTGGATTACTGTTACGCTCGTTGCCGGCGATGTCGTACTTTGGGGCAATGCTTGCCAATGCTTTACCAGATACACTTGTACCTTCTGCTATCACATAATTTACACCACTTTTAGTGTTAAAAATCTCAGGGTAAGCACCGTCCATTCTGAAAGCAACTTCCACATCATTGTAAGCCAGACCCGGGAAGATGTCATTGTCAGTTTCTACAAAGCCATATTGAGCGCTCATGACATTATTAGTGCTGTCGCCAAATGCTGTGCGTGCTTCAGGGATATAAATACTGTAATATGCTGCAGTAGTAGTTGCTGATCCACCTACAAAAAGGTTATTGGCAATAGTGCATTGAGCATTTACTGTATCTAGTATCATTACGGCAGATTGTGGTAATGCAAGCTCTGTACGCAAAGCACTATCTCCAATGAAGGTGTTGTTTACTAATATCAAGGATGTAGAATCAGTACTTGGCGTAAATGAGATAACATTACCTTGGATAATAGTAGAATCAATATTATTACTACCCCATTGTTCAGCTGCTTTTACACAATGTGAAAATACACAATTAGTTGCACTGAATGAAGTGTTTTTAGATAGTGTGATTGGTGAATTATTAACATTTCTATTGATGGCTGTCATATCACCGATATAACAATCTTCCAATACGATAGAAGTTTCTCCATTGGTTGCTTGTATTAATGCTCCGGAGCGAGCTATTCCTCGTTCCATATTACATCGCTTCATGGTCACATTAACTTTACTATTGTAGATTAGATTGAATAAAGCGCCACCATTGTCATTGGTAAATCCGAAATTACGGAAGGTCATATCTTCTATTTCAAGAGAAATACTCCCTGTGCCAGCATTTTGTATGGTTTGGAAAACACGACCAGCTCCACGACCTTTATCTTGTACCACATAGTCAAAACCGGCATCATTTTTCATTTGGTAAACGCTTTGCGCAGCACTGCTACCTTTAATGACTACTTTGATATCTTCCTCACGTGAAAAGTTAAAACTAGAAGAGCTCTGATTGGTAATGGTATCATTTACGTCGATTATATACACGAGGGACACGCCGTCATTTACGGCATAGCTAGCTGCTGTAGGTAGTGTCGCTAGAGCTCGTTCTTCCGTTAAACCATCGTTTGAATTGTCGCCATTGGCACGAACATAATATGTTATTGTATCTGCACCAATGTAGAGATCTTGGTAGACCTCAGGAGCAGCTTCGTACTCATCGTTTCCGGCTTGCTTGGCAGTGATCGTTACGGTACCTATCCCCACAGGAGTCACCACATTGCCACTTACAGTGGCTATATTATCGTCGGAGCTGGTGTAGGTGACGGTAAGGCCTGAGCTTGCAGTGTCTATCAGTGTGATGGGGCTTGCTTGCGATAAACGTACATTGGTAAAGTCTTCGAAAGTGATAAACTGAGGTGTTTTAGCTCCGGAAGCCACATACTCAACAGCCCCTATGCAGCCGGGGTTGGAACGGATGGTACCTTTGATGTCGGTCGCGGTTTGTACGCTGGCCAGGGCTTGACCAACAACTGAATCGCCCATTGCAGTGGCGTAAACAAGACCATTGCTTGTAGTGTCGAAATGCAATGTCAGGCCGTCATCTTCAAGCACAAAGTCGAGCTCTGCCGAGTTGTATTCCAGTGTTGGTGATATTAAGTTACCTTCCAGAGGAAAGTTTTCGGTGGCTACGGCTGTAAGTATATTGTTAGTACACGGGCTTGTGTAAGGGCCGTTGTAGGCAATAATGTCGTTGTAGTCGGCTGCTTCGGCAGTTTTGCTACCGCAAATCAGGTTATTGGTAAAGGTGATGTTCGATTTACTCATTATGAGTCCTTGTCGGTTGCTGATGGTACCGCCACTATTCACAATGCCGCAGTCTACGAAGGTATTATTGGTAAAATCTACAAGTACGCTGCTGCTATTTTGATTGCAGTGTAAGAGGATGCCTGTTGTATTGGCATTACCACTGATATATTCTCTGACACAATTGATAAACATACAGTTTTTCATAGTCACAGAACCGGTAGAGGCAATAAAGAAGATATTTGAGTTATTGGTGGTGGTAATATCAATAAAATTACATTCGTTACAAGTCAGTTTATTGTTGTTTTTGATGGCCGTAATGGTGCCAAATGTTCCGATAAAGTTAGAGAATGCCACGCGGTTAGCCGTAATCTCCTGACTGCTGCCTCTCATATCCATAAGCCCTTGACCACCGGCTGTTCCTAAAGCTGCACCATAGTTTCTTAGGTGGAGGTCGTTGAGGCTAATGCTGATGTTCGTTGAGCTCGAGATGAGTTGTCTCCCTGTCGTAGACAAACTCTCGGCACCTTCCAGAATGGTGGCATTGGCGCCTTGTCCGTTTATGGTGAGAGTCACATTGCTGATGCTTAGTTTGTTGGCAATGAATGTGCCTTCGCCAATATTGATAGTGAAATCATTGTTTTCTGCATTGGCAGTATAAGCGGCCGTAGCAGCTGCCACGGCTGTGCTGATAGAGTCGAATGGCGTTTCAAGAGAGAGCCCGTCGTTGGTATTGCTACCTGTGGTCTCTACATAGTAAGTAATGCTCTCAGCGCTGAGTGCAAAACTCATTAAACAGGCAGTAATAAACAGAGTTAATCTTTTCATAATGCTAATATTTAAAGGTGAGAAAACTGAAAAAAGAACTCAGTAGAAGACCTCAAAGAATCTATTCAAAAAACTTTAACCTCAAAAAAGATTTTTATGCAGTTCAGTCAACTACTGAGTTCAGGATATTATTTTTTAATGATGCGTTCAATGGAAATATTACCATCTGCAGTGCTCTGGCACTTGGCAAAGTAGAGGCCTTTAGCTAATGAGCTAAGATCTACCTGTCCATTTTGTACGCTAAGAGTGCGTACTACCTGACCAGAGGTGTTGAATAGCGTAAGGCTGGAAATTTCACCATCAATGTACAAAATATCCTGTACAGGGTTAGGGTAGAGTTTTATCACTTCATTCTGATTGCTGATAAGCTCTACAGGACCTCCTGGATCTTCAACATACTCTACAGCACCAATGCAACCGGGGATTTCTCTGGCAGTACCGGTGATGTCAAATGTGGTCTGTGTTGAATCTGTGGCTTGTCCTACTACCGAGTCGCCCATAGCTGTGGCATATATAAGGCCGGTAGCTGTGGTGTCAAAGTCTATTTCAGTGCCATCCATTACAAAATCAATTTCTGGAGAAGTGGCTGTTAATGTATCAGATATAAAATTGCTTTCTAATGGAAAAGCTGTTTGAGCGATAGAGCCAAAGATATTGTTTGAGCAAGGGCTGGTGTATCCGTTATACGCTACTATGTCATTAAAGTCGGTGGCGTCAGCAGCTTTACTTTCAATCATTAGGTTGTTAGTGAAGGTCATATTCGACTTGCTGAAAATAACACATTGACGTGCTGCTATAGTGTACCCGTTATTAACAATACCACATCCTATAAAAGTATTATTGGTGAAGTTGACCATGATAGTAGAGGCGTTAGCATTCTCATACGATAGCACTGCACCTTTGAATGCTGTTACATTAGTCGTATATTCTCTGACACAGTTAATAAACATACAGTTTTTAAAGGTCGCAGAACCATTAAATAAAAGGAAACAAGAAGTGTTGTTGGTAGCTGTTAGGTCTTGGAAGGTACATTCGTTAAAATTGACTTTGTTCCCGTTTTTTAGCGCTGTAAGAGTCCCGAAAGTACCTGTGAAGTTAGAAAATACAACCCTGTTGGCATTGACTTCCTGACTTGTACCTCTCATATCCATAAGGGCTAGTCCTGAGCTTGTGCCGATGGCAGCACCATAGTTCCTTACGGTCAAATCATTTAAGGTGAACACAACATTGGTTGATGAGGTGAAGACTTGTTTACCAGTGCTTGATAATGTCTCAGTACCTTGCAAAATGGTAGCATTAGCTCCTTGACCATTAATGCTTACTGATACATTACTGATAGATAAGCCACTTTCGGTAAAGGTACCTGCACCCACTTCAATGATGAAGTCATTATTTGCATTATCAGTCGCGTAGGCAGCTGTAGCAGAATCGATGGCTGTGCTTATTGAATCAAAGGCATTTTCGATAGAAAGACCATCATTTTCACTACTACCCGTAGTTTCTACATAGTAGGTAATGGTCTCTGCGCTGAGTGCTAGACTTATTAGACTAACAGCGATAAATAGAATCATTTTTTTCATAGTACAAAGTTGTTTAGAGTTAAAAGAAGATGTTTATTCTCAATAAAAATGCTTAAGTAGTTGATATGTAATAAGCAAGCTTGCTGCTGTTGATGGACTACTTAAATAAGCGATAATGCTTTTTATACTACCTCATAATATCAGTATTACGAGGTAGTATGTTCTGGTTATTTAATTGTTTGAATTAAATGTGGACCACGTTTTATTGTTAAGGACTTACCGATTCCCAATCTGTATAGAAAGTATCTACAGCATAGGTCTCGGGGATATACATAGCACGGTATTGCATCGTGGCGCTGTTGCCATCAAAAATGCTGTCCACCATAGCGTAAGGCGAAAGCACGGTTTCGACAGTAACATTTCCCGAACTCGTGTATTTCAATGCTGTTCCTATCGAGCCATCCAGTACATTTCCCCAAGCTATGATGGTGGTATCGCCTATACTTGTGATTTGATCTATGTCACGGTTGTTTAGGTTAGAGAGGTAGAATTCGCCATACGAAGTCCCTGACACTTGTTGTGAAAGTGAGCTGTTACCATCCGCATCCAGACAAGAGACATAGAAAGTATACGCTTTTTCTTCTAAGTTGTTGATTTCTATCTCTACAAAAGACCACCCTGGCAATACCTCGTCGACGTTAACAAAAGTATCTACACCATCTTCTGTAGTAATCATAGCGTAGTTGGTCTGATAGTCTTCAAAATTGTAGTAGCTGGAAACGGTATCGTATTCTATAAGGAACTGTGCTATGTTTACGGCATTGTAAACTCTGAAGCCCAGAATTATACGATCCTGACCGGCATAAGCGTTCAATTCTTCGGGCTTAGGCGCATAAATTTGTTCACCATCTTCGATCCATTCCTGATGCATTTCTGAGGGCTTAGTACAGGCAAAAGCCAAGACACAGACAAGGGCATATATTAATCCTGATTTATTCATTAGTTTAATTTTTTTTAGTGGCTTATTATTCAATGTTATCAAGTCCCCAAAGGTTAATCTCTTTGATTTGGAATAGCGGACAGGTACGGGTATCGTATGGTCCGTAAGCCCAAGTGTCCACAATGGCAAATCTCAGATAACGCACATTTTTCATCATTTCTAATGGAATCTCAGCAGTGTAAGCCTGTTCGGCCAGCTCTTCATCTTCCTGAGTAGGAGGATAAGCTCCTGATGGCGTTTCTACTACGTGGTCTACTATTTCTTCCCATCCTTCCAGGTTATCGTCGGTAGGGGCATCCATACGGGCGTATACACGGTAGTGGCTTGGATTAGACCAGTTGTAATGGGCTGCAGCACTGTTGCCCCATCCGTCTATGTGGATGCGGCTTAGTTGTACTGTTTTTCCCAAATCGATGGTGAAATACTGAGGCGAGTCAAAACCATCACGTGCTCCTTTGCAAGCACCAGATCCATCTGGTCCATCCCACATTTTTTCCATATTGGTAATGGCTACATCGGTAGATAGTGGATGGTTTTTCCAGGTTGATTTATCAATGCTTTCTTCAAACAATGGTTCTACTACTTGTACCAGCGTATCGGAACTGTTGCCATAGTAGTCTTTTACATACATACCATAGGTCATGGTGTCTAGGCGGTTACGTACTTTGAGGGTGTACTCTGCCAAATCTGAATATACGGTATAGGCATCCATCGGTTCCCAGCCTTGCGCGCTATCGTTGTAGTTAAGCAGGTAAAAGCTCAGAGCTGCTTCTGTTGGGTTTTCCCATTCTACATTGAAACCGCCGAAGTCATTGATAAAGTCAATGTCGTTGTACACCCAGTACAACGGTGGTATATCTGGTTTCACCATAAGAGTGGCTGCTTCCGAGGCATTTTCTCCACGGTCTACAGCATACAGTTTTACTTCCTGCTCTGTGGTGTCGCCAAAACCCATTATTGTCAGGTTGTTGGTGTAGTGAGATGCCTTAACCTCTACCTGTCCGGTGGTGATTTCGTATACCGCTTTGATGTAGGCCAAATCAGCATCCTGTGGTATGGTGTAACTAATGATAGCACCACCTAGCTGAGGTTCATAACTGAGATTGCTAACTTGCCCGGGAGCTGTGCCATCGTTTTGTATAGGACCATATATCTTTTCCTCGCCACAAGCGCTCAATAGGATAAGTAAAGCCAGTGTTATTGTTTTAAATAATGTATTCATAATTTGTTCTTTTATCATCATTTTACTTGAGCTTACCAACCCGGATTTTGTACCAGATTAGGGTTCACTGATAATTGATACTCCGGAATGGGCCACAGATAATCTTTCAGGTTATGTTCCATTTGGTCCAGATTGACAAGTTTATAGTATTCCTCTTCGGTAGTGGCTGAGGCAGACCATCCTTTTACCACACCGTCAAATTCCTGATTGGCCAGTTTCCAGCGTTTTACATCCCAGTATCTGGCACCTTCGAAGGCCAGCTCAATAGCACGTTCCTGGATAATGATGCTGCGCATACCCGCCTTGGTATTGGGTTTAGTCGGGTTGTTTGAGTGCGTTGTCCAGCTGTTTTTTACACCATCTAGTCCGGCGGCTGTTCTTACTTTATCTACATATTCGTAAACTTCAGGAACAGGACTACTGTTGTATTCGTTAAGTGCTTCGGCATAGTAGAGGTAGAGGTCCGAAAGACGGATCACAGGAAAGGGGAAATTCCACCATGACACGCTTCCCTGACCGGAACTGTAGCTTTTGTAATGCACCAGTTTTTTAGGATAATAGCCGGTATAAGAAAAATCACCGCCGTAAAAACTACCGTACTCACCATTAGTGGCAGTGGCTGATTTAGCGTGCACATAAGTTGGGGTGGACAAAAGTCCGTTGTCTTGAAGGTACCATGCACCACGGTCAAAACCCATAAAGGCATAAAAGCGGGGTTCGCGATCGAAGTTTAAAGCCGCCGTATTTTCTCCGGGTTCTATATACGAAGCACTGAAGAAGTCGCCTTCTTTCATTTCGTATCGTCCAGTGTAATCATAGCTGTTATCTTCACTAATAGGTACGCCGTTTTTAGAATAGAAGGTTTCAGCCATTTTGATGGTAGGCCCGATGGTGGCTTTGATGGCATATTGGTAGTCTTCGTTCAAGCGCGCCATAAAGTTTTTGCCCGGTGTGCCAGACATAGCTCTTGCTCCCCAAATAACGGTAGGGTCGTAGCGTCCTACTATGCGTTCTCTCAGGTTCATTTGCAATTGTACTTCAGCAGCTACCGATTCGCCTGTAGCATAACTGACGTCCAAGGTATGTCCGGCTAATTCGGCGGCATCAATGGCCTGTTTACAAGCCTGGGCAGCGGTGTTCCATTTCTCAAGGTCATATTCCGAATACAGTATGCGATTACCATCACCATCTTCAAAGTTGGCATAATCAGCATTACCGTTAAACAGCGGGCTGGCGGCTGTGATTAGCGCACGGGCTTTGATGGCTAACGCAATGGGTTGCGTCAGGCGTCCCATATAGCTTCCCGGCTCTTCGATGTAAAGGGGCAGGTATTCGTATTGTTCATCTATTTTAGTGGTGATGTAGTCGAAACATTCGTCGATGCTATTACGCTTGACGGCTACTTCGTCTGGTCCGCTGTTGATGGCCAGATTTTCATCTACAATGGATACTGCACCATACATACGTACCAGGTAAAAATGATAGTAGGCTTTTAGTACTTCCACTTCGGCTTTCCACTGGCGCATCTCTGCAGCTTCCAGATCGGGTACTTCTTCTATCTTTTCCAAAAAGGTATTACAATCGCGTATGCCTTGGTAGAGTGCATTACCACCATTGCCGCCGGCCCAGTAGTTATAAAGAACATCGGATACATTTTGTCCGCCACTACTCAATGTGACACCATAGCCCGGCATACTGTTGGCCGATACCTCCGACCAGCACTCGTCAGAAGCCAGATATGTGGGGTTCGCGTTAGGGTTTTGGTAGTTAGGTAAATAAGAATAACAGGTGTAAAGGTATTCTTCGGCCGCATAGGCATTTATAAAAGCGTCGTCTAAGGTCGCAATATTATCTGGTAATAAGTCCAGATAGTCGCAAGCACTACACGTCAGTGCTAAAGCAAACAATATTTTATAGATATTTTTCATCAGTTTTATTTTTCTGTTTTTTTATGATTAGAAACCTATTTGCAGACCAAGATTGATACGACGCTGAATAGGGTAGGCCAAACCATTTCCGGCCATTTCCACATCCCAAAGTTTAAAGTTACTCCAGGTCATTAGGTTATTGGCACTGCCATAAAAACGTAGTTTATCGATACCTACTTTAGCACTCATCTTTTTAGGTAGGCTGTAGCCAAATTCGATGGTTTTTAAGCGAAGCAAAGATCCATCTTGCATAAACCAGGTACTCGTTTTTATGTTGTTTTCAATGGGTTCAGTTGATAGACGTGGCCAAAAGGCATAAATGTCGCGGTTGTCTTCAGACCAATGTGAGTCGGCAATGACTTTGAGCAAAGCGCCTTGGTCGTCTTGGAATGGAGTGATTGTTGAAGGGTTAACCCAGAACGAGCGGTTGCCCACACCGGAGAAAAAGGCAGAGACATCAAAACCCTTGTATCCGGTAGAAAAACCGAAACCATAATTGATTTCCGGTGTGGTAGGGTTACCAATAGGGACTTTGTCCAAATCGCTAATCTGACCATCATCGTTGATGTCTTTGTATTTGATGTCGCCTTCGCCATAATCGCCAAACTGGGTAGGCGAGTTGGCTACATCGTATTCGTCAATAAACAGACGCTCGGCCACAAAACCATATTGCTGGCTTAGCTTTTGTCCTTTTTTCGATAACCAGGGGGTGTCTACATAATCCGGTTCGTCCACTACCTCGTAACGTCCTACAGCATAGGTAAAATTGGCACGGGCCGATACCCACCATTTACCAAAATGTTTTTTATAGTCGAAGGACATATCCACCCCTTCGCTGGAAGCTTCTCCGGTATTGTTTTTCAGGCTGGTTTGCAAACCAAAGGTGGCTGGCACATACGAGAGTGCCATCAGGATGTTTTCACGGTACTGGTTAAAATATTCTATTTGGATGTCCAGACCATCAAACATACTAAGTTCAATGCCGGCATTCAGGATCTTAGCGGTTTCCCAAGTAATATCTTCATTTTCGTAACGCGAAATAGAGACTCCGTTACGGTAATAACCATAGTCTTCACCTGTCGTATAGCCGCGGCTACTGTTGTTAAGGTTAACATTCGAAAGGTAGAAAAAGCGATCGTCAGCACTACCAATCTGGTCATTACCGGCCAAACCGTACGATACTCTGAACTTCAACTTCTTAACGGTGTTTTTAAGGCCGCCAAACCATTCTTCGTTAGAGACTACCCAGCCCAGAGCTGCCGAAGGGAAGAACCCCCAGCGCTCTTCTTCCGAGAAACGTTCTGAACCGTTATAACCAAAGTTTAACTCTGCCAAATACTTGTCGGCATAGGCATAGGTAAAACGACCAGAGAGACCAAGGTTACGGTAGGGTAAAGACTTGGTCAGGTTAGTGCTATTGCTTTCTGAAAGCGAAGCCACACTCTCACGTACAATACCAATCAACATACCTGAGGTCGCGTGTTTTTCAAAGCTTCTGTTGTAGTTTACGGCACTTTCCAGATAAATGGTATTGCTGACACTAGGATAACCTTGTGAGTAGCTCAGTGTAGGATCGCCCGATTCTTCATTTAGAATTTCCAAGTCATAGGTGTTGGTATCATAATCGTAATTAACAGCTTTGTAGTAAAATGGAGTATATGAGCGGTTCTGTGTAAAAGAAGCTTTGCGTGTGGTATTACCCATTACACGGGCACTCAGTCCTTTGGTGATTTTAGACAGGTCTTGTTTCAACTGAAACTGTGCCATCATATTACTAGTCTGATACTCTTTGTATCCCTTTACCATATCGGCATAAGGGTTGTTGTAGCCACCGGCATCGTAGTTGCCAAAGGCAATGTGCGAATTGCCCACAGCGCCTTGCTCTTCGGGGTAGTAAGCCGGGAAAAGCACGGGGTTGGTATTGACCACCGTATTGTAAATAGCACTTGCTCCGTTTAGCGGACCGTTGTAGTCGTCAAACGATCCGTAAAAGCGCACGGTCAGTTTGGTGAAATCGGTCAGATCCAGATTAATGTTGGAACGCAAAGAATAGCGGTTCAGCTTGACGTTATTATTAAAGTTGTTGCGTTCGTCTACTTTTAAGAGTCCATTCTCGTTGGAATAGCTACCGGCCACATAAAAGTTGGATTTTTTGCCACCACCACTCAGGCTGATGTTTCCTTTGTTGTTTATTACATAATCGTTGAACAGCATGTTGTACCAGTCGGTAGCCGGATACATATATTCATTTACACCTGCTCTGGTACGCTCAATTTTTTGTTTGCTATACATCTCCGGTGCTAGTGGGTTACGCGTTTTCAAAGCCTCGTTGTGTAACTCCATATAGGTGATGGGATCCGCAAATTCTACTTCGCGGGTTGGCGAAGCTATGGAAGATGTCAATCGCACATCCACTCTTGTTTTACCTTCTACCCCTTGCTTTGTGGTTACTAAAATAACACCGTTGGCACCACGTGCACCGTAAAGGGCAGTAGCAGCAGCATCTTTCATAATAGAGAAACTTTCTATTTCGTCGGTGTTGAGGCGGGCAAGGTCAGTTGAGGTGAGCTCTATACCATCAATCAGGATCAGCGGGTCGGTTTTATAACCAAACGTTGTGACACCACGGATAAAGAAATCGGCATTGTCCTCGCCGGGTTCTCCGGTAGACTGGTAAGAGATCATACCGGCTACGGAACCTTGCAGCGCTGTGGTCAGGTTAGGACTGCCCGACTCCAGGTTGGCGGGTTTAATGGTCGTGATAGAAGAGAGAACGCTCTCTTTCTTTTGTTCGCCAAAGGCCACTACGACTAATTCGTCCAGACTCTCGGCATCGGGTAGCAGAACAACATCGATCACGGTTTTGCCATCAAGTTTCACTTCTTGTGTTTCCATTCCCAGAAATGAATACTGCATAATCAGATTTTTCTTGTTGGGTACTACAATGGTGTAGTTACCATCAATGTCCGAGATAGAGCCGATGGCCAGCCCTTTCACGGTGATGTTAACGCCAATGAGAGCCTCGCCGGTATCGTCTTTGATGTTACCGGTCAATGTTATGCTCTCCTGGGCTGTGATAAGCCCAAACATACACCCGAAGGTCATTAATAAGAGTAATTTTTTCATTAAATATTGGTGTTTAAAATTGGATTTAAGGTCGGTGTATGACCTATTTTCAAAATGCTTCGGCACAAATGAACATATCTCTATAAGGATAGGATTGTACATATCGGTCAATTGAGGGTCTATTTAAGACATGTAGACTCAGGGTAAGATTTGTGCTTGTTTTTGTCCGATTATTACCTTTGGGGATGTTTAGCCTGTTAAAAGGGGGGGGCACTCCGGCGATAGGCTCAGTACATGAAAAAATGCCGCACAAACCAATAATGCGGCATTTTTTTTACTTCAGTTAAATCCTATGTGTAGCACCTATGCATGGCTACACATAGGGATCTAACCGTAACAGTGTTTTGTATTCTTGCTCAGATGTATTGTGATTGAGCATTCTTACTTTTATTATACAAAGGTCAATATTCTAAAACTAAGAAAGTACAAAGGATTGGACAGAAGTATGAAGAAATCGGACAGCGTTATTTATTCTTTCCACAATGACTATCAATATATTGCTTAGGCGATTGACCATATTTCTGCTTAAAGCATTTGCTGAAATAGTGTGGTGCAGAGAATCCACATTCGTAGGCAACCTCAGATATGTTGTATCCGCCTTTTTCAAAATATTTAATAGATTTTTCGAGACGTATCGTCTTAATCAGTTCAACGGGGCTCAGGCTGGTGAGTTGCTTCACTTTACGGTACATCGTCTTGTTACTGTTGCCGAAGGTTTGGCACAGCATATCTACCGAAAAGTCAGTGTTGCTGATGTTGTTGTCGATGATTTCAATGACCTGTTTCAAGAAGGTTTCGTCCTGTGAAGTAATCGCTTCGTTATCACTTTGCGATAAAAAGCTGTTGGAATACTTCTGTTTTAGTTCATCCCTTAGTTTGAGCAGACTTTTGACTTTTGCTTGAATAAATTCCAATTCAAAAGGCTTGGTTATGTAGGCATCTGCTCCGGTCTCTACGCCTCGTATGCTGTCCTCTACTTCTGTTTTGGCGGTAAGGAAAATAAAAGGGATGTCAGACAGTTTTACATCGTTGCGCACGTGCTGTAACAGTGCCATACCATCCATCTCCGGCATCATCTGATCCGATAGTATTAATGAAATATTATGGCTGTTGAGCAGTTCAACGGCTTCCAGTCCGTTAGCGGCTTCGTAAACTTTGTAATTGCTCTGCAAAGAACTTGCCAGGTATGAACGTATCTCCAGTTCATCTTCTACCACCAGAATTTCTTTTTTGCCCTCAAGATTGAGCTTCTCCTGAATGCTTTCTTTAGATATATCAGGTGTTGTGCCGGTTTGTTGTGCCGGTGCCGTATTTTCTGAGCTGATAAATTTTGTTTTTTCAGGAAGATGAGCTTTGCCTTGTAGCAGGGTAATGGTGAATCTGCTTCCTTCGCCCGGTGTACTTTCCAGTTGTATCTGTCCTTGGTGCTGTTCTATGTAGTCTTTTACTAATGAAAGGCCTATTCCTGTACCTTGCTCGTTGATGACCTTGTTGTGTGATTGGTGAAACCTTTCGAAGATGAGTTTTTGTTGCTTTTTTGATATCCCCACACCACTGTCTTCGACTACTATTTTTATTTTGCCATCCTCGTCTTTTAGGCTTAATGATATTTCTCCCCCTTTAGGTGTAAATTTTACAGCGTTGGATAAGAGGTTTGTAATAACAGAGTTCAATTTGTTGTGGTCAAAGTATAAAGGGTATTCATCCTTGCGTGATACAAATGAAGCATAAATGTTTTTTCCCTTAAATTGACTTTCAAAGCTGTTAAAAATATGCTTTGTAAAAGCAATAATGTTGTCCTCCTTTACATGTAGCTGAATCTGGCCTTGTTGTTCAATCTTTCGGAAGTCCATGAGCTCTGAAATAAGTTTTTTTAATTGATCAGCATTACGTTGTACATTATTGAAAATGGCTTTCATTTTTTCGGGAGATTCAAAATCAGCGTCTTTCGTGTTTTGTAGAGGAAGCAATAAAAGCGTTAACGGTGTTTTAAATTCATGCGAAATGTTCGTGAAGAATTGTAACTTGGATTTGTTGAGAGATTTTATGTGTTTTATTTCACGTTCATCAATCAGTACTTTTGTTCCTATTCCTATCGTTAGAATAATGAATAATATATAGCTTATTATCGCTGCCGGAGAGGCGTACCAAGGAGGACTCATATAAAAGGTGACAGACTTTTCTGATAGTACATTTTTGCCTGAATCATCCATAGAACGAACAGTGAAAAGATATTTGCCGGCTTTTAGATTGCTGTAAGTGACAGAGTTTACTTCCGAGCTTACGGTGTGCCATTGTTTGTCAAAATTTTCAAGCTTATAAGAGTAACTATTGGCTTGCAATTCAGGATATTTTAGTGATGAAAAACTGATCTTTAGGTGCCTGTCGTCGGCGTATAAGGGAAGTTCCTGACAGAGATGGATTTGTTTATCAACTCTTATATTATCATTGATAGGGATATGTGGTTCAATACTCTTACCATTGATTTGAATATCGGTTATTTGAACATTACTACTAGCATTTATCGTTTTTACTTGTGATGGTAAAAATGAGATAAGTCCATTCATTGTTCCTACTAAAAGGTATCCTTTGGAATCGATCATTATTGAACCCGAAATAAAATGGCCAAATTCTGAAATGTGTTTTAGGTTGAATGATTCTATATCGTAGTTGTCATCCTTCAATGTCAGCTTGTGAATTTGTTTGCTGGATGTGAACCAAACATTATTCTGTCGATCACAGATGAGGTTGCTGATTTTGTTAATATGGTTGGGTAAGTCAATAAAAGAGAGTTTATTGTTTAAATAGTATTGGAGGTCGCTCTTAGTGGCAAAGAGCACGCCATCGTTATATGATATGGCTGATGTAATATTTCCTTGAACTATATTCTTAGGAAAGTGACTTTTGTTGATTACTTTACCATTATCATATTCTTTCATATACAGCCCCATATTATAGGTGTCTATCCAAACCCTGTCTTTGTGATCAATAAATATAAACTTAGAATCGTAATTCAACTTATTGATGGCGATGTGTTGTATCTCAGAAATATGATAGGGGCTTTTCTTTGATTTTATAATGCGGCTTACACCACCATAGTAGGTAGCTACCCATATGCTCCCATCATTGCTTTCTTCTATGAAGTCAATATTATTGGATTTTAAGTTCAGTTTACCATCTCCTTGAACCAGTACGTGAAATCTTTTTTCATGGGGTAACCTGTAATTTAAGCCTTCGTTAGTAGCTACCCATAATATACCATCTTTATCGATATGGATATCTTGAATTTTGTCATTAGACAGGGATGATGGGTTTCCGGCTATTGAGCGTATTTGTGAGACTTTTTGTGTGCTTTTGTCGATTTTTGTAATGCCATTATTGCTTCCTAGTAGTAATCCGGTTTTGCTTTCAACTATTGATGAAATGTGGTAGTCGGTGAGTTGAATTTCAGTATTGTTAAGTCTGTTAAATTCAAAATCGTTACGGTAAACGTTGGTGGATGATAAGCCATTGTCTGTTCCAAACCAAAAGGTGTTATTCTCATCCTTATAGATACTCCATATCACATTGTTTGCAATACTCTTGTCGTGGCGCGGATCAAAAAGGTAGGTGTTGTAGCTGTCACTTTCGGGGGCGTAGAGGTTCAAGCCACAGTCGGTACCTAGTGGTATCATATTTCCTATGGGGTCTCCAATGACCTTGATATTGTTATTGGATAGCGTATTGTTCGTGTTATTATTTAATTTTTTAATTTTTTTATTGATAATGTCAACTTCATAAAGTCCCTTTGTGCTTCCAACGAGTATTTTGTTTTCAAAGTAGGGATGTCTGTTTATGGCCAATATCAGTTCATTCTTTGGTTCATTAATTCGGTGCTCTGAGAGTTTAACGTATTCAAAGCTATTGCTGCTTTTGTTGAAGATGCATAAGCCATCATAGGTGCCGATCCAGTTGTTTTCTAACCTGTCGCAATAGATGGCTCTCACTATATTATGACGGAGAGAATTGGCTTCATCTTTCTGGTGTTCATAATGTTGTACTGCTTTAGTTTTTAGATTCAAAATGTATAAGCCTTTCATCGAGCCAATCCATAGTTCATTCGTTTTCTCGTTGTAGCTTAAGTATCTAACCCGGACTTCTTTTTCTTTTAATAAGCTATTGTGATGAGTGCTTTCATAGGTTTCTAAGTCAATAGAGAATAGTCCGTTGCCGCTACCTGCCCATAGCTGATTGTGATGGTCTAATTCCAGGGTGTTAATCCTTGAATATTTATTTTTTTCTAAGTTTATGGTTTTTAGATTGTAGCCATCATACCTTGTAAGGTTGTATCCAGAGGCCAACCATAAAAAACCAGTGCTGTCTTTTTCTATAGCATAGATTATTTTGTCTTCTAAAGCTGTAGTATTCGCTGAGTTATCAAATACAAGGTGGTTGGACCAAAGCTGTAACGTAAGAAGGGATAAGAAACTAATTATTAATGATCGCATAGTTGTAGCTATTATAAATGGTCTTAACAAAGATATGAAAATATGAATTTGAGTTTTTATAGTATTAAATCGAATGATATATTGATGATAAAAACAGATCTTGATATTATCATAATATGACTATACGCTCGTTTAAAGGTGGATATTTACTTAACATAGATATCAGTTGATAGCGAGACGTTAAGAAGCTTAGGTAAGACCTTTACTTCTTAAAATTAGTGAAATAAATTACGACTATTCGGTAGTGTGCCACAAAGCATCAAAAGAATATATGATTTACAATTCACGAATAAAGCTTACAACGGAAAAAACGGAAGAAGCGGAAATTTAAAGTTCGCAAAGCGAACTTTTTCCGTTCTTTCTGTTTTTTCCGTTGTTAAAAAATAACGGCTCTTTTTCAAATTGTTATTATTACACCAATAGTTACTTGTAGCATACTAACTATTTTCAATTTCTTCTTAACATGCTAATAACTTAACCTCTCAATGTTCACCCCTTTCAGGGATGAGATTGATTTAGTACTGCATACCACCGGCTTGCTCCTTCGCTAAAGCTTCGGCAGCAGGCGGGCACTGGTGGTTATTCAAGTTAAGTCCTTTCAGGACTAAGATTATCAGAAGCCTATTGACAGCTTTAACTACACATAATGATTCAACTTTTCTGTGGCAAACTACCGCATACTCATAAAATAAATTCAGCGAAGCTGCTCAATCAAATTCATGCTATTCGAGTGTTTCATGGTAAGAATATGACGAGTCTGATTGTAAATGTTTTTATTCGTCTATTGTTTACCTGCAAATAACCGCATAGTCATATATCATAATTTGTTTACTTACTAAACTATAACATTTCCGTCAGTTTAAGAAATTAATTCACCATAATGACCGATATGTGCTATATTATGTCTGATAATTACCCGAGGCTATAGTGCGCTTTATGAATTTTATGATTTTATAAATTAGCAGATTGTGTAATACGACTTGATTTTCTATTCAAATGTCCTTTTTTTTGTCATTACTCAGTTCTATGCTATGTAGTTTTGTAAACAATGAAACGTTACAGAATTAGAAAACTAATTGGATACTCCTTTATATTATTCTCACTTCTGTTGGCAGTATTGCTGCTTGTAGTAATATTGCCATTGGTAGTAGGCTATTAATATGACTATGGAAATGATAGAATAAAAAAATGATACAACAATTTAAAACCATATTTTGGCTGAGTGCTTTGCTGCTTTTCAGTAGTGCGTGTGATAATGTGCCTCAAAAAATGACTCTTGAATATGTAGGTATAGCGGCTGAACATGAGGGGATGCACGTATGGGGTTCCTCCCCGGTTATCGGCAAGGACGGAAAAGTTCACCTATATGCTGCACAATGGTCAAAAGATAAACGCCCCAATTTTAGTGGCTGGTACAAAGATTGCGAGATTGGGCACTATGTAAGTGATAGCCCCGAGGGACCTTTTGAATATCTAGGGGTGGCTGTAGCTGATCAGGATAGTTTATTTAATTCACCACACAATCCTACTGTCAATTATATCGATGATAAGTATGTGCTATGTTTTATCGTTAACGAAAATGATGAGCTAAAAACCCAACGTATTGTAATGTATGTGGCCGATGATTTAAATGATAATTGGCGACCGGCTGCAGGTGCTGAAGCAGATGGTACCGTGCTGCGCCGCCCGCAGGACTCTACCTTATGGAATTATCAGGCTAAATTGGGGGTGTCTAATCCTAGCTTAATTAAATTTAAAGATCAATATTTGTTGTACCATAAATCGGTAGTTCCCAGAAAGGATGATCCTAAACGATACGTGTATTCTTATGGTGTAGCGGTGTCTGACAAGCTCGAAGGCCCTTATGAAATACAAGCCCCCAAAGTGACTTCTCAGAATATGCCCATCGAAGATGCTTATGCTTTTGCCATGAATGATTCTGTGTATATGTTGAGTCGCGATTTTGGTGCCCGTTTGGGAAATGCCGGAGGCGGTTTGCTGTGGCGTTCTGAGGATGGGCTTTATTTTCCGGAGAATGATACCAAGCGTGCGTATGAATCTTTGGAGCATTATGTAGGAAAGGAAGCCTTGGCCGAGGCTAAGGTCTATCGTGGTAAAAAAATGGGTAAGTTGGAACGGGCTCAGGTGCTTTCTGTGGATGGCTTGCCTGCCTATCTTTATCTGGCTACAGGCATACAAGTGAAAGAGGGCTATGGTAGTAGCTCACACGTTTTTAAAATTAACTTTGAATAATAAATAACAGAAATAGAACAGTATTTAACGCAAAACTAGATAAGCAAGATTTAGTTTTGCGTTTTTGTTTTAAGTGTAATTGACTTTAATATGAAAAAGATTAAGTATTGTTTTGTTCTTATAGGCATATTTTCACTGAGATTGCTTCTTGGAACTGATCAGGAAGAAGATAAAACATCCGCTCCTTTAGTGTTGGATATGGTGCATCACAATCCGGGAGAATTACCATATCAATCAGCATATAATAGTCCCGGCTACCTCAAAGAAGCGGGCTACAATGGCAAAGTATATTTTTTGTTTGAATCACCGGCTTTGGCTATCAACTGGGAATCGTTAAGTCCCGATATTTTGCCGCAAGGCAGCGAAGAGCGTGCTTGGGTCGATGCCAAGGCTGTTCAGATCCGGCAAATGCATCAGGCTTGTAAGGAGCAAGGAATGGCCATATATGCGATGTCCGATTTGGTCTTATTTCCTAAGCGTTTAATAGAGAAATATGGAATTCAGGAAAGCTTTGGCGATCCGCAGGATTCCCTAACTATCAGTCTGCTTAAGGTGCAAATAGATGAAATCTTTACTCAATTCCCGGATCTGGATGGTTTAGTAGTGCGCATTGGTGAGACCTACTTACACGATGCCCCTTTCCACGAGGGAAGCATAAAGGATAAAAAGAATCCGGAGAAAACCATTATTCCTTTAATGAAGCTTTTGCGGGATGAGATTTGCGTAAAGCGTAATAAAAAAGTCATCTTTCGCACCTGGTATGCTTTTGATGTTGATGCTGAGACTTATCAGATGGTAAGCGATGGAGTGAAACCGCACGATAACCTGACCATTAGTGTGAAGCACTGCGAAGGGGATTTTCACCGTGCCAATCCTTTTAGCAAAGTCATTGGCCAGGGGCGGCATAAGCAAATCATAGAGGTGCAATGCGCTCGCGAGTACGAGGGCAAGGGAGCTTATCCTAACTATATCGCTAATGGGGTGATTGAAGGTTTCGAGGAGCACGCTCGTATGCCTGAAGAGAAAATCAATAGTTTGCGTGAATTTACAGAGAGATGTCCTGATTTATATGCCGGCGTGTGGACCTGGTCGCGGGGTGGCGGTTGGGCCGGTCCGTACATAAACAATGAGATGTGGTGTGATCTGAATGCTTGGGTAATGGCACAATGGGCGCACGATCCGGCGCAAAGCGAAGAGGCTGTTTTTATGCGTTATGCTAAGGAAAAATTGCAGCTGTCCTCTGCCGATGCTCTGAAATTCAGACAGCTGTGTTTGCTGTCAGCCAAGGCGGTGGTGAGGGGACGCAATTCTACCTTCAGGGATATGACACCGCAGTGGACACGCGATATGGGCATCGGGTGGCCGCGTCCGAATGTGAATTCAGATCCCGAAAAGCAACAACGTAATCTAAAACAGAAAGACGAAGCTATTGAAATCTGGAAAGAAATAGTAGCTTTGGCAGAGCAAATAAGCTGGGCCGATAATGAGACGCGCATACAAGCGATCAGTTCCTCAAAGTACGGATTGCATCTCTACGAGATATACCGTAGCTTGGTTTATTTGGCCGAAGCCGAAGCTAATAATGATAAAGGAGCAATGAAAATATGGATCGATAACTACGATAAAGCTTGGGAGAGCTATACGCAGTTGGCCATCACTTATCCTTCATTATCCACTTTGTATGCCAAAGATTATACACGTCATATCAAGAATCCGGCGGACGGTAAGGTGAACCAACTTAGAATAAGACTTGGTTTGTAATGATTTATAAGAAGGAAAAAGACTATACGGTAGATTACAGGTAAAACTCTATAGCACATATAATTGAAATAAGAAAGTGTATTTTCTCTACGAATTACAATAATTGCATGAATTTGATAGAGCAGCTTCGCTGAGTTTAATGACACGAATTTTAATAATAAAAGGTCTTACCTGAGCTTCTTAGTAGCTCACTATCAGATTGTACCTGTGTTGCTTAAAGATTCACCTGTAAACAAACGTATAATCATAGAAGGAAATATTAGTTCTACTTAAAAAAAAGACATAATGCTATTATTGTTGTTAATTCTGTTCTCTTCGCTATTCTTTTCGTGTACGCCAAAAGAAGCAGTAACTGTGCCTCCAAACATTATTGTGATTTGTGCCGATGATCTGGGATGGTCCGATATTGGCTGCTATGGTAGCGAAGTCAAGACACCTCACCTTGACCGTTTGGCCGATCAGGGCATGCGTTTTACGCAGTTTCATAATACTGCTAAGTGTTTTCCTTCGCGTGCCAGCCTGATTACCGGCGTGTATCCGCACGATTGCGGCTATGATAAGAGCCCCTCGAATCCCATAAGGAATGCAGTAACGATGGGTGAGGTTTTGCAGGAAGCGGGTTATCTGACCTATTGGTCGGGCAAGCACCATGGCAAGGAAAACCCATATACCCGAGGCTTTGACCATTATTATGGCCTGAAAGATGGCTGCTGTAATTATTTTAATCCCGGAGAGCAGCGCGAAGCTGAGCCTCGACCTGCTCGTAAAAATAAAAGGCATTGGTGTATTGATAGTGTTAGTTATCATCCTTATACGCCGGAAGCAGAAGATTTTTATACCACCGATTATTTCACCAACTATGCTTTGGACTATATGAATGAAGCGAAAGCTGAGAAAAAACCGTTTTTTCTTTATTTAGCTTACACGGCACCTCACGATCCGCTAATGGCTTGGCCCGAAGATATTGAGAAATATAAAGGCATGTACGATATTGGTTATGAGCAGATACGTCAAGCTCGCTATCAACGTCAACTGGCTGGTGGTCTTGTCGATTCCACTTATCGTTTATCGCAGGCTTTGCATACGCCCTGGCAGAGTCTTTCTGTGGCAGAGCAAGAGTTTGAAGCCAGCAAGATGGAGGTTTATGCTGCGATGATCGACCGTATGGATCAGAACATTGGTCGTGTGCTGAATCAGCTCGAAAAACTGAATATGATGGATAACACCATTGTGTTTTTTATGTCGGATAATGGCGCTTCGGCCGAAGTGGTTCACCTGAACGATGACAACGATGCTGCAAGTGTGGGCAGTATGGAACGTTGGGTTTCTCTGGGTGAAAATTGGGCTAACGTGAGCAATACACCCTTTCGTTTTTATAAAACTTATAGTTTCGAAGGGGGCATCAATACGCCTTTTATAGCTTGGTGGCCCGGTCACATCAAGGCCAATGCCATATCGCGCTATCAAAGCCATTTTATCGACCTAATGCCCACGGTGCTGGAGCTCAGCGGGGCGCAATATCCTACGGAATATAAGGGGAATAGGATAACGCCATTGCGGGGTCAGAGTTTGTTACCAGCTATGCGGGGAGAGGTGAATCAGCGCAATAGTCCTTTGTTTTGGCAGTGGAATAAAGGGGCAGCGGCTTTTTCAGGCGAGTGGAAAATCGTCAAACATGGTCTTCGGGCGCAATGGGAGCTGTATAATGCCCGTACTGACCCTACGGAAACTCAAAATATGTCCCTTGATCTGCCTCAAAAGGTCGCAGAGATGGATAGCCTTTATCAGCATTGGATTTCAAATTATCACTAAGAAATGTAGAATGCTTTGCTATAAGGGTAAAATAACGCTACGATATGACGCAATATCGCTAACAATTGTTTTTACGTGGTACTACCTTTGCCCATAGTAATGGTTGAATAAGGTTAGTCTGATTGAAATGTAACAATCATTGACCAAATAGTATTAGCTTAGAAAACGATTATTAAAGATATTTGTCTTCCTCTTTTCGGGGAGCAATTATATTCGGGGAATTATTGTGTCCACTTTAGTAAATAATCGTTTATTATAATTAAAACAAGCCTTTAAATTTTGTTCTAAAATGATTTTGAAAAAGTCTTTTGTTTTAGTGCTGATAAGCCTTGCTTTGGGAGCTTGCAATTCCGGTTTTAACTACAAGGTGGAAAAATCTCCCAATGGTGTAAGGGTTAATTTTGAAGACCATATTACCCAAATAGACATTGTGGATGAAAGCACCGTCCACGTACAGAAATACCTCCCTGAGGCCGGTCCATCGTCTTTGCCGGATTTTGTCACTGTACTTGATCCTCGGGATATTTCTTTTTCTGTAAAAACAAAAAAGGATGTGCTCACCATTGCCACATCAGAACTGAAAGTAAGGATTTTGGCCGATGGAACGCTCAGCTATTATTCCGTCAAGGGACAAGAGCTGCTTAAGGAAAGTGATCAGGGGCTTATTAATCTTGATGAAGCGGCTGAGCATAAAGTAGAACAGGCTTTTGTGGCTGGTGATGAGGCGCTCTATGGCTTAGGCCAGTTCCAGAGCGGTATTATGAATTGGAAACATGTGCCGATCCGTTTGCAACAGTTCAATCAGGAAATTGCCATTCCTTTTATAGTGTCAACCAAGGGTTACGGTATCTATTGGCACAATTATAGTTTGACGGATTTTAATAGTCCCGAGCATGAAATTGTTTTCCCAGAAACAGAAATCGCATTAGCGAAAGCTGAAGAAACGAAAATTGAAGGCGAAAAAGAAGATGTGGCATCGCATATTGGCAAAGAAAAAGTTGCTGATAATACACGAGAAATAATATTTATACCCGAGCAAACAGGTGAATATACCTTTTTGGCTCTGAGTGATAATGAGGGGCGTATGCGTGGCGATATTATGCTTAGTATCGATGGCGATGAGGTGATTAACTATTCTACTATCTGGGTGCCAAGACGTTTTTCGGGTAAAAAATATTTAGAAGCAGGTAAAGCATACAAGATAGGGTACCGAAATAAAGGTGCAAAAATCCCTGGACAACTATTTTACAATACTCCCGACTTTGGAAAAACGGTATTTAGCAGTACGCAAGGCCAGACCATCGATTACTATGTAGTAGTTGGTGATAACCCTCAGCAGGTCATCGCTGAATATCAACAACTGACGGGTACAGCACCGCTCTTCCCTAAAAGTGCTTATGGTTTTTGGCAATGCCGCGAGAGGTACCATAACCAACAAGAGCTTTTGGAGAATGCTCGTAAAATGCGTAAGCGACAAATTCCATTCGACAATATAGTACAAGACTGGTTTTATTGGCCTAAGGGCACCAAAGGACCGGAGTGGGACCGGGCCAAATATCCCGATCCTAAGGCAATGGTGAATGAGCTAAAGAATTTGAACCTTAAGCTGATGGTTTCTGTTTGGCCGGCGATAAATAACGGCGTTATAGAAGAGAGGTATGGCTTGCGTAAAATAGAAGGCAGTCCGGATGTAGATATTTATGATCCTAAGATAAGAGAGGGTTTTTACCGTATGCTGAGCGATTCTATGTTTCAGATAGGTGTCAACTCTATTTGGTTGGATGGTACAGAGCCCGAGGGCGTTAAAAATACCGATGTAGAAACGGCTGTTGGCAATTATAAGTTGGTGCAAAACCCTTATAGTTTGGAAGTGACGCGAGCGGTATATGAAGGGCGCCGCAAGGAATTTCCCGATGAGCGGGTTTTTAACCTGACCCGTTCGGCTTATGCCGGGCAGCAGCGCTATGGCGTGACTTCGTGGTCGGGCGATGTAGAGGCTTCGTGGGAGCAGTTAGCTGAGCAAATACCTGCCGGGCTGAATTTCACAATGGCCGGTATTCCTTATTGGACACACGATATCGGGGGCTTCTTCAGAGATAAAAAATCTATCAATCACGATTTTGACGACCAATATACCAACCCGGAATTTATAGAGCTGCTGGCCCGTTGGTTTCAGTTTGGCACTTTTAGTCCTATCTTCAGAATTCACGGTTATAAATCCAATACCGAGATCTGGAATTACGGTCCGGAGTTTGAGGCGATGGCGCGCAAATTCATTGACTTACGATATCAGTTGATGCCCTATATATATTCCGAAGCTAAAAAGGTAACAGAAGAAAGTCAACTTTTGATGAGTCCTTTGGTTTACTATTATCCTGAGGATAAAAAGACTTGGGAAATCAAAGATCAACTCTTTTTTGGTGAATCGCTGATGGTGGCTTTTGTGACCGAATACAAAAAGCGCAACAAGGACGTGTATTTGCCACAAGGCACTTGGTACAATTTCTGGAATGATGAAAAAGTAGAAGGAGAGCAGACGATTGAGGTGGAGGCTCCTTTCGATGAAACGCCTATCTTTGTAAAAGCAGGAACGATATTACCGCTTGGCCCTAAGGTGCAATACAGCACGCAGGAGACCGACGAGCCTGTGATATTGAAAATATATCCGGGAAAAGATGCTGAATTCACGCTTTATTATGACGATAATGAGTCCTACGCTTACGAAAAAGGTGTCTTTTCAGAAATCAAATTGAACTATACCGAAAAGAATCATACTTTAGCCTTGTCATGTGAAAAGGATGATTTTATGGATTTCCCGGAAAAGCCTCAAAAGTTTGTAGTGAAAGTGATCGGTGAAAACTTAGCACTTGAAGTCCTTTTTATGGGAGATGATACGGTGCTTCATTTATAAATTCCCTAACAAGAGGTGAGTTATGTTGGCCTCTGATACTTGAAAAATGTTATAATGAAAAAATTAATTTTACTAAGCTTATTACCTTTAGTTTTTGGCATTAGTACAACCCAAGCGAAAAAGAAAAACGCCCAACCCAATGTTATCCTCATCTTTATCGACGATGAAGGCTATGGCGATGTGGGTTGCTATGGTGCTACCGGTTTTCAAACACCCCATCTGGATCAGATGGCCAATGAAGGGATGCGTTTTACCAACTTTTATGCAGCACAGCCGGTTTGTAGTGCCTCGCGTGCCGGGCTGATGCCGGGCTGTTACCCTAAACGAATAGGCATATCTATGGCCTTGATGCCTAGTCATAAAACAGGGCTAAATGCGAAAGAGTATACTATGGCTGAAATGTTTCAGGATCAGAGCTATGCTACGGCTTGCTATGGAAAATGGCATTTGGGCTCTAAGCACGACTTCTTTCCGCTACAACATGGTTTCGACGAGTATTTTGGCTTGCCTTATTCCAACGATATGTGGCCACGTACCAATGAAACCGGAGAATTGGTTTCTGAGAAAAAATGGCGTTCAAAATATCCGGAACTGCCTTTGATGGAAGGCAATGAAATGCTGAAAACCATTACGACCCTGGAAGAACAAAACGATCTGACGACTTTGTACACCGAACGCTCAGTGGATTTTATAAATCGCCATGTTGATGAGCCGTTTTTCTTGTATGTGCCACACACGATGGGGCATGTGCCTTTAGGAGTATCTGATAAGTTTCGTGGCAAAAGTGAACAGGGACTTTATGGTGATGTGATGATGGAAATCGATTGGTCGGTAGGAGAAATACTGAAGGCTGTGGAAGAGAATAAGCTTAGCGATAATACCATTGTGGTGTTTACTACAGATAACGGCCCGTGGCTCAATTATGGTAATCATGCCGGATCGGCCGGTGCCTTGCGCGAAGGAAAACTGACCACCTGGGAGGGCGGACAGCGGGTGCCTTGCATCATTAAATGGCCCGGACAAGTGCCCGAAGGCAAAGTGTGTAATAAGTTAGCCTGTGCTATTGATCTTTTACCTACGTTTGCCGCACTTACAGGCGGATAATTGTCCGAAAATGAAATTGATGGGCTAGATGTTTCCACTCTGTTAAAGGGTGATTTTACGCAAACACCAAGAGAAACGTTGCTTTATTATTTTCAAAAAAACAACCTGAATGCGGTACGCAAAGGGCACTGGAAGCTAGTATTGCCACACACTTACCATTCCTACGATGCACAACCAGGGAAAGACGGTTCAAAAGGCAAAAAAGTGAAGAAAAAAGTAGAAGCGATGGAGCTCTACGATATGAGCCGCGACCCTGGCGAAAACTATAATGTCATTGCTTCTTATCCCGAAAAAGTAAGCGAACTAATGCCAGTAGTGGAAGCCGCCCACACCGAATACGGCGACCTCAATGTAGGCATCAAAAAAGGCAGTGGCACCCGCGCACCTGGACGGGTGGAATAAGCCTCATTTTCTAATAGAATTTCACGTCTGCTCCTCTTTTGACAAAAGCCAGACAGAAAAACAATATCTAAAGAATGAAATATAACAGAATCGGCACTTCATTTTTTTAATATTTGCATAATAATCAAAGGAGTTCTTTTTTATTGCTTTTTTGATATTATGAACTGACCAAATATGAAAAAAACGCTTCTGTTTTGCACTTGTATTTTCCTAGGCTTATTCTCTATCAACGCACAAGAGAATCTGCGTCCAAACATCATCGTCATTATGGCCGATGATTTGGGGTATGCCGATGTGGGGTACAATAGCGTTACTAAGCTGAACAACAATTTTGATCTGCTAGTAGAAAAAGGAATCATGTTTGCTGATGCACCTCCGGCTCAGCTCTATGACTTAAAAAATGATGTTAGCGAAACGACCAATCTATATTATCAATATCCTGATAAAGTGAAAGAAATGAAACAACTTCTTAATTTTTATAAGAATAAATCAAATTAATATAACCCAAAACAAATAAACGAAATGAAGAACTTTTGTCAAACAAGCTTGCTATTATTATTGGTGTTGGTATTATCCTCTTGTTCAAAAAACAATGAAGTTACTATCAGCTCACTGCTGGATGAAATGATCAACCGGGATGTTATCACCAACTTCCCACAGCAGGATTTTCGTCTGAAGCAATCGAGTTCATACAACCGGGCATCGGTCAGTCCCGAAGATAGTGTGGGCTGGTTTATCAATAAAGATTTCAATTCTAACGATAAAGACCGCAATTTTATCCGCATTGAAGAAAATAATGGTGAAAAAGAATGGGTATTGATGGACCACCAGGGGCCAGGGGCCATTGTCCGTACCTGGATGCCACTGAGAAATGCCAAAAATCCTAAGGAAGGTGTCGATTATCTCATCCGGTTTTACCTAGACGGTGATACCGTACCTGTACTCGAAGGTAATGTCTTAGATCTTTTGAATGGAACAGAGTTTTTCCCTTTTCCATTAGCGCATAAATCTTTGCGTTCTGCGGTGTCATTTTTTCCTATTCCTTATGCCGAAAGCTGTAAAATTACCGTGACCAAACGCCCCTTCTTTTATGTCTTCACTTACCGTGAATATGCTCAAGGCACGCCCGTAAAAACTTTCACCATGGAGGATTATAACAAGGCGCAGCCGCAAATAGAACAGGTGTGTGAGGCTCTTTTGAATCCGAAAAACACGACCGAAGGAGAGCCGCTTCAGCTCAAAGCGTCTTTAGCATCTCAGGAAGAAAAAAACCTTGATTTACCTCAGGGCACGGGCGCTGTGCGTGAGCTTTCGCTAAAACTGAATGACTATAGTGATTCTTTAGTGATGCGTTTTGTAATTCTAAAAATGGAATGTGACGGACAGCCGACCATTTGGTGCCCTATCGGCGATTTCTTTGGTTCGGGCATTGGCTTAAACCCTTATCAAGGATGGTACCGCAACGTAGCCGAAGATGGTACTATGTCCTGCCGTTGGGTAATGCCTTATCAAGAGAACGCTAAGGTTTCAGTGCTTAATTTAGGAGCTGAAAGTATCAATTTGGAAATGAAAGCAACTGTTGGAGATTATACCTGGACGGATAACAGCATGTATTTCAATGCGGCCTGGCGCGGACAAACCCCGGTGCCTACACGTCCATATTCCGACTGGAACTATGTGACCCTAAAAGGTCGCGGTGTGTATGTGGGTGATGCCTTAACGATTTACAATCCCGTGAAGAAATGGTGGGGCGAAGGTGATGAAAAGATATGGGTTGACGGTGAAGATTTTCCTTCGCTTTTTGGCACCGGAACGGAAGATTACTACGGTTATTCCTGGGGGGGGATGAGTAATGATTTTTATGAGCACCCATTCCACGCTCAGCCCCGCAGTAATGTCTACAATAAGCTGAACCGTAAAACCGTAAAATATGAAAGAAATACTCAGGGTTACAGCACTGAAACGCGTACCCGTGCACTTGACGGAATGCCTTTTTCCAGCTCTTTGAAACTGGATATGGAAGTGTGGAGCTGGACCGATTGTGATATGGCTTATGGCGTAGGTGTTTACTGGTATGGCGATGCCGAAACGACTTCTAACCGTGTGCCCGATCCTGCGGGTGTTTTAAATGCTCATTAAAACCAGGGAAAATAGTTGACGAAAAAGAAATCCGGTATATTAAATAATATTC
>DHQI01000013.1 GCA_002408065.1 Bacteroidales bacterium UBA5342
AAGGCTGGGCTTATTTGTTGCGTTTTGAGATGAGATAGTTCCTTTTTTTGATTTTGGGATAGCTCCCGTTACCTTGGATTTGCAATCCAAGGTGCTTAAATGTAGGGAATTGCATTCCGATTGATATAAGCATTGCGGATGGGGAATTAGCTGCGATGAACCTTGTTTCATCAAACAACTCTGAGCAAACCCAAAGGTGTAGTGTATTTATCTAGCCCGCATTACAAATGCTATTGACCATCTAGCCCTCGTTAGGCTTTGCTAAATGTGGGGTAGGTAGGGTTTACCTTTTGTGTCGGTAATCAATACCATCGATTTAGGAGACCCAAGTAATATTCATCCACTTGATAAGTTGCCAACTGGGGCAAGGCACAAGCCAAAATAGAAGGTGAATGTGTGGTTTTAAGTTCTCTCGAAGTGAAAAATCTAAAGTACATTCGTTATGCTTTTTCTGGTGAACCACAAGTAAACCTTGTCAATGATCACGAGCAGCCTGCTTATCCTTATAGAAAGGATAATTGGGAGAAGTAGTTAAATAAAGATATAGTTACAGATAACCTTCAGTGAGCGTGGGTATAATATGGTCTGTAGGGTGCATAATTTCAAAAGAAATTCTGTGTTCAGAATGACAATCTAGATAAAAGCTTTATTTTTGATTTTTCAAAATCATAAAAATAAATAGAATAATAGGGCTTTGTCTGGTGTTTTGTTTAAATATTTTCCTTTTAAAAGGTCTCAAAATGTGTTGTGTTGCTGTGCCATAATTGCATTTTTTATCTCTGCGAGTCAAAGCCTAGATGCACAGAGTAGATTTCTGTATAAAAAAGATCGCATCTTTGAAAGTTTTGAGAGCTCTAGCTATACTTCATGGGAAGTACAAGGTCAGGCTTTTGATAGCCCCTTGTGTATTGAGAATATTAGCGATAGCCTGCTGATAAAGAGTGTTGAAGGTGATTATTTGGCCTGTTCGCTCAATAGCAACAAGGCTTTTATTTTGGGTAAACTGATTTCTCCTATATTCAGAATAAAACACCGGTACATTGACTTTAAGATTGGAGGGGGTAATCATCCTACGCGGAGCTGTATCAATTTAATCATTGATAATAAAGTGGTGCGTTCACAGCATGGCTTTAATCTGCCATATCTACAATCAGCATCGTGGGATGTAAGTGATTTTATCGGTCAAAAGGCAAGCATAGAGATTGTTGATGCTCATAAGTATTATCACATTATGGTTGATGATATCATTTTTAGTAATCATCACCCTAAGCCAAGCCTTGTTTTTGATGATTTTGAATCGGGTGAGTTTAAGAAGTGGACTGTTGAAGGTGAGTCTTTCAAGATGCCTATGAACCCTAAGGAAATCTATTATCCTATTACCGTCAATGGCTATCAAGGGAATTTTTGCGCTTTTTCTTTTGGCGAAAAACATGACTACGAAAGAGGTCGTTTGACTTCTATTCCTTTTATTATTGATCACAACTACATCAGTTTTCTTATCGCTGGCGGTAATCATCCGGACAGCACTTGCATTTCCTTAATGATAGATGATAGTGTTTTTTATAGTGTTACAGGTCAGAATACTGGGGAATTTCAGCAAGAGATTTGGAATACGACTCAGCTAAAAGGAAAGGAGGCACAGATTAGAATTGTTGACCAATATTCAGGAAATTGGGGACATATTATGATTGATAATATTTGTTTTACTGATGTTTTGAATGAAACTATGCAAGGTCAGCTAATTCAAAGCACAAAGAATCGTAGGATTTTATTGTTTAGTATCATTCTGCTGGTTTTGTTGGCTTCTTTTTGGGGGCTAATGCTAAAAGATAAGAGGCACAAATCGAGGAAATTGTCACATTCTAATGCTAGGGATTTTAAGAAAATGATGATAGCTCTGCTCGAGGATGAGAAGCTTTTCTTACACCGTGATCTGTCGGCGAAGGATGTTGCCAAGAAGTGTGATCTTACAAGTGCTCAGCTAGCACAAAGGGTGGAAGCTGTTTTTGGCTTATCTTTCATTGATCTAGTGAATGAGTATCGTGTTAGTTGTTTTAAAAAAGAAGTGTTAAGGCCTGAAAATAAAGAATTAAAATTGATTGCTATTGCCGAAAAGTGTGGTTTTAGCTCTAAATCATCGTTTTACCGGACTTTTAAAAAACATACTAAACAAACCCCTTCGGAATACTTACAAAACCATGTGAACTAATCTTCACTTATTGCTGTATTCTACCTTTTCCCTACTATTCTAAACATAAAGCATCTGTAAAACTGTATTTCCCCCTTCTGCTTTGCTTTTTTGTAAAAACATGATGATTTTCTAAAACGCATAATATTAGTGGGTTGTAAGTCCCATCTGCTGTGGGACTGATTTGTGTGCAGATGGGATAGACGATCTTTCATCTTTTCTTTCGTTGTCTATAGTTTTGTAAAAGCATTTCCTGTACGACATTACCATGTCTGCAAGAGTGCTGTATAAGCTAACTGGTACTAACAATTAATAGAAGAAAATGAAGGTCAAAAGTCAAGTATTTATTATTGCTATGTTGTTGTCAACATGCTTTGTGTATTCTCAAGTTAAAACGTCATCGGAGTCCTCCTTAATTCCCAAGGATAAAAACCTTTCTCCTGAATGGATAGCCTCATTAAGCCATAGGGGAGAGCCCGAGATTTGGAGTGGTGAACAACTGCAATATATAGGAATGCCAATAGGGGGCATAGGATGCGGTCAGCTCTATCTGGCTGGTGATGGTCGCTTGTGGTTGTGGGATATTTTTAAAAGTAACTATTCCCGTGAAGACATTACTGGTTTAAGGTTTGATTTAATGACGATGAATGGTCATTATACTGAGCCTGTAAAGTCCAAAGGTGATGTATATAGTGATCGTAATGGTGCTGATGTAGAACAAGGTTTTGCCATTAGTATTAAGAGCAAGAATAAGACAGAGCTCCGTACTTTGGATCAAGATGGTTTCCCAGAGCTGACATTCAGAGGTGAGTATCCTATGGCTAAAATCAATTATTCTGACAAAGAATTCCCACTTAGTATTTCATTAGAAGCTTATTCTCCATTTGTTCCTCTTGAAGCAGAAAATTCGGCTTTGCCAGCGACTGTTTTTAAATTTACGATTAATAATACAGGTAAAGAACGGATAGAAGCAACTTTGTCTGGCTGGTTGCAGAATGCCACCTGTCCTTATGATAGTTTGCCTGCTCTAGGGAGTAGAACCAATACTCTAAAATCTCACGACGGACTCTATTGCGTTCTTAGTGAGGTGGATGCTTCCGCCAATGAGGAGTTGAAAAAACACCATGGTTATGGTTCTATGGCCTTAAGTCTAATGAGTATAGAGCCAGAAAGTGTGGTGGCTAATCCCGATATCTCTTTGCCGTTGAGCTCTGTAGAGTCTTTGCCTTTTGAATCTGGAAAGAACGTTTCGAAAGGTCTTGATGAAGAATTGATGGCTACTCTTGGGCAAACGCTTAGATTAGGGCCCGGTGAAGAGAAGACACTTACTTTTTTGGTGACGTGGTATTTTCCTTTGCATCAGTATAGTAATGATGGGGCTATGAGTAAAATAACCGATTTTCAACAACTGAGTCGTCATTATAAACCTTGGTTTGCGGATGCGGCAGATGTGGCTCAAAAGGTGTACGAAAATCAGGATGATTTACTGAAAAATACCTCCAAGTGGAATGATGTTTGGTATGATTCATCCTTACCTTATTGGTTGCTCGATAGAGCGATGATTCCTATAGATGCATTGGCAACACAAACCACACACTGGTTTGATAATGGCCGTTTTTGGGGTTGGGAAGGTGTCGAAAGTTGTGCTGGCACCTGTACGCATGTCTGGAATTATGCACAGGGAGTGGCTCGTTTATTTCCACAATTGGAAAGAAGTGTTCGCCAGAATGCTGATTATGGTGCTGGTTTTGATGAGACTAAGGGCATTATTGGTTTTCGTGCCGAAAATGATATGCGCTCTATGATGGATGGGCAAGCTGGAACGATTATGCGTACTTGGCGTGAACATACTATGTCTGCCAACGACGAATTCTTACAAGCCGTATGGCCGCGCACTAAACTAGCGATTCAATGGTTGATGTCTAATGATACTAAACAGTTAGGTATCTTCGAAGGAGCTCAAAGTAATACACTTGATGCTACTTGGTTTGGTGCTATAAGCTGGATTTCATCGGTGTATTGTGGCGCTTTGCGTGCCGGTGAGCAAATGGCCTACGAAATGGACGATAATGCCTTTGCTGATTCCTGTCGAACTATCGCCGATAATGGCTATAAAAATATAACTGAAAGGTTATTTAATGGTGAGTATTTTATTAATTTACCTCCTAATTACAATCATATAAATTCGAATAAGGGCAGTCACATCGATCAGGTGCTAGGGCAATCTTGGGCTATCCAGTATAACTTACCACGTGTTTTACCGGCCAAAGAAACGGCGTCAGCTCTTAATGCCCTGTGGAAGTATAATTTTACTCCTGATGCTGGGGGCTATGCTATCAAACACACTTTGATTAAAGGACATAGAACATATGCCTTAGAAGGTGAAGCGGGTTTAATGATGACCACTTGGCCTTACGGTGGTGCCTCTCTTGCGGTACCAGGGATGGATAAGAAAGTGGAAAATTTTGAAACTTGGATTGGTACTGGTGGTTATTTTGATGAGACGATGACCGGCTTTGAATACCAGGTGGCTGCGCATAGTATATATGAAGGGGATTCAGAGAGTGATTTAGTGATGCAGGGCTTAGCTATTGCACGGGCAGTTCATGATAGGTATGCACCAGAAAAGCGTAATCCTTATAATGAAATTGAGTGTGGCGATCATTATGCAAGAGCGATGGCTGCCTTTGGGGTATATCTTGCCGCAAGTGGTTTCGAATACCACGGTCCTAAAGGTATTATTGGTTTTAACCCAAAGATAAACCCATCAGACTTTAAAGCTGCTTTTGTTGCTTCAGAAGGCTGGGGGAGTTTTTCTCAGAAGAGAGAAAAGAATATTCAAACGCATACCATAACATTAGAACACGGCAAGCTATTACTACAACAGGTAAATCTTCAATTGCCGTATAATAAAGAAATTGATAAGCTCGTTGTCAATGGCAAAGTCTATGACGAAGAAGCGTATACTCTACATAATGGACGTCTAGAGATAAAACTTGATCATCTGACAATAAATGAGACTGAAAGTCTTGAATTGGCCTGTTTCTTAGATTAGAGTTTGAAAGTTGTTTAGGGTTGTAAGGGGTATTTGGAAGTATAATAATGGTTTTCACTCTACCGATAGGGGCTTTGATAATTTTTATGGGATAGCATCCAATTGGGAGACTCACGCACCAGCTTATTGCCATCTATACGAGGGAAAAGAAATGGTAGAGGAGATTGTGAAACTTTACTATCGTCGATGGATTTGTTGCCGAATTGGGCGATGTAAATGAAGTAGGTAGCGCGATCAACGTGTACTGCCAATTATTTCTGAATAAATTAAATCAAAAAACATGAAACGAACATGTAAATTTCAATTATTCATTTTACGCATAGGAGAATGATTGAAATTTCATGAGAGTTCCATCTGGCAAAAAATATAAAATTATAAACAGATGAAAATAAAGTTAAGCTTGTTTCTTGCGTTTGTGTTGATAATGAGCGCTTGTAATACTAACAAGGAAGAAGAAAGTCCCAACATCGTTTTAATCTTTGCTGATGACCTGGGTTATGGTGATCTGGGTTGCTATGGGGCTACCAAGGTGAAAACACCTAATATTGATCGTTTAGCCACAGAAGGTAAGCGATTCACTGATGCTCATTCGGCCTCAGCTGTCTGCACGCCATCGCGCTATGCACTAATGACAGGGCGATACCCCTTCAGAGCCGCTAATGGAAAAGGACTATGGGGGCCGCTGTCCATCACATCCGGCCTTATCATAGATACAGCCCGTATGACCATAGCTGATGTGTTTCAGCAAAAAGGCTATAAGACCGCAGCTATCGGGAAATGGCATTTGGGCTTTGGTGTAGGAGAGAATAATTGGCAAGAGCCTCTTCGTCCCGGCCCTCAGGATTTGGGATTTGATTACTACTTTGGCGTGCCGGTGGTCAATAGTGCACCGCCTTATGTATATGTAGAAAATGAGCACGTAGTAGGGGGTGATCCTAATGATCCACTGGTGTATATGGAAAAAAAGACGCCTGAGTTGGCCACGCCTATTACCCCCATTCCACCAGAAGCATCGCAGCGTACTAACAACCGCTTTAGTGGTGCCGTAGAGGCGCATAAGCTCTATAATGATTACACCGTGGGCACGATGCTCAAAGAGAAGGCGGTTAACTTTATAAAGGAAAACAAGGACAAGCCATTCTTTCTCTATTTGGCGACTACACATATTCATCATCCATTTACGCCCGGCAAAGATTTTCAAGGTAGTAGCGATGCTGACTTGTACGGCGATTTTATTCAGGAGCTGGATTGGATAGTTGGTAGTGTGACAAAAACACTTGAGGAACAGGGTTTGAGTGATAATACTCTAATTATTTTCACCAGTGATAATGGTGCTATGTTGAACTTGGGCGGGCGCAATGCCACCAAGGCCGGGCACAAAATCAATGGTGATCTGCTAGGCTTTAAATTTGGCGTGTGGGAAGGCGGGCACCGCATTCCGTTCATTGCCAAATGGCCGGGAAAGATAGAATCCGGAACCCAATCTGACCAGTTAGTTTGTAATGTGGATATGCTGGCTACTTTTAGTGCTCTGCTGGGGCAGAGTTCTGAATGTTGGGAGAATACAGACAGTAAGAACATTTTGCCGGCTTTATTGGGTGACACAAAGGAAACGATACGAAACGAGTTAGTACTAGCTCCTAGGAGTAGAAAACATCTTTCCTTGCGCAAAGGTGACTGGATGTATATTCCTGCCAAAGGGAGTGGTGGATTTAAAGGATCACAAGCTCATCATCACGCTTGGGGTGGTGCTGCAGCGGTTAACTTTGTAGGCGGGACGAATAGCGATATGGAAAATGGTAAATTGAAAAATGAGGCTGCTCCGGCTCAACTCTATAACCTGAAAACTGACTTGGAACAAGCGACCAATGTGTATGAGCAATATCCTGAAGTAGTGGAGGAGATGGAACAAGCGTTGAAAGCGTATATGTTGAAATAGCTTGTTAATGAACAGGAAATTAGAGATTCAAAAATATGAAGAAGGATAGTGTTATTAGCATTGTCCTTTTATTAGCGTTGTCATCGCTGTTTTATGCTTGCGGTAGCAAAAAAGGGAGTAATAAAAGTGGCGAAATAAGTAAAATGGATACCATAAATTTCACCTACTCCAAAATAGAAGGCATCGGGCTGGATTCTGTATATAACCGCCGCGATCCCAGTGATATCATCAAGGTGGGCGACACTTATTACATCTGGTATACCCGTATGATAAGTCCACAGCGATCAGGCTATTGGGGCAATATTGCTTATGCCACCTCTACCGACGAATGTCATACTTGGCAAGAGCAAGG
>DHQI01000076.1 GCA_002408065.1 Bacteroidales bacterium UBA5342
ATGACGCTATGTGACGTGACGCTTTCCCCTCTCGAGAGGGGAGCCAGCAAGTGTGATGGTGTTTGTGAGGGACTTTTGTGTTTATCGTTTTATTATCAAGTCTCTGTATAATGCGACGCCTAGACGATGACGCTATGTGACGTGACGCTTTCCCCTCTTGAGAGGGGTTAGGGGTGTGTTGTGACGCGACGCCTAGCCTATGCGACCTACCACAACACACCCCTTCCATTCCCCTCTCAAGAGGGGAGTCAGCAAGTGTGATGGTGTTTGTGAGGACTTTTACGTTTAGCGGTTTTACTATCAAGTCTCAGTGTGGTATGATGCCTAGATGTGATGCCTATGACATCGGTGAAGTGAAGGGGGAGAATGACCGCGATTTTTGCTTATCCATAGGGCAAAAACCACAAAATTGTGACAAACATTCCTTATTCCTCAATCTTAAATCCTGAATATTGAATCTTTTCCTTTAAAACCCTTATCTTTGCGCTCGTTTTTGTAAAAAAGAGACCAAAAGACCTCAGATTTTAAGACCTCAGACAATGATTGTTTCAGAATAAGTCTTCTTAGTCTGTAGTCTCTTAGTCTAAAGTCTTTAAAAAATATATTAATATAGATTTCAAATGATTAAAGTAACATTTCCTGACGGATCGGTAAAAGAATTCGAGGCTGGTATTTCGGCTTTAGAGATTGCCAAAGGGATCAGTTCCCGTTTAGCCAAAGAGATTTGGGCGTGTAGTATCAACGACGAGGTAAAAGATATCACGGCACCGATTACGACGGATTGTACCTTGAAACTACATAAATGGGACGATGCAGAGGCTAAGCATGCCTTTTGGCACTCGTCTGCACACCTGATGGCTGAAGCGCTTCAGGCTTTGTATCCGGGGGTTAAATTCGGCATTGGCCCGGCCATAGAAAATGGCTTTTATTACGATGTTGACTTGCCGGAAGGTAAAGTGTTGGTAGAGGCTGACTTGGTTAAGATCGAGAATAAGATGCGTGAAATTGTATCGGGTAAATCACCGATAGTGCGCGAAGAAATTTCTAAGGCGGATGCTTTAAAAATGTTTGGCGATAAAGAAGAAGTCTACAAAACAGAATTGATTGAAGAATTGGAAGATGGTACTATTTCCTTGTATCGTCAAGGGGGCTTTGTAGATCTATGCAAAGGTCCTCACTTGCCTGATGTTTCTGGTATTAAGGCTGTTAAATTGTTGAGCATTGCAGGTGCATATTGGCGTGGCGATGAAACGCGCAAGCAGCTCACCCGTATCTATGGTATCTCTTTCCCTAAGAAAAAGATGCTTGACGATTACCTGGTACTATTGGAAGAAGCTAAAAAACGTGACCACCGTAAGATTGGTAAAGAGCTGGAATTGTTTACTTTCTCTCAGGCAGTAGGACAGGGTTTGCCCCTGTGGTTGCCTAAGGGGGCACAGTTGCGTGAGCGCCTGGAAAACTTCCTTAAAAAAGTACAAAAAGCTTATGGTTATGAGCAGGTAATAACACCGCACATAGGTCAAAAAGAACTTTGGGAAACCTCAGGACACTATGCCAAGTACGGTCAGGATTCATTCCAACCTATTCACACCCCGGCCGAAGGTGAGGAATATTTGTTGAAACCGATGAACTGTCCTCATCACTGCGAAATATATAAGTTTAAACCACGTTCATACAAAGATTTACCGATTCGTTTGGCTGAATTTGGAACCGTCTACCGTTACGAGCAAAGTGGCGAGCTTCACGGTCTGACTCGTGTGCGTAGTTTTACACAAGATGATGCTCACTTGTTTTGTCGTCCCGATCAGTTGAAGGATGAGTTTATGAAGGTAATGGATATTATCCTTTATATATTTAAAACATTAGATTTTGACAATTTTGAGACACAAATCTCGTTGCGTGATAAAGAGAACACTGAAAAATATATTGGTAGCGACGAGAACTGGGAAAAAGCAGAAGCAGCCATCGTGGAAGCTTGTCAGGAAAAAGGCATCGACGCGGTCGTAGAATATGGTGAAGCTGCTTTTTACGGACCTAAGCTTGACTTTATGGTGAAGGATGCTTTGGGACGCCGTTGGCAGCTGGGAACCATACAGGTAGACTATAACTTGCCTGAGCGTTTCAACCTAGAATATATTGGGTCTGATGATCAGCGTCACCGTCCCGTAATGATACACCGTGCGCCGTTCGGTTCTATGGAGCGTTTCGTAGCCGTGCTGATAGAGCATACAGCGGGTAAATTTCCATTGTGGTTAACCCCTCAACAAGTAGTGGTGTTACCTATCAGCGAGAAGTATAACGAATATGCGGAAAAAGTTTCTAAAGTGCTAAATATTTCCGATATTCGCGCCGAAATTGACGATAGGAACGAAAAAATCGGTCGTAAAATACGTGATAACGAAATTAAACACGTTCCCTTTATGTTGATCGTGGGGGAGCAAGAGGCTGAAAATAAAACTGTTTCAGTTCGTAAGCAAGGAGAGGGAGACAAAGGTGTGATGTCGGTAGATGACTTTGCTGCATTTATCAACGGAGAGATAAAAAAAGAATTAGAATAAAGAAATTATAAAAACCAAATTCCAAATACCGTTTTTTTACGGTATTTGGAATTTATTGGGTTTAATTATTAATCAAAAATTTCAAGTATATAGCAAAAATTTACTCTTAAAAGGATTTGTATTTGTTATTTGACGTTTGAAATTTTCAAAAAAGTAGGAGGACAGAACTATAGCACCACCTAAAGGAAGAAGACGAGGCAGACCGCAGCAGCGTGACACGCGTCCACAACACAATGTGAACGAACGCATCAGAGCACGTGAGGTACGTCTTGTTGGCGACAACATTCAGGAACAGGGCGTCTACAATACCCGAGAAGCCTTACGTATGGCAGACGACATGGAATTGGATTTGGTAGAAATTTCTCCAAATGCAGATCCGCCGGTTTGTAAAATCATTGATTATCAGAAGTTTCTGTATCATCAAAAGAAAAAACAGAAGGAGATCAAAGAGAAGTCTCACAAGATTGTTACCAAAGAGATTCGCTTTGGACCAAACACGGATGATCACGATTTTCAGTTTAAACTAAAACATGCTATAAAGTTCCTGGAAGATGGCGCAAAACTAAAAGCCTATGTGTTTTTTAAAGGACGTTCTATCTTATTCAAGGAGCAAGGTGAAATCTTGTTGCTGAAGTTTATTCAGGAGTTAGAAGACATCGCAAAAGTAGATCAGTTGCCTAAACTGGAAGGTAAGCGCATGACGATTTTCCTTTCGCCTAAGGTTAAAAAGAAATAAGGGTTGAATGCGTGAATGCTAGAATGCGTGAATGTTGGTACGCGTTTTTGGTTTTCACCTTTTCAATTTAATTATATAATGCTTGAGCGGTGAATTATGACGAGTGAAATTCCATTCACTCATTCTGTTATTCACACATTCACGCATTGTTTAAGTATCGAGAGTTCTTATATTTATTGTAACATTTTAATTTTTAAGAAAATGCCAAAAATGAAGACCAATTCCGGTTCTAAAAAGCGTTTTAAGCTTACCGGTTCAGGTAAAATCAAGAGAAAGCATGCTTTCAAAAGTCACATCTTGACTAAGAAAACGACTAAACAAAAGCGTAACCTTACACAAGCAGGACTTGTAGACAAGGCAGATGAGAATAACATCAAGAAATTGCTTTGTATGAAGTAAGCTTCTCTTAACAGGGATTAATTAAACAGTAATTAAACAGGATGATTTAGCCAGTAAAAGATTTCGGGAAAACCGAAGCGCTAATCGTTCACAATTTTTGAAATTATGCCAAGATCAGTAAATGCGGTAGCCTCAAGAGCCCGCAGAAAAAAAGTCTTAAAACAGACGAAAGGTAACTTCGGACGTCGTAAAAACGTATGGACAGTTGCCAAAAACACTTACGAAAAAGGTTTGCAGTATGCATACCGTGACCGTAAAGCTAAAAAACGTAACTTCCGTTCACTATGGATTCAGCGTATCAACGCTGCTGCACGTATGGAAGGTATGTCTTATTCTCAATTGATGGGAGGTTTGAAAAAAGCCTACGTTGAAATTGACCGTAAAGCCCTAGCTTATTTAGCTGTTGAGCACCCTGAAGCTTTTAAAGCTGTAGTGCAAACTGCTAAAGACGGACTTGCAGGAAAAGTAAAAAAACAAGAGGTAGCTGCACCTAAAGCTGCTGCAAAGAAAGCAGAGCCTAAGGCAGAAGAAAAAGCTGAGAAAAAGCCTGCTGCAAAAACGGCGGCAGCTAAAAAGCCTGCTGCTAA
>DHQI01000053.1 GCA_002408065.1 Bacteroidales bacterium UBA5342
AATGATAGAATGAGTGAATGATAGAATGTGTGAATATGTGAATGTGTGAATGTGTAAATGAGTAAATGTATGTGTCGCGTCACTGGAACCCGGATTCCCTAAAACCTTGAAACCTTGAAACCTTGAAACCTTAAAACCTTGAAAACCTGATACCTTGCTACCCAAGAACCCCGGGTAAATCTAAATCTCACTTTTGTCTGAATGTAACATAAACTTCAAGAACTGCAGTCACTAATAACAAGACACTCCAAGAAGTACTACCAATATACATCAAATAGGCAGCTCCTAACAAAGCAGCAGCACTAAGTACACGTATTTGTGGCAAGCGGCTTATTTCGGACCCATTGCGGTGTTGCACCAGAGCTAAAAGCCTGATTATGGTAAAAAAAGCAGCTCCAAAACCGAAGGTATAAATACCGTAAGTATTTTCTATAAAAAGAAAAATCAATAAACCCAACAGCATAATAATCATCGATGCTGCCGGTAAATATTTAAAAATCTTATTCAAACTAATTGAGGATTTTGAACCTTAGGGTACGCCGGCTCTGGAAACTATTTAGTGCTTTTAACGATGTAAATATCTTCATCGTCTTTTTTCATCAAGTATTGTTCGCGGGCAAATTTCTCAAGGCTTGCATTATCACCTTGCAACTCTTTCAACAAACGGTTACTACGCTCTATTTCTGCTATATAAAACTCTTTTTGTTGTTCTAACTCTGCAATCTTTCGGTTATTATTAACGCGTGAAATCAAGTTATATTGATCAAAAAACAACATCCATACAGAGAAAAGAATTATCGTAATGATAAATTTATTTCTGATAAATGGCAACAGACGTATAAATTGATCTCTATAATACATAAAAAAGAATTTTACCTATAAAATCGTGTACAAACATACTACGAAAGCCAGCTATCGAACAGCCAAAACTGGTCATAGTTATTAACAATTAGTTACTATCAGATGTAAAAACCAACAACGCAAACACTTTCTACTTATCTAATAGCATGCTACAAACACCATAATTCTAACACCTACGCTCTCAAGCTACTCTAAAATATAAGGCAGGGGCCTAATGAGCTGCGAGACCTTCTTTATTGAACTTATAACGCTCTATCAGAAAACTTTACAAAAAGCCCAGCTCCTGCATAAGAAAATCCTTTTTTCTAGTGGCTACAGGCACGGTTTTATCATCGCGCATCACAAGTAGACCACCATCACTTTTGTCGTAGCGTTTAATGTGATCCAAGTTGACTAAATGCGATTGATGCACCCGCAAAAAACCGTATTCCTGCAACATCTCTTCATAATCTTTGAGTGTATGTGACACCATAATAGGTTTTTCTCCCTTCAAATAAAAACGGGTGTAATTACCTGATGATTCGCAACGTATTATATCCTGAACACTGACCACAAAGATACTCTCCATTGTTTTGAGGACCAGTTTTTTATTATCTTTTTTCAGATCACGAATATTATTTAACACCACCGAGAGATCCTGCTTTGCATTAGATTGAAACTCCACCACCCTCTTAATGGTTTTGACTAGTTCGTCCGGATCAATAGGTTTTAGCAAATAATCCATAGCGTTAAATTTAAACGCCTTTATAGCATACTCATCAAAAGCGGTAATAAACACCAGAGCAAAATCACGATCATCGAGTTTTTCTAACAAATCAAAGCCACTCCCGTCAGGCATTTTTATATCCAAAAGCACTAATTCGGGGTTTAACTCCTGGATAGCAGCAAGGCCGGCTGCTACACTGTCTGCTTCACCCGCTACTTCAAGATGCTCACAATACAAGCCCAGCATATTTTTGATGGTTTCCCGTGCCCTTGGTTCATCATCTATGACTAATGTTCTAATTTTTCCCATAATAGTAAATGAAATTAATATCAAGATAGCTATCTGACCAGACTCAAAATCCGAAGTAAAAATAGCGATTTTTATATTATTCTTAGTCTAAGTTGTATTCATTTTCATAAGGCACCCGCAATAGCACCTCGGTGCCTGTTTTATTATTTAAACGGCTTTTTAAATCACTTATATTTAAACTATATTTTTTGTTTTTTGTGCTCAGATTTTTCAGGCGTTCACGTGTTATAGTCGTAGCTAAGGACTTATGCTTCCTATGTTTTTCGGATTGATCTATACCAATTCCGTTGTCAGTAATTCTAATTTCTAAAGCACCATTTTTAAGTATATAATAGACTTCTACAATGCCTTGATAAGTAATCCCCTTGAAACCATGTTCTATCGCATTCTCGATAAAGGGTTGCGCCATCATGGGAGGTAGTTTTATTTCTTCAGGATTTACATTGTCGGCATATGAAATATGATAATCGAAAGCATCGGCAAAGCGCAAACGCTGTAACTCCAGATAGTTTTCCAGCGTCTCTATTTCGTCAGATAACAAGGTAAATTCCTGTCGTGTATTCTGTAAAAACAAACGCATTAGTTTGGCAAACTTAGACAGGTAGCGTCCGGCCTCTTTGGGGTTATTCTGAAAGATAAAACTCTGTATGGCAATCAAAGCATTGAAAACAAAATGCGGACTCATCTGCGAACGCAGCAATTTTTGTTCTATTACAAGATACTTCTCACGCTGCTCATATTGCTTAATTCTCTGTCTATAAAACCAATAAACTAATCCAAAAAACAACAAAGCTTCTATGAAAACAAACCACGTTTTTTTCCATAAGGGCGGGATAATAACAAGCTTCAATTCTGCCGGTTCTAAGCCTGCTCTTTGATTTTGAAGAGTAGTGACAAGAAAACGGTATTCGCCATGGGGTATATTGGTATAAGCGGCATTATTTTGCTCTGTAAAAACCCAATCCGGATCTATCCCTTTGAGTTTATAAAGGTAATGACTGCTATTTTCAGTAAACGAAAAGTCAGAAAAACGAATGGTAAAAAAGTTTTCGTCGTAGTTAAGCTTCAGCTCACCACTCTTCACCATATCTGTTTGTTTTTGCTCGGCAAACACCTTTAATCCGGTAAAACCCAACTGATTTTTTTCTTCAAATGCCAACAATTCTTCCGGATCAAAAGCATAAAATCCTTGATCACTGCCCAGCAATATTCGGCCATCAATATTGGCGATAGCCCCACTAAAACGGTAAGGAATCAAGCCCCAATTCTCGCTGTACGACAAGACCTGTTTTGTTTGCGGATGATAGACCCACAAAGCAGCATCACTCACGCCCCATAGCAAACCATTATCATCAAACACAATACCCCTCAAATCATTGGAAGGCAACCCATCTGACTCTGTTAAATGAGAAAAAGAACATTCCTCTGCATCATAAATATTCAAGCCCTGATTGGAACTGATGTAAATGATTCCCTTGCCATCTACCGCCATGGCTTGTGCATCTTCGCCCCAAAATGCTTTTGGGTTTTCCATATCAGGTAAAAAATGAGATATATCATAAGTTGTCGTATCTATCATATTCACCCCACGATTGCTTGTTCCCACCCAAATATTCCCTGCACTATCAGCCTCTATAAAATTGGTTAAATGCGAGGTTAGTTTATGCCTATTTAGATTGCTAATCAGCTCATATTCTTTTGTATCGACATCATAACGAGCTAGACCTAAATAGCTTGCCATCCACAAGGTATTTCCATCTAATGTAATATCCTCTATAGAGTTATTATGACTTGCCTCAAGCAGAGTAAAAGTCTCTGTACCGAGGTCAAACAGCAGCAAGCCTTTATCGGTACCCAACCAATATTTCTGCTTACCACTTGCCACTACACCATTAATTTTATTTGCTATAAGCCCCTTTTCAAAATAGTTGGCTACATTATAGAGCGTATATCCCTTCTTTTGTCCTTCCGTTACTATTAAGCCATTATCTGTTGCTATCAGCATTTTATCCCCCAACAAAACCTCATTGGTGGTCAGTAGCATTTCTTTTTCTTCCAGATTAAAATGTACCTCTACCTCCTGCCCGGTCTCCAAACCATAGATCGTCACGTCGGTATCTGAAACCAGAAGCAGTTGCCCATGATCCAATTCAAACACCTTTTTATAATCATTGGCTAAACGCTTATCAAGCAACTGCAAATGTCTATTGTCACGGTTCATTTTTACTACACCACCATCGGTCACAAGATAAAAAAAGCTGCCCCGTGCCTCTGTCATACCATACACTTTGGTAAACAGAGATGTCTTAATCCTTTTAAAATCCTCTTTTTCAAAGACCCTCAAACCTCCATTGCCACACCAATAGGTACAAGCATATTCCCGGTCTTCCACTATCTGATTCTGTTTACTGGCATCAAGGTCAGCATCGTAATGATAACTATGGTCATTACGCCATTCGGGCAACACAATGCCTTCGTCCATAAATGCCCAACCTTCATATTTTTTGTTTTGAGAGTCATAAAGGTGAACAAACGAGTAATTCCAACAAACCCAAACCTTAGCATCCTGAACCGCTACACAGTTAAGAAGAGTGCGTGTATGCGCCTCTGGCAAACGCAAATTAAACTTCTCGAAGCGATCATCATCCCGGTTAAAGAACTGCACTCCCCAAGAGCCCCAAACACCAACCATTAAGCGGTCTTTATGATCTTCGAAGAAGTCATTATACCAATCACTTTTGGTGTTCAGAAAATTGAGAGCAAAACGCTGCACCTGGCCTTCACGTGAATAACGCAAGAAACCTGTCCCTGACCACATACCCATATAAGTATCACCGCGGCTATCGCGAAACAAGGTATTGATGCGCTGATTTTCGGTGCCCGGCAGCGTAGTAAACTTGTCACTTTGTGTATCCCATTCCAAAGTCCCTCCCCCATGAGTTGCTATCCAGATTTTGTCCTTACCAGATGCCATAAAATCGCGCACATGATCGAAAGGCATGGAAGTTTCTGTTTCCGGAATATGACGGTAATGAGTAAAAAGATGACGGCGGTATAAAATAGAAATACCTTTGGAAGTGCCCACCCAGAGGTTACCATCGCGGTCACGCATCAGTACTTTTATCCGACCACTTACGAGAGAGTTTTTATCGTTAGGATTATGACTATAATTAGTAAACTCATAACGGTACTTATGGTAACGCTCCAGCCCCGATCCGGTAGCCAGCCAAAGATAGTTAGAGTCCTCCTCAACAATATCGAAGGTAGAGCTTGCCAAATGCTTTTTGAAAGTATTGCTCTCAGGTAAATACTGATAAAAACCATCTGTAGCACTCATCCAATACAGGCTATCGCTATCCTGATAGATACAGGCGATGTCCTTATCCCGTTTTTTAGTCGTATCAAAATAGTCTACGGGTAACAAATGAAAGGACTGCTTCTCTTCATCAAAATAAAAAGGCCCCATATCGCGACCTCCCAGCCATAGCTTGCCGGCCCTGTCGCGGTATAGTTCGTGATAATCGTATGTAGCAGCCAATATCCTGTCATGCTTAAAACGCTCCACCTCTTTGGTTTTCAAATCAATTTTATTAAGCGCTCCGTCCACCGTTTCTACCCAGAGCACTGCTTGGTGTTTGTCTGCCATCACCTTCCTAACATAAGGATCACTAATACCAGACTGCTGCGACGTATAAACACAAGAGCATTCAAACCCATCACCACTTGGCATGTAGCGTGCCAAACCCTGACGGGTACCAACCCACATACATCCTTTATAGTCGAAATCAATAGAGGTAATATAATTGGACGGTAAAGACGTGGAATCGCTTTCTTGATAATAATAATGCTTGAATTCGTAGCCATCGTAGCGGTTAAGGCCGTGACGCGTGGCTATCCACACAAAGCCATAAGCATCCTGTTTTATATCCAGAATATGGTTGTTACTTAAACCATCGTGGGTGGTAAGATTGCGAAATTTTGTAAATACATCTTGCTTATGCGAATACTCTACGGCTTGTAATTCCGACAAAAAAAGCAAACAACAAAACAGAAGCAAGTATTTTAAAAGAGTTAATCGCATAGCACAAAGGTGAAAATAAAAAAAACAATTTTCAAATCCGAACTTTCAAATTCTAAAGTTTTGCTTACGAATAATAAGCTACTCCCCTACAAATATCCTAGTCAGAGTTGCAAATTCTAATTTCACATACGCGCTTACTCATCAGGCAAAAAAAACTTCTATTTCTGATGTATTTTTGATACTGAATAAATATGTGCTTAAGGGGAATAACGAAGAATTATTGACAGGTAATATTTCGCCTTAAACTTTATTGAGCCAAACACCTAAGCAAAACCCTGTACTCATTACCATAGTGACTTAGTGATCTTACAAGAACAGAATCTCAACAAACAATTTTCTAATATCAAACTAATAAACTACCCCTATGAAACGATTTTACGCCCTATTAGCATTGTTCAGCGTACTGGCAATGTCAATGTTTGCTAACACAGCAAAAGAGAAAGAAAACTTTAAAAACTCAGGAATAAAGTTAAAAAATGCCTCCACTTTAATGATGAAAAGCACGAGCAATGGCATCAACCTGAATGACGGAGCTTATGTAATGAATTTTGAACAAGAAGAAGATCTAAGTGGATGGATATACTATGATGCAAATGCTGATTCTACAACGTGGTATATTAATGAAGGTTACGGACTGAACAACAGCCAATGTTTACTCTACCGGTGGCACACTACTAACGCAGCAAACGACTGGATTTTTAGTCCTGGTTTTGCTTTAGAAACAGGTAAAGAGTATGAGGTCAGTTTTTATTACCACACTGGTGGATTCACCGAAAAACTAAAATTTTATCAAAATAGTGAACAAAGCACCTCAAACACTACTTTAATAAATGACTTCGGAAGTATAAGCAATACTGATTCTATGAAGTATGTGTATTCATTCACCTCAACGAGCGACGAGACTCGTTATTTTGCATGGTATTGTCATTCTGATGCCGACCAGTTCTACATCGCTATAGATTCTGTTGTCGTTAAAAGCAGCCAAGCGGCTTCATCAATTACAGGCCTCATTGCCGACTACCAATTTGAAAACACCTACGATAATGCCGTTACCAATAGCCCTGTTGTTCAAAACCCTGTTTTACCAGGCAACCTCATCAGCAATGGTGAATTGCATTTATCACGTTCGTCATCTTCTGCAATCTCTTACGATTTCGACACACGTCATTTAAACAACCTTACGATTACAGCAGAGACGAAGTACTACACAGGTGGTAACTATTCATTATCCGGCATAATGTTACAAGACGGAAAAGATCAAGTCCGTCTCTCTCACAATAAATACAACAATTCAGGTAATAACACCAGTGGCATTTATGATAACCGTAATACAGTACACATCCTAAACGAAACTTACGACGCTAACGGCACACAGACAGGCTACCAGGTTTCTCCCCAAAAATTAGAAAACTCGTTTGGCACATGGCTAAAAGAAATATTTTACATCGATTTTGAGAATCAGCAAGCGGCTTACGTACGTACTAACCTAAGCACCCAAACACATGACACGATTACATTAACAGATATCACCATTAGCCCATCAGAAAACTCAAAATTAATATTCACCATTTGGGATTGGAGCTATACAACGACTTTAGATCTTAAATATTTTGAAGCTTATGCCAATCAGAATTTAGCTTTTGATTATAGCATTCCAGACACAAGCAGTAACTCTGGAGACAATGATGATGACACCCAAACCCCAGAAGAAAAAGCGACCTGGACCCATTACACCACGTCAAATACCGGAAGTAACAACATCATCAACAACGATATACACTGTAGCTTGCAAGACTCTGATGGTAATCTGTGGATTGGTACAGATAAAGGAGTTACCTGTTTTGACGGCACAAACTATAAGTCTTACGACGAAAGAGATGTTTATGGTCTGATGGATGTTAAAGATATTTTTGAAGACAACAGCGGAAAGATCTGGTTAGCTGCCGGATACCAATCGGTTTTTACGATAGAAGACGGTACTATTACAAAGTACGACAGCAACGATGGACTAAGTGGATACATTTACGAAATAGAACAAGATGCCAACAACAATCTTTACTTTGTAATATACAATGCCATTTATACCTTCGATGGCACGTCATTCAGCAAGATGACTGCATTGCCCGAAGGTTTGGGTTACGATATCGAGTTTGATGACCAAGGTAATATGTGGGCCATTAATTACGAAAACGGCATCACAAAATACAATATGACCAGCGGCACGGCCACTAACTACACCCAAAACAACGGACTTTACCGCAACGAAATCAGCAAAATAGAACTCAATGGCAACGATCTGTGGTGCAACTATAGCTGGGGCTACGGGCTGACAAAATTTGACGGCAGCACCTTCACCCATTACCGCGAAAGCGCTGATGGCATTATCAGCGACTACATCAAAGACATAAAAACAGACGATGCTGGTAATGTATGGTTTGCCAGCAGCAAAGGCCTGATGAAATATGACGGTTCTTCATTTACAAACATCCCTGCCGACAATATGTCTGATGACTTTATCAATCATATTTTTGTAAAAAATACAAACCAAATTTATGCTTCTACTAAGGATGGATTAAATATGTATGACGGTAGCAGCTTTAACGTTCTAAGCACCAAAGATGGATTAGTTGACAACTATATAAAAGCTATTGGTCAGGACAAAGATGGCCAGATGTACTTTGGCACTTATGAGTTTGGCTTAAGCATTTATGATGGGCAAAACTGGAGCTGGCAGGGCGAAGCCTCAGAAAATATTCCGGACGATAACATTTATTGTTTCTTTAAAGACAGTAAAGACATTATGTGGATAGGGACTTACGATGGATTGGTAAAATATGATGGTACGACCTGGACGACTTATACTGAAAACGACGGATTGGCCGGTGACTTAGTCAGGGGCATTGCCGAAGATGCTGCAGGTAATATCTGGTTAGCTTGTAACAGCAATGGCATCTCTCAATATAAAGACCAAGTGTTCACCAATCACCAAACGTCCACATCAGGTATTTATTATAATAGTATTGCTACTGTTGGCAACAAAGTATATGTAGGGACAAATGATGATGGGCTCTACTACTACGATGGGAGCACTTGGAGCACTTACACAACTGACAATAGTACTCTTGTTGACAATGAGGTGGAAGATGTGTTTAGCGACAGCCAAGGAAAGCTCTGGATAAATCACGATTATTCTTCTAAAATTACCTCTTTTGATGGGACTACCTTTTCCATATACACCTCTTCAGAAGGTGTAAAATATGCCTCTTACAATAACTTTACCGAAGATAAAGACGGAAATATATGGGTGGGAGCCGGTAGCGACGGGGCCGGTAAGTTTGATGGCAACGAGTGGGTATACTATACCACCGACAGCGGTCTTGTCTACGATTATGTTTACTCCATTTACTGCGACGATGATGGTGCTTTATGGATGGGTACTTATTATGGCCTTTCTAAGTACGAGACAGGCAGTTCGGCAGGTGATACGACCATCGTTAATCCAAGCATAAAAGCCAATTTCGAAGCCAGTACAAGCACCAGCGGTACAGCTCCTCTCGAAGTTTCATTCACCAGCCTTTCCACAGGTACAATTACCGATTTTACTTGGGACTATGGCGATGGCAATAGCGAGAGTACGGATTTTATGGGTGTGGCTACGCATACTTATACCACGCCGGGCACGTATGATGTAAAGCTAGTGGTTTCAAATGGGGCTGAAAAGGATAGTGTGACGATTGCTGCCTACATCACCGTACTACCAGCCGGCACCAGCACTACCGAGACGGAGAATAATGACAGCTACACAAGTGCCAACACAATGCTTATCAACAGCACTTTGTATGCAAGTCTTGGAACAACTACCGGAGACAACACCGACAGAGAAGACTGGTACAAGATAACAACACCACACGATGGTGCTCTGACCATTGCCATTGCACCGGAAAGTAGTCTGAACACCTACCCCGATTTGTATTTCGACAACGGTAGCAGCTACATTAGCTCGTGTAGTGTATGTGGCGATTATGGCAAAGCAGACAGCATCAAAGTGACTGATCTAAAAGCCGGCACTTATTATGTAAAAGTGAGCCAAAGCGGAGAAGGCGACTACACCATTACAAGCGGTTTTGAAGCCACTAGTTTACCTAACGGCAATGACGCTGAAACTAACGACACTTACCTTGACGCATTAGCTTTAGATTTCACTGAAGAGAAAACGGGTCACCTGGGCTATAGAGACATTGATGGATGGGACAATGAAGACTGGTATACCGTAACAACACCTTACGATGGTGAATTAAGTATCGTTATTGCACCTGATGCTACGCTGAATGCCTATATTGACCTTTATTTCTCTGATGGTTCGTCATACATCAGCAGCTGTACCTATTGTGGTAGCTATGATGAAAATGATACCATAAAAGTGTCTGACCTTAAAGCCGGAACTTACTATATCAAAGCCACCAGAAGCGGCTATGGTTCATATACTATCAGCAGTAGCTTTGCAGCAACGTCATTGCCAGATGGTAATGATATCGAAACTAACGACACCTATCTTGAGGCCTTATCTTTAGATTTTGATGTAGAAAAAACAGGTCACTTGGGCTACAGAGATATAGATGGATGGGACAATGAAGACTGGTTTACCGTAGCAACACCTTACGATGGTGAATTAAGTATCGTTATTGCACCTGACGCTACGCTGAATGCTTATATTGACCTTTATTTCTCAGATGGTTCGTCATACATCAGTAGCTGTACCTATTGTGGCAGCTATGGTGAAAATGACACCATAAAAGTATCTGACCTTAAAGCTGGAACTTACTACATCAAAGCAAGTAGAAGCGGCTATGGTTCTTATGCTATTAGCAGCAGCTTTTCCGCGACCACATTACCTGAAGGTAACGATGCAGAACCTAACAATACAAGTTCAGAAGCCATAACAATCAATGTTGGAGAAACAAAAACCGGACACATTGGTTACAGAGACGTCAATGGATGGGACAACGAAGACTGGTATGCTATCAACATTAGTTCTGCAGGAAAATACTATATAGCGGCAGAACCGGATGCCAACTCTAATATTTATATTGACCTTTATGCCTCAGATGGCAGCTCATACATTTCCAGCTGTACCTACTGCGGCTCATACGGAGAAGTTGACAGCTTGGTAAGAGATCTCGATGCCGGCCAATACTACCTTAAAGTGTCACGAAGTGGTTTTGGTTCATATACATTAAGCCTAAGCAACAAAGCTTCAACTCCAGTACTTGCAGCAGCATTCTCAGCCGATGTTACCACTGGCGAAGCACCGTTAACAGTACAATTCACCGATGCTTCTGTAGGTGCCACAACTTGGAAATGGGATTTTGACAACAACGGCACAGTAGATTCAGAATTACAAAGCCCTAGTCACACCTACACCGAAGCAGGTACTTACTCAGTGAAGCTGGTAGTTGGTGATGGTACTAATACGGATGAAAAAGTGATGACGGATTATATTGTAATAGAAGAAGGTGGTACTGTAATGAGTTTACCGTTTGAAGAAAACTTCGAATACGACGATAAGGTTTTACCGTCTTATTTCACTCAGATAAACGAAAACCACAATGATTACAAATTCGAAATTTCAAGCATTGTAGATATAGAAGGAAATTACAGTTGTGCGGTATATTCCGGAGGTTATGCTGCTGAAAATTGGTTTATCTTACCAAAACTAGCATTCCCAGAAGGTAGAGAAATCCATTTTAGTTTCTCAGCCAGAAAATGGCAAAGCGGATATACTAGCTATACCGAGAATTTCGAAATTATGGTTTCTACCAGCGGAACTGAAAAAAGTGACTTCATAGCTGTTAGTGAACTAACATCAGTAGCATCATCATACTACAGTACTGATTATGAGTTTGATTTATCATCTTATGCCAATAATAATTGTTACATTGCAATTAAACACAGCACCGATAATGGTTCTCGCCTTGGTATAGACAAAATAAAAGTAGAGGCTTCTATCGTTGCCGCCTTTGGCGCAGATATAGTTAGTGGCGAGGCTCCATTAAGTGTACAATTTTCTGACTCTACTTTTGGTGCTACTGAATGGCAATGGGATTTTGATAATGACGGAACAGTTGACGCTGAAACCAAAGATCCAAGTTATACATTCACCGAAGCTGGCAGCTATACTGTAAAACTTACAGCAGGTGATGGTAATACATCTGACGAAGAAATAAAAATAGGCTATATCAACGTCACCACTTCTCTTCCAAATGGATGGAATAAAATCACATCTGGTACAGATGCTAATCTTGGAGATCTTTCATTTCCTTCTGAGAATGTCGGTTATGCATCCGGCACAGATGGTACCATCTTAAAAACTATCAATGGTGGTCAAACCTGGGCAATACTCAACACTGGTGTTAGCTACGATTTCTACGATATCGACTTTTATGATGAAAACCATGGTTGGGCTGTAGGCAGCGGTGGCATTATTCTATTTACCGAAGATGGTGGCGCCAGTTGGTCACGCCAATACGGTTCAGGTTCTATGACAGCCGGTATTTATGGAGTAGAAGCCTTAGGCGAAAACAAAGCCCATGCTTGTGGTTATGATGGTCTAATAATGAAGAGGAGCACTCTAGGATGGCCTTGGAATCAGAAAGGAAGCAGCACCCTTAGAAGTATTGAATTTGCCAACGAAAACATTGGCTGGACTACTGGTAACGGTGGCGCTATGTACAAAACCACCGACGGAGGGACGAGCTGGACAGCTCAAAGCCTTGGCACATCATCGCCTATCTACGAACTTCACGTATTCGATGCTAACAAAGTGATTGCTTTCGAAAGTGGAGGTAAAGTTTTCAAAACGACAGATGGCGGCAATAGCTGGACAGAACTATGCGACAGCAGAGCCTACACCAGTAGCGGCATTCACTTTATTGATGAAAACTACGGATGGTTAGTTTATTACAAATACGCCCTCTTTACGAAGGACGGTGGCAGTTCATGGACTGAGCATGCCTTAGATAATGAAGAAACATTAAAAGACATTAAGATAGTTAATACTAACACGGTATGCGCTGTAGGTGAAAAGGGAACCATCTTCTTATTCAAAGGCGATCCTGAAACTTCGGGTATCAACCAGCAATTAATCAGCAGCATCACCCTCTACCCTAACCCGGCAAACAACAGCTTCACTATTGAGTCCGAAGCCCGCATCTGTGCAGTTGAGGTATTGGATATGAAAGGTTCACGCGTATTGCTGCAGAACACCTTGGGAATGCCAAGTGCTGAGATTAACATCAGCCACCTGAATAGCGGATTGTACATTGTGAAAGTGGAAACCAATCAGGGAATCCAAATTAAACAATTGAGTATTAAATAATCTATTTGTGGGGGAGTGGCAACCTGCCCTCCCCCTTTTTTTGCAAAAACCTAAGCCCGTGAACAATGATAAATACATATACGAGAACAAAGACTTACAAAAGGACCTTGTGCGCATAGAAAAAATGGGTAATAAGACCTTTATGGTCTTTGCCGAAGGTGAAGTATCAGAATCACTTATGAACATAGACACACTAGAATCAACTCTGAAAGAAAAAGGCTTCATACGTATTCATCAAAAACACTTAGTTAATGAAGCCCATTTCAAAAACCGCTTTGACGTTCTCACCAAGTGGGTCACCTTAGACAACGGCGATAAAGTGCCTCTGGGCAGCCATTTTATTTCTGACAAAATGGAAATCAGTCCTTTTCGTCGTTTTATCCATCGTCTGTTTCATTTTAATACTAAAAAATCATTTTTCTAACCATTAAATACAAACTATTATGAAAAAACTAATGTTATTAGCCATCGCTTTATTTTTAGGTATGGGACTATTTGCTCAGGTTAAGTTTCCGCCTAACAAAGTCATCGTCATTATCAAAGGAGAAAAAAATCCAACCTTTGATGAAAGTCAGTTTCCAAACTGTACATTTTACTACACCCCTACCATCAAAGTAACGACAGAAGAAGTGAAAGAAGGTGGTGCTTTAAGTGCTACACGGGCCATAAAAAAGAAAGCAGGCCTAAACACTACCATTACCAAAGCTGTATATAGCGGTGAACCCAAAGAAGTAACCACCCTTCAAGACCAGTATTACTTTGACAGCAATGGTACATTAGTTGGACGTGGCAGACACACCAACAATTTTGGCAACATTAATATTGAACCCAGAAGTAAAATTAAATCGGGAGTAGAACAAGCGGATTATAATACTTTAAGTAAAGAGTATGTAAAAAAAGGTAATACTAAAAAACAAGCCAAGAAATACCCGAAAGATTTTGAAGGCATATTTTACGTAGGAAAAGAGATGAATAAAGACTTTGAAGTACAAGACATGGAAGGCAATAAGTATTCTATAAAAGAACTGGTAAAAGGTAACCCGCTTACAATACTAACAACAGTAGATATTTTACCCGAATATGATTACAATTTAATCAAAACTAATGTTATGAGTGAAGACACCGGTGCCAGAGAAGAGATTGATGCCATCAATGACCTGAAATATGTGATTCATTATTTCAACTCTATCACAGCTATCGAAAACTATATGTTTGGTCAGAAACCATATAACCTTAACGCTAATTTTGACCGTTAAAAAAGCACTCTATTATCTCTCAACTGAGATATCTGCCCCGGAAAGCCTCCGTTCTTTTGAGCGGGGGCTTTCCTTTCCCTCGTGGCTTCGATACAAATTTTTCGTCCCGCAAAATTCACTCAGCCACCGGGTATCAGCTTTTAATCTTGAATTAATAATGTGGAAATGTGAAAATGTGGAAATGTGGGAGTGTGGGAGTGTGGAAATGAATAATTGAATCACATCACATAGCCTGGGAAGAAATTTAAAACCGATAACAACTCAAAGGATATCCTACACCAAAATTTATTTTCGTCAGCAACCTTGCCCCCCCCTGCAACCCTGCAAGCTTACAACCTTGTTACCCTGAAACCCAGTAACCCTGTGGAAGCTTAAATCCAAGTCAATTTATGCCACAATTTTTCCAGCGGCCCCTGTCCATACTTATTCACCCACCATTTAAAAAAATAAAACAAGCCAATCCACAACACAATACCAATACCAAGGCTAATGGTATGTCGCACTTGTGGCCCCAAGGCCAATCCATAACCGTAAAACACAAAACCTCCCACAATGGATTGTAACACATAAGCTGTAAGGCTCATACGCCCGGGATATCTTAAGCCCCCGGCCAATCTACGGAAACTTTTCACCCTGTAGAGCAACCAAAAAGCAGCGACTAAAACAAGGGTAAACGTCAGGTTCCCATACATATCTATCACCTTAAGAAGGGTACGACGATAAACACGTTCGGTGTATATTTTATCAAAATTATTCTCCAAAAGATAAAAAGGAATAAATAAAATGGCGGCTACGATAAGCACTCGTTGCCAAAAACGAACAGAAGACCCGGAATACTCAAAAAGATTTTTCAGTCCCAGCCAGTAGCCCAGAATAAACAAACCAATAGGCTGTAGCGTACGGCCCACCTCCCACGACCACCAAAATGTGGCCAAATGACCATAACGCGTGTTGGTTTTTATCAGGTTAAAGAAAGAATCGCCTAATTGGCCCTCTTTCAGAAAGCCCCAGTATTGCCACGAGTGCGGGCGTCCCATCTCAAAGCCATCTTGTATAAGTGCCTGAATGTATTGCCACCACTGCACGGGTTGCAGCAAAAACACTACAGCTGCTACCAACAAGGCTTTATGATTCCACCTGCGCACAATAATGAGTATAGCCCCTACCATGGCATAAAGAGACAATATCTCTCCCGGGAAAAAAGCACCGTTAATCACAGCAAAACCAGCCAATAATAGCAAACGCCATAAGAAACGCGGAGCAAAATCTCCCCCCTTCTCCTGCTGCTTACGGTACATCAGGCTAAAGGTAAAGCCAAAAAGCAAGGCAAAGATAGCATAGCCCTTACCACCAAACAGGAAAAAAAGACTATCCCATATATGATTATCCAGCGTGGTAAGCCAAGCCGGCTGTGCATCAGCATTGGGAAACACATAAAAATTAAAATGCTCAATACTATGTAACAACATAATAGCCATAATGGCAAAACCACGCAGGCTATCAACTACTTCGAGGCGGGGCTTAGTGGTAACTGAAGACATAGACAATTTTTTTTTGCAAAAAAAAGATGAGACACAAAAACACCCCATTACTAAAACTTTTATTCTTTTCCGGTCTTCCTTATTTCTATATCATGTTTTGGAGCAGATTAATCAGAAAAAGCAACAAGTAAGTCGGCAATAAGATTTACCATATAGAAAAGCCCCGCAAAATGCGGGGCTTTTCATATTCTAAAAGGGAATCGTATCTTAACACATCGCTAAGTGTAATTTAGCACCCGGATGATTACGATCTAATTCGAGCACTTTGTTCAGATGTACTTTTGCTTGCTCCAAATCACCTAAACCATAAAAACTTAAGCCCATAATATAATGACAGTGCATAAGGTTACGGTTGTTAAAATCTTCGTCGAAAATGGCCAGATCAGGTAGTGAAACCGCGAAGTAATCAATTTTAACCGTTTCAAAGAGATGCTCTTCACCGTGATTCTTCATTTTATTGAAGATACTACGAGCAGATAGTTCATCGCCCAACTCGCGTAAAGCTAAACCTTGATACAAAATCTTATCAGGCTGCTGATCGTTGTAAAAGAAAGCTTGCACCGGCTCACTGCTACCCACCAATGCCATTTCAAAATAGATCTTAGCCGTTTTGTCATCTTTTTTCATCTGATAAGCTTTTCCTTTCCAGAAATTAATATCATTTTCAGCCGCTCCTTGCAGTTTACCTTCGCCTAAGTTATGAGGGTAACTATCAGTTTTTCCCAAAAGATCCAAGGCTTCATCCGCTTTTCCTTCGCCAAGCAAAACTTTTGCTTTCTCAACCAAACTCAACAAATACTGCCCTACTACTTTACCTTCGCCACCTTCCCACGGGTGAAATTGACGACTCATAATCATGTCGTAAGCCTTGTCGTAGTTAGCAATAGCATTGTAAAGCGTAACCACTTCCAGATAAAGGTCATCACGCTCTTCGATGCCTGCAGGGTATTGTTCTAAGAAAGCTAAACGCTCTTCTGGTGACTTTTGTATCTTTTTATACAACTGGTCTAACTCCATCAAGATGCGGTAATCTTTAGTATCCAAATAGAAAGCTTTCTCCAACACTTCCTGCGCTTTGATTTTCTCATCTTGTTTGTTGTAGTAAGCCAAAGCAAGGTTACGCCATACAGTCGGGAACTCTGGTAACAATTCTGCTGCGGCTTCCCATAACGCTGTCGCTTCCTCAAACTGCAGTTTATCATAGTACAAGTTACCTAAATAATACTTCGCTTTACCATCCTTCGGATTAGCTGCTATGGCCGCTCTCAAGGTTACAATTTCTTCCGGTTTGTTAGGAAAACAATAAGTAGACGGTGCTTTTTCGGCAGCTGCGTAGTATTCCTTAGCTTTCGCTAAATCTCCCATTTGTTCAGCATAATAGCCCATAAAATAGCCCACCATTGGGTATTGTTCTTCCACGTTATCTTCGGCCAATATGTTCAAGAAAGCAATAGCCTCCTCGTATAAACCTGCATTACCATAGTCAATGGCAAATTCCAGGTAAGAATTCACATGACCGCGAAGCATTGTTTTTAGCTCCGTTAAAGTCTCTGTTGTGTTATCGAGCAAGTACTTCTCATAACGCGCCGACATATTAAACGGGTCTATTTTCAATGAATCATCGATCCACACCATAGCCTCTTCAGCTCGTCCCAGCTTGCGCAAAATGGAAGCCTTCAGCGTACGAGCTTTGTGGCTGTTCCAGTTGCGCTCTACCGCATCCTGAACGTGTGCCAAGGCTAAGGCAAAATCGCCCCGAATACAAGAAATCTGTGCAATATTGAAATAACCACTATCCTTCCATGCTGCATTCCAAGTGGCTTTGTACAAATTGCGATATGCCTCGTCTTGTTTACCCATCAGGCGCTGACAAGTTCCTAAGTTGTACAAAGGCTCACCATCATAAGGGTTAAGGTTACGAAGAATCGTTTTTTCATAAGCTGTTTTTAGGTATTTTTCAGCTTCCACAAAAGCACCACGACGCATCAGTAGCAATCCTTTGGCGTTATTACAACGGATGTCTGTTTTATCACGTCGCAACCCCTCTTCATAATAAGCCATTGGATTATAGGTAGCGTGGCGGATTTGTTCCAGATGCAAACCGTGTAAGTACAACTCCTCAACAGTTTTAACATCTTCAGGTTCCGGAGCTTTAGAAGCAGGCGGTGGTGTGGGGTGTATGACTTCAGGATCCGGAGTCCAACTCACTAATTCAAAGCCTGTTTTATCCAAAACTTCAATCTCCACATCCATTTTGTCGTAACCTTGAGCCAGCGAAGCCACATCTTCGAACACGAGCTCTGGTGTCATATCCAAAGTTTTGGTATAAAAAACTTTACCTTGGTATTTCACATTAACTGTCAGCCCCTCGTGCGGTCCTGTCACATACACTTTAAATGGAGCCTTGTCAGTTTCAAAATCCATCGTAAGCAAACAATCTTTGCTGGCATTTTTCACCAAACCTAATTCCTGATAAGGCATAAAATACTGCGTAAAAGTCTTCTGCTCATTAGGCATCAACCACGTAAAGTCAGGTTGATTGTCGGTATATACCCCACACATAATCTCGATATATGGGCCGTCTTCGTCCGTCAGGTTACGGTCCCAAGCCTGCCCAAAGTCCCCATGTCCCCATGTCCATTGTTTTTTACCCGGCGATACGTTACGATCTGCCACGTGTAAAAGTCCACCTTTAGCATCGTTTTCGTAACCTCCCATAAAGTTATAATCTGATTCTACCGCCATATAAGAAGTTGGTACCGGAATATTCTTGTAGCGCGAGATATCCACACCTGCCGAGTAGTCCATTTTGTAATAAGTTCCTGTAGCGATAGGAAAACGCGAAGAGTCACGTTTACCATGGTCGTAAACGCCCCATACGTCCGGCGGAAATACACTTTGATAGCCATCGTTGACCACCACAGCTGGGTTAGCCCACCACAAAAAAGTCTGTGGCAAAGCCGAACGGTTGTACAATTTCACTTTTATCTCCAGATAAGCCTTATCCGGGTGAAGGGTAAAACCTTGCATTCCTTTCTGACCAAACATTTTCTCTACTTCTGAACACCAAGCCGTAATAGAACCATCGGCATTTTCTTCGATTTTATAATCCGTAGCCTCGTAAGTGCTAGGACGGTGATGCTGTGGCCAGTTAAACTCAATACCTCCTGATATCCAAGGCCCGGTCAGACCTACCAATGCCGGTTTTATTACATTATTATAATACACAAAATGACGTTGCTTTATCTTGTCATACGCCATCTGCACACGACCACCAAGCTGTGGTAAAATCATCACTTTGATGTAGTCGTTTTCCATATAGATTGCCTCCCAAGCCTTGTCCTTTTTCTCATCATAAATTTTTTCTATGACCGGATTAGGATAGACTCTACCACTACTCCCCTGATAAACACGTTTCTCAAGAAAGATTGGATTTTTTTCAGGCCTTCCCACTTCATAGGTAGGAATAAGAACCTGTTCTTGCCATACTTTTAAAGACATAATTGTTCTTTTAGGTTATAATTATGCCGCAAAAGTAAGCCCCTGGAGAGAGCAAGTAAATAGTATTTTTTTTAATAAAGATGGACTATTTTATGATTTTCTACATGCAATAAAACATAAATTACGTATGAGCTTTTCACCTTTTCGTTTTCAAGAATCTGTCTGAAGTTGAAACAAAGCTCCATCATAAGTTCTACCCAAACGAAAAAATTAAGCTCCCCCCTATATGTATGAGATCAAAGAGAACTAACACCTATTAACCTGAGTTCGGGATAAGCTTATTAAGCTGCAGGTTGAAAACAATACAGTAATTAATCATTACAGCACAAAAAAGCGCGTCTTATGAGATATTTAATTTCATAAGACGTGCTTTGTGTTTTGAAGCTTTTCTTGCCTAAAAACGAAGAATGAAAACGATTAGTGACCTCCCGGGCGATTACCGCCACTACTACTGGAAGCGGTATATACCTCACCATTTTCATAAACGGTAGCATCGCTGGCTATGGTGATAGTACCATTAGCATCTAAAGCCTCGGCCACACCTTCTGTAGGTAGATTAAGGTTAAGTGTGCCCCCATTAATCGTGATGTTGCCGTTTGAATCCATAGCATCGACATCGTTGCCCGACATGTTTACAGTGATTGTTCCATCGTTGACTATCAGCTGGCTGCCATCATTGCTCATCACTTCGCTGCCCTGGGTGGCATTAAAACCATCATCAGTAGCATACACCACATAACTACCACCATCAACCGTGATATAACCGGCTTCTATACCTTCTATTGAGCTACTTATGCTAATAGTTGGGTTCTCCATCTCAAGTTCATTATCGGCATGAATAGCATCATCAGCCGTACTAATCGTAAAGTCACCTCCTACTATGGTCATATCATTATTAGAATGAATAGCATCATCGTCACTGTCAAGAATAAATGTACCACTTTCGATATAAAGCAAACCTTCAGCCTTGAGCGCTTTTGCCGACACATCATAAGCACTGGCAGTAGTGGTAATATCAAAAGTTCCATCGGTAATATAAAGGTCACTCTGAGCAGCTATTCCGTCAGCATCAGACACAATACTATAGCTTCCTTTCAGGATGCTAATATTGCCATAGCCCTCTTCTTCATTATCTGACTTTATAGCATCGCCACCAGAGTTGATGCTAAAGGTACCATCTTTTATCACCAGATAATCTTTGCCACGTATACCGTCGTCAGCAGCATCAATATCAAAGACTCCGGACGCAATGACTAAGCCATCTTTACTGGCTATACCATCTTTGTAATTGGCTTGTACCGTTAGCTGACCTTCACCACTAATGACCAAGTCAGTTTTTGAAAATATAAGCGCATTTTGTTCTTCGCTGGAATAAGAACTGTTATCGCTTAATGTATTAACACTTCCGTCATTGAGCACGATGTAAACACACTCTGCCGTTTCAGCATAAATGCAAGCATTGTCGTTGCTATGCAGTGTCACATTGTCGAGTATCAACTTCACAGTATCATCATCGCCCGCTGATACAACAAGCTGAGCAGCGTCCAAACTTCCTGTCAGATAATACTCACCGGCCTCTGATATCACAATCTGCTGACTTTCGAACAAGGCTCCCGACCCCGTAATACTCACATCGCTGCCCGACAATACAAGGCTCGTCACACCTAGAGAATCCCAGCTTTCGTCTATTTCAGACTCCACATACTCTGAATTTTCATCGATTACTTCAGCTTCTTCATTTGATTCTGCAATATCTCTTTCACAAGCAAAAACCAACAAAAGACTTAGCAAAATCAATACACTATTTTTTGTCTTCATATCATTCATTTTTTAAAATGCATCATTTTTATTTTGAGATCCGAAAATAGACATGACAAAACACCTAAAAAAGAATTTTTGACAAGTCGGGAGTATTCATCTACTAAATGAGAGTTTATTCATACGATTTATTTTGAGATGTTCGATTTAGACAAGAAGACTAAACCCCAAAAGACTAAGAACCTGAGTTCGTAATAAGAAATAAACCAGAAATCTCCCTCTTTAACTGATGCCCTCCCCAAACAATCAGTATCTTTGTCTCAACCATAAAAAAGCATAAAAACGACAATGAATATTGATTTAAAAGAAGTCTGCAAAGCGGCCCGAAAGTTAGTGATTGAAACCGGTAATTTTCTAAACAAAGAGCGTCAGCATTTCCAAAGCGATAAAATTGAAGTCAAAGGAAAAAGCGACTACGTCACCTACTTGGATAAAGCCTCCGAAGAACGCTTGGTGAAGGGCTTATCGACACTATTACCTGAAGCTGGTTTTATAGCCGAAGAAGGTACTTCTGACAAAAAAGGTGAGGTTTACAACTGGATCATCGACCCTATAGATGGCACTACAAATTTCATCCACGGACTAACGCCGCACGCTATCAGCGTAGCACTAATGCACGATAAAACCCTTGTGATGGGCATTGTTCATGAGATATCGCACGGCGAGACCTTTTATGCCTGGGAGGGCAGCAAAGCCTACCGAAACGGAGAAGAAGTCAGTGTGACTGATAAAGCTAAGCACCAAGAAGCTTTGGTAGCTACCGGTCTGCCCTTTACCAACTTTAGTCAGCGCGATAATTTTATGAATACGCTATCCTTTTTTATGGAAAACACCCAAGGCATACGCCGTATGGGCTCTGCGGCTATTGATTTAGCTTATGTAGCCTGCGGTCGTTTCGAAGCTTTTTGGGAGTATGGCTTACACCCTTGGGACATTGCCGCAGGAGCCTTCCTGATACAACAAGCCGGCGGTCAGTTATGCGACTTTAATGGTGACGACGATTACCTGTTTAGTGGTAATGTCGTAGCCGCCAACAGCAATTATTTTAAGACGTTTTCGGAGGTGGTAAAAGAACGAATGGGGAATTAATGTTTTTCATTCTTTATTAATACCAAATAGACTATAAGATCAAGCCGTACACTTTTCATATCATACTAATATTTGTAAAAGACAAAAAAGTCCGCCTACGCTTAATATACAAGCATAAACGGGCTTTTTCACTGCACCCTGTGTATTAAAGGCACAAAACGAAGATCAGAGAGTATGACTCTACTCTACCGCCAATTTCTGACGAAAATATTGCCCATCTCTGGCCATTACTTCTACGATATACATACCTGAATTTAAGTTAATTTCCTTATCAGCATAAGGTTGATTATACACTTCAACACCATTCAGGCGGTATATCTTCACCTCGCGGACATCAAAACCATTAGCTACTATTCTAAAACCTGCATTCGTCGGGTTTGGACAAAGGCTGAATGAGGATACTGCTGTTTCATTAAGGCTGGCACTGCCTTCGAAGATAAAAGCCAACTCATTGATACTTACCCAAGTGCTGGAATAGTTGTGGCATCCTGTAACAGTTAGCTTGGCATAACGTGCGCTTTGCACTGCAAAATCATCCGAAATAGGCTGATCAGATGCAGTATTACTGCTGCGATCTACCATTTGAGTAAAGCCCTCCGTAGCAGAGTTAGAAAAGGCTATAGTATACTGATAAGCTCTGGATTGATACGTCCACATACGTGCCCCGGTGACGTGTTTTTCCTCTCCGAAATCAATCACAACAGATTTCGGGAAACCATTAGCACTCCAACGGTTATCGTCATCTATTTTACCATCAAAAAGATGAACACCCTCATTACCTTCCTGTTCACCGTCCAGAGAAGCTAGCGTATAAGAATAGGCCTTCACATAATCTGGAATAGTAGTACCTCCACCACCAGTACCTGGATCTACAGTACCACCACTATTTGAAGTGATTTTCATCCAGTCGAAATTATATCCGCCAACAACTCCTACGACTTTTAATGTTTGCACTCCGGCTTTAAGATTTACATTTATCGTTGTTGACTTAAAATTGGTTAAGTTTGGCGTTTTCGTTAATGTTGCAGTTCCTAAAGTCTGACCATCAACTACTAGCTTCAGCTTTTTGCCTGTAGCAGGAGAAGCTGCTTTGATTTCCACCTTATAAGTATCATCTTTGGGTACATCAATCATATATTCAGCATAGTCATTGGTTTCCCATGAATTAAGATAGAAAACCGAATTACTCCAGCGTGTTACATTCACGCCACTTTTTTTGGTACAATACTCCGCTTCTATCTGACAAGGAATCACATGCGTTTTGGCTTCAACCTTGATAGTTTGTGTTGCCTTAGCAGCTGTAAAATACGCATCCTCCTCAGCACTTACTGTAATGGTAGAACTACCAGCAGCCAAACATTCACGTACATATTTGTCCCAAACGATAGCCACTTGATTGCTAGGACACACATAGCGCAAAGTAGCATTAGGATTATTACTGGTAGCGACTATAGTATAATCTTTATCGCCTGAACTAAAATTTGGAAGTGCATTAAAAGTAATCACTTGCGTTTGTTTTGGTACCGTTAATTCATAACTCACTACCGGTGCAGCATTGTATGTGGCATCCCCCATTTGGAGAGCAGATACGGTAGTCTTACCAGCACGTTTTACCACCAATTTTCCATTCACTACTACAGCTACCTCTTCGTCTGAACTCTCAAAGCTAACGGCTAAATTTGATGTAGCACTTGCAGATAAGCTAATATCACCTGTACTCCAGTCATATTGAGAAACACCTAAATCAAAACTTATTGTTTGATTTGTTTTTGCCGTATTGGCATTAACAATCAGTGTTTTCTTAACTTCCGGCGCATTATCAAACTCACCGTCTCCAGGTTGATTAGCGATAATATCGCAAGTACCGGCAGCCATTATTCTTACTTTATTCCCCCCTACAATACGGGCAATATTGGTATTGGTAGAGGTGTAAACCACATCAAGCCCCGATGTCGCCGTAGCATCAAGCGCAAAATCATCATCACCTTCAGTCTTAGCAGGAATGTCGGACATCGTGATCGTTTGAGGCTTATATTCCGATTTTTCTACTTTAAACACAAAACATTTTATCGGACATTTTGCACTTTTAACAGATTCCCGGTAAACAGCGGCTATATAACCATCTTGCATGATGATTGTACTTTTATCATAATTAGCGCCAATATTCAAGGTGTATTCCGTTTTCCAATCAAAAGTACCGGCCAAACAGCTTTGCACATACAAGTCCCCCCCCGTTTCTACAAACTTATACATCTTATTACCATAAAACTTACCCAAACCTCCTTTGTTAAGGTATTCGGTAAACTCCGTTTCACCTGCTTTGCGCAAATAATTGTACTGATCGGTATTTTTGGGGTTAATTTTCAGATAAATATCACCTTTAGGCGAAATAGCTGCATCGGGGCCTCCTGCCCATCCTGCAGTAGTAGGTACACTGCGGGGGTCAGCAATAAAAAAAGGCGCTTGATATGTCACTGGTAAATCAAATTCCTGACCATCTACATTAACGGCTTTTTCATTCATATGCTTACCTAAATCCATAATATAGACCCCTTCGCCCAGAGTAGTAGGTGACTCAGCCCAACGGGGTGAATAAGTATAATACACTTTTCCATTAGCCGGCACAGCTTTACCATAACAAAAGTTGCGTTCACCTTGTGTTACTCCTCCACGTCCGTCAATGATGGTCGTTTCCGGAGACCACTCTTCGCCATTATAATAGGTCATTACAATCTCACCCCCCACTGCAGAGCCAAGGCGACGCTCAAAAAACATCTCTCCGACATCATTATTAAATAAGTCAGGGTAAGTAACCCCGGTGACTTTTTTTCCTGCAATAAGATAATCTTGCTGCGGTAAAAAACCACTGAGTGCAAAATCTTCGTCAGAACCGAAAGCAATACCCTTTTTAGAACGTATATAGTTCAGATCTTCGTTGTGATGATCGTACATAATATGCACAGTACTATCGAGTGGACAAATGCCTATATTGGTTGTCAGGTGAGTATCTCCTTTGTTACCTACCAAGCTTAATTTACCAGGCAATGCCACATGTTTCCAAGAGCCTTCACCAATTTTTTTACGCGATACCATCAGGGTTCTATCAGTCCATCCACCACGGTACCAAGTAAAAAACACATAACCATTATAGGTCTTGATACAGTTTCCGTGAGGATTGATAGCAGCTCCGTAATGATAAGGCGTAGGATCGTCGGGATACCAAGGATTATCGTAAAAATACAAAGCGTCATTGGTCACTAAGGAACTATCCATAAAAGTGACTTGAGCAAGCCCTTTTCCGCTTGTTAAAAATGCCATAAAAGACAAGAGAATAATACTGCGAAATAAAGTATTAGTCGTTTTCATAGTAAAAGTATTATTGATTAAATATGCTATTGCAAAACTTATCATTGAAGCTATTCAAAGAAAAAACATCATCATAAAAAAGAATAGAAATCAAAAATCACATATTAGCAAATATGCCCCAAAGCTTGACTCATACCCCAAATGAAGTATATTTTCGATTCCATACCAATCTCCCTATGACCATAGTATAACAGTTATGTACTCTGGTGTTTTCTCCTCGTTAAAAGAATCGTTTATACTGCTGGTAAAAAAGGTTTTTACATCGGAATCTTCCTTAAAGAAACGCAAAAACATCACATTTTTCAACGCTAAGAATATAGAAAAAATAATATTACAAATATCTGGTTTAGTTGTCACTTTCATGTCCGATTTTGTGTTACTGATGTACGCTATTGTAAAAAAAATGCCCAAACTTCATCTCCTTGAAATTCGGGCATCGTTTTGTTTTATTCCATTGCTGGAATTTGTAAACGCTATTTATGTCCTAAAACACGTGCTTTCTGTTCTACAAAATAAGGCTGAAACCTATACCCTGAATGTTCATCCCAAAGGGCGTTATTTTTGGGCAGATAAGCCTTCATTTTTTCAATGGTCGCTTGGTGTTTTTCATCCGATGCCAGGTTAGTGAATTCATAAGGATCTTTGTTGTGATCATAAAGCTCTTCGCCACCGTCCTCGTAACGGATATAACGGAAACCGCCGCTTTTCACCCCATGGTTATTCATCCCGAAAGTCGTCAAAGCATAAGCATCTTTAGCATTGTCTTGTCCTAAAATGACCGGTGCCAGACTCACACCCTCATTACGGTCATATTCCGGCAATCCACATAAATCTAAAAGTGTAGGGTAAATGGATAACATCTCAGCAGGCGTACTAACAACTTTCCCTTTCGGCACACCAGGCCCGGCAAACATAAGTGGCGCCCTTGTAGCTGGTTCCCACAAGGCATGTTTTGCAAAAGTGCCTTTTTCGCCCAAACGATAACCGTGATCAGACCATAAAACAATGATGGTATTATCAGCATATTCACTTTTTTCTAATGCTTGTAGCACACGACCTATCTCATAATCCACAAAGCTTACGCAAGCCAGATAAGCCTGTATAATATTTTTCCACTCTCCACTTTCTATGGCCCATTCGGTTGATGGCATCATTGGCAAATCATTAATTTTAAATGCTACCGGCGGTACATCGTTAAGATCGTCAGTTTTGTAAGGCGCCAATTCAATATTTTCCAAAGGATGCATATCAAACCATTTTTGTGGTACATAAAGCGGTACGTGAGGACGTAAAAAGCCCAATCCCATAAAGAAAGGTTGCTCATAATTGCGCCCCAGACGCTCTATTATCCAGTCAGCCGATTGGTGATCAGGCATCAAGGTATCTACCTCGGGAAATGCCCCCCAGTCGGTGTTTGTTTTACCATATTGTTTAGGATTCGAACTTCCACGACCATCCCACACAAAACGTTTCTCAGGGAAAGGACCAAAGCCTTTTACACGACCACCCGATTCATCAAAAACACCATCAGGAGCATGGTTATGAAAAAGTTTACCAATGCCCATTGTATGGTAGCCATTGTTTCTAAAGTATTCAGGTAAGAAAATAATATCCTTAGTGGCTGGATTATCGTCACGTCGTACCTCATTGTCGTGCACCATACCATACTGTCCTGTAGTAGACGGACGCAAACCAGACATCAAAGAAGCCCTGGATGGGCCACACAAAGGCGCCTGACAGTGTGCATTGGTAAAGAAAACACCATCGCCGGCCAGTTTATCGATATTAGGAGTTTTAGCGCAAGCATGCTCACCATAGCATCCTAACCAGGTGTTCAGGTCGTCCACGGCTATAAAGAGAACATTCGGTTTTTTCACTTCTGTCACTTCTTCTTTTTTTCCTTTGCTCCCGCAAGAAGAGAGCAAAAGCAAGCTCAGCCCGAGCAGATTTAATAAATATTTCATTGGTTTATATATATTTAATTAGTAATTGACTTGATTTATCATTGCATTTTCAGCAAACAAAAGAACAAAACATATCGGGCATGGTATCCCAACAATCAACCAAATCATTGAAAAATAAAGACAAATATTAACTTATGAATCATAATGACTGTAAAGTTCAATAAAAAGAATGCCCGGACTTCAACTTAATGAAATCCGGGCACCTCACATACTAAGTATGCTTTAAGAACGTATCAAAAGAAAAAACCACTTAACTTATAACGTTCTTATCCCAAATAAAAACCTATAAACCTGAGTTCGGGATAAAATTATGTCACAGTTTGAGATATAAAAGTCTTTTTCGCACCACCTTTAAGCTATTTTTTTCAAAAAAGCCTGGTTGCTGAGTACTTCGACTATCGCTCAGCAAGCACGTTAGCCGAAGTACGCTATTCTTTAAAAAAACTAAGCTCAAATGTGTTACAAACGTGACTTAGTGTGACCATAAGCTTATCACGAACTCAGGTTATAACTAAAAGCCTTTCCAAGCTTTTAATCCTAAATCAATATCAGGCATTGTATCGCCCGATATCTTATCCCATACCACCAAAGCAGCCCCCATTGCACTGGAGTTATCCACCTCAGAAGTATAGATATTTTTGTCCGGATAGAAATTGGCCAATAAACGCACAAACATCACATTGCGCGCAAAGCCACCGGAAACAAAGAAATTCTTAACCCCATCCTCAGGTATCGAAACCAAATCGATAGATTTAGCATTGAGCAAAGTCAGGTCAAACATAAACTGATGATAGGCTTCATCATAATCTTTAAACTGAGAAAGGTCCACAGATGTATCAATATAATCTGCCGGCATATCACCAACAAAAAACTTACGGTTTGCCTCAACATCCTTAAGCAATTTCAGCATCAATTCATCATTGGTGGCTACACGCTTAAACTCGTCCTCAGCCACCTTAAAAAAATCAGACAAACGCTTACAGTTAACATCGTGAATATGCCCCATAAAAAGACGTGATGATTTCACCGGATTTTGCTCTATACTCATAAACGACAGGCAATCTGACTTCAACTGATCTGCAGTAAGTGGTGTATGATTAAAAGGGTTCATATTGATACACCATGTGCCGGTTGAAATCAACAAAAATTTTTCTTTACTACCCCGTATATAAGGCACTAAAGAACCAGAGCTATCATGGATACCAATGCCTACAGGCAAGCTCTGACCAGCCACTTCGCTATCTATAGTCGTGGTGTTAGGCAATGGTTCTGGCAAGGCAATGCCTTCGTCAGCCAACCATTGGCTATAGGTATTGTTATCATAATCCCAAAGAAAAGTATGGCATCCTATAGAAGTCGATTCCGACACTATTTCACCGGTTAATACATAAGATAAATATTGAGGAAAGTGCAAAATCGATTTAGCCGTGGCAAAAACCTCAGCACGTTCCTTTTTCATCCATAACATCTGAATACCAGAATTAAGCATCAAGCCCAATGCAGGCGATGCGGTACGACGGCAGAATTCAGCCTCTCCGCCGTATTTGGCAAACAAATCTTCTTGAATGGAAGGCGTAATTTCTTTCAGGTAGTTATAGATAGGTGTTAGGCGTTCACCATTCTCTCCTATAAAAGCCAAAGAAGCCCCGTAAGTGGAAAAGTTAACAGCTTTCACATCATATTCACTGCCCAGAATAAGCTCTTTCAGTGTTGATTTCATCCATTCTTCCATCAATGGTAAATCATCACATTCCTCACCATCTTCGTCTACAGTGGTCTGAAACTTCTGTTCCTTTTGGTAAGCCAACTGTAAATTTTCATCAAACAAAAGTATTTTTTTATTGGTCTTGCCAATATCAAAAACAGCAATTACTTTTTTCATAGGTTTCAATTTATATCATTATCAGACCTTAAGAAAGAAGACACAAAACCCTCTGCATCACTCTTTCTTTTTTTTATAGCTTAATTGTATTATGTAAGGGTAAACGAAATCCTTAAACACATAAATTTAACAATGGCTACAAAGGCTATAAATACTTTTTTTTTTTAGCTTTTGGCTATCTTACGGCGGTAATTTTCTACTTCCCAATTATCGATAAAAGCAATTTGCTCTTCGGTCATTGGTTTTGAACCACCAAAGTTTTCGGCATAAAAAGCTATTTTTAACATATCGGTATATACCTCAAGCACAGTGTTGACAGACTTGTCGTTATCTTCTGCCACTACAAGGCCTTTACCTTTAAGAGCTATAGCTTTAGGAGGAAAACCATGTTGGGCATTGAAAGCGTCGGCTGCCGGCAATACTTCATTGATACTATTGACATACGGATACTTAGCCTTACAATAGACTATACCATCCGGCGTAAAAGCAGTATCTACAGTATAAAAGCTTTGCGGTGTAACCACATAATGACTGATCAAATCACTTGAGAACAGCTTAACAATAGCACCATCCAAAGGAAAATCAGCAGCTAATTTCTGAACGTTTTCATCAGTAATATCTTCAGCCTCAAACTGTGGCAATTCCTCTTTTACAAGAGCTCCCAACTTTTCATTTATATCGGCATAAACAGCTTCTATTTCATCAGTGGTATCAGCAGCTACAAAAACCCCGTGATTTTCCAAAAAGATCACTTTAGGGCAAGCCCCCTTCTCAGCTTTATAAGCTTCAATCAGGTCGTATACTTTTTTGAAAAGCACATAACCCGGATCAGTATATTCCACAAAGAGAGCGTCAGTCCCGAAAATCTCTTCACATTTACCTTGGGCATCCACAGCGCACATCAGTGCATTGACTAATGTAGGATGTGTGTGAACAACGTAAGCATAATCAATAATTTCGTGCAAAGATGTTTCTACTGACGGGCGCTTTTCTTTAGGGTACAGTATCGACGCATTCAAGTCATTCTTCACCGCTTCTTCGCGGGCACTTGAATCTTCTGGATATGATTTGGTGCTGATCTTAGCTAAGCCCTCGCGGGAAAGACACACAAAACCATCCTCATCGATAGTCGCCAATGCCGAACCACTGGCCTTAATCCATAGTTTATCTTCTGTTTTGTAAGAGGTGTTACCTCCACCTGCTATTACATATAGCGGATTTTTACCAAACAACTGCGACACAGCTATTAACTGTTCCATTCCTTTTTCCATATATATTCTTTTCAGAAAAAAGGAGAACGCCCCTAAGAGCATTCCCCTATCCTCTCAATAAATCTTAACTATCGTTGAGCTAAAACGTCTTTTTCGTATTGTTGTATTTCAGCGATATAATCTTCGCCTACAGCTACACCTTCCTGCATACAGTAATAATCCCAAACAGCGCCGAAAGGTTTAGTTTTCAATTCCTCAAGCAAGGCTAAACGTTCGAAGTTTTGCCCTTTTTCTTCGTACTCTTTCAAGGTAGAAGTAGGCTCAAGCATAGCAATCATAAAAGCTTTTTGAGCTGCACGTGTACCTACTACATAAGCTCCGATACGGTTGATAGAAGCGTCAAAGAAGTCAAGACCTACATTAACACGACCCATAAAGTCATTACGTACTATTTCAGAAGCAATCAATTGAACTTCTTCGTTCAAAGTCACCACGTGGTCAGAATCCCAACGGATAGGACGTGTCACGTGAAGCAATACTTCGTCAACAAACTGAAGACAAGAAGAAATCTTATCACCTACTACTTCTGTTGGGTGGAAGTGTCCATTATCCAAACAGATCAGTTTGTTATTTTTGATCGCATAACCTAAGTAAAAATCGTGAGAACCAACCGTCATAGATTCAGCACCGATACCGAATACTTTAGACTCAACAGCGTCTTTCATATTTTCTTTAGGAAAATCAACAGCAAAACCTTCATCCAAAGATTTAGTCAGCTGAGCACGCATACCATTACGGTCGATAGGTGTGTCTTTAGAACCATCAGGAATCCAAGTATTCAATACACAAGGAGACCCTAGTTGTTGACCTATTTCATTAGCAATTTCGCGTGTACGTTTCAGGTGTTCTACCCAGAATTTACGGACTTCTTCATCTTTAGAAGAAAGAGTAAAACCACTGTCAGCTTTTGGGTGAGAAAAGAATGAACCATTGAAATCCATACCAATACCTTGCTCTTTACACCAGTCTATCCATCCTTGGAATTGGTCTATAGTGATGGCATCGCGATCCACCATTCCTTTAGAGAAATCACCGTATAAAGCGTGTACATTTACCCGTTGCTTACCCGGTAACATCGCCATTACTTTCTCAAGGTCAGCCCATATTTGTTCAATATTTTTTGCTTTACCCGGATAGTTTCCAGTCGCTTGAATACCACCAGACAATTCACCGTCAGGGTTTTCAGTACCCGACACATCATCCGTCTGCCAACAGTGAAGACTGATTTTTACATCATTGATTTTTTTCAATACTGCCTCAGTATCCACACCCAGTGCTGCATACTGCTCTTTAGCTAATTCGTAAGCTTTAGTTATTATTTCTTTATTTGCCATTTTCTTGTATATTAAAAGATTATATGTTTTTAAAAATTGATAACGAATGTAGAGAAGATCAAGATCACCAAACCAGCGATAAGCACTGCCCAAGTCTTCTTACTTACACCTTTCCATTCTTTCAGAATGATGCCCCATACATTACTGAATGTGACATTGAGAGACATCAATATACTCCACGAGAATACCATCATCACACTGCCTTCTTCGAAGAAGCTTTTACCTACTCCCAGTCCGAAAAACTGAGAATACCATAAGCCACCAGCCAGGGCACAAAAAAGGATATTGTTGACAAAAACTTTGCGCGATACAGATGTGTAATCACTTAAGGTTTTGTTCTTAACATTCTGATAAAGACAATAAATTGCATTGGTCAGGAAACCACCTGCTGTCACTAAGAAAGTAGCCGGAAGAGTTACGAATAAGCTTTTAGCCCCCATAGCTGCCGCTGCATCAGCAATAGGCTGACCGGCCTCTAAACCAAGACTAAAACAAGCACTCATCACACCAGCAAGCAAGGCTACCAACAGACCTTTGCCTAAAGCAAAATCTTTAACCGCTGCTTTCTTTTCTTCTTCGGTCATATTCTGAGCACGTAAACTACCGGCATACCCGATAGTGGCAATACCTGCTATGGCAATACTCACGGCTATTAATAGTATAAGTCCTTCTCCTTGAAAAAGGTTAGTTCCTTTCATTAAGGCAGGTATAATAGTACCAAAGGCCGAACAAGTACCTAAGGAGATAGATTGTCCCAAAGCAACGCCCAAATAACGCATACTAAGACCGAATGTCAGACCACCAACACCCCATAAAAAACCGTAACCCAAAGTGGGTAAAATAGCACCATCGGCAGCTGCAAATAACTCACCAATAGCATGACCAGCCGGCACTGCCAACAAAGCCCCTAAAAATGGAAATACTAACCAAGCAAAAACGCCCTGACTCAGCCAAAAGCTTTCCCATGACCATTGCTTAATCTTATTAATAGGTACATAAGAGCTGGACTGCCCTAAACTACCAATCGCAATGATGACTAATCCGATGATAAAATTCATTGTAATACTGTATTTATACTATTGGTTAAAATCCCGGAAATGATATCGCATAGTCCGGGTTGAGAAAAAAATGCGCTGCAAAGATATTTGGGGAACCTAGCGACATCAATACACAAATTGAGCATTTATTTGCACTTTTTGGCACTATTTATTAAATTTGTCATTTGCATAACAAGCCACATTAAACTCAAGTAAAATGAAAGATTTCTTTAAATATTTAACGCCGAGTGAAGAAGATATCAACTGGGGGCTTTACCTGAATGTAGCAGGAAAATCGACAGCTCCATCCAACAAAACCTACCCTTCGAAAGAGCACCCAACCGGCTACTATTTTGATTACAGAAAAGGACGCACACTCCCTGAATTTCAGATTAATTACATCACAGAAGGACAAGGCAGCTACGAAAACAAAAACGAACAAAAAATCATCAAAACAGGAAGTCTTATTATAGTGCGTAATGATCAGTGGCATCGTTACCGCCCTAACATACGAAGCGGATGGACAGAAAACTATATTGGATTCAATGGCAAATTGGCCGCTCACTTCTTGGAAATTAACAAGGTTTTACAAGGTGAATCAGTTATCTTTTGTGGCATACACGAAGAGCTTATCGACACATATTATAAAATATTCACACTGGTGCAAGAAGAAAAGCCGGGCTTTCAGCAAATAGCCTCTGGTCTCATCATAAAAATGATTGGTTATATTGTTGCTTTCCAGAAACAAAAGCTGTTCACTGGCAAAAGCATAGAGAAAAGCATCGAACATGCTAAGTTCCACATACGAGAAAACGTAGAAAAAAGCATCGACATCGAAAAACTAGCCAACGAACTCAATATTGGCTACTCATATTTCCGAAAAATGTTTAAGACCTACACCGGACTTTCACCTCACCAGTATTGTCTGGATCTGAAGATTATGCGGGCCAAAGAACTCCTGCTCACCAGCAACCAAAGCATAAAGGAAATAGCCTATCAGTTGGGATTTGAATCCATTCATTATTTTAGCCGTTTCTTCAAACAAAAAACCGGTCTCAGTCCCAGCGAGTTGAGAAAATCGCTTTAACATGAGCTGGCTTTCATTGTACACCTAACTCTTATAAAATGCTCTACAACTAAATTTAACAACCTGCATTTCTACTGATTACAATTTCAAACACAATATCCTGACACCATTCGCTTAGTGTGTCGAAATGCCATAAGTCTGAAAAAGAAACAGTCTATTGTCTAAAACAAAAATGGAAGAATGCTTCTAACTGAAAAATTGCAAATAAACTTCATAACGCCACCATAGTTCAAAATTGAGGTATAATTTCAATTCAATGACGAATAATTAAAATCATCATCAGTCTTAAGGTATTACTTTCGCCGTATCAATTAGCAAATATTTAATCTACAGATAACTCATTTTATGAAAACAATGAACAATCATTTATCTCAACGCAAGGTTTTATGCCTTGTCTTGCTTTTACTCGTGGTTAAAAGCTTTAACCCTATGTATGCAAAATCGAAAAGCAAACAACCCAACATTATCTTTATTCTGACGGATGACCAGCGTTATGATGCTTTAGGTTATGCCGGAAATGACATCATCCAGACTCCCGAGATGGACAAACTGGCCGAAGAAGGAACCTACTTTAAGAAAGCCTTTGTGACCACACCTATCTGTGCTACGAGCCGTGCTTCTATATTTACCGGTTTGCACGAGCGTACGCATAACTACACTTTTCAGCGTGGTCCTATCAAAGAAGCTTATATGGCAACCAGCTACCCTAATGTACTAAAAGAAGGTGGCTACTACACTGGTTTCTTTGGTAAATTTGGTGTTTCATATGAAAACACCGACAAACTCTTTGACGTGGTAGAAGACTACGACCGTAACAACAAATATGCAGATTATCGTGGTTATTACTACAAAACTATTGGTGAAGACACAGTACACCTAACCCGTTACACCGGCCATAAAGCACAAGAATTTATCGCTAATGCGCCTAAGAATAAACCATTCTTCCTTTCCCTTTGCTTTAGTGCACCACACGCTCACGACAAAGCACCTTTGCAATATTTCTGGCAAGATAAAAACGACGAAATGTATGGTGATGTAACAGTCCCCAAGCCCCCTATGACGGAGGATAAATATTTCAAACAACTGCCTAAAGAAGTGCGCTTAGGCTTTAACCATACACGCTGGCACTGGCGCTATGATACGCCGGAGAAATATCAGCACAGCATGAAAGGTTATTACCGTATGATTAGCGGAGTAGATCAGGAAATAGGTATGATAAGACAACAATTGGAAGATCTTGGTCTGGCAGAAAACACCATCATTATCTTTATGGGTGACAATGGACATTACTTTGGCGAACGCCAACTGGCCGGAAAATGGCTTATGCATGACAACTCATTACGTGTCCCTATGATGATTGTAGATCCGCGCGAAGATAAACACTTTGATGTAGAAGATATGGTGCTTAATATCGACGTCACTAAAACCATACTGGATGCTGCCGGATTAGAAGCTCCGGAAATATATCAAGGAAATAGCCTGATGCCATACACCAAAACAGGAACGAGTCCTACCAAACACGAGACTATCTTAGTGGAGCACTTGTGGGAGATAGAACAAATTCCATCAAGCGAAGGAATACGCTCTGATAACTGGAAATATTTCCGTTACCGCTTTATTGATGCACCAGAAGAGCTTTATAACCTGAAGAACGACCCCATGGAAAAACACAACCTGGCTCAAGACCCGGCTTACAATATCCTGTTGCACAACTTCAGAAATGAATTGGAATACCAAACACGTAAGTGTAAAGAAGCTAAACTGGTATCGGATTTTACGGATCCTAAATATATCAAGAAAAATTTCTAATTTGATCCAAACTCAATCCAGAGATACGATCCATAAAACACATAATTATCAACAGATATGAAACGAGCAGCATTTAAAATGTACCTTAACGAAGGTCAAAAACAAGAATACATCAAACGTCATAATGAGATATGGCCTGAATTAAAAAAACTGTTGAAAGACAATGGCATCTCAGAATACTCTATTTTTCTTGATGAAGAGACCAATACCTTATTTGCTTTTCAAAAAGTGGATGGTGATGCCGGTTCTCAGGATTTAGGAAAAACAGAAATTGTACAAAAATGGTGGGAGTTTATGGCTAAACTTATGAAAGTAAATCCGGATAACTCGCCGGTGAGTATTCCTCTTGAAGAGGTTTTCTATATGGAATAGGGTTCTCAATGATAAGTGATAAATGAAAAGAGAAAAGTGAACACTAAGAAATTCATTTATCTATAGAGCCATATTAATTCAATAAAAAAACAACATCTATGAAAAAAGGTATAATGTCATTTAGTGTCATTGTACCTTTTTTTGCTTATAAACTAAACCAATTACAATGAAAAAATCCATTTTCTTACTACTTCCATTACTTGCAACATTTGTTGCCTGTACTCCCAAAGCTGAGATTAGCGGTGAATTAAAAATGTGGCATAAGGTCACACTTACTTTTGAAGGTCCGGAATGCTCTGAAACCTCTGCACCAAATCCTTTTACCGACTATCGTCTGGATGTAACCTTTACACAGGGAGATCAACAATTTGTTGTGCCAGGGTATTTTGCTGCTGACGGCAAAGCTGCTTACACTTCGGCTGTAAGTGGGAATAAGTGGCGGGTGCATTTTTCGCCTAATGCTACCGGAGAATGGCACTACGAAGTCTCATTTCTAAAAGGTGAAGGTGTAGCTACTCATCCTGAAACGGGCGAAAAGGGCGGTTATATGCATAAACAAAAAGGTTCTTTTATCATCAATGAATCAGACAAAACAGGCGTTGATTTCAGAGCTAAAGGACGACTACAATATGTTGGCGAACATTACCTACGCTTTGCCGATACGGGCGAATATTTCATCAAATGTGGTGTGGATGCTCCAGAAAACATATTGGCCTACTACGAAATGGATAATACCCCAGATGTAGGCAAACGCAAGAAATACCTAAAAGATCACGCACAAGATTACAACACAGATGCGGATGACTTCCTTTGGGGATCAGATAAAAGTAAAGGAAAAAATCTATTGGGCGGAATAAATTATCTGGCAAAAGAAGGCCTGAATGCATTCTCTTTCCTCACCTTTAATGTAGATGGCGACGACCGTAACGTTTTTCCTTATTTATTAAATACCAGCTTAGACAATTATCAAAAACAAGCCGGCAATAAGAAGAACAAAAAAGTATGGGAAGAGCTGGTTGTTCACGATCGCTTTGATGTATCAAAACTGGATCAGTGGGAACAAGTCTTCTCTTATGCTGAGATGAAAGGTATCTTTTTGCACTATAAGTTACAGGAGAATGAAAACGATCAGAAAATGGACGGCGGTGAAACAGGCCCGGAACGCCAACTTTACCTGCGCGAAATGATAGCCCGCTATTCTCATCATCTGGCCCTGAACTGGAACACCGGAGAGGAAAATACTATGACCGTGCAACAGACTGAAGATATGGCACAATACATCACTGACCTTGATCCATATAACAGCTTGGTTGTAGTACACACCTTTCCTAACCAGTGCGAAAAATACTATGTCCCTTTTTCAGAAAACAAAACCGCAATTACCGGTTTTTCGATACAAACCAACAAAGCTGACTTCCACCGTGTGCACGGGGTAACAGATAAATGGGTAAAAGCATCAGCATCCCATGGCCGCAAACTGGTGATATCGGTAGATGAACCGGGCGATGCCGGACACTCTCTGGTGCCGGACAGCGACGCCCCTGAACATAACAACGCCCGCATCAACGCTCTGTGGGGAACCCTGATGGCTGGTGGTGCCGGTGTGGAATGGTATTTTGGCTACAAGCACGACCATAGTGATCTGACGTGTCAGTCGTGGCGTTCGCGCGATCTCTTTTGGGATCAATGCCGGATAGCCTTGGATTTCTTTAAGAAAAATGAAATTCCGGTAACAGAAATGAGCTGCCAAGACGAGATGACACAAACGGAAAATGACTTTGTCTTCACAAAAGCCGGAGAAGTTTATCTGGTTTATTCTAAACTGGGAGAAAAGGTTGAGATTGATTTGCCGGATGTGGGCTATACAGCCATATGGATCAATCCCAGAAGCGGCGAAGAACAAGTCATAAGCAAAGAAACCGTGGACGAAGCCATCGCCTGCAACTGTCCTACTAAAGAGGACTGGCTCCTGTACCTCAGCAAATAAGGATGAGCAAAAAATATAAAACCTACAGGCTTGTATGCATGTTTAGTACTTTTAGCAAATACCATACAAGCCTGTTTTTTTATGCTCTAATCAACAGAAATAACTACCGAATCAATAATATCACGGGACGAACAGCCCACAGGTAGTTCATATTTCCCCTCTTCAATATTTCATCCGGCCGGTGCCCACGAATCCCATTGCTTCTCTTCGCGTAAACCGTTTGGCTCGTCAGACATCATTAACTCAGGAATACCCAAACGCGGTACGCCTGCCGATGTAAACTTTGACTGGGCATGGCATAGCGCTACTTTTTCCTCGAGGCTGAGTTTTTTTGAGAATAGATTCTATTTGTTGTTCTTGCTCATTCGTCTGAGCAGAAAGCACTCCTAAGCCAAACAAAAAAGAGAGTAATATTAAAGATATCTTATGCATCATTAGATGTAGCTAAATAGGGTCTGCTGATTTTTAAGAATAAAAACGCCATTATATTGACAATCAATTAACAAAGAGGCGAAAAGTCAAGTAAATTGGAGTAAAACTGCACGAAAATCATTAAATTGCCATCAAAATCCTTGCAGTTATGATCAATTACACGCCACAGAACCAATTGTCACTAGAATTATTTTCACACCCATTCGAAACAGCACTGGATCCGTCGAACAGATGGGTAAAAATGGCAGAGTTAATTCCTTGGGATGAGTTGGCCGGGGTTTATGCACGACATCTTGAAAGTAATAGTGGAAGAAAGACCATAGACATTCGAGTGGTGATAGCAGCAGTAATTATCAAGCATAAGCTTAACCTTGACGATAGAGGTACTGTAGCAATGATTCAGGAGAATGTTTATCTTCAGTATTTTTGTGGTTTAAAGGAGTTTACAACAAAGCCGGTGTTTGATACAAGTCTTTTTGTAGATATTCGCAAACGTTTGGGCAAGAGCGAGTTTAAAGAGTTCAACGAAGCTATCATCTTGCGCTCAGAACAAATGAAACCGAAACAGTCACGAATTAAGACAAAATCAAACAAAGACCGTGAAGAAAGAGGTGAAGCGCCAAAGAACAAGGGCACTCTTAAAGTTGATGCTACCGTTGCAGATCAAGAGATTACTTATCCTAACGATGTGAAACTTCTAAATGAAGCAAGGGAGAACTTAGAACGGCTTATAGATTTACTTTACGACAAGCGGAAAGACATTGATAAACCACGCGATTACAGACGAGTAGCAAGGAAAGCTTATTTAAATTTTGCAAAAAAGAAACGTAAAAGTAGACAAGAAATCCGTCGTGGTGTCAAACAGCAGTTACAATATGTCAGACGTGATCTACAGTATGTTAAAGATTTGCTGGCCGAGCCATTGTCAGAAGAAAAGTTAACAAAGCGCGACTTGCAATTATTTGATACAATCAAAGCAGTTTACGATCAACAGAGGTGGATGTATGACAATCGTTGCCTCTCCATTGAGCATCGTATTGTTAATTTGTATCAACCTTACGTTCGTCCCATTGTTAGAGGAAAAGATAAAGCAAAGACGGAGTTTGGAAGTAAAATAGACGTAAGCTTGGTTGATGGTTTTGCTCGTATAGATCGTTTTGATTGGGAAGCATATAATGAAGGGCGCGATGTAGGGTTGATACTGGAGAATTACAAAGAAATCTATGGGTGTTATCCTCAAAAGATTCTTGTTGACAGAATTTATCTCAATCGTGAAAATCGTAAGCTGTTAGATGAAAAAGGAATAAAGCATTATGGAAAACCTTTAGGACGTCCACCAAAAACAAATACAGATGATGCACAAAAACGTTATCGCCATAAAAAAGAAGACGCAAAACGTAATCAAATTGAAGGAAAGTTTGGCCAAGGGAAAAGAGGTTACAATTTAAACTGTATTAAAGCCAGATTGTCAGAAACATCTGTTTCCTGGATAAATGCAATCATCTTTGTAATGAACTTAGAGAGTCTGATGAAATTAGCAGAAAAAACGAACAGTATTTTTATGGCTATACTTGATATGCTTGCTATGAATACAAAAATTGTGGCTAAAAGAAATATGATAGACAAATATGCCAGTCACGCTAAAATATATCAACATTTATGTGCCTGAGAAATTCAGCAGACCCTAAATATGTCTATAAACAAAACATCCCCCTCGCAAAGACCAAGGAGGATGTCTATAATATTAATACCGAGACTCCCTATTTCATCGTATAAGTCACCTGATAAGTTCCCGCTCCCAGTTTAAAACGGAGTTCTTCATCATCAGAAGAGTAATTTTCATTATAGCCTTTTTTGCTTTGTGGCAAAGAGCAAACTTTTGCAGTAATACCAGCCGATTGTGGTAATATCAGTGTGGCTGAAGTATTAGCTGGGATAGTCACTTTGCAGGTCATTTCTTTACCATCAAGTTCCCAAGCAGAGCTAGCTAAGCCATAGACTGTATTAATCTCAGCTTTAGCATTAGTCAGTCCTCCTCCGGGATGCGGCGCTAAGAAGAAATGTTTATAACCAGGGTGTTTTTCATCGATGGCAATACCCGCCACATAATTGTACAACCATTCGCCTATGGCCCCATAAGCATAATGGTTAAAACTGTTCATTCCTTCGATAATGCTACCGTCCGGTTTCATCGTATCCCAGCGCTCCCATATAGTGGTGGCCCCCTGAGTTACGGGATAAAGCCAACCCGGATATTCTTTACGGTTCAAGAGCATAAAAGCCAAATCGTCGTAGCCGTGTGCCGACAGTGTACTACACAGTAATGGTGTGCCCAGAAATCCGGTGGTCAAATGCTTATGCAAACGGATATCAGCGGCAAAATAAGCCGCTGTTTTATCTATCAATTCATCGGGCACCAAGCCAAAGGATAAAGCCAAAGCATAGGCTGTTTGCGTGTGAGACACCAGCCGTCCACTGGCTGACATATACTCATAATAAAAGGCTTCTTTTATGTTAGCAGACAATTTCTCATAATCGCCGGCTTCTTTATCTTTTCCCAGCACACGTGCTGCCTTGCTCAGAATGTCAGTAGAATACTTGTAATAAGCCGTAGCAATTAAATCTTTTTCGGTATGTGCCCCCGGATAATTGGGCTTATCTGAATGATAGCTTAACCAATCGCCCCAATGGAAATGTCTTTCCTTCCAGAGGTAGTCCTCACCAGCCTGCTGACGCACGTATTCCACCCAAGCCTTCATACTGGCATATTGTTCTTCCAGAATGCGTACATCGCCATATGACTTATACACTGTCCAAGGGATAATAACAGCAGCATCGGCCCAGCCGGCACATCCACCAAACTTATTGTTCCACATATCCGG
>DHQI01000051.1 GCA_002408065.1 Bacteroidales bacterium UBA5342
GAATCGCCATCTACATGTAAAGTTGCATCAGGATCTTCGACACCACCAATCCCTACACGTCCACTTTGATGCACACGCAAAATTGGTGGATTTTCTGTCCCATCATTCTTAACGTCAAAGTATGCTTTGTTGGTGCTCCCATTATCAGAATCACTGTCAATTACAATCTGTGCTGAGCTACGTGACTCCATTGATAGTATATCGAAGCTGGAACGAAAATTACCAAACTTTAGGTATTTACTATCATTTGTATTTACGGAAAATGTAGTTCCCCCTTTTACCTCAAGTTTATTCTTTGGATCAGCTACCCCAATTCCAACATCGCCATTCTCTTTTACAGTTAATAATGGAGCAATAGATGCAGTTGAATTCTTTTTAACAGAAAATGTATTTGAGTTGCTATTGTTATCATTATCAATCACCACCTGCACATTACCTTGAGATTCTACTGAGGCTGCTTTTCCTGTAGTTTCTAAGTTTCCAAATTTCACATAAGAGGCATCATCTGTATTGATAGAAAATTGAGATTTGCTAGCTATGTCTAATTGGTTGACTGGAGATGTACCTACGCCCAATTTACCATTTTTATTTAGACTCATTACTGGATTTTCTTTGTCTATTATACCAAAGTCAGTGTCTATCGAAAAGTAAAAATTATTAGAAGATGCTTCATACAGCCATGGTGTATCGCTGTAAGTACCTAGCGGCGATGACGTTGGGGTATATTCTTTGTAGGTCAACTTAAATTCTGCGGAATACCTGCTAAATTCTGTATTGACAAGTATCACGCAATACGCCGGAACACAAATCTTTTCTGTAAAAAATGGCTCAGATAAATCTTCTGCATAATATTCTTTATTAAAATAGGATTCGCCATATGTAGTATCGCATATGTCAATCCAAACATAAGCATAGTCCTCAAATCTAGTTGAGTCTGTGAAATGAAATTTTAAATTCAAGTCAATCTCTAAACCTTCAATTCCAACGACTGCTATGGTATCTTCAAACCCTGAATTTACAATCGTCAAATCCTCAGCAATAGTATCGTTGCTATTTGTATAGGTTTCAGCATAAGATATTGTTATAACACTAAGAAGCATTGTAATTAATAAGCTATATCTAATTTTCATATCTTTTGTATTAATTATTATTTTCAATTAATTCCTAATGGTTTTGTTAACCTTTTATTTCTTTGGCTAAAATCTCCTTTTTCTTTTGACTGTAGTGACTCTCTAGCAATGCTTGTTGATCAACACTAAGAATTCTATTTAGGGCTACCTTTAAATCTTTTACTGCTTGGCGTCTGACTATCATAGCTTCATGTGAGTCTTCGACATTAAGACTTCCTACTCTTTTCTTGTATACCACCTTCAATTGTTTCTCAATTTCCTTTTTTTGCTTCTTTGATAAACTAATAATACTAGATAATTCACTGATATACTGATGACAATAATCACTCTCAGTCATAGAATAGGATGGTGTCTTTTTGTCTGATTGATCATTTTTAGACTTATCAGTTTGAGCATAAGAAGTACATAATGTTGTTAATAACATTACCAATGCAAATACATACTTTTTCATAATTTTGGTTTAATAGTTAATATTGATTTCTCTTATCATAGATCTTAAGAGTTAGGAATAGCGATCTGCCAAATGTGAGTATTATACACAAGAGAACACTTTTCCTAACTATATATAGGCAAATTATTCAGCAGAAACTACACAATAGTTCACTGCTGGATAATTATCACTTTTTCTTCGATTGTTCTGCCATTGAAGAGCTTGTAGGTTTGACAAGTCATCGCCACCTCCCTTTGAAACGGGTTTGATATGATCTATTTCCCAACCATTGCCATTTTCGGTTGTATTTCCGTATAAGTCCCAGTCGATCCAAGCGCCACATTTATCTTTTCTCCTGCTTTTAGGATTAACTCCCGCTACAATTTTAGCTTTATTCCAAACGGCTCGTTTAGTAGCTTCCGAAAATGAACTTCCGTTTCTATCAGTATTATGCTTTCTATGCATATATTTATTTCTTTTAATAATCTATTTGCTAACGTCTAATCACCCTTTTTGTGCCTATGCGGTTTTAATGAAGGTGTGTTCCCTGGGGTCTCTTTATTATCTCGCTGACGCCTATCAGGTTTCCCTGTTGATTTCGCAATTCTCTTTGGTCCTGGTTTGATTCCCATAATGTTAAGTTCTAATGATTATTTTCTATGACAGGGTTCACAACAATAATAGCATCCGTCTGCATCTGGATAAGTCTCTTGTGCTTTTGCTACTGCAGTTTTGCAGTTATAGTGTAACCCTAGATCTCTCTTTTGTGAAGGCATTTTATGGCATCCCTCCTCATGTACCTCATGGTTTTCTCCAACCCAAGGGGCTGTGTTTACATAGTAATGTTTCATATTTTAGTTGTTTTATCTAGGACTTACCCTTTTGATAAGTCCTAGATATTAATGATTATAGAATTGAGTCATTCTCCATTTCCAATATGTACTCAAGATAGAGTATAGAGTCTCCTTGAATAGGACCACAAGGCCTAATTACTTCAACAGGATCTCTTTCATCATCATCAGATTCCTCTTCTTCAACAGGAGGAACTGCATGTATCATCATCGTAACACTAAACAACAATGTACCCACTAACCATACTACTCTATTTAAAGAGTGCTTTTTAAAAACCATAATGCGATAAGATTTTGAATTTATAGATTCGATTAACTTGTCACATTAAGCGCTTACTGTAGACGGTACAAATATTGTTGTTTAATTTGGTTTTTAAACAAAAAACCCTGTGTACAATATATGTGTACACAGGGTTATTGTGTTGAATAATAATCTAATAAAATCACACTCGAGATGTGTCAATAGTAATTATCCATCACTGATAAGATTCATAAGTTCAACTTTTAGATTTACATTGCGATCTTCAATGCCAATTGATCTCCGTAAACGGCTTCTATAAGTTCTAACAGTTTCATATTTTACACAAAGTAGATCTTCCAAATCTTTAGAACTACAACCTAAGAGTATCAAACACGCACACTTTAGCTCGGAGTCAGTGAGATCAGGAAATCGTTCGTTTACATTTAGAATAGTTGCAGCGAGATTTTCGTTTACATACTCAATAAACTCCCTATCTTTAGATAGATGTTTGTCAATTCTTCTAGTAATCTCTTCTTGGGTTTTATCTAATGATGCTTTTAGCTCGACTTCCCTTTTGTCACTTACAGAGGTAGAAACCATGCGCTGAATAGCATTGTATTTTCTATTGATTTTTATTCTTTTAAAATTTAGCCTTATGAGCAAAAGTACAGATAAGGTTATTATGAAACTTAATAGAATTCCAATATTTATGGTTCTTCTCTTTGTCCTTATAATCTCTTCTTGTATTGTTGCACGTTTTTGAACAATATTTAAGAAACTCGTATTGATTTCATCATTGAGATCAGTATTCTTTCTGAAACAAGCAAGTGCTTTATTATTATTAAGCAGTGCTGACTCTAAATTACCAATCAGGGTATCTTGCCTAAATAATGAGCGATATATATAATAATTTGAATGTTCATTACCAAGCTCATTATGTATGCTAATAGCTTGATGGAAATCATTCTTTGCAGCTCTCATATTGTCTTGACTTTGATATAATATCCCTCGTAAATATAGCACACTTGATAAGTGCTGAAGCTGTATGAGTTCTGAATTCGTTAATAAAAAAATCGATTTATCAACAAACTCTAATGCTTCATCTATTTTATTCTGCTTGAATAAACCATAAGCTACAAGCTTATAACAGTCAGATGCTCTGACTTGTAGATCAATATCCTCAAATTGTTTTGCTGTTTTCAATAATGTTGAGATTAGAGATGAAGAGTCGGGGTAAAAGTAGAATGCAGAATAAGTTTGATATAAATCGAGAATATGTGATTTCTCTTGCTTGAGGTAGTGCTGACCTTCAAAATAATAGTTTTCCCATTCCACTTTTGAATGCCGCTTACTTCTTGCTAAGCCATATAATGCTAAGCCTTTTGTTCGATTCTCCTTACTTAGCTTATTGCTAAGCTCATAAAACTCTAACTCGTATTTGCTCACTTTAATTGCTTCTGCTACAAAGCCAGCAATAAGAAAACACCTAGCTTCCCACTCTTGCAGTTCTTCCCAACAAAAAGACACTAAGGCACTGTCGATATACTGAATAGCTTCATTATATTTTCCCAGCTGATAGAAGCTTACAGCATCTGCATACTGGAAGTAAGGTTTATATAGCTCTAGTTCACTTTCAGAAAGGTTATTCCTTAAAGAATCTAAAGAAGTCAAAGCATTTTCGTAATAATAGAAGAGATTGTTGCTGATTGTGTATATGCTTTCTGTTACTTTCTTATCGACAGTTTTTGCGTGAAGTAGATATGGAGTCCATAGTAAGATGAAGAAACAGAATAAAAGCTTAGTACTTAAAATTACTTTGGCTGATTGCATTAAGTTTTTTTCCATCATTTTAGCGTATAAAGGATTGAATTAAAGAATGGCTATTCATTCTTATTTTCCAAAAATACAAAATCATGATAAAAAACACTGGAAGAGCATTTAAAACATCTACTCCACACCTACATTTAGGGCACTTTGGTTACTTAGGTTACTTACACTCATTTAAACCTTAATATCCAACACATTGCAAAATGCTAAAATCAGACAAACTCTAAGTAACTAAGTACCCCAATAGGAAACAGTAAAAATATAAGTAACTCTAAGTAACTACAAGTACCTAAGATCCAACTAGCAACCACACATAACATCTTTATTATTAGTAAATAATATTCTTACAAGTACCATAAGTAACCTAAGTAACCAATCAAGTAAGAGGTTTTCGAGTGATGAGTAAAAAAAGAAGAGCTATCTCTTTAACTCTTCTCTGTGATTAATCTCTTTCTTGCTTTTCTATGCTTAGATTCAATTGGTCAAGGTAAAAAACAAAGGCGGTTGTACTAGTGTATTTCTTTCTACCGTGTTCATCGTGCTCTTGATAACCAGACTTGGCATCCATTTTCTTAAATGTCACTTTCTTGCTATCGCAGATATAGGCAGGGCTGTTTTTGAGGTAGTATTCTACTGTGGCATCAGGTAAGGGCTTGTCACCCTCACGTAGCGCTTGACTTTTATATAGTCCAAAAACACGACTAACAGAGAGGTAAAGTATATCCTTTGGCTCATCAAAAAAGATGTCAGTAGATTGCCACTCATTGTCCTTTTTAAAAGTACGTGTCAAACGGTCTGTATAGATCACTTTATAATCCCCCTCCTCAAAAAGCACATTAGAGCTGATAAGGTATTGCACCGTTTTCCAGAAAATACCTAGATCGTCATTACGTGCGGTTTCTTTGTTCTGCTCTACCATCATTTTAACAAAAAGCTGCATCATCTCTTGATGATCGAATGGCAGCTCCACTATTCCAGCAACTGTGGAATAGGCGGATGCTACTGTCAGCCAGTTATTAAAAATTCGTGTCTCTATACTCGTTGTGCCTAATAATGTGCGAAAATCATCGTTTGTAACATTTACTGCTTTATTGTAATTCTGAGCAAAGGCTTCACGGTGCTTGAGTAAAAGGTGGGTGATTTGCGTTAAGCCCTGCTTATTGATTTGCTCTAGTTCTTCAAACATACGCTTCTCTTCAAAAGTGAACGTGGTTTTAGAAAAGCCCAAAGCAATAAAGCGACTAAACAAAGCAATGTCGGCAGTAGCGATTTGCTGACCACAAACAATGATGCCCTGATTCACTTTGGAAGTCTCTTTTTTCTTGTCCTTATCCATATTCATACGAGTACGTCCTGTCTTATCCCAAAAGCCTTTGAGTAGCTCTCGTTTTTCCATCTCTAAGTCGTTACGGTACTCATCCAGCACACAAACAGCATTAGAGCTTGTGGCAACGTGATCGGCAATGGAGGGCTTGCTGGAGTTATGCAGATTAGGCACTTTACCTTTGCGCCCAAACATATACAAAATGCTTTCGGCACAGGTGTTTTTACCTGATCCTTTTTGACCATACATATTAAGAATGGGGAATTTATCAAAGCGCTTGCTCACAATATCCATAAAAAGGCAAGCAAAATAAAACGCCAAGGTGACAATACCATTATTGCCAAAGACAGCCGTGTATTTCTTAGCGTATTCATAGAGCGTGACATTTCCCTCGTTATGGATAAAATGACGTTCAAACTCAAATAGTGTATCATCACCCTCATAGATCTCAGAGCAAGCAGGTATATAGAAGTAGCGATTGCAATGCTGAACTATCCCATATTTATCAGCTTTTACGAACTCGTCTCCATTAAAAATCCCATTACCCCAACAAAAGAAGCCCTCACGTTGCCAGCCTAACTGTATTATTTCCTTACAGCTCTTGGTCTTTTCGTAAAGCCACGCTTTAAGCTTATTTAGGTCACTTTCTCCGCCAGTCCACAGGAAATTACCTAAGGATTCAATTTGCAACTTAAAAGCAGTAATACTAACTAAGTCACGCTGGGGAAGCTCCACTATCTTTACTAGGTTATGGCGATTCTTAACTTCATACAGACGTTTAGCGTTTATCGGACTCTCGATATGGAAAAGCGGTGTCATCACAAAGTTAGATTGCTGCTCAAAGCCGTCACCTTTTTTATTACGGAACACATAAGAATTGTTCTCCACATAAAAGCCCCAGCGGTTAAAATCACTCAGACTAACGTGCTTGGGAATATTATACCTACCGTTATCTTTGGGTTGATCTTTGACATATTCTCTTAGAGCATCTTGCCACGCTTTCTTTGGTTTTATCTGTTCTGAAGCCAAATCGAGGTACACCTCTTGTTTGGTCTTGTCGTAATTAGAAATAAGTTTAGCAATGCGCTTAATAGCTTCGGATTTGCGTACAGGATCAGAAGCAAATCGCTTTGCATAGAATGAAGTCTTATGTATGAGGTAGTCAGTCTGCTTTTCGTTATACTCCAGAAAGATGTCTCTGGTGATAAAAAGCGAATCAGGATCTTGTTTTTCGGGCAACACGATAACAGATACGTGAAATTGATGCTTAATAAGGGCTTCTGCATTTCTATCGGCAGCACTTTGCCCTGCACTATCGCCATCCAAAACAAGTGTTACCTTATTGGTAAACCGCCCTAATAGTTCTATCTGTGCTTTGGTTAATGCTGTTCCGCAAGTAGCGACACTATTAGTTATGCCAGCATCGTGCAGGCGCAGCACATCTGAATACCCCTCTACAATATATGCCCTATCTTCTTTCTTGATGGCAAAGCGAGCGACATTAAGAGCGTAAAGTTCATTGCCTTTGGTGTAAATCGGGCTTTCGTGAGTATTCAGGTATTTAATTTTGGGATTGTCTGCAATATCACGTCCAGCAAAAGCGATGGTTTGTCCTCTGGAATTGGATATAGGGAATACAATACGGTTTCTGAGAAAATCAAAGGTGCTACTGTCCTTACTTTTTAGAACGCCTATTTCTTCAAGGATTTCCGTTTTGACTCCTTTCGCTTTCGCAAATGCTAATAGTGTATTGCCATTAGGTGCAAAGCCAATATTAAAACTGCCCTCTTGAGGTAATGCTAGCTTGCGCTCCTTGATATAATGCTGGGCTGCCTTGTGACTAAGCTGTTCTTGAAAGTAGTTTTCAACGATGGAACACGCCACCAAAAGGCTTTCTTCGTGCTTATGCTTTGCTTCGTCCCAGTCATTACTCTTTTTCCATTCAAAAGGAATGTTCAGTTTCTTAGCTCCAATCTCAATGGCTTCTTTCCACGTAACGCCTTCGTGTTCCATTATAAACTTGATAGCATTACCGCCTTTTCCACACCCAAAGCATTTAAAGATCCCTTTTGCTGGCGTAACGCTCATAGAAGCGGTTTTCTCTTGATGAAAAGGGCAACAAGCCATATAATTATTGCCTTTCTGCTTTAGCTCCACGAAATTCCCAACAATGCTTAACACATCATCATTAATCTGCTCTACAACTCTCTTTACATTCATTCTTTGTTGTATAAAAAATGGTGGAGCTGCCCTT
>DHQI01000127.1 GCA_002408065.1 Bacteroidales bacterium UBA5342
TTCCCCATTGATCAGAACCACCCATTTGCAAACGGCAGTTTTTCTCACGGTATAAATGCAAGAAGTCAAAGCCCTGCACTAATTGGTAAGTAAATTCAGTAAAAGACATCCCGGCTTTGCTTTCCGACGAAAGACGCGATTTTACAGAGTCCTTAGCCATCATATAATTAACGGTAAGGTGCTTCCCTATGTCACGAATAAAATCAAGGAAAGAGAACTGACTCATCCAGTCATAGTTATTCACCATCAGTGCAGCATTATCAGCCTCCGAGTCAAAGTCAAGAAAGTTAGACAACTGATTCTTAAGAGCCTCCTGGTTATGACGCAATGTGCTTTCGTCTAAAAGGTTACGCTCCTGAGACTTCCCCGATGGATCGCCTATCATACCGGTAGCACCGCCTACTAGTACAATAGGTCTGTGCCCGGCAACCTGAAAATGCTTTAGCATCATCACACTTACTAAGTGACCAATATGAAGAGAGTCGGCGGTTGGATCGATACCTACATAAGCCGAAGTTAATTCTTTTTCTAATTGTTCCTCAGTTCCCGGCATCATATCGTGAACCATCCCACGCCACTGTAACTCTTTTACAAAATTCATAATTAATCGTTTATGTATTCTTACTTAACTGAAAAAATCAGCTATATAAAATCAAAAAACACCCACAGCCCAAACCAAGGTAAGTTGGTAAAACAGGACTGTGGATGAAAAAAAAATCGTGTTATGCGTTAATAACGCGAACCATAATAACACCGTCAATAGCTGCAAGATCTTGTTTTACAGCTTCAGACACCTCTGCTTCGTTGACATCAATGATGTTGTAAGCAATGTCGTTACGGTTTTTGTTAAGCATATTTTCAATATTAACACTATCGTCAGCCAATACTTTAGAAATTTGACTTACCATATTAGGAACGTTTTTGTTAGCCACTATAATACGAGCTCCGCTTCCGCGTTCCATTTCCGCTAGTGGAAAGTTAACAGAATTGACAATGTTACCATTTTCCAAGAAATCTTTCACCTGATTAGAAGCCATTACGGCACAGTTAGTTTCAGACTCTTGAGTAGAAGCTCCCAAGTGAGGAATAGGAATAACATTTTTCATTGTTAAGACATCAGCATCAGGGAAATCTGTTACGTAACAAGCAATTTTTCCGGATTCCAATGCCACTTTAAGGTCGGTATTGTTTACCAGACCACCGCGGGCAAAGTTAAGAATCTTAGCGCCCTCTTTCATCATACCTATTTTTTCAGCATTAATGAAACCTTTTGTTTCAGCTGTTTGAGGTAAGTGAAGAGCTAAGTAATCAGCCTGTGAAAGTAAGGTTTCGATACCCGAAGCCATTTCTACATTACGGCTAAGACGCAATGCAGCTTTTACAGACAAAAAGGGATCGTATCCTAATACTTTCATACCTAAAGCCTGTGCTGCGTTTGCTACTAATACACCGATAGCCCCCATTCCGATCACAGCTAAAGTTTTACCTTTAATTTCGTTTCCACCATAGTTTTTCTTTCCGGCTTCAACCAAGGCAGGTACTTCGTCGCCTTTGTCGGCAAGGGTTTTGCACCACTCTACACCACCGGTGATATCGCGCGAAGCAAGCATCAAGGCAGCAATACTGATTTCTTTTACAGCATTAGCATTAGCACCAGGAGTGTTGAATACCACGATGCCTTGATCAGTGCATTTGTCAATAGGAATATTGTTGACACCTGCACCAGCACGGGCGATAGCCTTCAAGGACGACGGTAACTCCATATCGTGCATTTTAAAACTACGCAAGATAATAGCATCAGGAGTACTCATCTCGCTGGCAATCTCATAATTGTCTAATGGCAAAAGCTTCAGGCCTTCACCATCAATTTTGTTTAGTGTTTGTACTTTGTACATGTCTAAGTGGTGATTATTTATTAGTTAATTAATGATTTTCTTCTTTTGTTCTAAATGACGAATTATTCGTCGTCATTTAGAATCATATCCTTGGCAGAAAAGAACTCAAGGAATGTAGCACCAGGTTTTACCTCGTTGCGTGATACGCCAAAGCTACCACCTACGTAAGCGATCAAATCAGAATCTTTTATTTCACCTTCGGCAATCAACTTCTTTGTTGTTTTGCGAATGTTGGCGATACAAAGTTCTTCAGTAACCTTATCAGCTTCAGTCATAAAACGAGGGAAAATACCATAGCTTAATGCCAAGTGACGCATAGTGTCTTTGCGGTAACACTGAGCATATACCGAATTACTTCCACGGAAAGCAGCTATGTTCAATGCTGTACCACCAGTCAATGCATCAATCATAATGGCTTTAGTACCAATACGTGATTTCGACTTAACAGCTTGCTTGGCCAGGTAAGCAGGAATATCGCGGTCGTCACGAGAACTAGGGATACGAATGTCGTTAGAGCTCATTTTTGCTTTCTCAGCTTCTTCTGTAATGCGTGACATTGTTTTTACAGCTTCAACAGGGTAATCTCCGTAAGCGGTTTCTCCACTTAACATCAAGGCATCAGTACGGTAAAAAATGGCATTTGCAATATCAGTAACTTCAGCACGTGTAGGGCGTGGATTTTTAATCATAGTATGAAGCATTTGAGTCGCTACAATCACCGGCTTTTTAGCTTCGATACATTTTTTGATCAATTGACGTTGGATTCCAGGTATTTTTTCCTGTCCCACCTCGATAGCCAAGTCACCACGGGCAACCATAATACCATATACACAGTCAAGAATTTCGTCGATATTATCAACCCCTTCTTGGTTTTCAATTTTTGCAATGATTTTTACGTTACTGTTGTGTTCGTCCAAAATATCTTGGATCTCTTTTACATCAGCAGCGTTACGCACAAAAGAGTGAGCGACGAAATCCATGCCTTTTTCAATACCAAAGATCAGGTTACGACGGTCTTTCTCAGTTAGAGAAGGAAGGTTGAAGCTAGCTCCCGGTACGTTGACACTCTTACGACCACCAAGCTCGCCCGCATTAGTAGCAGTACAAAGGAAGTAATCACCTTCTTTACTGTCAATGCTAAGGTCAAGCTCACCATCGTCGATCAAGATGCTTCCACCAACTTTAGCGTCTTTGGTAAAATCAGGATAAGACACATAAATATGCTCGCTATCGTTGAGTTTGCCTTCAGGATTTACACCTGTTACTTTAAACTTTTGTCCGGCTACAATGTCAAGTTTTACATCGTCTACATTGTTAGCAGTACGAATTTCAGGACCTTTAGTGTCCATCAAAACGGCAATCTTCTCAGATACTGTACGGCAATTGTTGATGATAGTTTCAATTCCCTCGAAGCCCATGTGAGCAGTGTTCATACGCACTACATTCATACCGGCATCGTAAAGCGATTTGATAAAGTCGACCTCACAACGACGGTCCGATACGGTGGCTACAATTTTTGTGTGTTTCATTAGTTTGTTTATATAATTATTGAGTTTGTATATTCAATAGGGCTTCAACACCAAGGCGATACGAATCCATGCCAAATCCGGCTATGGTTCCGACACATACAGGTCCCAGATAGGTTATGTGTCTGAAATCTTCGCGCTTAGCGACGTTAGAGATGTGTACCTCTATACATGGAGTATCGACGCCTTTTACGGCATCGGCTATGGCAATAGAGGTGTGTGTGTAAGCTCCTGCGTTTATTACAATACCATCATACGTAAAGCCCACTTCGTGAATTTTATTGACAAGTTCCCCTTCTACATTAGATTGGTAATAGTCAAATTTAACCTCTGGATATTTAAGGTAAAGTTTTTCCAGATAATCTTCCATGGTAGCACTTCCATAAATGCCTGGTTCTCTTCTTCCTAAGAGATTAAGATTGGGACCATTAATGATGATAATTCGCATAGCTCAAAATTGAGCTGCAAAAGTACTGCTTTTTGCCTAAAAACAGGTAGCTTCAAGGCTTGGAAATAAAAAAATATTGCTGTAATATTATGAGGTAGTCAATACGATAAAAACAAATGATCGGTTTTAAACTCAAAAATAATTAATGCCAATCGTTATAGGTGCTTTTTAAACCTGACAACATAAGCTAAAGCCCCCGTCTAATATCAGCCCCAAGTAACACTATATGGAAATAAAAAACATCGTGACTTGGGGAGGAGGGAGATATAACTCATTGCTTAATAGCATCAGGTTGCTTTTTCCGCTTCTTTTAAATACTTACAGGTAAATCTATAATTTCAAATGACCTTCCTTGACTCCTTAATAAGCTTTTTCATTATCTTCGCATTTCAATTATAAACAACAAAACCATGTTAAATTTTAATTTTCATAATCCTGTAAAAATTCTTTTTGGAGAAGGTAAAGTGACTGAATTGCCTCAAAATATTCCAGCTGATGCTAAAATACTTATGACCTATGGAGGTGGAAGTATTAAAAAGAATGGTGTTTACGAACAGGTTAAAAAAGCTTTAGCCAACTATAATGTCTTAGAGTTTGGTGGTATTGAGCCTAATCCACGTTATGAGACAGCAATGAAAGCGGTAGAAATAGTCAAAAATGAGAATATCGATTTTTTGCTTGCCGTAGGAGGGGGGTCCGTAGTGGATGCTACCAAGTTTATTGCAGCAGCAGCCCCATATAAAGGCGGTGAGCCTTGGGAATTTATTGCACAAGCTATTCCGGTACAGAGTGCTGTACCTCTTGGTGTCGTACTAACCTTACCAGCTACTGGTACTGAGATGAATAAAAATGCGGTGATAACACGCGAGGCTACGCAGGAAAAAATGGCTTTTTATTCCCCTCATGTAATGCCTCAGTTTTCCGTATTAGATCCCAGCTTCACCTATTCATTGCCAAAGCGACAGGTGGCTAATGGGGTGGTGGATGCCTTCGTACACGTACTTGAGCAGTATATGACATATCCGGTGAATTCGCCGGTGCAAGATCGTTTTTCCGAAGGTATAATGCTGACTTTGATAGAAGAGGGGCGTAAGGCTATAAGCTTAGAAACACCAGATTATAACAACCGGGCTAACATTACCTGGGCAGCCACAATGGCATTAAACGGCATCATAGCCTCCGGCGTAAAAGAATGCTGGGCTACCCATAAGATAGGCCACGAATTGACTGCTTTTCATGGCTTAGACCACGCCTTAACTCTAGCTATTGTTTTACCGGGCTTTATGAATATGGTGAAAGAGCGACGAACTGAGAAAATGGTGCAGTTTGCCGAACGTGTGTGGAATATTACCGAAGGGGATGATATGAGCAAGATTGATTTGCTGATAGAAAAAACAGACAGCTTTTTCCGTGAAATGGGAATGCTTACCCTCCTAAGCGAACATGGCATTGGTCTGGAAACTATCGATAAAATTGTAGAACGATTTAAGAGCAGAGGAGACGAGAGATTACCTTTATTGGAAGATGTAACACTGAATGAAATTGGTGATATTTTAAAGCAAAGAATATAGATTATAACAACAAGAATTAAACCAGCAATAACAAGGCGGTCGATTTTTTATAAAAACACCCGTTGTGAAGCGTCTTTTAACAGACATTCATAATGGGTGTTTTTTTATATGTATAATTTCTGCTTTTCATGGCTCTATTGTTATCCCTAAAACATAACAACAGTAGGGCTTGTGAGGGTAAAAGACAAGCTTAACTCAGCACCAACAATCAGATTAATAGATGATAACATGTTGACTCTTCTTGCAAAAAAACTTCGATTTTATATCTGAATTTTAAATGAGATGATATAAATTTGCATAATTACCTAACCAATAAACCCACATAATGAGTTTACAAAGCCAAACGGTACCGACTTTCGGTATCCTTAAATCATCAGATATAGATGCCCAAAAAGATGTGTTTGTAATAGAGTATCATAAGGCTGGGGACATACTGTTAAATCCCGGTGAAAAGAGCACTAAACTTTATTTTATTTACAGTGGGATGGTGTGTTGTCAGTCCAAAGACGGACGAATTATTTGGTTCGAATTTGAAAAGCATGTCGCAACAGACACTGTCAGCTTTCTTTCTCAGCAGCCCAGTGAAAACTATCTAATAGTAAAAGAGGACAATACCGTTCTGGTCAGTATTACCTTTGAAAAAATACATCAACTGTTTCTAGAACATCATAAATGGGCACTCTGGGGCAACTACCTTACTCAGCAAGCGTTGTTACGTTTAACAGAATATTACAATAAGGTTAGTATAAAAGATGCTACTGAACGTTATCAGGTGCTCATCAGCTTCGTCCCCAATTTGCTCGAACGCGTCTCATTAAAAGACATCGCTTCATGCATGGGAATCTCACCGGTAAGTCTTAGTCGTATTAGAGCCGGCAAGTGGAATTACGAACTAAAATAGCCGACTCCTATATTTCTTAATCTGTTTGAGAATACTGAAAAGCAGCTTTGCGTAAACGATCCATGATGGCCAGACCTATGCCACTTTCTTCTACTTTCTCGATAAAAATTTGTTGGATATGACTGTCTTCTTCCATTTGGTGTAGCGAAGAGAAGAGCCTGGCGGCAACCTCTATCTTATTGGTGTTCTCAGAAGTATAAATGATACGCTCAGCCTTGTAATTGTTGGTTTTGCAATGCGCTATAACACCACTATTTTTAGGAAACCCACTTTCCTTGTTTTCAATAAAATAAAGCGGTTTTTTGGGTGAATAATGGCTCTTTAACAGGCCTGGAGCTACAATATGTTTAGGTTTAGATTTTTCGAAACGGAACTGACCGGGAAAAGCACTTTCAATATCTTCCAGTGTAATATAGCCCGGGCGTAACAAGCGACAGACATCATTTTCTATAGAAATAATAGTGGACTCTACACCAACCTTTGTTTGTCCTCCAGCCAGTATATAATCCACATCAGGCAATTGCTTTTCCACATGCGGAGCATCTACAGGGCTTAGCTGGCCAAACTTATTAGCACTGGGAGCTGCTAATGGTGTATTAGCTTTTTTTATTAGCTCTAAAGCAATAGGGTTATCAGGCATACGAAGACCTACTGTGGGCAAATCAGAGGTCACCAGATCGGGTACTAAAACGCTTTTGGGTAATACTACCGTTAGTGGTCCCGGCCAAAACCTTTCTAATAAACGGTAAACTTTTTCATCCACATTGTTTGTCAGCTCTTTTACCTGAGCGATGTCATAAATATGCACAATAAGAGGATCAAAATTAGGGCGCTCTTTAGCGGCAAAAATTTTAGCTACAGCTAAGGGGCTAAGTGCATTGGCTCCCAAGCCATAGACTGTTTCCGTAGGGAAGGCTACCAAACCGTCTGCTTTAATTATTTCTGCTGCTTTGTTTATGTCTTTTCCTATCATCTTTCCTCTGTTCTTTTTTTTGAGGGCGCGAATTTACAAAATTTAGCCGAAAATGAGTGTTTTACATTTTGTTCTAAGAATAAACTATATGAAGTTGTCGTTAGTTTGTGA
>DHQI01000101.1:0-17865 GCA_002408065.1 Bacteroidales bacterium UBA5342
TTCGGCAGCGATGATGTCCGACTGGACCTTTCTGGATTACGGCAAGGTGCGGGCGCGTATTGATGCTCGAGATGCCGAAGGCCAGGCCGCGCTGGCGTCCTATCAGCAAGCCGTGCTGGCGGCACTGGAAGAAACAGAAAACCGGTTGGTCCGTTATCAGCAACTGCAGACACGGGTTTCGCGTCTTGCCTCGGCGTCAGAGGATGCCCGGCAGGCCGCCGCACTGGCCCGCACCCGCTACGAGCGGGGCTTTATTGGCTACTTTGAAGTGCTCGATGCGGAGCAGGAGCTGACCGAAATCCGTGACGCAGAGGTGCGCAGCCGTACCGATCAGGTCAAGGCCATGGTGGATGTCTATCGTGCCCTGGCGGGGGCGCCGGCCCCGGCCGTGCCCAAGACATAGATCACGGCGCTGGCAGCGCTGACCGCAAAAGGCGAGCCGCGAGCGAATCCCGTATCATGGGTTCGCTGCTCGCCTTTTTTATTGCTGACGGACCCGCCCCATGATTGTTCGTGATCGCCCCAATGCTATTGCCCTGCTGTTTACCCTGCGAGGATCAGTGGTGCCGGAAATCCTGCCGCACATTGTCTGTGTGGCGTTGTTCTCGGTGGTATGGACTGCGCTCAGTCGCTGGCATGTGGTGGAGCTGGGCAGTCTGACGATCATGCCGGTGACATTGCTCGGGATTGTGCTGTCCATCTTGCTGGGTTTTCGCAACAACGCTTCCTACGACCGTTGGTGGGAAGCGCGCAAACAGTGGGGGCAGATGGTCTACGAGATTCGCAGTCTGGCCCGGGCCAGTCGGGCGTTGCTGGCAGAGGCGCCACGACGGCGTTTATTGCACCAGATGCTTGCCCATGCCCATGCGCTGAAAGGCCAGCTGCGGGAAGAAGATGGCATGGCAGAGGCGGCGCGCTGGTTGTCGGAGCAGGACAGCGAGACACTGGCCGGCACCCTCGTATGGCAAGCCGGTCGAACGGTTTTCATCCCCTGCAACACCGACCGGCGTCTGCTGCTGACTGGCCCGCAGCAGGAAGCGATTCTGGAAGATTTTCAGGATAGCGCGGAGTACCCGCACCAACCCCGTCAGGCGACTATCAGCGGCCTGGTGCGCAAGGTGCCGGGGCAGCAAGCAGGTAGCACTGAAGCTGCCCTCAGCGTGGAAAGCTATGCGTTTGAGGCCCTGAAAAGCGCCTGCGAACAACCCACTGCCGAGTTTGCCAATACCCATTGGCAGCTGACCCACCTGGGCGACAACGCCGTGAGCACTGCCGATCAAGAGCGCCCACCACACCTGGTGTTCGGCAACGACAGCAGTGTCCGCGGCCTGGCAGGCTGTAACACCTTGCAAGGCCAGTACGAACAACAGGGTGACAACCTGGCGCTATCGCAGCTGGGGCTGACCCGCAAGGCTTGCCCGGACATGAACACCGAATCCGGGATGATGGATGCCCTGAAACATACCCGGCGTTATCGTGTTGAAGGTGAGTTACTGACGTTGTTCGACGCCGAAGACCAGGCGGTGGCCAGCTTTCAGGCCATCTATTTCTGATCCGACCAGGAGCGGCCATGCGCATTCATTACCTGTCCCATGTTCCCTTTGAACAACTTGGCACCATGGCCGACTGGTTCCGGGAGCGGGATGCCAGCATCAGCCACTCCCTGCTCTACCAGGGCGACCCGCTTCCCGGGGTGGATGACTTCGATGTACTGATTGTCATGGGGGGCCCCATGGGCGCCGATGACGAAAGCGATCACCCCTGGATGGCGGCCGAAAAGGCCCTGATTCGGGAAAGCATCGCGGCCGGAAAAAAGGTACTGGGGGTCTGCCTCGGGGCACAACTGATTGCCCGGGTGCTGGGCGCCGCTGTCACCGCCAACCCGGACAAAGAGGTGGGCTGGTTTGCCGTGCGCCCCACCCGTCAGGGCGTTACGGACAGCATCGGCAAACTGTTTGCCAGCCAACCCCAGGTACTGCATTGGCATGGTGACACCTTTGCTATTCCGCAGGGTGCTGTACCGCTACTGGAAAGCGACGGCTGCGCGAACCAGGCGTTTCGTTACGGGGATAATGTGCTGGCGCTGCAGTTCCATCTGGAGCTTCTACCGGAGAAAATGAAGCCCTTGAGCTTCGCGATGGCGACAAAGGTCGTTACCTTGGAAAAGGTGTATTGAAAGCTGTAGAGAACGTAAACAATGCTATCGCTGATGTGGTAGTAGGCATGAGCGCTCTTGACCAAGTAGGTATCGATAATGCGATGCTTGAGCTTGATGGCACTAAAACTAAAAGCAAATTGGGTGCTAACGCTATGTTGGGTGTTTCTTTGGCTGCTGCTCACGCTGCTGCTAACTACCTTGAAATTCCTCTTTATCGCTACATTGGTGGTACTAACGCAAAAACCTTGCCTGTACCTATGATGAACATCATCAATGGCGGTTCTCACTCTGATGCTACTATCGCATTCCAGGAGTTTATGATTCGCCCTGTAGGTGCATCTTCTTTCCGTGAAGGCTTGCGTATGGGTGCTGAGGTGTTCCACGCTTTGAAGAAAATTCTTCACGACAAAGGTCTTTCTACTGCTGTAGGTGATGAGGGTGGTTTTGCTCCTGCATTCACAGGTGGTACTGAAGAAGCTCTTGAAAGCATTATCGCTGCTATTAAAGCTGCTGGTTACGAGCCTAAAAAAGACGTAACTATTGCTCTTGACTGTGCTTCTTCTGAGTTTTTCAAAGATGGTGTTTATGACTACACTATTTTCGAAGGCCCTGAAGCTGCTAAGCGTAATTCTGAAGAACAAGCTGCATACTTAGAAGAATTAATTACTAAATATCCTATCGACTCTATCGAGGACGGTTGCGACGAAGGCGACTGGGATGGATGGGTAGTATTGAACGAAAAAATCGGTGACCGCTGCCAGTTGGTTGGTGATGACCTTTTTGTAACCAACGTTGAATACCTGGAAAAAGGTATTAAATTGAATGCTGCTAACTCTATCTTGATTAAAGTAAACCAAATCGGTACTTTGACTGAGACTTTGAACGCTATTGAAATGGCACACCGTGCTGGTTTTACTTCTGTAACTTCTCACCGTTCTGGTGAAACTGAGGATGCTACTATTGCTGACATTGCAGTAGCTACTAACTCAGGACAAATCAAGACTGGTTCATTGAGTCGTTCTGACCGTATGGCTAAGTACAACCAATTGCTTCGCATCGAAGAAGAGTTGGGTGATGCTGCTATCTACGGCTACACTAAAGCATAATCAAAGCTTTAAATATTTTTAGGAAAGGGAGCCTTCGGGTTCCTTTTTTTTGTGCCATTTCCCCCCTTTCCTTTAACTTAGAGTAGTAGAATGAGCGAGAAAAGAACTTTTGGCACGACACTTGCTTCAATTATATCGGTTTTTAATTGGTTAGGTTTTTATTCTGAACGGCACCCAACCTTCAGAATAAACAAATCCTCGGGGTGGTTCCCGGGGATTTTTTTTGTCAATTTTAGGTTTTTCGAATATAGATCTTCCTTATTGGTCCGTGATCTTTTTGTTTTGGTAGAATGTTGTCTGATTTTATAGAAAGAGTTTGATTTTTGGCATAGCAATTGTAAATATGATTATCGGTTTTTAATTGGTTAGGTTTTTATTCTGAACGGCACCCAACCTTCAGAATAAACAAATCCCCGGGGTGGTTCCCGGGGATTTTTTGTCTGATATATTCTGTTTGCAGACATTCACACTTGATATTCCAATATAGATACTTTCTCATTTCTTAAGCCGGCTTCAGGCACACAACACAACTTTGGCACAACAATTGTTAATATGTGTATTAGTTTTAATTAGCAACGTTTTTATTCTGAATGGCACCCAACCTTCAGAATAAGCATATCCCCGGAGTGGTTCCCGGGGATTTTTGTTTTATAAGCTATGACCTATTATAACTTATGACAATATTCACAAGCTTCTCTAATAAGTTTGGCGGCTCGTTCAAATACTTCGGGTTCTTCAAATCCATAAGATAAACGTATTTGACGCTTAGCTTGAGCTTGTCGGCTACAGATGGTGCCCGGAATATATACTAACCGTGGCTTTTTCTCTTTTTCTCCATCTATCTCAGGATTACCGGTTTTGCGGCTCAGGAATTGAAAAAAATCAGACTCCTGATCTGTTTCGACATCCTTAAACGTAATATAGAAGTAAAAACCAGCGTCACCACCGCGTATTTCTTCAACATAATCGCTTAATTCATCCTTTAAAATCGTGGAAATGCTTAGAGCCTTGGAGCGGTAGGCTTTGTTCACCTTAATTTTGTGTTCATCCATATATTCGTCAAGTAAACGACTAGTAATCTCCTGATTAATGAGTGAATTGCTAAAACCAATATCTGAGATACGCTGTACTATCTGGTGTCTTATTTGATTGTTTTTGCTCAACATAAAGCCGATGCGAAGTGCTGGCGCTAAGACTTTTGAGAAGGTGCCGATTTCGAAAACGTTGCCCCGCTCGTTATATTTCAGAGGAGAGTCTGGCTTTACCACTTCCGGATTGTGAATGGTGTCCTCATAGGCTTTATCAAAGATAACAGGAATTAATTTCCCTGTTTTGTCCGATATTTCATTGGCAATCTCCACGATACGCTTACGGCGTTCATTACTTAGAATAATGGAGTCAGGATTGTTGATGGTAACGATATAAAAATATGAAATTTTATTGAGGTCTACCTCATTCAGGGCTTTTTCTATTTCATCAGGGATGATACCATCGGTGTCTGATTTAACCGGCAAAAGCTCGAAACCTTTCTTTGTAAGATTTTCAGTATAACTATAATAAAATGGATCACCCGTGATCACAATACCTTTTTCCATAGCATCAGCAAAACCATCCAAAATACTGGTAGCGCCACTAACCCCCACAACTATTTTGTGAAGCTCTAACTCTTCAGGAGTCAAATTGCCAATTTGGTTCCGTTTATAATAGTTTCGAATAGAGGCTCTCAGGTTAGGAGAGCCTTCTGCTCCGCCATAGTTTAAGGCATTACGATAGATATTATCGTGTTCCATAACGTATTGGTAGGACGCTGCAATCTCCTTTACAGGCATTGTGTGATCGTTCACATAGCCCACACCAATGTTGATGTCAAGACCTTCGCGAAAATCCAAAGCGAACTCGGATGTCATCTTATTGATAAACGAGGGCTCTTTGCTGTTCTTTGCTAGTTGCGAAAGGGAAAAATTCAATTCATTCATACGCTTCATCTTACGATTCAATTAGACCTCTATTAGAATTGCAAATTAACCTTTTTATTATTAGAGTAGCAAGTGATTTGTTTATGAGGATCATAGCTTTTTCCGGGTTTTATCTCATTGTCGTAGATCGTTCATTTTTCCTCAACTTTCCTTTTGAGCTTATGAATGTCTTATTTGTCTTTTAAATTGTGTGCCAATGATGGCTTAAAATAAAGAAATCGGTGGGTTATAGAAATTATTTTTAGCTTTAGACTTTTATATCCTGGGGGCGTATATGGACAAGTCCCAACCGGGTGATTTTTTATAAAACCTCTCCCAGAACAAGACTAAATTCCCATTTTGGGATGGTTTATACAAAAACATCTTCACTACCGGAATAAAAAAACAGCTGCCGATGATCTAAAATTATTAATTTCTGCTTTTTTTCATATTTTCAAGCATAATCATATATCTTCCTTCTTTTTTATCAAGTTTTATCTGACTTTCAGCAATGCCATTATTCAGAAGGTAGGTCCCTGTTTCCAGCAGAAATTCGTCTGAACCCACAATGTGAAATTCAGCATTTTCAAGTTTTAATAAGTCATTAATTTTCTGTTGCAAAGCACTTCGGCTATTCACGTAATAACTCTCAAATCCTTTAATATTAAATTTAGACATTTCGTCTTTATAAATCGCGGATCCCACTTTGTCAATGTTAAGGTTAATAAGATTTGGAATACCCTTTTGATCTTGTGCATATTCAAGAACCATAGGGCGAAAGGTGGCTATCCCTACCCCCATACTAATCATCACCACGGGTTTATCCAGGCGGAGTAGGGGCAGTCGGTTTTTCAGCCCAAACACCTGTAATTTATCTCCGGGTTCTGTGACTTTCAGGTTTTGTTTAAATATCGAAGCACCTTCTCTAATCCGCGTAGAAAAACCAATATAACCTTCATCCGGCAAACTGCAAATGGACAGATGGCGCACTGATTCTTTGCTGGGTGTAAAATTCTTGTCTGAACCAGTAGCAACAAGGTGTGCATTGGTACCGGCATCCCATGTCATTCCCTTGGGAATACTAAAGCGGTAAGTGTATGTGTTTTCTGATTCTTCTATGATATCCAGCAACTCGGCTGACTGTATCATTAATCCTGTTATCTCCATTGTTTTTATTTTTGTAACCATTACAAAACAATGGTAAAAGAGAATTGTTTGCCATCATTTATGATGATTTATTAGGCTGCGACATTCTTCTAATAACTTTTATTTAGAATAAACGGTAAATTGTTGTTGAGAATAAAACTCAAAAAAAATAATTCTTATCGGCTAAAATACTGATTCAGCAACTCGATCGTATAGCAGAATTGCTTTAGCAGGTATTATTATTTTCAACAGGAGGGAGTATTTCAAATAATAAACTTACCATCATAAAAAATATAAAATATTGAAAAGGATCCATGTTTAAGAAAACAAAGCAGGTAATAATCTGTTTTTAGATGTAATTAATCGTTGAAAACAAACCTTCGCATTATGCTGCAGAATAATCAAATACTCCGTTACATTCATAAGCTTTACCCAGCTGCTGATATTTCTTTGTTACAGGGTTTTGTGGAGGACAATTATAAACGTGAAGTGTTAAAAAAGAAAACCTTACTTTTTTCAAGTGGTCAGAGCAATACACGTCATTATTTCGTGGAAAAAGGTTTATTACGCTTGTATATATTAGATCGTAACGGGCGGGAGTTTAATCTACTTTTTGCCAAAGAAGGACAGGTGTTAGGTGACCTGGCCACCCCGCAGCCTACAGCGTATACTTTGGAAACGGTAGAGTCAAGCATTGTCTATTCTATTGATGAAAAGCATTTGCAGGAGTTTAGCGGTATGGTGAGTGGTGCCGCTAATAGTTCAACTGATTTGATACGACGCTCTTACTTGTTTTTACAAAAACGCTTGGTGGCTATCCTTTCTAAAACGGCAGAAGAAAATTACCTCGATCTCCGGGATAATCATCCTGATTTGATACAGCGTTTGCCCCAATACCATATCGCTTCATACTTGGGCGTTAGTGCCGAATTTTTGAGTAAGATTATTGCACGAACGGCCAAGATGTAATTTTCCCCTTCGTTTTTTTTGAAATTACAGTTTTCTTGAACTAGTTCATTTTATTGGCTTCATCAACCCTTTACTTTTGCATCGTAATTCTAAACAGAATAGTGATGAAAAGGATAAAAGGGCAAAAAGGCCATTTGATGGGGATGGATTATGTGAGGGTAATGCCTCAACCACAACTACAGACCGTAGGTTCATTTTTCTTTCTGGATCATTTTTATGAAAGAGAGATAACTCCTAAGGAATTGTCTGATAGTCGCGGTACTGGTGCACATCCTCATCGGGGTATTACGACTGTGACCTATGTGATAAAAGGAGAAAATGAGCATAAAGACAGCTTGGGTAACAGGGCTATCGTAACATCAGGAGGTATGCAATGGATGAAGGCAGGTCGTGGCATAATACACGATGAGGGGGTGCCGGAGAGTTTTCTTAAGCGTGGTGGTCCTATGCATATGATGCAGTTTTGGGTCTTGCTGGGAGAGAATGAGCGGGAAGATGCAGCACTCTATTTGCCGGTTCCCCATGACGATATTCCTCAACTGGAATTGGATAAGGCAGGCTCTGTGTTAAAAGTACTCATTGGTGAATTTTGTGTGTCAAAATCGAAAGTAAAGACGGGTAAGCCTCATTTTTTATTCCATTTATCTCTACAAGGAAAGCAGGTGTTTTACTACACTTTGCCTGAGAATACGGAGTTGGCTATTCTGGCTGCGAAAGGTAGTGTTGAAGTACAGAATGAAGAACTTACACAGTCCGACTTATTCGCTTTTGGTGAAGTCGATGAAACGATAAAATTGTACAACCCCTCAGATGAAACGGTAGAAATAATGCTCTTCGGTGGGGAGCCTTTTGGTGAACGTTTTTATTCGCACGGACCATTTGTAATGGGGGATAGAGAAGGTATAGCTACGGCATATAATGATTTATATGCAGGGAAATATGGAGAAGTATTGTAAAAAATTAAAAATTAAAAATTAAAAAATTATGAAAAAAATAGGATTGTTATTAAGCCTCTGGGCGGCATCTTTCTTCTTAGTAGAGGCAAAGACGATAGATACGGAGAAATCTGTAGTGAATTTTAAGATTGGTAATATGAAGATAAGAACGGTGGATGGGACCTTTGGAGGAATGAAGGGTGATTTGAAGTTTGATGTAAATGACTTGGCCGACTCTTACTTCAAAGTGAGCATAGATGCAGGCTCGGTCAATACTGAAAACACAAAACGTGATGATCATTTACGCAATAAAGATTTTTTTCATGTTGATCTTTATCCGCACATTACGTTTACCTCTCAGAGTATAGAAATAACAAGTGATGGTTTTGTGACCAAGGGTACGATGGATATGCATGGCGTTCAAAAGCAGGTTGAGATACCTTTTACCTTTGAAAATAACACCTTCGTAGGAAAGATAGTGGTCAACCGTTTTGATTACAACGTAGGTGAGAATATTAAAACAGGAATGGTAAGTTCAGAAGCACAGCTTGAAATTGTTTGTGTGCTAAAATAAACTTTAACGAGGGTAAATAAAAAAGGGCTTCGTGGTAGCGAAGCCCTTTTTGGGTGGTTTTTAAGTCCAATGCCAGCGCATTGGTCCGATGCATTTTTCACTAAATAGAGTAATTGGCATATTGTGTTGCACCGATTGGTATTATGTTGTTTTTAACTTTTGATATCCTTTTTGTAACTATCGTTGTGTATACTCTTCATCGCACGTCCTGATGGGTCAGTATTGTTTTGGAAACTTTCGTCCCAAGCTAAAGCCTCAGCAGTACTGCACGCAATTGAAGGCACCGAAGGTACACATAAAGCAGCATAATTTGAAGGAAAATGCTCAGAAAAGATAGAACGGTAGTAGTATTCCTCTTTTGATTTAGGCGGCTGAATAGGAAAACGAGATGCTGCTTCTTGCATTTGCTGATCACTCACCTGGCTCTCAACCATCTCACGTAGAGAGTCTATCCAGTTATATCCTACACCATCAGAAAACTGTTCTTTTTGACGCCAAGCAACCTCTTCAGGCAATGCATCTTCGAAAGCTTTACGTACCACCCATTTCTCGATACGTTCGTCCGTAATCATTTTTTCCTGCGGATTCATACGCATCGCTACATCAATAAATTCCTTGTCGAGGAAAGGTACGCGACCTTCTACTCCCCATGCTGCCAGGGTTTTGTTAGCACGCAAACAATCGTACATATGCAGCTTGCTCAGTTTACGGACTGTTTCTTCATGAAACTCCTTAGCGTTAGGCGCTTTGTGGAAATAAAGATAGCCTCCAAAAAGCTCATCAGCTCCCTCGCCAGAAAGCACCATCTTGATACCCATCGACTTAATAGCACGTGCCAACAAATACATCGGCGTACTGGCGCGTATTGTTGTAACGTCATATGTTTCAATGTGATATATTACATCTCTTAGAGCATCTAAGCCTTCCTGTACCGTAAAGTGTATTTCGTGGTGAATAGTCCCGATTTTATCGGCAACTTTTTTAGCAGCCTGCAAATCCGGAGAACCTTTAAGGCCAACTGCAAAAGAGTGCAGCTGAGGCCACCAAGCTTCTGACTTACCTTCATCTTCCATTCGCATACGCGAATATTTTTTGGCTAAAGCAGAGGTAATGGAAGAGTCCAGACCACCGGATAGCAACACACCATAAGGCACATCACACATCAACTGACGATGAACAGCAGCTTCTAAGGCATCCCCCAGTTCTTTAATGGTGGTTGTGCTGTCTTTTACATTATCATAGTCCTCCCAATCACGGGTGTACCATTTTTTAGGTTTTCCATCGCCACTATATAGCTGATAACCGGGTTTAAATTCCTCTATTTTATAACAATAACCTTCGAGACCTTTCAGTTCCGAAGAAACATAAAATCGTCCTTTATTATCCCAACCCATATATAATGGAATAATTCCCATATGGTCACGAGCTATCAAATACTCGTCCTTATCCTCGTCGTAAAGAGCAAAAGCAAAGATACCATTAAGATCTTCGATAAAGTCAAATCCTTTTTTGGCATAAAGACCAAGGATAACCTCACAGTCCGAATTAGTTTGGTAATTATATACGTCCCGGGTTTGTTCACGCAACTCCAGCTGATTGTAAATCTCACCATTAACGGCCAAGATATGTTTTTTATCTTCACTGAACAAAGGTTGCTTACCCGAGGTAGGGTCTACGATAGAAAGACGCTCGTGTGCTAAAATGGTTTTTTCACCACAATAGATGCCCGACCAGTCTGGTCCGCGATGTCTCAATTTTTTCGACATTTCAAGCGCCTGACCACGCAAGTCTTTAGCGTTTTCCTTGATGTCAAATATTCCTAAAATGCTGCACATGTTTTTTACAATTGTTATGTATTGGTCTGCAAAAGTAATCAAATGTTTCGTTTTGACGCGAAAAACGCGTTAAAATTATCATTATGCAATGCGTCTTTGTGGGTGCCTAAGTCAAAATGTGAATATATAAACGATTAGCCCTTGTATAAGAATATTTTGCTTGTATCTTTGTTTGGAAAAATCACACTAAAACTTTGCTTATGTTTTTCTTTCTTATCGTTTCTTATTTCATCTCGATGATTGCCGGTGGTGATTCGTTGCCTTTTCTTTTGGTAGATAATGAAAACGTCATCCGTGAATATATTGATGATAATGGACGAAAAGAAAAAATATACTTGGTGTTAGATGAAGCCAAAGAAGAACGCAGGGCTATCATTAAAGAATCAGAACAAATTAACAAAGAACTGGAAAAACTATTGCGTCATCGAGATTCCAAACGCGAACAGTTTATAGCATTGGCTAATCGCTCCAGGGTTTTGCGCCTGAAAATGCAAGAGGTAAATCTGACCGCTGTGATAGAAAGCCAAAAACATATTTCAGAAAAAGAATGGGCTTTGATGAAAGTTGATTTTTACAAGAAAAACACCAGTGTTGTTAAGTCTTCGGTAAGAATCGAAAACCGTTTCGATAAAATGGTGGAGCGTACAGATAAAAAAATTAACCGCGTGATAGAGAATAAAACCCAAGCAGCAGAAATAACTGCCGGGCTTCAGAATCTCCAAACCAACTTGTCTGTGGCCTATCACAAATATCAAAATGAGATGCTAAATGAAGAATCAATACTTTATCAATACGACCTTTCGATAGCACAGATAGAAAAAATACAGGAATGGCATTTTGAAACCATACAAATGGTCTTTCGCGATATTGTTGACCTTCACTTTTTGGCTGTGAATAACACCAACGAACGGGAGTGGCGCAAACTTAGAGGACGCCTCCAAATACCGATATAACATCAAAAAATTATGACTAATAGATTGAGGATTCATTGTTTTCAGCAAGTAGCAGTGGAAGGCTTAGGATGTATCCAAAACTGGATAGACCAACATAAACACACCTTAAACTATACCCGTTTTTATGCCAATGATGCGCTACCACTAGTGGACGATTTTGATATGCTTATTGTAATGGGTGGTCCTATGAGCGTTTACGAAGAAGACAAATACCCTTGGCTCATTGAAGAAAAACGTGTAATAAGCGAAGCTATAGATGCCGGAAAAATCGTTTTAGGCATTTGCCTGGGTTCTCAGTTTGTTGCGGCAGCCCTTGGAGCCAATGTGTACCCGGGCAAACAAACAGAGATAGGTTGGCATCCACTACAGTTGACTCAGGAGGGGAAAGCTTCTGTGTTGTCATCTCTCGAGCATCAAACCGTATTTCATTGGCATGGCGACACATTTGACATTCCGTCAGGTGCTGAACTCTTGGCTTCGTCGGCTGCTACTCCGCATCAAGCCTTTAAGTATAAAAATACTTTGGCTCTGCAGTTTCATTTAGAAGTCACAGAAGAAAGCCTGACGGGAATGTGCCAAACCTTTGCCTCGCATTTGGTACCAAGCCAGTATGTGCATACGGCCGAAGAGATTCTTTCCCGAAAAGAAGTAATTAAGAAGAATAATCAGTTGATGTTTGAGCTTTTGGATGAGATAGTGAAATAAAAAAACACCCTCACATTACTTGTTGAAAACAAAAGGTGTGAGGGCACCTGTCTAAAATCATTTCTCCGACCAATTCTCAATCAATTCAAGATATTCTTCACGGTAATCATGCGGGTCAAAATTCATAGCATTTTCTGCCAAATCAATGACCATAGCTTTATCCACACTGCCTTTGTATTTTGAATCTTTCAAGATAAGTCCCAGTCCCGCTACAGAGCTGACAAACCTCATATTTTCTGAAGACTGATCTATTGTTTTTGTATTAGAATCTATACTATGACTAATCAATCTACTAAGGTCCTCATTGGGTTTTTTGTAGCGAAAATCGAAAGTGCCACATTCACCCTGCGCATTGTCTTTTAACTGGAGCTCATAAACGGCTGTTATCGTTTGTCCGGAACCTATCTCGCCGGCATCAGCACTGTCATTATCAAAATCATCATCTTCCATTACACGATTTTCATAACCAATTAAACGGAAAGAATCGACAGCATTTTCATTAAACGTAATTTGAATTTTGGAATCTTTAGCGATAGTGTAAAACTTACCCAATTCATGGCAGAAGAGTTTGTTTACTTGCTGTGCATTATCAATATACTCGTAGTTTCCATTGCCTTTATTGGCCAATTGCTCCATCATTCTGTCATTAAGATTGCCACTTCCTACACCCAACACGGTGAGATAAACGCCCGACTCCCTTTTTTCTTCTATTAGCTCTACCAGCTCATCTTTATCTGAAATACCTACATTAAAATCACCATCCGAACCAATAATAATGCGATTGTTGCCATCCGGGATGAAATTCTCTTCGGCTATTTCGTAAGCCGTTATAATACCTTGAGCACCTGCAGTAGAACCTCCCGGCTCTAACTGATCAATTGCGGCCTTTATTTTATCTTTTTCATCTCCATATGTAGAATTTAATAACACTCTCGCACTACCGGCATAGGTCACAATGGCCATTTTATCCTGATCGCGCAAATTGTCAGTCAGTGTTTTAAAACCAACTTTTAGTATTCCTAATTTGTCAGCAGCGGTCATTGAACCCGACACGTCAATCAAAAAAACATAGTTAGAATTGGGCAAATCATTTTCCGGTATCGTTTTGCCTTTTATCCCCAAACGCAACAGGTGATGAGCACTATTCCACGGGCAAGTGGCTAATTCTGAATTTAAGGCAATGTTTTCATCACCAGCGGGTTCTTCATAATCAAAAGTAAAATAATTGATAAATTCTTCGACACGAACAGAAGCCGCCGGAGGAGTTTGACCTAGGTATAAATAGCGACGCATGTTGGTGTACGAGCCTCCATCCGCATCTATTGAGAAGGTAGAAACGGGATTATCCGCCACGTTATAGTATGGGTTTTCGCCATAATCTTCATACTGTTCACCATTCAACGACGTTTCGGAATAATAAGCATCTGTTCCGTAATAGTCTCCTTCATAAGAGTCATCTTCGCAAGCCAAAAAGAAAAATGCTGTCACTAATGTTACTGATAAACGCAAAATTGGTTCCATAATAAATGGTAGGTTTTGAGTGTTAATAAAACGAGTGGGTGTCGAATTTTAATTGTTTGTCGTTTTAGTCCTTGTAATCAGCTAAAATATTTAACTGCTTAAAAGATGCAATCAACAAACAAATGGTTGCTTTATGTTCAAATAATATTTATCAACGAAACAAAACTTTACGGGCTTAGTGAAAAAGAAATACTAAGCGAGGAACGAGGTAAACTGGCTCTGGTGATAAATCATCAAAGAATTATTCAAAAAAAACTTAACAAAATATACTCTACTGATAGTTGACCTTTGGTGCAAAATGGGCAAAGCGATAATTCTAAAATTATTAATACCGCTCTCGCGCCTTATAATGCGTATGCAGCAGATGGTGCGATTTTTCACTCAAGGGTTCGCCTAAAAACTCACGGTAAACATCGATAATTTCGGGGTTTTCGTGCGATTTACGTAGCGGCATATCGCCGTCCTCAGCATAGATGGCTTTCATACGTTTTTTTCGTATTTCCGGACTTGTGGGGATAGGTTGTCCTCCGCCACCCAGACAGCCTCCCGGGCATGCCATAAACTCCACAAAATGATATGAAGCCTCCCCACTATCCATGCGCTTAAGGAGATGATGTGCATTATCCAATCCATGGGCTATGGCACAGTTTAGTGTAACACCATTTAAGAAATCCCAATCGGGCAGTGCATCTTCTATTGTTAGAGAGGCTTCTTTGATGCCATCAAAACCACGCACTGGTGTAATGTCAAGATGTTCAAAAGGAATCTCACGCCCGGTTACCAATTCGTAAGCAGTACGCAGAGCAGCCTCCATCACTCCACCTGTAGCACCAAAAATGACAGCAGCGCCTGTAGATTCTCCCATAAGACGGTCGTATTTTTCCTCATCCAAACGACTAAACTCTATCCCGGCTTGTTTTATCATAATGGCCAATTCGCGTGTGGTCAGCACATAATCCACATCTTTGTAGCCGCTGTCGCGCATTTCAGGGCGATCGGCTTCAAACTTTTTCGCGGTACAAGGCATAATAGAAACCGAAACAATATTTTCCGGATTAATCTTACGTTTTTCGGCATAGTACGTTTTGGCCAGAGCACCGAACATCTGCTGCGGGGACTTACAAGTAGAAAGGTTTTTTAAACGATCCGGATGCGTATGTTCCACAAATTTAATCCACCCCGGCGAGCAAGAGGTGAACAACGGAAGTTGTACATCTTTATCGTTTTCTACCAGTGCTTTTTTTAGGCGGGTGAGTAGCTCAGTACCTTCTTCCATAATGGTAAGGTCGGCAGTAAAATCTGTGTCTAGCACAGCATCGAACCCTAAACGCCTAAGAGCAGCCACCATTTGACCTGTAACACGCCCGTCGTTTTTCTCTATGCCAAATTCTTCGCCTAAGCCCACACGCACAGCCGGTGCTGTTTGCACCACTACATGCTTATCTTTATCAGCAATGGCATCCCACACTTCTTCGATGTAGTTTTTCTCGGTCAAAGCACCGGTTGGACAATGTATCACACACTGTCCGCAAGTAGCGCATACAACTTCCTGTAAAGGTTTTTCGGCAAAAGTAGAAATCTTCATCTCATGACCTTTGTGGGCCACGCATAATGCAGATAAATGCTGTATCTCGGCACAAGTGCGCACACAACGCTGACAGCGGATGCACTTACTGTCATCTTTAATAATGGAAGGAGACAGATCGTCGTAAGCATAATTTTTATAAGGCACGAGATCTATGAAGTCAGGATTGGTGATTTTGTATTCGGAGGCCAGATTTTGCAACTCACAATTGCCGTTTTTATAACATTTGGTACAGTCGGCATTATGCTCTGAGAGTAATAGCTCAATGATGTGCTTGCGCGAATTTCGTACTTGCAGACTATTGGTGAGGATTTCCATACCTTCTTGAGCCGGCGTAGCACAGGAGGCCACCAAACGGTCGCGCCCCACCTGCTCCACTACACAAACGCGACAGTTCCCGGCGGTGCAAAGATCTTTGTGATAACAAAGTGTTGGAATTCTAATGTTGAGTTTCTTGGCGGCTTCCAGTACGGTCATACCCTCGTCCACATTTATAGCGATGCCATTTATTTTTAGGTTTATTTGTTTCATAATGTAAGATTCAAAGTTTTCTATTTAAAGTTCAAAGTAGGATTCAAGATCAATTCTCTTAACCTTGAATCAACAACGTTGAATAATCTAATAAATCATCTCCTCTTTAAAGTTTTCTACAATGGACTGGAAGGAGTTAGCCACTGATTGGCCCAGGCCGCATTTGGCGGTTACCTTCATGGTATCGGTCAGTTTAAGAAGTACGTCGAGATAGGCAGCTGGTTTCTCGCCTCGCTTCACTTGCTCTATGCCTTTCACCAGTTGTTGGCAACCTACGCGGCACGGGGTACATTGTCCGCATGATTCTTCCTGAAAGAAATCGAGGTAGTTGCTCAGGACATTATACATAGAGCGCGAGCTGTTAAAAAGCATCATAGAACCTCCGGTAGGGAGTGAAATGCCCTTTAGCTTGCCCTGATAACCAATGCTCGTCTCCTTAAAACGCTTGCGTGGCACCAGAAATCCGGAGGCTCCCCCCACCTGAACAGCTTTGCAGTCACCATCGCCAAAGTCATCGGCAAAATCCTGCACACTCATACCCAACTCCAGCTCGTAAATACCCGGAATAGGTGTATCGCCCGATACCGAGAATAGTTTGGAACCGTGCGAATCCTGTACTCCCAAATCGTGAAAATCTTTTGCACCAAGCTTAAGAATAGTGAATGCATGGGCTAAGGTTTCTACATTATTAACTACGGTAGGTTTGTTCAAGTAACCCAAGTCTGTAGGAAAAGGCGGCTTGTTGCGTGGTTCGCCACGCTTACCCTCCATCGATTCCATTAGGGCACTTTCCTCACCACAGATATAAGCACCACTACCCAGAAAAATGTAAACATTGAAATCAAAACTATTGACTTTGCAAATTTGATGAAACTCATCGATGGCTTTAGAGAGCAGATCCACCAGAAAATGATACTCCCCCCGCAGATAGATAAATCCCTCTTTGGCTCCTATCACTTTTGCACAAGCAGCCATTCCGGTGAGCACCTTATAAGGTACCTGAGTCAGTATTTCGCGATCCTTAAAAGTACCGGGCTCGCCTTCGTCGGCATTACAAATGATGTATTTTGTTGCCTCCGGCTTCTCTGACGTCAGTTTCCACTTAAGCCCGGTAGGAAAGCCGGCACCACCTCGCCCCTTGAGTCCCGATTCCATCATTTCGTTAATGATGTCTTCGTTTTTACGTGAAAGTATGTCTTTTACCAGATTCTTATAATCATCATCCCTTGTAAAGATGAGGTCCATGCGTCTTAAATGTTTTGTTCCCATAGTTGTGTGTTTTTATGCGTTTGGCGGTTAGTGGCTGGTCTCTGACTATCTGTCTGTTATGTTAGATATGTTACTATCCTCTGCCTTAGCCTTAGTCTCATAGCCTTAATCTACTACTTCATTCTTTTTGTATTCTTCGATGATTTGCCTCACTTTTTCGGGGGTCAGCTCGGTATAGACTTCTTCGTTGATAAGCATGGCCGGAGCCTTGTGGCACCATCCCAGACAATTCGTTTCAAGCAGGGTAAAATGCTTGTCATGCGTGGTTTCGCCCACTTTTATTTTAAGGCTATCTTCCAGAGCTAACAGAATCTGGTTTTTGCCTTTCATGGCACAGGTGATCGTTTTGCATATACGAATGACATATTTACCGCGTGGTTTAGTGTCAAGAAAAGAATAGAACGATGCCATTCCAAAAACTTTAGCGGTAGAAATTTCCAGTTCGCGGGCAATCTCAATCATAGCTGATTCGCTGATAGAACGTTCGACTTTTATGACCCCCTGCAATATGGGCATCAGGCTGGTCTCTTGGCGGCCATAGCTTTTCACCAGACCTTTAACGAGTGTTTGGACGTCGGACATACAGTACCTCCTTTTTGTGTTATGAAAAATGTTTGTGACCT
>DHQI01000101.1:18076-18836 GCA_002408065.1 Bacteroidales bacterium UBA5342
AAAAAATGTTTGTGACCTTTAGGGTAGCCGGGTCAGGACTGGACAAGCGGAAATAAGATACGCCGGCTAAATTGCCGGCTAAAAATTATAATTCTCCAAAGGAGAGTTATGTTGTAGATTGTGGGTTTGTGCCAGTTGCTTCATACCTTTGGGCAAAATAAATTTAACTTCTTAAAAAACGAGGTGTGTTACATCGTTTCGGAGAGTCACTCTTAAGCAGAAATACGAGTGTGGGGCGCATCAGTTTCTACAAATATAAAGGCATAAATATGAAAACATCAAGGGCTTCTTGCCGAAAAGATTTAAACTAGTAGCGTTTGCCATATTCACATTCCAAAAGGTATTAAAATTTGAAAAGTTGGGGTTTCAAAAACAAGTGCTAATAACCATACTTGCGAGGATTGTCAATGATGAGTAATTCTATTTAAAGCCCACTAGTAACACAACATTATTTGTTCACGAGATAGTTATTCAATCATTTTAACGTACTCCATCTCTGTACTTGCTGAGCCATAAGTACTCTGGGGTTCAAATATGCATTAAAAAGACCTGGGGTTTTAAGTGAGGAGGTGGTTAATTGGCACATAAACAGTGCTGTAGAATGAGGTGAGGTGGTCTTAGAATTTATTTCACGGACATTGAGGTATAAGCTTTAAGCCACTTAAAAAGATTTGAGGGTTTGGCCATATCACAAATCAATTGTTCCCGGGTATGGTTTTCTGGGCTGAAATCAAGTCTGTCATATAAATGCAAATACTGA
>DHQI01000101.1:19025-19647 GCA_002408065.1 Bacteroidales bacterium UBA5342
AATACTGATTCAGGGCCACTACTCCTCGTGCTGCAATAAGATTAACAAAACGCATAAATCGTCTCTTATTTTTTAAAGGAAAATCCAGAGCCATCAATGCATCACTAACAACTCGGAGCTGCATCAGGTATTCGTTTTTTACATCCTGTATAGATGCACTTGTATTGGCCAAAGTGTGTATGCCATTATGGAAATCTTCATAGATATCAAAAATATCATTCTCGAGCTGACCCAAAAAGCCCACATTATAGGCAAACTCCTTTTCTAGGGAGCTTATATCTCCATCTAAAGCAAAACGATAAAACAGAATTGAAACACCGCCCTTTTCCCTTGTGATATGACGCAGTCTGTCATGGCTCAGATCCTGTTTTCTCTGCTCCATACTAAGAAATTGAATGCTATATATCTGATTAGCATTAGCGATGTATTGGTTTTGGTCTTTAATACTTATTGTTTTGAGATAAAACTGTAAAAACAAACGTTCGTGGGAATTTTTAGCCCTTTGTAAAGCAGGCTGATTGAGCATTTTTTTTATATGAGAATAATCCGGTTTTTTTTCATCAAAATAATCATCAAACAAACAGGTTAAGGCCCCCATATAGCTGAGAAACTCCCGTTCTTT
>DHQI01000101.1:19819-21309 GCA_002408065.1 Bacteroidales bacterium UBA5342
GCTGAGAAACTCCCGTTCTTTCAAACTCAATTTTTGATTACCCATACACTTGTAAATCTCGCTGATAACTGGCACTGCAATGCCATAATACCGGGTAATACGCTTAAGATTTTTCGGTTCAATAGTTCCATCGCTGTTGACCAAACTTTGCTTTAAGGTCGGCACTATATTCTGCGCCATATAGCGTTTTTGTTTTCTGATAGCTCTTACAGAAAACCAAAGTAAGCCCGGAAGAGCCAAACTATTTTTGAGAACTTTAAGCATAAAAATCTAATTAGTCTTTACTTAATAACACCAGCAGACGGTATGAAAGATACGCCTTAGAGGTAAAATATGGCCCAAATATTCCGGCGGCCAATTGCTTAATAAATACAAGAGAAATCACTTTAAGCCTAACTAAAAGTCTTAGTGTACGCGGATGTCTCAACACTTTTTTTGCCCCGGACTGAAAAGCGTTAAAATTTGGCAACACATTTTGAGAGAAATCTCTATCTATCTCTATACTATAGAGTTCTTTGACTTCGTTTGAAACTAAAACCTTGATATTCTGAAAACGTGACATCGCAAAGCCCCACGATAAATAACGGTAAGCCTCTTCTTCTGTTTTAGAGTCTAGCTTGGCATCAGCATTTATGTAGCCATCAAAAATGAGCAAACGTCCACCCGGATTCAATTTAGCTTTTAACTCTTTCACTAAACGGCTTAAATCTTCGGAATAACACAAGGTTTCTACGGCAAAGATAAGATCGTAAGTTCCATTGATGCCAGCGGTATCATCAAAATTGCCTAATTCATAGCGGATATTTGAGAAGGGCGCACTTTTTTTCAATGCTGCTTTTATATTTTTGGGGGTAATATCCAAGCCCGAGAATTCCACGTCAGGATGTGTTTCGGCCAAGAAACAAAGGTTAAAACCCATACCGCACCCTAGCTCAAGAACTTTTTGGCAGGAATGCTGAGTGATAATCTCACCGATAGTCTCAGCTTGAAAACGTAATTTTTTCTTATGCGTGCTTTGAGGTGAAAAAGATACCGGCAGATGCAAAGCGCCTTCGGCTGAATGAAAACGGGTGTAATAAGCTCCCGAAATCGTATAATACTCCTTCACGGTTTGTGATGTTGGCTCTCCTTTAGCTATTTCATCTACAGGAACAATCCGATTAAACTTGTGGCAATATTTTTTTAATTCTTTTTTAGTCATCAAAGTCAAAAGTAAGACAAGAAAGAATAGTATCAAAAATAAACGAGAATTAAACAAGCAAGCCTATGATACCACATAGCGCCATCTGCTTCGATGCTTCAAGCAAAATTTCCGAGGAGGATGGATAATCGCTTCTATCCAATTTTTGGTCGAAAGTAGGTCCTTGAATAAGCAACAGAACATTTAGCAATAAGCAAAACATAGAGAGAGTATAAATTATTCACAGTTTGCCAAAATGAAGAATTCCGGGTTTTGGTTGCGTAATATCCATCGAGTAGGTAGGGGGATT
>DHQI01000102.1:0-5783 GCA_002408065.1 Bacteroidales bacterium UBA5342
GCTACACGCCTCAGGAAAATATCTGGGGCTTGGATTCCTTTACTTACGAGGTGCGCGATGCACAATTCAAAATGTCTGAGACTGCTACGGTTTTTATTCAAATTGATAGTGTTAATGAGGCACCACTTCCGGGCCATCTCAGTGTAAATTTAACGGAGGACGAATCGGACTCTTCTAATGTGGTGATATTAGCTGGTAGTCCTGACTTTTCAGCCCTTACCTTGGTGGATGTAATCAATAGCAATAACGGCAGAGCCTTCATAGCAGGGGATTCTATAATATATATACCCAAAGCTGATTTTAATGGTTTAGATACCATTCGTTATGCCATTGCTGATGCTGAAAATGATACGGTTTGGGCTTCTGTTTATTATACGGTATTGCCTGTGAATGATGCGCCTATGGCTTATAATGATTCGCTAAGTACGCTTGAAGATATGGTCTTGCATATTTCGCCATTATCCAATGATAAGGATGCTGAAGATCTTGTGCTAAACGATTTTACAATAACTTCTGACCCTCAACTAGGAACGCTTAATACGGATAGTCTGGAGTTTATTTATACACCACAGGCAAATGTGTGGGGAGTGGATACCTTCAGATATTTTGTGCGCGATGCTCAGGGGCTTAAATCAAATACGGCTACAGTTGTTATTACCATCAATAGTGTGAACGAAGCGCCGGTATTAAGTACTGTAAGGGTGAATTTGACCGAAGACCATAAAGATACCACCAATGTGATGCTGAAGGCACAAAGTCCGGATAAGTCTGCCTTGACCTTGGCCGGCTTGTCAGCACCTCTGTATGGTTCTGCTACTTTTATGGGGGATAGTGTTTTCTATACGCCTGCACGGGATTTCTTAGGAAAAGATACCCTGACATATTATGTGCACGATGCTGAGAATGATACGGCTCAGGCCTTATTGATTTATAATGTAATCCCTGTTAATGATGCTCCGGTAGCTGTTACTGATTATGCTCATACCATTGAAGATAGTGTGGTATATATATATCCGATGGTAAATGATTATGATGCCGAGGATGTTACGGTGAGTAAGTGTCATATTGTTTCGCAAGGCACTAAAGGAAGCTGTGTGGTGGATAGTAACGCTATCATTTACACACCAGAACCTAACCTTTGGGGGCTGGATAGCTTTACCTACACTGTAGAGGATGCTTACGAAGTGATATCGGAGCCGGCTACCGTTTACATCACTATCGACAGTGTCAACGAAGTACCTATTCTGAAAAATATCAGCATCAATATCACCGAGGATGAAAACGACACAATAGACGTGTTATCCACTGCTCAGAGTCCTGACTTCTCTGCGCTGACACTCTTTGCTGTATCGTCAGGTAACATAGGTACAGCCACTATCTCAGGAGGACAAGTGATTTATACTCCAGAAGCTAACTACTCGGGAAAAGATACCCTTGCTTATTGCATACACGATGCCGAAAATGATACCGCTGTAGCTTACTTGTGTTACAATATTATACCGGTGAATGATGCACCTGTGGCGGTGAATGATACGCTTTCTACACTGGAAGATGAGGCCTTTGTTTTAGATATTCTGGCCAATGACTATGATGCCGAAGACAGTACTGTGATAGATTACACAATTCTATCTCAACCAAAACTGGGAGCTATATCTACAGATAGTTTGGAGGTTACTTATACACCGCAAGAAAACATTTGGGGATGTGATTCCTTTACGTATGTCGTATTCGATATGCAGCGTGTTATGTCACAGGTGGCCACCGTTTATATTAGAATTGATAGTGTGAATGAGGCGCCGGTTCTGAGTGATTTTAAAGTTAATGTAACAGAGGAAGAAAATGACACCTGTAACGTAATGTTGTTGGCACAAAGTCTTGATTTTTCAGCATTAACATTGGTATCTGTGAGTCAGGGTAGTCATGGTAAGGCGAGGGTGAATGCTCATTCCGTGATTTATACGCCTGATCATAATTTTGCAGGTCTGGATACGGTATGTTATTCTGTGAAAGATGCGGAGAATGATACTTCTTCAGCTTTTATTTTCTACAATGTAAGTGCTGAGAATGATGCACCTGTAGCCCATAATGATACACTTTATACTATAGAGGATCAAGCCTTCGTTTTTGACGTTCTAAGCAACGATTACGATGCTGAGGACTGTGTTGTTACCGACTTTACCATTCTCACACAAACAAAACGAGGTTTGTTGTCGGTAGATAGTTTAGGCTTTACTTACACCCCACAGGCCAATGTTTGGGGAGTGGATACCTTTACGTATTTTGTACACGATGCTCAGGGGCTTAAATCAAATACTGCCACTGTTGTCATTACCATCGATAGTGTGAATGAAGCGCCGCTTCTGAAAAACTTCAACATCAACGTTACCGAAGACAAGAGTGACACAACCGAGGTGTTGACCAGTGCACAGAGTCCAGATTTCTCTGACTTGACACTCTTTGCCGTATCGCAGGGCAACAATGGTACGGCCGTCGTTTCGGACAGTCAGGTTATTTATACCCCTGCTGCTGATTTCTTAGGAAAAGATACTTTGGTGTATTGTGTTCACGATGGCGAAAATGATACTGCTGTGGCTTACTTGTATTACAATATCATTCCGGTAAATGATGCTCCTGTAGCTCTTGATGACAGGTTCTCTACTTTGGAAGACAAAGCCTTTATTCTTGATATATTATGCAACGATTATGATGCAGAGGATGGTGTAATTGCCAACTTTAGCATTCTTACACAAACAAAACTAGGTGTGTTGTCAGTGGATAGTTTAGGCATTACATACCTACCGCAGGAAAATGTTTGGGGAGTGGATAGTTTTACCTATTGTGTAACAGATTGCTATAACGTACCATCTAATGTGGCACATGTCTATATTACCATTGATAGTGTGAACGAAGCGCCAGTAGTCATAGATATGGAGCAAAATATATTTGAGGATAGAGGTGATACAATTGATGTGCTGGCAGCAGCTCTTTCGCCGGATGCTTCACCTTTGCATATTGCGCAGTATTGCGACGCTGCACATGGGAAAGTGAGTATTTGTCATGAGCAAATCATTTATGTACCTGATTCTAATTATTATGGAAGTGATAGTATAAGCTATACTTTGGTTGATGGTGAAAACGATTCAGCTTCTGCAATGATTCGATTCAATATTGCTCCGGTAAACGATGCGCCTATAGCATATGATGATGAATATAAGCACATAATAGAAAATAATGAGTATGACGCTATAGTCCTCAAGGTGACGGAGAATGATTACGATGCAGATCTTGAAGAGCCAATGGGACAGGTGATTATAGATGTCCGTCCTGTGTCTGGTCAGGCTGTGACGGGAGTAGATCCCTTGGAGATTGTTTATTCACCTGTTCCGGGCTTTGATGGTATCGATTCGCTTTCTTACCATTTGCTCGATGACTTCGGGGCAGCTTCCCCAAGGGCATGGGTTTACCTGACTATAGAGCAGAAAAATAGCGGGATGCTTTATGCTATCGATGATACAATAGTAGTGTATGAAGATGGTATTTACGACTTAAACCCGATAGAGCTTGATGTCATGATGAAAGGTGATTCGGTGGTGATGAAAAAGGGCGGTTTGACGGAGAAGAGTACGAGCCTGACGAAGCATATTGAAACCCTATATGGTTCTTTCCAAATCGAAAATGATACCTTATGGCATTACAGCCCGGATGCTGATTTTTATGGTTGGGATACCACCTATTACTGGGTGGAAGAGCTGGATGGTTCTTTTGCAAGATCGATGATGCTTATTCACGTATTGCCTGTTAATGATGCGCCGGTTTGTGATCTCTTGCCGCAATTAAACTCTTGTACACAGAATGATTCTCTACTCTCTGTTTCGAAAGGGCTGTGGCACGATGTGGATGGTGATCTGAGCTTTACTTATACATGGTATGGTGAGCGTGATTCTGTCTTGGTTCAGTTTGAGAATACTTCAGACACCATAACTCTAACAGAGGATATGAAGGTCTATAATATCTGGTGTGAGCTTACCGCTAGTGATGATGGTTATCCTTTGCCGGGATTACAGACAATAGCGCTCTCTGACACCTTAGCATCTTACTATCATAAACCCGAAGGTTTGGTGGCCAGTGCCGATACTTTGTGTAAATCGTGGCATAGTGGTCACTTGATTAGCACACTTGACTGTGCTGGTAACAACGACGGGCATGCCCACGAATTTATCCTGAATAATTATCAGGATTGCTTTGAGATAGTAGGTAATAAGCTCTATCTCGACACCACTGTATTGTACATAGATATTGATGTTTTTGATTTAGATATCACTATTACTCATCCTGATATGGGAGGTTTGAACGATGAGTTTGAGCTGAAATTGACTGTCGTTAATGATTTGAAACCTTTGATGCAAAAAGGATATCCTTTCGTTGCAGAAGTATTTGGTGATAGTGTGACGGTGAAGGTTATGGCTGATAAACCGGCCCATGTTTATTTTGAAGTGAAAACCGCTGATGGTATCATTGAGAAAGCCTCTGAACTGTATAATCCGGAGATGACGATCATTGATCAATACCAAGAGTTGCTCTTGTGCAAGGGAGGTTTGAGCTCTCAGGAAGATTATGAAATGGTCGTTTATCTGGCCGATACTACTGAGCAGAGCTTTACCTCGGTGTATGCGCTGCCGTTTACCACTGAGGATATTATTGCTCCTGAGTTTATGCAAAGCACCCCGTATGTGTTAAGAACTTCCGAAGACTCTGCCATTATTGTTGTGGCAGTGGATGAAGCTGCTAAGGTAAGATATCAGATTTGGGAAAATGATATGACCGTATCGGTCTTGGGAGACTTTGTATTGGATACAGCTATGGTGCTTGATACTGCTGCTTTTGTTGCTGTTGAAGAGCAGCTCTACCACATTAAAATAGGAGGATTGAAATCACAAATGGAGTATCTGATGTTGATGTATGCTGAGGATACCCTCTTGAATGCCAATGAGAATTTAAGTCTTTCATTTACAACGCATGATACGGTGATGCCTTTCTTCCCGGGTGGACGTCCGCACATCAGGCGTATCATCGATAGCCGAATCACCTACGAGGTGTGTAGTAGTGAGGATGCTGTGCTTTATAGTCGTTTGTCTCAGGTTGGTGTGGTGATTAATGATGTGGAAGAAAACCAGCCGCTTATTTATTCGAATGAAATGCAGGTGCCAGAAAATGATGAACTCTCGATAGAAACAGAAGCTCTCAATCTGGATGGTGAATACCGTTTAGACTTTATGTTAGAAGATAGTGCGGGTAATAGATCCATAGTTCATAGTGTAGAGTTCCGTTATCCGGAACTGATGGGCGTAGGTCTTAAAAGTGCGTTGATACACCAGGGTGAACAGTTGGAGTTTACCAATGTACAGATGGATGCAGACTATGTCTTGTACAATATGCATGGCCGCATATTAAGTGCCGGAAGTATTTCTAAAGAGGCGGCTACTGTTAATGTTGATCATCTCTTTGATGGTAATTTTGTAGTGCGTGTCAACAACCGTTGGCAAGATGAAAGCTTCCGCTTTATAAAATCGACGCATACCCGTCCGTAATGAAAGAGTTGACTGTTATATCTAATGTTTTGCGCTCCTCAGAACCTCGCTAAACAATGCTTTGCGTTATAGCTTATGATAGGATGTAAGCTATTACGCAAAGACACGCAAAGGTATTTCGGATCAAGCAGAATTTTTGGGGGATCAATTAAAAAAGTGTAAACAACGGATTTCGATGATTTATCGGGACGGAAG
>DHQI01000102.1:6159-6363 GCA_002408065.1 Bacteroidales bacterium UBA5342
ACTTCTCCTCAGAAATCATGCTAGATCCGGTATTTCCTATATTAGGCGAGACACCTCATTAACGAGGCAAAAGGTACGTCGGTTGGAGGCACGAGCTTATGCTGTCAATGGCCGCCGTCACGAGTGTTTGGATAACTAGAGAAAAAGCTGAAAAATTTTCTCATTCACTTTTCTCCTCATTCGAACAACTGTCCGACAGAGGGC
>DHQI01000102.1:6597-6778 GCA_002408065.1 Bacteroidales bacterium UBA5342
TTGTCCGACAGAGGGCATCCACTACAGGCACTTGTATCCGCACAATTCGATCCGTCATCTTTCTTTTTTGGGAAGAATTTTTTCGACAAAAAACGAATGGCCAGCACGGCAGATGCCGCTACTATAATGATGGTTATGATGCTTTGTGTATCCAATTATTCAATGAAAAATGAAAAATGAA
>DHQI01000102.1:7013-14727 GCA_002408065.1 Bacteroidales bacterium UBA5342
TCAATGAAAAATGAAAAATGAAAAATTAAAAGGGAGGCCCAATTGATAACAGGCAGTCACCTTACCACCCTGCAACCTTGCCACCCTGCAACCTTGTTACCTTGTCACCCTATTAACCCATGCACCCAAGTGCCCTGTTAAACAAACAAACTCCCGATTTGATAGAATCCAAAGCTTACCAACCAGGCCAGCACCGTGGTGTAAACCATGGTAAAAGCTCCCCATTTCCATCCCAGCTCTTTACGAATAGCAGCAATCACAGCCACACAAGGGAAATAAATAAGAATAAAGAGCATCAGGGCAAAAGCCACCAGTGGAGAAAAAACTTTTTGACCTTTCTTTTCACCGCTCATAAACTCCTGTTCCTGAAGTTTAGTTTGTAGGTTGTCGGTACTATCGTCGGCACCGCTCTGGTAGAGTACGGCCATTGTACTAACAACGATTTCTTTGGCAGCAACTCCTGTCACCAGACTTACGCCTATTTTCCAATCAAAGCCGATAGGACTGATCACCGGTTCTATAAAATGACCTATCTGTCCGATGTAAGAACCTTCCAGTCGTTCGCCCTCTTTCAGGCTGTTTAGCTCACTTATTCGTTCTGCTTTGCTGGTCTCGTTTAGCGAGCTGTTTTGCATCACCGTATTAATCTCGCTATCATAGTTGCGGCTATAATCCACCTCACGAGGAAAATAACCTAAAGCCCATATCAAAACGGAAGCTATCAGGATGACACCTCCCATTTTTGCCAGGTACTGTACCGCTTTTTCCCACATATGTATAGCGGTATTTTTTAGGGTTGGTGTACGGTAAGGGGGCAGTTCCATCACAAAAGGGACATCTTCTTTGTTGAAGAAGATTTTATTCATAATGATGGCCAGTATAGCCGCCATCACTACGCCAATAGCATAGATAAGCAGCATGACAGCGCCTTGGTGTTTTACAAAAAAGGCCGAGGTCAGCAGTACGTACACGGGTAGGCGTGCACTGCACGACATAAAAGGAATGATCATCATGGTAATGACCCGGTCTTTACGGTTTTCCAACGTTCGTGTGGCCATGATAGCCGGCACATTACAGCCAAAGCCCATCAGCATAGGGATGAACGATTTTCCGTGCAGACCAATCTTATGCATCGCCCGGTCCATGATAAAAGCTGTACGGGCCATATATCCCGTATCTTCCATGAGAGATATACAGAAAAAGAGAATCAAGATGTTAGGTAAGAATATGATAACGCCACCCACACCGCCTATGATACCATCTACCAGTAGGTCGTGCAACATGCCTTCGGGCAGTAGCTTTGCCACGTTCGCCGACAACCACCCCACACCGGCATCTATCCAGTCCATAGGGTAAGAGCCCAGCGAGAAAGTCATCTGAAACATCAGCCACATCAAGCCCACAAAGATGGGAATACCCAACCATTTATTGGTCATTAGCATATCCGCGTCATACCCCGTACGGTGACGTTCTTCTTTCGATGGTTTAAAGGTTTCTTTCAAAGCACCCCGGATGAAAGCATATTTAGCATCTCCTATGATGGTGGAGGTGTCGTCTTTATATTCACGTTCCAGGTGTGCTTTCTCCTTGTCCAAAATGCTTTTGAGCTTGGTGTTGTTTTTTATCTCAGGCATTTGGGCAAAGTGAGAATCACCCTCAATCAGTTTTACGGCCACATAGCGGTCGTGGTACTGATTCTCTAGGTCTGTCAGCGAATCTAACTCGGCACAGATATGCTCTATGGCATCGTTGATGTGAGGACCGTAGTTAATGTGTATGTGGCGCGATGTTTTGTCATGTCCTTCATACACATCTATTATTTTATTGATAAGGCGGCGCAAGCCTTTTTTCTTTGTGGCAATGGTAGGAATGATAGGGCAGCCCAGTAGCAACGACAGCTTTTTGTAATCCAGTTCACTGCCGCTTTTATCCAGCTCGTCGTACATGTTGAGCACCAATATTACATTGATATTCATATCAATCAATTGAGTGGTCAGGTAAAGGTTACGTTCCAGGTTAGAGGCGTCTATCACATTCACTACCAAGTCGGGCATTTCGTTGCTCAGGTGTTCGCGTACATAGAGCTCTTCAGGACTATATTCCGAAAGCGAGTAGGTGCCCGGCAGGTCGGTCAGGTTGATATTATAACCTTCGGCATGGAACAAGGCTGTTTTTACATCTACGGTGACCCCGCCGTAGTTACCGGTGTGTTCGTGGCGGTTAGTCGCTTGGTTAAAAAGGGTCGTCTTACCACAGTTAGGGTTGCCTACCAGTGCTACATTGATGTTTTTATCTTTTTCTTTTACGATGTGCTGTACATCTTCGATGTTCATGACACCATTGTAGTCCCCGTCTTTTAGTTGTTTGGCGTCTTCGGTAGAAATGACTTTTATTAATCGGGCTTCGCTACGGCGCAAACTGATGCGGTAACCTAATAATTCGTATTCTATCGGATCTTTGAGTGGCGAATATTTGATGACTTTTACGGTAGCTCCACGGTTGAACCCCATCTCTGTAATACGTTTACGAAAAGCGCCGTATCCTTTAACTTTAAGGATAACCACTTCTTCGCCCTCGGAAATGTCGCTCAAATACCTGTCTTGAAATTCTGTCATTTCGCTTTATCAATTGAAACGACAAATGTAGTCCTCTGTTTTTGAATCCGCAAACGATTAGCCTCATTAAAATAGGGGATTTTTTATTTTACCCTCTCTTTTTTTCGGAAGAGTTTGTTTTGCTCACTCTTTTTGTTTTCTGTTAATATCTCGCCGTTTATTTCAGATGTATCCTTGTCTTCGCCGTGAAGCCCTTAATTTTTAGGTCCTGATACCACAAATTACAAAAAAGTTTTTTAAGTTTGTGACTCTTTCCAACCACCATTTGAATAACGTGAAGCTTTGTGAGCTGTACTGGCTTTTTGTACAGAGTTTTGTATATTGTAATATGCCTTTGTGTGATAAGTGCCTGTTTTGTGATGAGGTTTAAACAATGCTAAGAATAAGCCAGAAATTCTCATATTTGTTGTAAAACATAAAGTCTTAAACCAATATCTCAAGAGGTAATAATGGGAAAATTACGAGACACTACTCATATTCGATATACCGAAGAGGCATCTCTACCGAAGCACCGTTTTATTTCTCCGGTGTTTTTAGGTGCGATATCTTTTTAGTATTTATCTTAATATCAGTCTTTAATAATCTATATTAACCAAAATAAATACCACTATGAAAAAATTAAACTTACTTTTTAGTTTATTGTCTTTTGCTCTCTTGGGGGTGAGTGCGGCTCCTCTGGAAGTAAATCCTACGATATTGGCCTCAGGAGATTTGGCTCTGATAGGCATGGATACGCCAGGAGAAGATTTTGCATTTGTTTGCTTTGTTGACTTAAATGCTGGCACTACGATTTATTTTACTGATGAAGAGGCCTCAGGAAGCTATGTTATTGGAACTGGAGAAGGCACTGTAATGTTTACAGCTCCTGTAGGTGGTATAGCTGCCGGTGAAGTTATTTCGTATGTGGCCAATGCCTCATATTTCACGACAACCTCCGACGGAGCAATGGCTCTGGGAAATAGTGGAGATGGGCTTTTAGCTTATCAAGGTGAAAGCGTAGGTAATGTAACAACATTCCTACATGCTATTGGTGAAAATTTATCTTTAATAGGCACTTTTCCTGATGGTTTTTCAAATTATATGACATTTGGTACAGATGATGGAAAATATAGTGGAACAAGAAATGGAACAGCTTCTGAATTAATGACTGCCATTAATAATGTTTCTAACTGGACGACTTCCGGATCGGGTGTTATACCTTTTACGACAACATCTTTTACTATTTCAGAAGGCTTACCGGCCCCATCCATCACCAATTACCAACCCCAGGACGGCGATGAATTCGATCGTGACTCCACCTTTACTGTGAGTGCCGATGTGACCACAGAAGGTGCCGGAGGTATAGATACGGTGATGTTTGCTTATGGTTTTGAAGATACGGAATTGAATGATACGGTAGGTATGGAGTATATTGCCGATAGTTTCTTTGTGGAAATGGAGTCGGATACGGTGTGTACCTTTTATGGTCAGATAGTAGCGGTAGGTGAAAATGGTGAGATTTCAGCTTCTGATGTCAGAAGCATTGATATAGTAGGTCCTCCTGCTCCGGAAATTACCGCCTTTATGCCAGAAGATGGTGATGAGTACGAAAGAGATTCCATATTTACCATAAGCGCTACCGTTACGACAACTGATGTAGATGGTTTAGATAGCGTGATTTTTGTTTATGGTCTCGGGCCTGATGCTTTATTAGATACCTCGCTGATGGAGGCTGTTGGCGATGTTTATTCTGTTGCTATTTTCTCTGATACCACTACTACAGTTTATGGTCAAGTCGTTGCTGTGGGGGGCAATGGGGAAATAACAGAGTCTGCCATTAATTCAGTAATAATAGTAGCACCGCAGATGGTGGATTTGCCTTATTATGAGGAAGACGCTTCGCCAGACTTTGGCCTTAACTACACCTATAGTGTGAGTGGTGATACCAAGCAGTGGGAGTACAATGAGGCTATGGAAGCTTACCAAATGAATGGTTATAATAGTGGCGATACCGAAGAAGACTGGTTCGTGTTGCCGGCCGTAGATATGAACCGTTACTTTGATAAAGAATTGACTTATTTGCGTTTGGAAGAATTTGGCAGTCATGATGAGAATAATTATCTGAAAATGATGTATTCAGACGATTATAGAGGGATAGGTGATCCTTCTGAAGCAATCTGGGATGAGTTGACGATGCTCTATGCTGATAGTACTATGGAAGGTGGAACAGAGGTGGAAGTAGCTTATGCCGGCATCGATTCTATAGAAGGCGATACCGTCTTTTTTGCGTTAAAATACCATTACGCAAGTGGCAGCTATGTCGATTGGAAAGTGGGAATGTTTGCCATCGAGGGGACGGATTCCATCTTTGCAGAAGTCATCCCCGAAGATGATGCTACTTGTACTGCCGGTGATTCAGTAGCTTTTGCGGTCAGACTTACGGTGCCCGACGAAGAGGTGGATTCTGTAGTGATAGAGGTTTATAATGAGGAATATAGCGTAAGGATGATTGTGGAAGATACCATTATTGGGGGTGAAACATTTTATTATATAGAAGGGCCTATGTACCCCGAAGGGCCGCATAATTTCCAATTCCTGGTGTACAAAGATGGACAAGAAATATCGTCGGGTGAATACACCCTATGGGCGGAATGTCCTGAAATAGAGGTGCCGGTGGCTACCGGGGCTACTGAAGTGGGCCTTGAGCAGTTTACGGCCCATTGGAATAGGGTGCCGGATATTGATACTTACATACTAGAAGTGTGGGAGATGATGTATTTTAATGCGCTGCTGAGCTATGATGACCTACAGGAAGGGGAACCTGCTAACTGGACTAATAACAGTGCTTATTACAACACGGGCAGTGCGCTATCCGGCACAGGAAAAGGAGGCATGAATGACGTGGATGATTGGGTGATGACCGATGCCTTAGAGTATCCTTCTGCTTTTGTGGTATGGCACCGCCCTTCCAGTGCAGGAGATGATCCATATTCTGTGGTTTTGCAAAAATCGGCTAATGGTATAGATTGGGACGATGTGGCGCTTATTACACACGAGAATAGTGAAGATTATGTCATGGATAGTATCGGTCTGGGCGAAACATGGGAATCCACCTTGTTGCGTATGTATGTGACAGCTAAGGATAAGAGTTTTTATTTTGATGATATCAGTATTTATCAATACCAACAAGAGGTTCATTTTATTTTGGAAGATGTTTATGTGGAAGATGAAGATGCTTATATTGTGAATGGTCTTTCTCCTTCCAGTGAATATTATTATGCGGTCTCTGCAATGAATGAATTTTATTGTACGAGCGATACCTCTAACAACGTATGGTGCACCACGCTGGATGTACCCGATCCTGAAATAATAAGTACCGAAGAAGAGCTTCGTTTTGAATACCTGATAGATAACGGTCCTAGTGAAATAGATTCGTTAGACTTGATGGCTCATAATCTTGATCCCGAAAAGGATATTATTTTGTTATGGGACACTCAGCTTTTTGATTTGGCTCTGACGGCGGATTTTTTGATGACCTTATCAGCTCCGCACAATATTTCGCCTGATGAAAATGGCGACGTGGATGAACGGATATATATTCGTCTAAGAGCAAGTTTGCAAGAGGGCGACTGGAACGATAGTCTTTTTGTCGTATACGTAGGCGATATGTACGACACGGTACTGTTGAATGGTGAAGTATATTTGGGCTATGAAACCTTGCCTTACCACGAAGACTTCAACGAAGATGTGATGGACGAATGGCTAAACATCAATACCGTGAATGACGAGGGCTTAGAGTGGACTTATCAGGCACAGAGTGTAGGTATAGTTCATGCGCCACAAGCCAGCACAAAAGATACCGTATGGCTCGTATCTTCGCCTATGGATATGGAAGAGACAGAAGATGAAGTCTTTGCTTTTGATCTTAGCTATGCTAACCTGGAAACTGCTGATGGCTTACGTATTTTCTATTCCGAAGAATACGACGGGGGAGACCTTAATCAGAGCACTTGGGTAGAAATCACCGATAGTTTTGATATCCCGGCTACCGGAAACGGTAACTGGTCCGATACCATTGATGTGTCTGACTGGAGCGGTATGGTGAATATTGCTTTTGTGTACGATTATAACTTTAGCATGGGAGCCACAGGTGCCGGGGCTTATAGCATCGACAATATTTATTTAGGACCTTCGGCCGAAGCTATGCAACCAAGTTTTAGTGTGATGCCTTTGCAGATGGACTTCTCGTATCATTTAGGACAAGGACCAAGTGCACGATTACCTCTCAATATCATGCTGCGAAATTTACCATTTCCTGTTCAGGTAGCTTTCCCGGTACCTCCAAGTATACCATCACGTCAGTTTGGAATAGATCCGGGGCCGGCAGGTGGATCGCCTATCGATGCAGCGATTAGTTTTATGGTGGACGAAAATATAGATACGACTTTCTATGTGCAGCTGGAAGCTGGTTTGGCCGTTGGAAACTATAGTTACACTATTGGTATCGATACTACTATTATGATGGTATTGCCGCCGCTGGAAGCTATAAGTACTAAGAGTGCGGCTGTAGTACGTGGTGTTGCTAACGATGTGCAGGTAGAGTGCAGTGGCGATGTTGACCAGGCAACACAGCTACAGCAAGCTGTTATGACTCATGGCGTTTTTGCTTCGCAAGGTAAGATCTTTATCCGTACCGAAGAGCTTTATTTGGCCCGCATATACGATATTACCGGCCGTATGATACAGAGCTGCTATGTGAATGGTGAAGCCATAATGCCGGTGAAAGACGGCATTTATATGGTGAGTCTGGGCGATCAGGTCACTAAAGTAATGGTGAAATAACTTTTTGAATTAACGGTGGCGCTATAAGACAAAGAAAGCAGCCACGCCGTTTATAAATAGTTGAAATACCCTTAATCAATCCAAGCCACCGTGGGAAACTACGGTGGCTTTTTTTAGGCCTTAAAACTAAATTTATTATGACTATACGCTTATTTAGGATCAAGCAGAATTTTTGGGGGATCAATTAAAAAAGTGTAAACAACGGATTCCGATGATTTATCGGGACGGAAGTAGCGGAAAAAGTTTGCGTGCAAACTTTAGATCAAGCATGATTTCTG
>DHQI01000103.1 GCA_002408065.1 Bacteroidales bacterium UBA5342
TGGAAACACCACGAACAAGTGCAGGCATATACCGAAGGACGGAGACCTCTCAGCGTTTGCAAAATCCGTCTTCACTCATTGCAGCGGAAAGGTAAAGTTCTCCACGTTTCCCAGACCAAAAGGTATGAAAAGATAATTTAGTTTCTGCTGTTGTATTGGTTTGTAATACTCTTGGTGATTTTGACTTCAATCGCACCTTATTGGAATTGAAATAAGGTAGAGGAACCCGTTGGCGGAATTAGATCTAGACGATCTCAATTGTTCATATATTTGCCTCTTTTTAAATATGTCTGACGTTCACATTAGACTGTTTTTCGCAAGCGAAAAACAAATCAGTGTCATCTGTGCGATCTGTTGTTTTTAACATATTCTTGTTTTTTACCAACAACGGATAATACAGATGCCACAGATATAATACTTGCTAGCAAGTATTGGTCTGATAATTAAAATTGTAAATATCACAAGAGAGTTTGTTTTAATTCCGCCAACGGGTTAGAGCCGTAATTTTGTTTCAGGATCCGGTCACAAAGTTCTGAGACAATTGTAATGGTATAAACATAGAGTTCGCTGGTGAATTCATCTTGTGGATGCTATGTGGTGCATAGCCCCAAGTTCATGTTGGCGCTACACATCCTACAACACAAGCACCTATAGACAAACGGGGGCTTGGAAAGGAAATAGATGTAATTTTCTGATCTCTTTTATCACTGCTGAGTTGTTTTGTATCAATGAAACGTTTAGTTTTGTATTATAAGATTTGCTGTTCTTTACAAGCCCCGGTATTACTTGTCTAGGGGGTGTAGCAGCACCAATAATTGCCTCTCAGGGATTTAAATGTGCTACGTTGTGAGTGTTTTACGGTGTTTTTTTACAATATCCTAAGTGTCTTTATTCTCACATGGGCTCCTTGTTATTGCAAAATTTCAACCAGGCAGCGTGTAAATGGAATTTGGACTGATGTTAAGGAAAAAGCAGATGGAAAACTGACAGTGATGACAGATACTCCGAAGCAGATTTTCTTGACGAGTCAGAAGGTTGATTTTGTGCGGTGCGTGGTTTCATTAAAATGTTGTTAAAAAGTATCAGACCGTTAAGTGTTTTTCTATCCACTCCCTGACTACTGCTCCGGCAAGCTCAGCTACTGAATGGAGAATCATCTTCACTCTGTGTTAGTAACTATAAGGTGATAAAAGGGTTAGCAAGGGTGGCTAGGACTCTACAAGTTCTACTATAAAACAGAAATAATACAGGTTTAAAAGATGAAAAATTTTATTGATCGTTTGCTGGGCGTCAGCACAGAATTTGAAGTGCGAAAACGCATCTATATTTCAACCTTGTTGGCAGGAATGTTATTGACGTTTTTTGGCGGTATGATGAATTTGCTTTTAGGATTGAATCCTTTTTCTTATATCATGCCTTTTTTGTCTTTGATGGTCTTTGCTCTGTTTTATTCTATTACAAGAAAACGGGAACTTAATGATTTTTCTTATCGCTTAGGCCTTGGCTTTACTTTATTTATTTTTTATCCGGTTATTAGCTTTATGAATGGAGCTCTTTTAGGTGGAGCACATTACTTTTTTGCCTTCTTTTGGGTGATCGCTGTAGCTGTACTACCCGGTCCCAAAAAAAGTTTTCTTATCGCTTATGCTTTAGTCGTTTTAGGAATGTTAGCGGTGGATTATTTGTATCCGGAACTAGCTTCCACTTACGAGAGTAGGCAGGTGAGATATGTCGATATTGCCATTTCATTGATAATGTTATTAGCAGGTATTTATGTGGCTCTTAATATCGTTATGCGTGCTTATGATGCCACAAATCTTACTTTAGAAAAGAAAAACAAAGAGCTTGAAAGTGTGCAAGAAGAGCTGACACAAAAAAATGAGGATCTTGCGATTATAAATCAAACTAAAGACAAATTCTTTTCTATCATAGCTCATGATTTACGGGGGGCTTTTAATCCGATGCTGGGTTTTTCAGATTTACTCAAGAGTCGTTATGAAACACTGAACGAAGATCAGAAGAAGAAATATCTGGATTTAATTAATTTAAGTATTCATAATACCTATGATTTTTTTGAAAATTTATTGGAATGGTCGAGGACGCAGCGTGGTGCTATAGAAGTACTTCCTGTGCATGAGAATATTCCTGTGCTGGTAGAAGAAGTCCTGGGAGTAGTCAACTTGATGGCCGATAAAAAAGAGATAAGCTTAGAGGTTCAAGTGTTAGATGATCTTTATTTTGAGGTGGATAAGTATATATTTACAACAGTGTTGCGCAACCTTATGACGAATGCTATAAAATACACGCCTCACCATGGCGTTGTAAAGCTGAGGGCAGAAGTGTGTTCTCAAGAGTGTCTGAATGTTTCTGTAGAGGATACAGGTGTAGGCATGTCCCAAGAGCAAGTCGCGACTTTATTCCAATTGTCTGAAAACACTTCCAGTAAGGGAACAGATAATGAGCCTGGTACCGGATTAGGTTTAGTGCTTTGTAAGGATCTTGTAGATAAACATAAAGGTGGTATTGGTGTGGAAAGTCAGCCCGGAGAGGGGAGTGTGTTTCGTTTTACAATACCTTCGTCGATACATCAGGAAAGCGAATGTAAGCCAGAAGTTTAGTAGGCAATATTGAAAATTACACCTAGTGCTTTATTCTGTATTAGAGCTTAAGGTGTAGATTAATAGTCTGTTATTTTGATGGTGAGACGTCGTTTTATGCTACAGAGCCTTAAGCTAAACAGTATTTAGCTTGTGCAGCACACACACACCGGCATAGCTTTTATAATCAATTACTCCAAGGCATACCTCAAACTGTCTAAAAGAATAGGCATGTCGTTCTCTTCCACGCCGTAGGATATGAGGTATTCTTTGTCTTCGGCGAAGATTTTCAGGAAGCGGTTAAGGTCCCCGTCAAAGCCATTGACGGCACTTTTGTAGAGCTCCAGAGCAATTTTTTTGTTGCCGGTAGCTAACTCGGCATGACCAGCGTTGATGTAGTCGTGCGGGGTAGGGCTATTGTCTAGTATCTTGGCATAATAGCGTTTGGCCTGATCTGGTTTGTTGGATATAAAAGAGGTCCAGGCAATAGGGCGCCATACCTTTTGTGGTTTGCTGCTCTCCATCTCTATGCGGAAGTAGCTGTTCAGGGCGTCCTCGTATCTTTTTAAGCTCAACTGACAGTGACCGGCCGATATTTGTAAAGCTAAATTTTTGGGTTGTAAAACGATGGCTTGCTGATAGTAGCTCAGGGCTTTTTCGGCATCTTCCATGGCGCGGTAGCAGTAGGCTATCTTCTTCACCGTCCAGCTGTTGTTACTTTCTATCAGGTCAGCTTTTTGATAATATGAGAGGGCACTCTGGTAGTCGCCTTTTTTCTGAGCGCAGAAACCGCGTTTTTGCAGCATTTCTACATTAGCCTGATCTTTTTTTAGCAAGGTGTCATAGAGTTCAGCCGCTTGGTCAAAGTAGTTTTTAGAAAAATAATATTCTGCCACGTTATACCACACTTTCTGATCTTCTATAAGGCTGGCAATGGCGTTTTTATTATGAAAATCCAGACGCATCTTAAAGATGTTTTCAAAATCGCCTTTACGTGGATGCAGGTTAAACAAACGGTAGAGATCCTGTACGTATTGGTTAGAGATAAATTCTGATTGGCGGCTTTTGTTAAGCGACGTTTCATCTTTTTCTATCTCTTTCATACCTTCGAAGTCGGCACCTACGGCAGCAGACATCTGTTGCTTTTGGGCTTCTGGTATTTGTTGCATGCTAAGCAGGAAAGAGTATTTGTCGGAGTTACAAAGAAAACGTGATTGCCCAATAGCGCTGATAAAGGCTTTGCTGTCAGATTTGTTAGCCTCTTCATTGACCTCAGGATAATCTGCTGTGAAAGGAACGAGCCAGTTGTGTATGTTATGAAAGAAAGGAAAGGTTTTTAGCATAGAAAAAGTACTGAGAAAGACATCGGCACCTTCCATTTGCATATCGCTTATTTCTTTCATCTTGTCTGATAGACCAGGAACCTCGTCCAGTATTTCCTGCCAGTCGGGGTTTTTCTCTTCCTCTTCACTGTCGGGCTTGCTGAAATTCAGTTTGTCGCGCATCTGTGGTGTTAGCTTAGCCATTTCCGGGATGATTTCTTCGCTGAAACGCTTGGCTATCTTTTCACTTTCCTTGGAGCGGATAAACTGAATAATGATGTTTTCTATCGACTTGATGAATGCTTTATTCTCAGCTAAAATGGTGAAACGGGCCAGGATGGATGAGAAAAAGGTCAGACGGTCGCTGTATATATAAATGGCAATAAGAATGCCGACGTAGGCACGTTGTTTTACCATATCAGAAGGGGAGTTGGCCAGTTCGAAGAGTACATCAAATTTAAGGCTGTCAAAATTGCGCCATAAACTCAGCGTGGCAGCTGATGCCAACAGTGACATTTCATAATCTTTCAGTGTGTTATTTTTAACTATTTCTTGTGTTTCGCTGACAAATTCTTTGGTGTAAAAGTGGGTGGTCCAGAAGACCATAAACAGTTCAGACATACGTTGCTGATAGTTCATCTTAATGTCGTAAGGAATGGCTGTTTGTTCCGAAAGTTTCACCATTTCGTATTGCGCACCAATAGCTGCTAAGGCTTGTATGCCCTTGCTAAGCTTGTTGCTCTGTGCCGAAACCAGTGAGTAGGGCATTTGTGATGAATACTTGCTCAGGAGTTCCTGCTCCATCTCGCCGCAGAGCTGATAAGTGTCCACAAAGAGTTTATTGTAAATCTTTTGACGCTCAGGATCGTTGGCGCTTTCTACCGTATATTGTAGCATATATTTGTAGGTGGTCTGCAGCTGGTCTATATGGTCTTGGTAGGCTAATAAGTTGTTTTCGTACAATAGCTGTATCAAGGCATCAAAAGCATTTTTAAGCTGCTTTTGGTTCAGAAAACGATAGATGATTTCGCAACGGGCTTGTATGTTTTTATGGGTCATGATGGTGTTATTCGAAATTTGAAATTTGAAATTTGAAATTAGAAATTTGAAATTAGAAATTTGAAATTAGAAATTTGAAATTAGAAATTAGAAAATCGAAATCTGGAATCCGAAATCCGGAATCCTGAATCCGAAATCCCCAGACAAATGTACGTCCCCTCACTGGAAAAGTACAGTCAAAAGCGGCATTTAGAATTCTAATTCTTTAATCTCTTTATTGTCTTACAGTGACGTGAAAACATTTTTCACGGTTTTCTAAGAGGACGTAACACCGGCCTTCCTCCTGCAAGCGGATAAGCTCACGGGCCAGAAGGTTGCGCAAACGGTAACTGTAAACTGTTTCGTTTGACTTCCCCATCAGAAAACGCGTCTGTGATATGTCAAAAGTAGTGCCAAAATAGTGTGAGGTCTCTTTGGGTGTCGCATTGACATTGACTTTTTGCAAGAGTCGCTGGTCTTTTTCGGTTCGGAGTACTGAGGTTAGCACAAAACGGTAGTGTTTAATTCCTTTTTCCTTAAAACTCTCTTTCATACGCTCGCCCAGAAGTTCCAGAAAATCAGCCGTGGTCTCATTGACATAGGGGAGGGAGTAGGTCAGGCGTGCTACTGAGTACAATTGATTGGTTTCAATCTTTTCAAGATCTGCTTTTTTACAAATGTTCTCTTCGTTATTGTAAAATGCTTTTTTGTCTGTCAAGGGGGCTTTCAGACCGCTTTTATGAGCTTCGGTTATATGCTTGTCGTTACGGTTGCTTTTGAGAGCGCGCATCTCAGTGTTGTCAAGATAAGCTACTGATACGTAATCTATTTCTTTGGCTTCGGGGGCTTTGTTGCAAAACGAAAAAAGGGACAATATCAGCACGGCGGCTAGGAGTACTCTGGTCATGGTTTTCAGTATAGGTTTCAAGGTTTCAGGGTTTCAAGGTTGCCGAAATTTGAAATTTGAAATTTGAAATTTGAAATTTGAAATCCGAAATTTGAAATCCGAAATTTGAAATTCGTAATTCGTAATTCGTAATTCGAAATTCGTCATTCATTTCAGCTTTTAACAGAGTTAGTTTTTTACTTTCACGCCGTTATCTTCCAGCGTATAGGTCTCACCGCCTTCGGGGCAAACAGCTTCATTGTTTTGGTCAAAGATGAGGCGATGTCCGCAGATGCTGACCCAACCTATTTGTCGGGCAGGGTTACCTACTACCAAGGCAAAGGGTTTAACATCTTTGGTAATAACGGCTCCCGCACCTACCAAGGCGTATTCTCCTATTTCGATGCCGCAGACAATGGTGGCATTGGCTCCTATCGAAGATCCCTTGCGTAACAGTGTTTTGACATAGGCATCGCGACGTACCACGTGGCTGCGAGGGTTTAAAATATTTGTAAATACCATAGAGGGACCCAAGAAGACATCCTCCTCGCACTCAACGCCGGTGTAAATCGAGACATTGTTTTGTACCTTGACGTTACGTCCTAATTTTACTTTAGGAGAAACTACGACATTTTGTCCGATGTTGCAGCTCTCACCCAGTTCGCAGTCGGGCATGATATGCGAAAAATGCCATATCTTAGTGCCTTTTCTGATGGTGCATCCTTCGTCGATCACCGCCGTTTTGTGTGCAAAATATTCCATAAGAATAAAAAAGAATATAAATGGTGTTGAATAAATGTTTCGTGTTTGATGAAGTTGATTTTCAGGTGGTTGATTTAAAGTGAGTCGTGTTGTTTTTTATAAATAATGTCGTGTTGTGAAATGTATTAAACGTGTCTTAAGTTAACACTTATAGTATATGGCACTCATAATAGCTCAGCCTTGTGAATCTCAACTATAGTTACTCAATGCACTTGCTGAAAACACGACAATAAAATGATTTTTCTCTTAAGTATAACTGTTATTGCCAACTTTTCCATCAATTTTGCGAATTTACCCAAAGATTTATCGAACATAAAGTGGCTATCGAAGCAATCTATTAAGAAGATTTTAACAATGCCCTCTGAGCGCCGCTTCAAAACGCCTCGATTTTATCTTTTTGCTATCTTTGTGACTTAAATTTTTTAACCGGAATACGGGTCTTAAAACAACTATGGAAACAAAGAAAAACTTCAAGGAATTATTGCCTCAGATTACCACATTGATGTTCGATGTCGATGGCGTTTTGTCAAGTAATCTGGTAAGCTTGTTGCCCGGGGAGGAGCCTATCCGTACGGCAAATATTAAGGATGGTTATGCCATGCAATTAGCTGCTAAGAAAGGTTATCATCTGGTGATCATCACAGGAGGTAAGAGCGGGGCTGTAGAAGAGCGTTATAGCCGCTTGGGTATTCAGGATATCTATATGCGTTCTTCAATCAAAATGAGGGATTTTGAAGAAGTGGTGACTAAGTATCAACTCACCATGGACGAAATTATGTATATGGGTGATGATATTCCGGATCTGGAAATAATGCGAAAAGTTGGTGTGCCCTGCTGTCCTGCTGATGCTGCTCCGGAGATAAAAGAAGTATCAGTGTATATCTCGGACCGTGAGGGGGGACAGGGATGTGCCCGCGATATAC
>DHQI01000046.1:0-158 GCA_002408065.1 Bacteroidales bacterium UBA5342
ACGTTTGTCCTCACGCTGCTATCCGTCCGTTCTTGTTAGACGAAACCGATTTGGCTGCTAAGCCGGAAGGAATGGCTACTAAGAAAGCTAACGGTAAAGCATTGGCTGGTCTTGAGTATCGTATTCAGGTTTCTCCACTTGACTGTACCGGTTGTGGT
>DHQI01000046.1:399-649 GCA_002408065.1 Bacteroidales bacterium UBA5342
GGTCCTGCAAAAGAGAAAGCCCTTGTGATGAAGCCTCTGGGAACACAAGAAGCTCAAGAAGAAAACTGGACTTTTGTGTCGGAAAACGTGACTTACAAAGATACTTTGTTAGACAAATTTGCTAACGTTAAGAATTCTCAATTCGCTCAGCCTTTATTCGAGTTCTCAGGAGCTTGCGCTGGCTGTGGTGAGACACCTTATATCAAAACCATTACGCAGCTTTACGGTGACCGTATGATGGTAGCCAATG
>DHQI01000046.1:831-17818 GCA_002408065.1 Bacteroidales bacterium UBA5342
GACCGTATGATGGTAGCCAATGCTACAGGTTGTTCTTCAATCTATGGTGGTTCTGCGCCTTCTACACCTTACTGTAAAAACGCTGAAGGTAAAGGGGTAGCTTGGGCTAACTCACTATTCGAAGATAACGCTGAGTATGCTCTTGGTATGGCCAAAGGTGTACGTCATATGCGTGATCGTGTAGAGCGTTTGATGAAAGAAAATATGGATGCTGTATCAGCTGATACTAAAGCGGTATTCGAAGCGTGGATTGCAGCTAAAGAAGATGGCGAAGAAAGCCGCATTGCTTCTAAAGCATTGATTGCTGCTCTTCCAAATGAAACAGCTCCTGTAGCTAAAGAAATTGCTGAACTAGAGCAATATTTCATCAAGAAGTCTGTATGGGCATTTGGTGGTGACGGATGGGCTTATGATATCGGTTACGGTGGTTTGGATCACGTATTAGCTTCTGGCGAAGATGTGAACATCTTGGTAATGGATACTGAGGTTTACTCTAACACTGGTGGTCAGTCGTCTAAATCTACTCCGGTAGGTGCGGTAGCTAAGTTTGCTGCTTCTGGTAAGCGTATCCGCAAAAAAGACCTTGGTCTTATGGCTACGACTTACGGTTACGTTTACGTAGCACAAGTAGCGATGGGAGCTAACCAAGCACAGTACTTCAAAGCATTGAAAGAAGCTGAAGCTTATCCGGGACCATCTCTTATTATTGCTTACTCTCCTTGTATCAACCACGGTTTACGTAAAGGTATGGGACAGTCGCAGCAAGAAACTAAAGATGCGGTAGCTTGCGGTTACTGGCACAACTGGCGTTTCGATCCACGTCTTGAAGACGCTGGTAAGAACCCGTTTATTTTGGATAGCAAAGAACCGGACTGGAGCAAATTCCAAGACTTCTTGAAAGGTGAGGTACGTTATACTTCATTGATGAAATCATTCCCGGAACAAGCAAAAGAGTTATTTGTTGCTGCTGAGGAGAATGCGAAATGGCGCTTGGCTGGTTACAAACGTATGGCTGCTCAAGATTACTCTGCGGAGTAAGAGTCGCCTTTTAGGTTTAATAATAAAAAGGGTTGCGCTACGGCGTGACCCTTTTTTGCTTTTACCCGGCTTTTACCCGGGGCGCGACTCAGAGTCGCACTCCGGATAAAACTCATATTTTCACCATTTCTGTCAGTCCGAAATATTTGGCTCAATTGTTGAACAAGTAAGCACTGTTATTAACCTTAATAAAAAATTAAAAATGAAAAAATCAGCAATTATTGGAATTGTAGTGGGTGTTTTGCTCCTTATGTTTATCGGACGTGGAGTAGGCGCTTATAATGGTCTTGTAAGTATGGAAGAAGGTGTAGATGCTCAATGGTCACAAGTAGAAAATGTGTATCAGCGTCGTATGGATCTGATTCCAAATTTAGTGAACACTGTGAAAGGATATGCCGCACACGAGCAGGAAACACTTCAGGCTGTAGTAGAGGCGCGTGCAAAGGCCACACAGACCAATGTAGATGGTGATAATATTGCCCAATATCAAGAGAATCAGGCGGCATTAAGCTCTGCTTTGAGTAAACTCATGGTGGTGGTAGAAAAGTATCCAGATCTCAAAGCTAACCAGAATTTTATGCAACTGCAAAGCCAGCTGGAAGGTACAGAGAACCGCATAGCTACCGAGCGTCGTCGTTACAACGAAGTATGTAAAACGTACAATGCAAGCATTCGCAAATTCCCTACGGTTGTCATCGCGAATATGTCAGGCTTCGATAAAAAAGAATATTTCGAGGCTGACAAAGCGGCAGAAAAAGCCCCGGAGGTTAATTTTTAAGGTAGCTGGGTAGCAAGATAGCAAGTTAACAAGGTAACAGGGGGGGCAGGTGCAAGTTCATTGTTGATAAGAAGTCTAAGATGATTTTACAGTGCCGGGACATTTAACTTTAGGCACTTTAGCTCACTTTAGACACTTTTAACTTGAGATAGATGCAGCTACAATGATGAGATATAACAAACTGCTTTTCTTTTACAAATCTTAAAAACTTAGAGTATGAATGCAAGAAATTTTTTTACAAAAGAACAGCAGCAACAAATCGTTGAAGCGATCAAGGCTGCTGAGAATAAAACCTCCGGTGAGATACGGGTGCATTTGGAAAACAAATGCAAAGGCGAGGCACTGGATCGTGCGGCTAATCTTTTTGCACAACTTGGGATGCATAAAACGGAGCTACGCAACGGCGTATTGATCTATTTAGCTGTAGATGATCGTAAATTCTGCATTATTGGAGATGCCGGTATTAACAAGAAAGTAGCTGCTGATTTCTGGGAAGATATTACAGCAAATACCGTCAGTCTGTTTAAGGAGGGCAAATTTGCTGAAGGAATGATTTCAGCCATTGCGCAAAGCGGCGAAGAGCTCAAAGCGGATTTCCCCGTAGCAGAGGATGATGTGAATGAGTTGTCGGACGAGATTTCTTTCGGAAACTAATAAATGATCATCAGATTTAGATGGGAAGTCTTTTGTCTTTCTTCTTTTAATCTAGTGTCTAATTTAAAAATATTATGAAAAAAAATATCATATCCCTTTTAATGGTTCTGACACTGGCCACTTCGGCCTTTGCCATTCCACAAAAGCCGAAACAAGAACGCTTGGTCAATGATTTTGCCCAAGTGCTAAGCGGTAATGAAGAGCGTGCTTTAGAGCAAAAGCTGGTGCGTTTCGATAGTCAGACTTCCACACAAATTGCCTTTGTATCGGTTAAAGATTTAGAAGGCTTGAGTGCGATTGAAATGGCGATCCGTATAATGGAGGAGTGGGGAGTGGGAGGTTCAAAAGATAACGGTATGGTCATTGTCTTTAAGCCCAAAACAGCCAGCTCTAACGGGCAGATAGCCATCACTACGGGTTACGGTGTAGAGCATTTAGTGACCGATGCTTTGGCTAAGCAGGTGATCGAATATGACTTTATTCCATCTTTTCGTCAAGGTGATATCTTTGGTGGCTTAGATAAAGGAACAGATGTATTGATGTCATTGACCACAGGTGAGTTTACAGGGCAGCAGTATCTGGATAAACATCAGAGTGGAGGTTCTGGTATTGGAGGCTTCTTCACATTGTTCGTGTTATTTTTGATCTTTTCCGGTTTTGGCCGTTCGCGCCGTGTGGGTGGCTTTGGCTCCCGTGGTAGTTCTTTGCCTTTCTGGCTACTGATGGGGATGGGCGGTGGCTCGCGCGGTGGTAGTTCCTTTGGTAATTTTAGCTCCGGAGGTGGTTCGTTTGGCGGCTTCGGTGGTGGAATGGGCGGTGGAGGCGGTGCCTCGGGTAGCTGGTAGCCGAAAAGTTAGTAAGGGGGCGTGCTTTCTTTGTTTAAGAAATAGAACTTGAGCTCTGTAGTGATGCTATGGGGCTTTTTTATTGCCAAAGTGATGGGTTTGTTCAATATGCTTAATAAGATTGGAGCCTTGGACTTATCTTGTTAAAATTCCCATACAGAACCAATCACATGGTTGAAAAGCACTGTTTTATAGCCGGAGGATATTTCTGTTTTGTAGTACAGGTCAAGCTTTAGGTCTCCTAATTCAAGCGCTGATCCTAAGGTGAGGCGTATCTGGTTTGAGTCTTCTTGTTTACCGTCAACTACATAGATAAATTCTACTGCTGAGTATGGAGTTGTGCGTTTGTTAAGGCCCACTACATATTTTATTCTGTTTCTGATGGCGTAGGTCGATTTGTCCCAATCTTTGTACGTATGTTGTAGGCGGAAGCGATTTCTTAGCTTACCATTACCGATCTCTATATCTGGTCTGTAAGAAAAATCCAGCGTTGTTCTATAGTTGTTATTATCCCAATCATTCGTAGCGAAAGCATATCTATTGGTCAGTTTTAATCTATACTGTTTAGACCATTTGTAAGTGTAGTCAAACTCTATGAGCATGCGATGGTTCATTTCATTTTCGAAGGAAGTGCGCCATTCTGCCGAAGTGTTAAGGTAATGTTTGTTGCTTAGCTTTGATTCGAAGCTAGCAGCCGTGCGTAGCTCTTGTGCGTAAGTGTTACAGGTCAGAATTATAAATGCGATATGTAATAAGTGTTTTTTCATTTATTGTATGACAAGTAATTTCTTGGTGTAAACAAAACCATTAACGTTTATTTGTGCTATATACATCCCTGGTTCTAAGTTTATAGGTGATGATATGTGACTTGTGGAGGTGTGGTTTTGATGTAATACTTGCTGTCCTGAAATAGATATAATTTTAAGTTCAAGATGATCAACCTCATCATAAAATTCAATATTAAGCAGATTTTTAACCGGGTTAGGGTATATTTCAAATGGTATGAAAGCCGGCTGGTCTAATTGTTTGAAAACCTCCACAGGACGTTGAATCGCAAATTCATAGAGTGCCTCTACGTTGTCTTGCCATTTGACAATGTCGGTGGGGTTATCCCATCGGTAAATGTGAAGAGGCATGATAGCTTCATAAGCCGAATAAAATGAGTCAATGTGGTTAATGATGTTTTGACTTGAAAATGTATGACTCATTAGTTCGTTGTAGCGTGTGCTGAATCTTCTGTTAAAAGATTCATTCCTCAAGAGTTTTGAGAATATTAATGTAGACCAATAGGGTTTTGTATTGTCGCCTTCTGTTGCCGTTCTAAATTCGGAAAGATAATCGAGTCTTATGTTGTGCATAGACCCATCCAGATCATAAAAGATAGGCCGCCATAGTGATCCTTCTTCATAGGATTTCCAGAAGAAAACATTGTTGTCGATAAAATCCACATTGGCCAAAAAGAGTTCTGATATCAGATAATCAATGAAGGCATTTATATCAATCATTAGTGAAATTTCACCATAAAATGTGGGCGATGAGGGATCGGACAGATGGAGAAATTTCACCAGTTCGTAGTAAGCATCAATTGTTCCATTATTAAGTTCTACACCTCCAAACACGTCAACTTCCAGCTCGTTGATATAATCAAAGCTACCTGTATAGGTTCTGGTGTATTTAATGATGTCGAATGAGTCTATCGGAAGCTGATAATTGTTTTCTATATAGGTGTCATTTATTCGCTCGCGAAGATTATATCCTCCCCAATACTCCCCATCTAAAAAAACTAATACAAGTTCCGAAGCAGAGTAATCTATGTCCAGATCTTCAATCAAATGCTGACACATCTCAGCTTTGAACATTGTGCCAGTCCAGTCGCGCAATCCTTTGATTATTAATTCTTGGAATTCGTTGAGATGTGGTTTTTGAGAGAAAAAAGGGTAGGAAAAGCTCGTGTCGCCATACTCCTCACGGGCATACAGCTTAAATGATTTTTGTGGTGCTGAGCGTGATCCTGCGCCATGTATACGAATGCCTGCATCCTGTTTTATGATGGTTTGCAATGAGCTATTAAATACTTCTATGTGTGCTTCACGTTCCCAGGCTTTGCCTCTGTTTAAGTAGTTTGGAGATATGTATATCCCTTCTTCTTCGTCGAAAAGATGGTCGGGATCAGTGATGATAGAAATGATGGGCAGATTTTCGGTAAAGTTGTTATCCCCTATAAAATAAATGTTGGAGATCTCATTGCTGGCGGGGCAGCCATAGCTAAAAACTTGTGCTCTTAATACTTGAGCTTTGGGAATGTCGTTGCCTGGATCGGCAATGTCACGGTCGTAATTAGCAATGCGGTTTTCTGCTGCTGATAAATCAGAAAGAAAGAGCTCATGAGTGTACAATAGCTCGTCATAATCCACCTCTTTGCCATCAAGCGTGTAGCGTATCTCGTTGTTTTGGTTTTGGTGTTGCAGCTCAATACTTATTGTACTGTCATAAAAACCACTAGGCAGATTGACCATTAATGTGTCGTACTGATAGTTGACGTATACCGTGTCAGCATTGTTATTGCTTCTTGAAGGGCTAGGTTTTGTGACATGAAAAGCAGCACCATCCGGCCAGCGTGAAAGAGAGTGGTCAGGTGGTACACATTGTGGTACTACCTGGTCTATGAGTTCATGTTTGTTGGAAAATAAATATACAGTATCCTCTAAAACGGAGAGTTTAAACGGCGCATGCCACTCTTTCGGGGTGCTATTAAGTCCACTACAAAAGATGCTGAGGTAGGCGCCTGGTAGCAGAATTTGTTTCCCGAAGACTAAACTATCATTGTCGTTTAGGCCGTCTTTTAAGATATAGCCTTTCAGGTCAATGCTCTCGCTGCTATTGTTGTAGAGTTCTACCCAGTCGTAATATTCTCCGTCTAAACTCTGTAGGGATGTTTCGTTTTTATACTGTACTTCGTTAATGACAACGGTTTGTGCTGTTATCGACTGAAATACAGAGAAAAATATCGTGACTAATAGTATGTTTGTCCGGGAACTATTAGTTTTCATTTTCACGGTAATTTAAAACTATACCAAGGCTAAATTCAAAGAAAGAATAATCTAATGACTCGGTATAGGTCGTGCTGTTGTAGCTTTGGTAATCGAGTCTGGCATTTTGGTATTTATAACTCAATTCGGTAGATAATCCAATTTTATCGTTAATAGGAAAAGTACGCCCAACACCGCATTTAAAATACACACCACCCTTCAAGTTGTAATCCTCCAAGCGGTTTATGGCTTTAGAGTGGGCTAATGCATAGCCTATCTGTGTGCGGATGTATTTTTCACTGTCTTTTTTTGTTCTTAGGGCTAAAAAGTTTACGTAAATAGGCGTGAAATTTTCATCATCCAGCCTCATATAGCTGACTCCCATACCTGCATTGATATGTTTGTTTAGCTTGTAGTTGTGTGTGTAATTTATTGCATATCCCGGCCTGAAGAGGAAATTGGAATTATAAACCTGTGCACCGAAGGCGTATGAACCGCTCAGCTCACTTCTAAAATGAGGTGTACCGTTCTGGGCCAGTAAATCGCCACCGATAATGACGATGAAAAATGCTATGCTATATAGAAATCTGTGTTGTTTCACTCTTCCTAAGTTGTTTTTATTTCTTGTTTTGATGGTCGACTAAATTAATACATTTATTATTAGAAAATTGAAAAAGGTTTGCAAAATTAAGAATCGGCACAGAATCTGATAGTAATGGGGGGGATATTTTTTCTAAAATGACAAAAATAATGAATGGGCTGAGGGCTGGCGTTTTGTCATTTTTAACGAGATGAGCAACATATAGAAAAAAGGCAGAACTTCATTTGAAACTCTGCCTCTTATTTTTCGGGTATTAATTATAGAATATCTTAAACGTATTCTTCGCCTTTTTCAATTTTAACATCAGTGACGAATTGTTTGATACGTTGTTCTTCTTCTTTTTTGCAAATAAGAAGTGTCTTGTCTGTTTGCGCCACAATGTAGCCTTCCAGACCTTGGATGACGGCTATTTTACCTTGAGGTAGGTTGATGATGTTATCCTTGCTGTCATAAAGCAAAGCTTCTGATGTTGAAAGGGCATTCTTCTTTTCGTCTAAGTCCAGATGCTCGTAAAGAGAGCCCCAGGTGCCCAGGTCGGACCAGCCTACAGGCTCCGAACAAAGAACGCTGACGTTGTTGGCTTTTTCCATGATGCCGTAATCGATAGAAATGCTTTTGCAGGAAATGTAAGCTTCATCTACTTTCTCTTTTTCGTCGTCGGTATAATAAACGTTGTTACAAGAAATGAATTTCTCGGCTGTTTCTGGCAGGTGGCTTTCCATAGCGGTAGCTATAGTACTACCTTTCCACATAAAGATGCCGGAATTCCAGAAAAATTCGCCGCTTTCCAGAAAAACTTTTGCTAAATCTAGGTTGGGTTTTTCGGTGAAGGTTTTCACTTTCTGGATTGACCCGGTTTCTATTTCACCTTTGTTATCAGCTTGTATATAGCCGTAGCCTGTTTCCGGACGGCTTGGTTTTATACCTATGGTTAAAAGGGCTTCATTGTAAGTTGTATATTCCAAACCGCGTGAGATCACATTTAGAAAGGTTTCTTCTTTCGTAATTAAGTGATCGGATGGAGCAACTACAAAGTTAGCTTCCGGGTTTTTGCTTAATATCTTATAAGTGGCATAGGCAATGCAAGGAGCGGTGTTACGCATCGCTGGTTCGGTCAGTATTTGGTCTGACTTTAACTCAGGCAACTGAACCTGTGTTAGCTTAGCATAAGATTCGTTAGTTACAATATAAATATTCTTGGTTGGAATGATTTGCTTAAAACGATCAAAGGTCAGTTGAAGAAAAGAGCGACCTGTGCCCAATATATCTAAGAATTGTTTTGGTTTAGAAGTAGTGCTTAAAGGCCAGAAGCGGCTACCGATTCCGCCCGCCATTATAATGCAATAGTTGTTTTTGTTCATAGCGATAGTATAGTATTAGATGATATAAACGTAAAAAAGTGACATTTTGTTTGCCTGAGGGCGAAGATACTTGAAAATGGCTAAAATATCAATCCTGATGCGAAAATGTAATAGAGAAAGCGGGTTGTATCGTGCTTAATAAGTAGCTAAGGCTGTTTTTGCTTCCTTTTTATAGCTTCGTCCTATGTTGAGCTGTTCGTTTGGGAGGTGGACCTCATTGTAGGTGTAGCTTGTCACTTTTTCTTTGTTGATGATAAAAGAGCGGTGTATGCGTAGAAAAGTTCCGGGAAGCATTTCGGCCATGTGGCTTATTTTTTCGTTGCTTTTGATAGTGCTGTTTTGGGTATGAATAGCAATGTGATCATTGAGGCTTTCGATGTAGATAATGTCTTCATACGGGATTTTTACCTTTTTACGGTTCGAGATTATTTCCAGAAATGAGCGCTGTAGGTTTTTGTTTTCAGCTTCCAGTGCTGCTATGGTTGCTTTGTTTTCCTGAATCTGTTTGGCCATTAATAGGACAGAGCCCAGAATAACGAGCAGGTACATCATGACGGAAAGGAGAATGGTGTCCTGTGCATTGGGACTTATGTTGCTCATTTCAAAATTGGCTAAAAAGACAAGTGAGAACATAAGCACTATACTTTCCAGATACAGAGAAATAATAATGGTGTAAAAAGTGTAGAGTCCGAATTTAAAATATTTCTTTTTGATATAAAATTTAGGAACCAGGTAATAATTGAAATAATAAGAGGTGCCTAAAACGATAGGCAGCATAAGGCAAACAAATAAAAAAGCGGATGTCACCTCGTTCCAGGAGCGGCCAAAAATAAGGGTAAGGGTAAATATTAATATCAGCCAGTAGGCAATATGGTAGTACGGGTTGTTGGTTTTGAATTTCATTCGTAATATTTTTTTGCTAATTTCGGTAAAATTTTGATAATTCCTATATTGTGTTGGTAAACGACCGGTTTAGCAATGGATTCAACCTTGCTTAAGATTCGAAGCAACCCTTACTTTGCGGTATTGTTAATCTTTAAAAATTTAATGTTATGAAAGAATTATTTGTTGCCGGAGGTTCGGGGTTTATGGGAGTGCTTACCCTTTTATTTTTGGGCTTAGTGGTGTGGAATGTCTACCATTTTGTGCATTATTTAAAATCAAGTAACAAATCCGGGTCTTGGCTTTACGATAGATTTAAAATCGGAAAAGACATTGGTTTGTTTGCCTTGGTTGCAGGTGTTATGGGACAGATGGTAGGCTTGTTTCAGGCTTTTGATATTATTCAAGGGGTGGAGACAATAAAACCTTCTATATTGGCCGGAGGTTTAAAAGTGTCGATGATTCCAACGCTTTATGGTGTAATTATTTTTCTTGTGTCTTTGTTGCTTTGGTTTGCGTCATCGCTAATCACAAATAAAGAGATGGGTAGCTAGTGGCAAGCTAGTGCTTACGGAAAAGACGGGGTTGGGCTGCGTGGTAATCTGGTTCCGTCTTTTTTTTGTTGTTCTGGTATTATAAATTCGTAATTATCTATTCGTAATTGATAATTCCTAATTCGTAATTGATAATTAACATTTCCCTATTAATTATTACCTTTGCGTCCGCTTTGAAAACAAGCAATTATTGACTCAAAAAACAGATAGAAATGATTATTTCTTATAATTGGCTGAAAGATTATCTGAACGTAAGTTTAGAGGTAGAAAAAATGGCCGAAATATTGACCGATATAGGTCTGGAAGTAGGTGGTGTAGAAACGGTACAATCCATCAAAGGTGGTTTAGAAGGTGTCGTGGTTGGCGAAGTGCTGACTTGCGAAAAGCATCCTGATGCCGACCGTTTGAGCAAAACAACCGTAAATGTGGGCGGCGAAGAGTCTTTGCCTATCGTTTGTGGTGCGCCTAATGTGGCAGCCGGACAAAAAGTGTTGGTGGCTACCGTAGGGACCATGCTTTATAGCGGCGATGATTCTTTTAAAATTAAGAAATCCAAAATCCGCGGTGAAGTATCGATGGGGATGATTTGTGCCGAAGATGAATTGCAGCTAGGTAAAAGCCACGATGGTATTATGGTATTGGATGCGGCAGCTGAGCCAGGCACTCCTGCTAAAGCCTTTTTCGATATTCAGGACGATTATGCTATAGAAATAGACCTAACGCCAAACCGTATTGACGGAGCATCGCATATGGGTGTGGCGCGCGATCTTGCGGCTTATTTACAGCAAGAAGATACTGCAGCTAAATACGAATTGCCTTCTGTTGACGATTTCAAAGTAGATAATAAAGACTATCCGGTAGAAGTAGTGGTAGAAGATGCCGCTTTGGCTCCGCGCTATTGCGGTGTTACACTTAGCGGTGTAGCGGTGAAGGAATCGCCCGAATGGTTACAAAACCGCCTGAAAGCTATTGGTCAGAAACCGATAAATAATATTGTGGATGTCACCAATTATGTGCTTCACGAGTTGGGACAGCCGCTTCACGCCTTTGATGGTGCTGCTATAAAAGGTGATAAAGTGGTGGTGAAAACCTTGTCTGAAAAAACAAAATTTATAACACTGGATGAGCAGGAGCGCGAGCTTTCAGACAAAGATCTGATGATATGTAATGCCGAAGAAGGTATGTGTATTGCCGGTGTGTTTGGCGGTGCAGAGTCTGGAGTGACAGAAAAAACGACAAAAGTATTCCTTGAGAGCGCTTATTTCAATCCGGTATCGGTGCGTAAAACGGCTAAGCGTCATACCTTGAGCACTGATGCCTCTTTCCGTTTTGAGCGTGGTGTGGATCCTAACAATACGCTTTATGCGCTGAAACGTGCGGCGCTTTTAATAAAAGAAGTGGCTGGCGGTAGTATTTCTTCGGACGTGTTTGATTTTTATCCTGAAGAAGTAAAGCCTTATGATGTAAGTGTTTCTTATAAAAATGTAAACCGACTTATCGGAAAGGATTTAGGGGAGGAACGCATCAAAACCATCCTTAAGGGTTTAGAGATAGAAATTGCAGCGGAAAAAGATGGTATTTTAGAATTAAAAGTGCCCACTTACCGTGTAGATGTGCAGCGCGAAGCTGATGTGATTGAAGATATTCTTCGCATCTATGGGTATAATAACATAGAGATGGGCTTGAGTGTGAAGTCGACAATTACGCACTCTGTTCGTCCTGATGACCATAAACTGAAAAACCTGACGGCAGGTCATTTGGTGGGAGCCGGTTTTAATGAGATCATGTGTAATTCGCTGACTAAAGCGGCTTACTATGAAAAATCAGAAGATTATCCGGTAGCTATGTCGGTTAAGATTCTGAATCCACTAAGTGCAGATCTTAACGTGATGCGTCAGACTCTACTTTTCGGAGGGTTGGAATCAATTGCTTATAACCGTAACCGCAAGCAAAGTGATTTGGCTTTGTTCGAATTTGGTAACTGTTATTATTACGATGCCGAAACAGAAGGTGAAACCAACTATGATAAATACAGTCAATCGCAGCATTTAGGTTTTTGGCGCGTAGGAAAACTCAGTGCAGGTGCCTGGAATGCTAAAGAGCAAAATGTAAGCTTCTACGAGCTAAAAGCTTCTGTGGAAAATGTATTGACACAGGCTGGCGTTAATATCGGTGAGTTGGTGTGTGGTGAGTTGGACAGCGATTTGTTCGACTATGGTTTGGTTTACTTGACCAAAGCAGGTCAGGTAGTGGTGCAGCTGGGAGCTGTAAGTTCTGCGCTTGTGAATGATGCCGGAATTGATACCGAGGTTTTCTTTGCCGATATGAACTGGGATGTGGTGCTTGAGGTGCTGAAATCGCATAAAGTTTCTTACCGTGAAATATCTAAGTTTCCCGAAGTAAAACGCGACCTTTCATTGTTGATAGCTGATTCAGTTAAGTTTGCTGATCTTGAAGAATTGGCTTACGGCGTTGAGCGTAAATTTTTGAAAGCCGTTTCTATCTTTGATGTGTATAAAGGCGATAAATTACCGGCCGGTAAAAAATCATACGCTTTGAGCTTTGTGTTGCAGGATGAGGCAAAAACGATGAAAGATAAGCAAGTAGATCGTATAATGAATAATTTGATAGCAGCTTACAAGAAAGAATTTGCTGCTGAGATACGATAGTTTTACAAAATAATATTTGACGAAAATCCGGTTCTTATCATTGATAAGATTCCGGATTTTTTTGTTTTATGGCGGGGTGAGTTTCCGCGAAAAGTGCTATGAAAGGTGTGGTTTTCGCGGAAACTCATTCTCGAAAATTCGCCTGAGTTTCCGCGAAAAATAGTATAAAGAGTGTGGTTTTCGTGGAAACTCACCTTTTGTTTTGCTTGTCAGTTTCCGCGAAAAGTTATATGTTTGTTATAGTTTTCGCGGAAACTCAAATTGGGTTTCTTTTGTTTAAACCTTTGTTTTATAATAAAATGTTAGGTAGAGAAAGAGAAATAGAAGAGCTTGACAGGTCGTTGAAAAGTGAAGAGTCTGAACTCTTGGCTGTATATGGTCGCCGACGTGTAGGTAAAACTTATATGATTCGTAAGCATTATGCATCACATATAGTTTTTGACATAACCGGTATTCGTGACGGGGAGCAGGAGCTTCAATTGCAGCATTTTTATGAGCAACTATTGTTGGTGGCGCCCCGTTTCAAAGGGGAGGAAGTGCCCCAAGATTGGTTTGCAGCATTCCAGATGTTGAGTACATATATTAATGGTATGCGCAGTAAGAAGAAAAAGGTCATTTTTATTGATGAGTTTCCATGGTTTTGCTCTCAGCGTTCTCCTTTTCTGAAAATTTTCGAACATTTTTGGAATAATTATTGTACTAAACGGAATGACTTGGTCGTGGTGGTTTGTGGCAGTGCGGCGGCGTTTATGGTAAATAAGGTGATACGTAACCGTGGTGGTTTGCATGGTCGTATATCCAAAACCTTGCGTCTAATGCCGTTTACGCTGTACGAAAGCAAACTCTATTTACAAAGCAAAGGCATCGATTGGTTAGATTATGATATACTACAATTGTATATGGCTTTTGGTGGTATTCCTTATTATATGAGTTTCCTGAATGAAAAACTTACGGTGACACAAAACATCGACCGTTTGTGTTTTGCTGAGGGCGGCTTAATGATAAAAGAGTTTGAGGAGGCTTTGATGTCTTTGTTTACCAATTCGGCCATTCACCGTCATGTTATCGAAACTTTGGCGGCTCGGCGCAAGGGATATACGCGCAAGCAGATTGTGGCGCTGACCCGCCGCCCGGATAATGGCGATTTTTCCAATGCGCTGAAAGAATTGCAGGAGTCGGGGTTTGTGACCCGTTATCAAGCTTATGATGGTGCTAAACGCAAAGCCTTGTACCGCTTGTCTGACGAGTATAGTTTCTTTTACCTTAATTATGTAGAGAAATATGAAGGGCAAGGCGAGGGAACCTGGCATAAGTTGGCGGCTATGCCTACCTATAAGGCTTGGTCTGGTTTTGCTTTTGAATCCGTGTGTCTGAAGCATATTGCAGAAATAAAAAAAGGTTTGGGGGTACAAATAATGCATACGGTGCATTCCAGCTGGCACAACGAAGAGGCGCAGATTGATTTGGTGATAGACCGGGCTGATAACCGGATAGATATTTTTGAATTGAAATTTTATCAGGGGCCTTTTGAGATCACTAAGAGTTATTTTGAAAAATTACAGCAAAAACAGTGGGCTTTTAAGGAGAGTGTAAACCGAAAACGAAAAAATATTTTACTCTCGATGCTAACGACTTATGGGGTGAAAGACAATAAATACCGTAAAGCTATTGTGCACGAAAATATGACCATGGAAGTCTTGTTTCAGAAGGCTTATTAGTGTTATATTCTAAAATGTTAGAACTTTCCATAAAAAGTTTTAGAATGTTTTGGTAGTAATTAATAAAAGCAATACATTTGCAGCCCGAAAAATCGAAGAAAAGAAAAAAATTAATTATACAGTATTATGAAAGCAGGAATTCATCCGGAAAACTATCGCGCAGTAGCGTTCAAGGATATGTCTAATGGTGAGACTTTTATCACAAAGTCAACTGTTAACACAAAAGAAGAGATCGAGATTGACGGAGCAAAGTATCCGTTGGTGAAGCTTGAAATTTCTAACACCTCTCACCCATTCTATACTGGTAAGGTGAAATTGGTAGATACCGCTGGTCGTGTGGATAAATTCCGCAACCGTTACGGAGACCGTAAGAAAAAGTAATTTTATTTACATATTCATAGAGAAGCCGTTCTTTAAAGAGCGGCTTTTTTTGTATTTTTGCCCACCAAATTAGGGAAAATGTGACATAATCATATTTTAACCTTGTTTACAAGGTGCCCTTCTTACAATTTGAAACTAATAAATTAACTATATAAATCATGGCAAATTACTTTAACACACTTCCGTTGCGTTTGCAGTTGCAGCAATTGGGTGTATGTGACTTTATGGATCGTTCTGAATTCGCAGATGGCGTAAACAAACTAAAAGGTAAGAAAATTGTCATCGTAGGATGCGGTGCACAAGGTCTTAACCAAGGTTTGAACATGCGTGACTCTGGCTTAGATATTTCTTATACTTTGCGCGAAGCTGCTATCAAGGAGCAACGTCAATCTTATAAGAATGCGACAGAGAACAATTTTGCTGTGGGAACTTACGAAGAGATGATTCCTACTGCTGATATGGTCATTAACCTTACTCCGGACAAACAGCACACCAATGTGGTGTCGGCAGTAATGCCAATGATGAAAGAAGGAGCTACACTTTCTTATTCTCACGGTTTCAATATCGTAGAAGAAGGTATGCAGATTCGTAAAGACCTTACGGTAGTAATGGTAGCGCCTAAATCGCCGGGTTCTGAGGTGCGCGAGGAGTATAAGCGCGGTTTTGGTGTGCCTACTCTTATTGCTGTTCACCCGGAGAATGACCCTAACGGCGACGGACTGGAAATCGCAAAAGCTTATGCGGTAGCTACTGGTGGTGACCGTGCTGGTGTATTGAAATCTTCTTTTGTAGCTGAGGTGAAGTCTGACCTTATGGGTGAGCAAACTATTCTTTGTGGTTTGTTGCAGACTGGCTCTATCTTGTCTTTCGACAAAATGGTAGAAAAAGGCATCGATGCCGGTTATGCTTCTAAATTGATCCAATACGGATGGGAAACCATTACTGAAGCCTTGAAACAAGGTGGTATTACCAATATGATGGATCGCCTTAGCAATCCTGCTAAAATTAAAGCGTTCCGTTTGGCTGAAGAATTGAAAGTGATTATGCGTCCGCTTTTCCAAAAGCATATGGACGATATTATGAGTGGTGAATTCTCTTCTACCATGATGGAAGATTGGGCTAACGGCGACAAAAACCTTCTGGGATGGCGTGCTGCTACTGCCGAAACTAACTTTGAAAAAACGCCTGCCGGCGATGTTGACATCGACGAGCAAGAATACTTCGATAATGGTGTGTTGATGGTCGCTTTCGTTAAGTCGGGTGTGGAGCTGGCTTTTGAAACAATGACAGAGAGTGGCATCAAAGAAGAGTCGGCTTATTATGAATCCTTGCACGAAACGCCACTTATCGCTAATACTATTGCCCGTAAGAAATTGTACGAGATGAACGCTACTATTTCTGATACGGCTGAGTATGGCTGTTACTTGTTCGATCACGCTTGTAAGCCTTTGTTGACTGACTTTATGACTAAGATTGACGTTGACGTAATAGGCGAAACTTACGCTGAAGGTGAAAATGGTGTTGATAACCGCGAGCTTATCGAGGTGAACGACGCTATTCGTTACCACGCTGTAGAGGTGATTGGCGACGAACTACGCGCTGCTATGACAGCGATGAAGCCATTGGCTTAAGGATTGGAATAATATTTGTTGGCAAACTGCGTTAAATATGCAGTTTACCAATAAAAAAACCATATACGTAAATGAAAAATCTTCTGTTATTATTATTGAGTGTCTTTGTTTTTACTTCTTGTTTGGACGATGATGATGAGACTAAACCTTCTGTGATATTGTATGGTGTTGTTCAATCGCCATATTCTTCAGGGGATCTTGGTTATGGTGTGAAGCTTGATAGGGGGCAGTTTGTAGTGCCTACGGTAGATGAATCTGACGAGGCATATGAGGCTGTAGACAACGACAGGGTTGTTATGAGTTTAGAGTATAACTCTCTTGATGATTACTATTATCAAGATTCTGTTGCAGTGAAAGTGTTAGGGTATTTAGTCATTAAAACTTATGATGCTGTGACCTACAATGAATATGATGGTCCTGATACTTTAGGAAATGATCCTTTGGCCGTGGGGACTAACGATATTCTTGTAAATGAGAATTATATGACTGTTTATTACAGTTATCTTCAAGGAGATGCACCGACAGACCATACCGTAAATTTAGTTTATTATCCTGATTCTGCAGGTGAAAATGGAGAGGCGTTCTTAAAGCTTCAGCATAATGCGGATGGTGATTTAGAAGAAGAGACTTATAGCAGCTTTAAGGTTTTTAATCTCAATTCTATTGAAGATTTTGCTGAGGTAACAGATTCTTTAAACTATATTATTAAAGTCAATTCGGATGGTTTTTCATCGGGTTATGCAGACTACTTTACTGGTACATACTATAAGCCTGAATAGTTAAGACAGAAAAAGCGAACAAAAAAGCCGTTCCAATGTGGAGCGGCTTTTTTGGTATGTCGGGTAT
>DHQI01000114.1 GCA_002408065.1 Bacteroidales bacterium UBA5342
CCAATAGCAAAAAGCTAAAGGCAAAAAACAAAAATTATGACTTTAACACTCATCATTCTCTTTATCCTTGTTGGGTTATTTCTCATCTGGTTAGAATTTTTTATCGTTCCCGGAATTACCGTAGCAGGTATTGGCGGTACGGTCATGATGCTGGGCGGTATTTATTATGCATACGCCAACGAAGGACGTACTACAGGACACCTTGTTTTATTGGCCTCAATTTTGGCTTTAGCGGTCTTACTTATGGTATCTTTTCGTGGAAAAACGTGGAAAAAAACAGCTCTTGAGACTAATGTGGATGGCGTAATAGAAGGCATCAATAAAGAAAAAATAAAAGCCGGTGACGAAGCCGTTTGTATCTCACGCCTGGCACCAATGGGTAAAATTATGGTCAATGGCGAAATCGTAGAAGCTAAAAGCAAATTAGGATTTATCGACGAAAAAGTAAAAGTAAAAATCATAGAGGTTTATTCAACCAATGTACTTGTAGAGAAGGTCTAGAACAAGCCGAACTGAACATTAAAAATTGAGAATTAACCTGCTCATTATAATATTTTCACGACATCATTCACTCATCAAAAACTGAGAACGCCCCAAAAGCTCGTTTGCTTTCGGGGCGCTCTGCCTCCCAATTACTAACGTTATTCACGTTAAGTCTCTTATATGCGACGCCCATGGTGCATTCTTGCATTTCCGCCTCGTCTTCCTCGTTGGTCTTGTTTTGCTACGACCGTCATCAATTGCTCTTCAGTCAATACGTCACGCATTTCCAATCTCATCGCCATTTTTTGCTTGGCCAGTTTTGTTTGAAGGGCAGAAAGCTCATCGATTGATTCTACCTTCGCTTCCGCATCTGCATTTTGAGCTTTTAGCAACTCTATTTCGCTTTGAGTTTCTTGTATACCCCAGAAGTGAGCTGTTTTGATTTCTGTCATTTTAGCTTGTTGCTCTTCAGTAAGATCGAGTCCAAAACCACGTCCTTGATTGAGGCCCTGACCATTGCCGCGAAGTCCTCTATTGCCGTATTCTTGACCGCGACCTTGACCCATACCTTGCTTGTTGCCAGCTCTATTACCCTGTCCACGACCCTGAGCATAAGCTTGTTTCTGATGAGCTCCTTGTTTCACACCATTGCCTTGTCCACTACCTTGCATCTGGCCTTGTTGTGCAGTTTGCCCCTTACCCTGAGCATATCCCTGCCCGTTACGTGGGCGTTGACCTTGTCCTTGCCCCATTCCATTGCGCGGACCGTTAAGGTGTTGTCTGCCGGCAAATTGACCTTGACCGTCATTAGGACAAATCTCTTTCATCTCACCGCGCAATGCTGCTGTATTCTTTAACATTTCTGTTTTTATAGCAGCCGTTGCGTCTATATTAGCATAAACGGCTTTCTCATCTACAATCTTTTTAGAAAGTAAAGCATCTTGTTCTGCTTTTTTCACTCGTAACTCGTTACGTAATTCTTGCATTTTAGGAGCATACTTTTCTCGTACTTCCGTCATTTGTTCTTTTTGCTCTTCTGTAAGTTGAGTTCTTTTAACTTGCGGTTGTGCAAAGATTCCTGTTGTTAGTGCCGATAGCATTAAAACGGCTATAAATTTTCTTGTTTTCATCGTTTTTGAATTTAAAAGTTTGTAATAAATACACTTCTTCGAAACTGTTTCTGCGGGGTTAGACAGAAGCATTCCAGGTTTTATTCCAAGAAGAGGTGTTTTTTTACTTTTTTTTAAAAAAAGCAACAGAAAGGACTCCTAATTTATAGATATCAAACACTCTAAGGTTTGATAAACCACTAATTAGATAGGCTTTAATAAGCGGTTGCGTTAAATAGAAACAAAGCCGAAATATAGGAATGATGCCAATTTTCTTCAACTTAAAAAAAAGACTTAGCAACTTATTATTAGTAATAAAATCCGGATCGTAATCAATTCGTTCAATGATAAGCACCAAATTGCCCAATGATTTTTCTATTTTTTCAACAAACACCTTATTCACATCCAGATCCGCATTTAACACAGGATTGTATATATGTAATAAAGGCACCTTTTTCTTCATTAATGCAAAACCAAACAAAGTATCTTCGTGCCCATATTCCACTAACGATTCATCAAAAGTTGTATGACAAAAAACAGATTTCTTTATTACTACATTACTCGTCATAAAAGAGCCATAAGGAGAAAGCATTCTTTTTTCCGGTAAAATAGTCTCTCTTTGGTGTCCATTTTTCCACCTTAGATATTTATTTCTATCTGGTTTTTCCTCCGGATAAATACTTCCGCCACAAATAACGTCGTAATTTTTCTCAGACAAATAATAATAATAAATCATTAATAGGTTATCTGAAATGATTTGCGCATCGCAATCCAAAAATAACAAATAATCATATTTGGCATATTTGAGAAAAAGATTTCTAATCTTCGAACGTCCAACGTTAGCCTCTAACTTGTAATATTGATATTGACTACAGACTGGTTCATTTAAAATCTTATACTTACTTTCCGAATCATCATCTATCAATATCAGCTCAGTAGAGAAGCTTACCTGATCCATTTGTTTTTTTAGATCAGTAACAAGTTTCGTCACATTTTGATTATAAATAGGAATACAAATAGATAACATTGGCGACTTATTTCTTCATAGAAAGCCAAAAATAGTCCCTTTAGTTGAGTCTGCCTAATTTTAGATGATAGCGTTGCTGTATACGAGACTTCAGGAAACATCTTGAATCCCTATTACCCTGCCACCTTGTTAGCTCGAAACCCTGTCACCTTGAAACCCAATTAGCTCATACATTCTACCCATATTTTCCTTATCTTTGCACACTTTTTGAATGGAAAATTAGATTAAAATCAAATGATAACACCCGCACAACGATTAGAACTCAGCGAACAGGAAATATTACGTCGTGAGAGTTTAGAAGCATTAAAAGAGTTGGGAATCAACCCTTATCCTGCCGAAAAATATGACATAAGCCACAGCTCAACCGAGATAAAAGAAAGATTTAATGATGATGAAGATTTTGGTGAAGTATCCATAGCCGGCCGTATTATGGGACGGCGCATTATGGGTAAAGCTTCTTTTGCCGAAATGCTCGACGGATCTGGTCGTATTCAACTATACGTTAACCGTGATGAGCTCTGCCCGGGTGAAGATAAAACACTTTACAACACCGTTTTCAAAAAATTGCTTGACATCGGTGACTTTGTTGGTGTAACAGGAAAAGTTTTCCGCACACAAATGGGCGAAATATCGGTAGAAGTTAAGACTTTAACCGTACTTTCAAAAGCCATTAAGCCATTACCAATCGTTAAAGAAAAAGATGGACAAGTGTACGACTCTTTTTCTGACCCTGAATTACGTGCCCGTCAACGTTATGTAGACTTGGTAGTAAATGCTGGAGTCAAAGAAACGTTTGTTAAGCGTACTAAAATTATCAATTCTATCCGTAGCTTCTTCAACGAAAAAGGGTATTTGGAAGTGGATACTCCTGTGCTACAGCCTATACCAGGCGGTGCAGCAGCACGTCCGTTTATTACGCACCACAACACCTTGGATATCCCTCTTTACTTGCGCATAGCCAACGAGCTCTATCTCAAACGGTTGATAGTGGGTGGTTTTGACGGTGTATACGAATTCTCACGTAACTTCCGTAACGAAGGAATGGACCGCACCCATAACCCTGAGTTTACAGCAATGGAAATCTATGTGGCCTACAAGGACTACAACTGGATGATGGACTTCACCGAAGCCATGCTTGAACGCGTTGCTTTAGATGTAAACGGTAGCACCACTATGAAAGTGGGTGATCAAGAAATTAATTTCCAACGCCCCTTTAAGCGTATTTCTATGATTGACGCTATCAAAGAACACACCGGCATAGACATCAATGGTATGGATGTGCCTCAGCTACGCGAAGTATGCGATAAGCTGGAGGTGGAAATCGACGATACAATGGGAAAAGGTAAATTGATTGATGAAATATTTGGGGAGAAATGTGAGCATACTTACATACAGCCAACCTTCATAACCGACTACCCTGTGGAGATGTCACCGTTGTGTAAAAAACACCGGGAAGATCCTGAATTGACGGAACGTTTTGAATTGATGATCAATGGAAAAGAAATTGCAAATGCATATTCCGAGCTAAATGATCCTATCGATCAGTTAGAACGTTTTCAAGAGCAAATGAAACTGGCTGATAAAGGTGACGACGAAGCGATGTTTATCGATATGGACTTTGTGCGCTCTCTGGAATATGGTATGCCGCCAACCTCAGGTATGGGAATAGGCATAGACCGTTTGGTAATGCTTATTACCGGCATGGAAACCATTCAGGATGTTTTACTTTTTCCACAGATGCGTCCTGAAAAAGGGGCTGAAAAAGATGCCGTTTCGAAATATACCGAAGCAGGTATTCCTGAAGATTGGGTCGCCGTTATTCAAAAAGCTGGTTACCGTACTTTGAGCAGCCTGAAAGATGCTAAACCAGGAAAATTACACCAAGAAGTTTGCGGACTAAACAAAAAACACAAACTAGGCTTAACAAATCCTAAACTGGATGAAGTTGAAGGCTGGTTAGCATAAAAAAGTGTAAATTATAAATGCGGAAATGAGTAAATTACTTGCACATTACCGCATTTTGTTATTTATTCATTTTTCATTTATTCATTGACACCATGGAAGCAAGTAAAGCAAGAGTAGCAGTTATAGGCGGAGGTAGTTGGGCTACAGCTATAGCAAAGATGCTGATGGAAAACGAAGCAGAGATCAATTGGTACCTGCGTTCGGACGAGAACATCAAGCGTTTTATGCAGCTACATCACAATCCCGGTTATTTGTCAACGGTCTTTTTTGATATCAACCGTATCAATTTCACCTCTGACCTAAACAAAGCGATAAAAAACTCCGAGATTCTTGTTTTTGCTGTACCATCCCCATTCCTGAAATCACATCTGGAAAAGTTAACGGTTAGCCTTAAAGATAAAATAATAATCTCTGCTATAAAGGGTATTGTACCCGATGAAAATATGGTAATGGGAGAGTATTTTGAACAATTCTACAATGTAGCCAAAGATAAATTTGCCGTTATAGCAGGGCCTTGTCATGCCGAAGAGGTAGGCATGGAACGCTTATCATACATCACAGTAGGCTGCGCTGACCGCGAAAATGCACGAAAAATCAGCCAGCTATTTGAATGCCGCTACGTGAATACTTCAATCACCGATGATGCCATCGGCGCTGAGTATTCTGCTGTAATGAAAAACGTCATTGCACTGGCCTGCGGTATATGTCACGGCCTTAAATTTGGTGACAACTTCCAGTCCGTTTTAGTTAGTAATGGCATTCAAGAGATTGAACGTTTCCTTGACACGGTTCATCCTGGTGTACGCGACACTAAAGACTCTGTTTATCTGGGCGACCTTTTGGTAACTGCTTACTCGCAATTTTCCCGTAATCGCACCTTCGGAACGATGATTGGACGTGGTTATTCGGTAAAAAACGCCATGATGGAAATGATTATGATTGCCGAGGGCTACTACGGCGTGAAATGTATTAAGGAGATCAACGAAAAATACAAGGTGGTTATGCCTATTACTGATTCAGTGTATAACATTATCTATGAACGTATTTCTCCGGCTATTGAAATGAAGCTATTGACGGATCATTTGAGATAAAGCACCACTTCAATATACAGATAAGCTGAGCTTAGAAAAAAAACAACAAAGATTATTCTTCAAAAGGTGTGGACCATATAAACGCTTTTATAGACGTTAAATTGGACCCACAGAAACCTTTTTGAAAATTAAAGACATAACACCCCTAAATATTGATATCTTCAAGATATAGGAGTAATTTTTTATCTCTCTGTGAGTCTCTCTTCCTCAGCGCATCTCTGCAATACCAACATCTCTACTTCCTCAATTCCAGCATCACCGGCAAATGGTCTGAATAGCCCCCGTGATATGTATAGCCTTGATAAGTCCGGTTAGGTTGCTGCCCCATGTAACGGTCATCAGGCTCCAGCAAGAAGTCTAAATCTTTGATGGACATGCCGTCTTTTGTTGTTGTCAGCCCTTGGCCTTCAAGTAAACCTTTGGATACAATGATGTGATCTATGATATCCCACTGCCCTTTGTATTTATGGCTCCCTTTGCCGGCATCTACCAGCGGCCAACTCAAGTTAACCAAGGCTTTTTCCGGCATATTATCACTATAACGCACAGCTCCTAAGGCTTCGACCAACGATGGCTCGTGCGCTGCATCATTAAGGTCACCCATAATAATGATTTTAGCCATCGGGTTAACAGCCATTATGCTATCTGTTCGTTTTTTTAGTGTTAGGGCAGCCGCTTTTCGCAAGGGTATTGTTTTCATCACACCACCATATTTCGACGGCCAGTGATTAACAAAAATGTGTAAAGTATCACCTCCCAACACCCCTTTACTATACAAGATGTCGCGTGAGCGAAAACCCGGATCGTTTGGTACTTCTACAGGGTAAAAATGGGTAGAAACAGGTGTATAGTGATCTTTTTGATAAAGCAACATGACATCGATACCACGCCGGTCTTGCGACTCCTGATGTAAATAGCCATAATTTTTATCTTTGAGAGGAGATGCTCTGGTGATTAAACGCCCTACAGCATCACTTTCCACTTCGCACAAACCTATGATGACAGGCAAATCCCAAGCTCCTGCTGTTAAAATCACTTTTCCTACTTTATCGTTCTTGTCGTACATACGGTACTCGTTCCAATTCTTTTTCCCTTTGGGTAAAAATTCTTCGTCAGCAGTATTCGGATTGTCTTCTACATCAAAATAATTCTCCACATTATAAAACATAACATTATACTTATCCACCTCTGCCACAGACTCCTCTAAGGCTTTAAGTGTTGTGTTGTGTTTTGTCGGAACCGTTTTATTAGAACAAGAAAATAAACTTAAAACGGATAAAAGTAAAAGAGTAAATCTGTACATTATAATTGTGTTTTGTTTCAACTTCTGCATAACAAGAATTGGGAGAAAGGGTTCAAAGGTAAGCTAGCTATTCTACCTTACAAAGAAAAAGCCTCAATAAGTATTTCTCTTTCAGCGTCTGTTAACTCACAGCCTTACTGTTTCATAGCGGCGTAAGCTAAAAAACACTTTTAACAGATCAGTTAGGTGTGACAAAGCAGATAATACATTAGGCACAAAGCCAAAGTTTTGTTTAGCAAAATAAAAGAAGCCTGTACATCTACGAAGAAGTCACTGATTTCCGCTACGGGACACCTACTTATTTTGTTTTCCATTTCAGTTGTATTCTTTTGTGGTGTATAAAACCATACTTTTTATAGTTGCATAACTATTACCAGTATTCTACATTTGTATACTAATATTGAAATAACCGTCTACTCTCTGAAAGCACTTGGAAAAAGCGCAAAAACGACACTTCAAAATCTACTGAATGTGGCCTTAATGTGGCATGTGAGAAAGGAAATTTGTAAAACATAAGAAGGTATATTTATGGTAAATGACATTAAGAAAGTAGCCTTTAACCGCAAGGATACTCTGGAATTTGAAATCTTGGATATAGCAAGTCGTTTCAGAGAGAAAACCGAAATGATGGTAGTGCCGCACAGAGCTCAGTTTTATCACTTACTCTGGCTCGAAAAAGCCAACGGCACACATTATTTGGATTTTAACCCAATAGATCTGCATGACAATATGCTGATTGTTATTCCACAAAATGCCGTAAATCAATTTGACAAAAACGGCCACTACGAAGGGAAGGCAATTTTATTTACCAAAAGTTTTTTTGCTAAAAGCGAACAGGACGTTGATTTTCTGAACAAAAGTATGCTATTTAGCGATCTTTATCCTACACCAAAATTTGACATCGAACCACTCAATACTGAATTACGCACCTATTTCAATATCTTGGAGAAAGAATACTTGCATAGTACCGACAATGTTAAATATCTAATTTTACACAACATATTAAATGCTTTTCTTTTACAATCGGAGCGCGAAATGCACAAACAGGGTTTTCAGGAGTTAAAGTCCAGTGCTAATCTGGACTATCTAATCCTGTTCAAAGAAAAACTCGAAAAAACATTTCGAAAGGAGCGTTCTGTAAAGAATTATGCTTCTGCCTTAAATATTTCGGAAAAACGATTGCACAAAGCCACCTCCAGCCTTTTAGACAAAACACCTAAAACCATCATTGACGAACGTGTAATATTGGAAGCCAAACGATTGTTATCACACGGTTACCAGAGTATTAAAGAAATATCCTATGAGCTGGGGTACGACGAACCTACTAATTTTATCAAATACTTTCGCCGTTACACAAATATGACGCCTTCGGAGTTTAGAGAAAATTTTTAGAAAAAAAATTAAAACCTTTTTTGGGCAAAAATTATCATCCAAAAGCGCAAAATAACCTTTTCAGCTATTACATAAATCCTCTTCTTTGCATTGTTATATGAAAGAAATACTAAAATATTTGAAAGAAAGTGGTTTGCAATACATGGCGACTACCGGTCTTGATGGCAAACCCAAAGTACGTCCTTTTCAGATGATGTTTGAAGAGAATGGCAAAATATGGTACTGTACCGGAAACCAGAAAGAAGTGTACAAAGAACTAATGGCACATCCCTATGTGGAATTTTGTGCTTCGGAAACAAAAGGAATGAGCTGGATGCGCTTAAGTGCTCAAGTACATTTTGTAAATGATATCACAATCAAAGAAAAAGTCTTGGCTCATAGTACGCTGGTACGTAATATCTACAAAACAGCAGAAAATCCTGTTTTAGAGGTTTTTTATCTCAAACAGATGAGTGCTGTTATTGCTGAAATAGGAAAAACGCCACATATTATTACTTTATAAGGCCTAAATATTTCGCAAGGTATATTATTTTTGTAGCGGGAATATTCTCAATACAATAAATACATACCAATGAGTAATCAAAAAACCATTCCACAAGAAATAAAAAAAGCCTGGGAAAACAAAAAAGGACCTGTTGTATTCACTACTGTTTCAGCTGATTCTGAACCTAACTCTATTTACGCGACTTGTGTATCGCTTTATCAGGAAAACAGCATTATTGTAGCCAATAATTATTTTGACAAAACAATAAAAAACATTGAAGCGGGTAGCCTTGGTTCTATTCTTTTTATCACCGGGGACGATAAGGCTTACCAAATAAAAGGAAGCATAGAGCACGTCACAAACGGTGCTGCTTACGACAATATGAAAAGCTGGAATCCGGAACGTCTACCGGGTGTAGGTGCTGCTATTATTGCTATCGAAGAAATTTATTGTGGAGCAGAAAAACTGCTTTAGCCATAAACATTCAAGGTTTAGACTACGTCGACAGTTTAAACCTTGTATGTTTTTATTAAAAAGTAAGTTTTCGAGGGGTTTGACGGCTGTCAAATATTCTAATAATCTCAACTTGACTTAACACTAGCAGAATAGCGATAATGTAATGTTTTGTGTTTAGTTATGAAACATTTACGAATAGAAGTATCTTCGATAATCTGTGGAAAAATTAAGGGGTCTTCAACAATAAGGTTTACAGAATTATCAATCTTTTTAAGAAATCTGGAAATAACACGCTTACTCCATCTTGATTGAAGATAATCAAGAATTCTACGCATATCTTCATTTGAATCCGGTGACCAAATCACCTCTCTAATCATTGAGATACCACCCTCTTTACCTGACTGTTACCTCTTGGTTGTTTTGACCTTCTCCCCGTTCTAACTGCTGGATGCCATGCTGTAATGCTGCTTTATGAGCTGAGCTTAAACTACTTTTTTCTTCAATGCTTTCTCCACCGTTGATAAAGTTAGTAATTAGGCCATAGGCCTCTTTAACTTTTTCACTATTAAGGGAATCAAGCTTTCTGAAAAGGTCAACTTTTAATTCTGCAGTATTCATTGTTCTAATTGTATTTTGTAATGCAAAGCGATGAAACAACTCATAAAAAATCAAACATTTTTCTCCGAACCTTAGATCTAATAAGTATTTTTGGGAAAAAATAGAATCCTATGAACACCAATCCGAAACATTACCAACTTAACTCCCGCACACTCTTGCAGGAAGTCAGCCCGGCGGAAATAGCCATCGTCAAGCGCATCAAAAGCCGCATTATCCGCAAGGATGCAGAGAAAATAGTAGCTATGGCCGGGCAAATAAAAGCGATAGAACCAGAACTTAAAGTCAGCTTGATTTGTAATGATAATATTTGCTCCAAATCTATAGCTCTTTTGGCTGAAGAGGGGCTAGAGGTAAGAATAGAAAATTAAACAACAAGAGAATTTTTGGTGTTTTTTTAAGTAAGTTCACTAACTATTTATAGCAAGAAATTGCAATCGAATTTATTGAAATTCGTGTGGCATATAGGACTGAATCTACACTTCAATTACGAGAAAAATAAACAACTTATCAATAAAAAGTGTATATTTGCACCGCAGAAAAGGGAAGAGGACAACGATTGTCCTCTTTTTTTGTACCTTACTCAAATGATTACAAAGGAATTAATACATTCATTTATCGATGAAAAGCTGGCAGAAGATGATGTCTTTGCTGTTGAAGTAAAAGTGTCGCCGGCCAATCAGATATATGTAGAAATCGACTCGTTTACGGGCGTTAGTATCAACTATTGCGTCAGCATTTCTAAAATGATAGAGGGAGAGCTCGACCGCGATGTAGAAGATTTTGAGCTCGAAGTTTCCAGCTCCAGTGCTTCTGCTCCTTTCAAAGTGTTGAATCATTTTTATAAAAATGAAAACAAGGAAGTAGAACTTTTTACTATGGATAATAAAAAAATGTCCGGCGTACTAAAGAATGTTTCCAATGAAGGCTTTGAACTTGAAACAGAACAGATGGAAAAAGTTGAAGGCAAAAAGAAAAAACAGATAGTCGTAGAACAATATCCTTTCAAATATGATGAAGTACGCTCTGTGAGATTGGTGATAAAATTCAAATAAATAACAATAAACCCTGCTGATATTTTCAGCATTTAGCTTTAAAAATGTAACATGGAACATATCAATTTGATAGACACATTTTCGGAGTTTAAAGAGTTAAAAAACATTGACCGTGCTACTATGATGAGTATCCTGGAGGATGCCTTCCGTAGTGTGTTGCGCAAAATGTTTGAAAGTGATGATAATTTTGACGTCATCATTAACCCGGATAAAGGTGACTTTGAGATTTGGCGTAACCGAGAAGTGGTAGAAGATGGTGAAGTGGAGAATCCGAACACTCAGATTTCACTTACAGATGCTAAGAAAATTGACGAAGATTATGAAGTTGGTGAGGAATGCTCCGATGAGGTTCGTTTTATCGATTTCGGTCGCCGCGCTATTCTTAACTTACGTCAGAGCCTTTCTGGAATGATAATGGAATTGGAAAAAGACCAAATCTATGCCAAATACAAAGACCGCGTAGGTGATATCATTACTGCTGAAGTATATCAGATCTGGAAAAAAGAAATGCTCTTGATGGATGACGAGGAAAACGAACTTATCTTGCCACGCAACGAGCAAATTCCAAGCGACTTTTTCCGTAAAGGCGACACCGTACGCGCTGTAGTTTCTAAAGTAGAGATGCGCAACAATAATCCACTGATTTTTGTATCCCGTACTTCTCCTGTATTTCTGGAGCGTTTGTTTGAATTAGAGATTCCGGAAATCTTCGATGGACTGATTACAATTAAGAAGATTGTACGTATACCTGGCGAGCGTGCTAAGGTAGCTGTGGAATCTTACGACGAACGCATCGATCCGGTAGGTGCTTGTGTAGGGGTAAAAGGTGGACGTATTCACGGTATTGTTCGTGAATTGAAAAACGAAAATATCGATATCATTAACTATACCGCCAACACATCACTATTGATTACGCGTGCTTTAAGCCCGGCAAAAGTGACTTCGGTAAAACTGGACGATGATAATATGCGTGCTAATGTTTATCTGGAACCTGATGAGGTTTCTCTCGCCATTGGTAAAGGTGGTATGAACATTAAACTAGCCAGTCAGCTGACCGGATATGAAATAGATGTTTACCGTGAATCGGCACAGGACGAAGAAGATGTAAATCTTGATGAATTTAGCGACGAAATAGACGGATGGGTAATTGATGCCCTTAAAGCTATTGGTTGCGACACAGCTAAAAACGTGTTGGAGCTCACCAATAAAGAGCTACTGCACCGTACCGATTTAGAAGAAGAAACGATCGAAGATGTGATCCGTATTCTTTCTGCTGAATTTGAATAAACATTGGGGGTTTTACTACTATCTTCCCTGATAAATAGTGGATTTTTAACAATAAAGTATTTGTAATTACTAATTCGTAATTCATAATTGAATAAGTATGGCAGTACAAAGATTAAATAAGATTGCTCGCGAGTTGAATGTGGGAATCTCTACGATGGTCGAATTCTTACACAAAAAAGGATTCAAGGACATCAAAGAGAGTCCTAACACTAAGATTACCGACGAGCAACATTTAGCTTTGCTTAAGGAGTTTAGTAGTGACGTAGAGGTCAAGAAAAAGTCTGATATGATCAGCGAAAAACGTCACAACAAAGACCAAAACAAAGAAACTGTAACCCTTGATAAAGGACGTCACGAACAGGTTGATCTGAAAGAAAAAGAGGAACCTGCAAAAACGGAAGAGCCTAAGCAAAACGGGCCTAAGATTTTAGGTAAGATTGATCTTAATCCTAAGCCTAAAGCTGCGCCTAAGGAGGAAAAGAAAACGGTAGAGCAAGCTCCTGTAGCCGACGTTAAGGAAGAAAAAGCAGAAGCACCTAAACCTGTAGTGGAAGAAGTACCGGAAGTAAAACAACCGGCAGCAGAACCTGAGGTGAAGGAAGTAAAAGAAGAAGCTGTTCCTGCTCCTGCTCCTACACCTGAACCAGAGCCAAAGCCAGAGCCGACACCTAAAGTAGAAAAAATTAAAGAAGAGCCTGCTCCTGCACCAGCTCCTAAAGTGGAAGCCAAAAAAGAAGCACCAGCTCCTCCTGCTCCGGCTAAAAAGCAAGTAAAAGAAGAAAAAGTTCAGGTGAAAGAAAAACCTGTTGCTAAAAAAGAAGAAGAAGCTCCCGCTGAGGCCAAACAAGAAACGGGCAAAGATGGACAAGCCGACATACGTGTAAAAGTTAATGTAGAAAACAAGATTAAAGTCTTGGATAAAATTGACCTCTCTACCATTAACCAACGTACGCGTCCAAACAAAAAATCGAAAGAAGAACTGAAGAAAGAACGTGAGAAGCGTGAAGGGGAAACTAACCCACGCAAAAAACGTAAACGTATTCAGAATGATAAAGTCAACATCAAACAAGCCGCCGGAAAAGGACGCAACAAAGGCCGTAAGCCAGCTCCTAAAAAAGAGGTGAGCGAAGAAGATGTACAAAAGCAAGTAAAAGAAACCCTTGCAAGACTTACCAATAAAGGAAGCAAATTCAACACCGCTAAGTACCGTCGCGAAAAACGTGATATGGTACAAGAGCGTCACGAAGAAGAGTTAGCTCGTCAAGCTGAAGAAAGCAAAACTCTGAAAGTAACAGAGTTCGTAACAGCTAACGACATCGCTAATATGATGAGCGTAGGTGTAACAGAGATTATCTCTGCTTGTATGTCATTGGGTATGTTTGTTTCGATCAACCAACGTCTGGACGCCGAAACAATTACTCTTATTGCTTCTGAATTTGGTTACGAAGTAGAATTTGTAAGTGTAGAGGTACAAGAAGCTATCGAAGATAAAGAAGATGATGAAGCCGACTTGGTACCACGCGCTCCTATCGTAACAGTGATGGGACACGTAGACCATGGTAAAACGTCCTTGCTTGACCACATCCGTAAAGCTAACGTGATAGCCGGTGAGGCCGGTGGTATCACACAGCACATCGGTGCTTATAATGTAACATTGGATGATGGTAAGGAAATAACATTCCTTGACACACCGGGTCACGAAGCCTTTACGGCTATGCGTGCACGTGGTGCTCAGGTAACCGATATTGCTATTATTATTGTAGCAGCTGATGATAACGTGATGCCTCAGACTGTGGAGGCCATCAACCACGCAACTGCAGCAGGTGTACCTATTGTGTTTGCCATTAACAAAATTGATNNTTACGGTTATGGGACACGTTGACCACGGTAAAACTTCATTGCTTGACTAGATTAGAAGTACAAACGTAATTGCCGGAGAGGCAGGGGGTATTACCCAGCACATTGGCGCTTATCATGTGAGCCTGGAAGATGGCAGAGATATAACATTCTTGGATACTCCGGGCCACGAAGCATTTACAGCCATGCGTGCCCGTGGTGCACAAGTAACCGATATTGCAATTATTATTGTTGCAGCCGACGACAATGTAATGCCTCAAACTATCGAAGCAATTAACCATGCTTCGGCAGCAGGGGTTCCAATCGTTTTTGCCATTAACAAAATTGATAAACCAGGCGCCAACCCTGACCGCGTGAAAGAAGAACTTTCACAAATGAACTACCTAGTAGAGGAATGGGGAGGTAAATACCAATCACAAGATATTTCTGCCAAGCAAGGTCTTAATATCGATGAATTACTTGAAAAAGTATTGTTGGAAGCTGAAATGCTGGAATTGAAAGCCAACCCTAAACGTTTGGCTACCGGCTCTGTTATTGAATCATCATTGGATAAAGGTCGTGGCTATGTGGCTACAGTGCTGGTAGAAAACGGCACCTTGAAACAAGGTGATGTCGTCCTTGCAGGTTCGTACTACGGCCACATAAAAGCAATGTTCAACGAGCGGGGTCAACGCGTACAAGAAGTAGGGCCTGCCGAGCCAGTATTAATTCTGGGATTGAACGGAGCACCTACCGCCGGTGACAACTTCAATGTGATGGAAGTGGAAAAAGAAGCCCGTGAGATTGCTACAAAACGTGAGCAGTTGCAACGTGAGCAGGGAGTACGTACACAGAAACACATTACATTAGATGAGATTGGCCGTCGTATTGCTATCGGTAACTTCCAAGAGCTTAACATTGTAGTAAAAGGTGATGTAGATGGTTCTATCGAAGCTCTTTCTGATTCCTTGATTAAACTGTCAACAGAAGAAATTCAGGTGAACGTGATACACAAAGGTGTGGGACAAATTTCCGAATCCGACATTATGTTGGCAGCGGCCTCTGAAGCTATTGTTATTGGTTTCCAAGTGCGTCCGTCGGTACAAGCCCGTCAATTAGCAGAGCGCGAAGAGATCGATATCCGCTTGTATTCTGTCATCTACGATACGATAGAAGAAATCAAATCGGCCATGGAAGGCATGCTTTCTCCTGAAATTAAGGACAAAATCACCTCTACCGTTGAGATACTTGAGACCTTCAAAATATCTAAAGTGGGTACTATTGCAGGTTGTATGGTACGCGACGGAAAAATTACCCGTAATAGCAAGGTACGCCTGATCCGCGATGGTATTGTGATCTACACCGGAGAACTGGAATCATTGAAACGTTTCAAAGACGACGCCAAAGAAGTGGCCAAAGGCTACGAGTGTGGTCTTAACATAGCCGGCTACAACGACATCAAAGTGGGTGACCTTGTGGAATCCTTCGAAGAAGTAGAGGTGGCTAAAAAGCTGTAAGGCTTTAGCAGATTACTTATAAAATATGAAAGCGTCGTTCCTTAGTTGGGATGGCGCTTTTTTTAATCTTACAAGCCGGTGTTTTAAAACAATAATTCTTTACTTTGTTTTCAAATCAAAAGCGCATAAAATGATCCTTATAATTTTTTCCCAAAACACTTTAGTAGTGAACCTGTTCAAAGACAGTTATACAATATGAAGACAAGACGACAATTTATAAAACAATCGATAGTAGCAGGTGCTGGTTTAGCACTAACTACTCCGCTAAATGCAAGAAATTTAGCACTTGATACAGTAGAACTAAAACGCCGGGCAAACAAAATACATTTCAATATTCTGACGCTTGATTCACATTGTGATACACCTCTTGGTTTGTTGGATGGCAAGCTTGATTTATCGCAGTGGAATGATGTAAAAAAGTATAAAAGCCGGGTGGATTTTCCACGGATGAAAGCCGGTGGTATAGACGCCTCTTTTTTCGCCGTTTTTATAGGCCAAGGTTCGCGAGATGCTGAAAGCATAAAGAAAGCTAAGCAGCAAGCATTGGATATTTTTGAAGCCATTAATGCTTCGGTTAACAAATATCCCGAAATGGCTGAGATAGCCACCTCCTCAAAAGACATTTACCGTTTGCAAAAAACCGGTAAACGGGCCATTTATATAGGAGTTGAGAATGGTTACCCTGTTGGTATCAACCTTAAGAATGTGGAAGAATTTTATCATCTAGGAGCACGTTATATTACGCTGTGTCATACCAAGAATAATGATATCTGCGATTCGTCGACGGATAAAAACGGAGCCGAACATAATGGTTTGAGCCCTTTTGGTGTAGAAGTCGTGAAGGAGATGAATCGCTTGGGTATGATGGTAGATGTATCGCATATATCGGATCAAGCTTTTTATGATGTACTGGAGCATTCCGAACATCCGGTAATAGCCTCGCATTCGTCGGCCCGTGCCATTTGCCACCATCCACGCAATATGGATGATGCTATGCTCAAGGCTTTAGCCAAAAATGGAGGTGTTATACAGCTTTGTGTGCTCAATAGTTATATCAAAGAGCAGCCCGAAAACCCTGAACGAGAAAAGGCGCTAAAAGAATTAAGGGAAAAATATAATCATTTTAAAGACTTGAGTCCGGAACGCCGAGCGGCCGGTGTGAAAGAGTGGCATCAGATTTATGAAGATTTTCCTGAGAAAAAAGCAACACTTGAAGATGCTGTGGATCACATTGATCATATGGTGAAGGTAGCAGGAATAAACCACGTAGGCATTGGAACAGATTTTGACGGAGGCGGTGGTATCAGTGGCTTTAACGACATTAGTGAAGCACCGAATGTGACTGCCGAGCTTTTAAAACGAGGCTATTCGAAACGTGATATTGCCAAAATATGGGGCGGTAATTTTATGCGGGTATTCACCGAGGTAGAAAATGCACGTGATGTATAGTTATGTCAGATTTTTCCCAATCATTCCCACCGGTTTTAGGTGATCATCCCAGTGTGTTGATTCTAGGCACCCTTCCTGGCAAAGAATCGTTACGCAAACAGCAATACTACGGACACCCTCGCAATGCCTTTTGGCGAATTATTTTTGATTTATTTGAGGGTGATTTTTCTGAGGTATATTCTGAACGAATTAATTTTGCTAAGCAAAACAAAATTGCGTTATGGGATGTCTGCCATACTGCTCACCGCCCCGGTAGCTTAGATTCTGACATCAAAAAAGAAGTTGCGAATACCATACCTGAGCTACTAAAAGATAATCCTTCGATAAAGCTTATTGCCTTCAACGGACAGAAAGCAGCTCAGCTTTACGACAAGTATTTTGAGAGGAGTCGTGAATTGACTTATTACACTTTTTTATCAACCAGCCCGGCTAATGCCTCTTATTCGTTTGAGCAAAAGCGTGAGAATTGGCGACAATTTTTAGGATAATCGTATATTTGTAGAAATAAATCTTACAGTGCAGAAACAATTAGACATACAAAACTTATCAAAACACCTCTTTTGGGATGTTGATGCATCTACTTTGGATATAGAGAAGCATCAAAACCTGATTGTTTCACGAGTACTTGAATATGGTATGTTAGATGATTTTCGTCAGTTACAATCATATTTTGGATTAAAAAAAATGGGTAAAATTGCGTCTCAACTTAGAGAACTGGAACCCAAATCTGCCAATTTTATCTCTCAATTAAGCGAGATTCCTCTAAATAAGTTCCGATGTTACACTACTCAACAGTCACAGCCGAAACACTGGAACTTTTAAATAAACTTCAGTCAATTCCGGATTTTAATAATTTATATCTTGTAGGAGGTACTTCACTTGCTTTACAATTAGGACATCGCCAATCGGTAGATCTGGATCTTTTTGGGCAAATGGATTGTGATGATTATACACTAATTAAGCACTTAAACCAGTTTAAAAAGGTTGTAACTATTAAGAATTCAGAGAACATTAAAATTTTTTTAATTAATGATGTTAAGGTTGATTTTGTTAAATACCCTTATTCTTGGTTGGTCAACCCACTTGAAGAGAATAATTTGAAATTAGCTCAAAAGGATGATATTGTTGCTATGAAATTGGCGGCTGTAACAGGGAGAGGGGCCAAAAAAGACTTTATAGATCTTTATTATTTATTGAAAGAATACACTTTAGAAGATATGCTTTCTTTGTACAAAAAGAAGTATCCTGATGGAATGGATTATTTGGTCTTGAAAAGCTTATTGTATTTTGAGGATGCAGAGCAAGAAGCAATGCCGAAGATGTTTGCAGATATAACATGGGAAGACGTGAAAATGAAATTGAGGTCTACAGTAAGTAAGAAAATTAATCGATGAATTCTAATTTCATATTATTAACTACCTCTTTTATCCCCCCCCAAAAATTGAGACTTAGCCAAAGAGCATTAACTGTTTATTTAATAGCCTTAAACATTTTTACTCTTTCAAATTTACTTATACAAGGTAGCTTTCTCTTTTTCCCCCAGCTTGGTGTACATAGTAAATAACATTTTCTTTACCGAAGAGCTGGGCTTTTCAGAATATACATACTCCATATAGCCGATGGCCGGACGGTAGTATTTTTCCATTATGGCCATGCTTTTTTCGTTGTTTTCGTGCCACTGTACACGTGTCGGGTTAGGGATAGCATCGTACTTTTTTCGGGCAGCAGCCAGCTTGCTTTTCCCTACCTGATAGCTGTAATTACCTAAGAAAATATTAGCATTGATGTTTTCCGGATCTGCAGCATAAAGCTCTTGGAAAACAGCATAAGCTTCCTTCATATTCTTTTGGTATTGAAGGGCTGTACCTTTATATTCCAGCGCTTTGGTGTTTTGAGCGTCATAAGCTAAAATGGCTTCTGCCGCGCTTAGTAGTTGGGCGCCGTCTTTTTGTTTTTTATAAACAGAACAAAGCTTTAGTTGGTACTTCTGCAAATCGGCAGGGGAGCGTTCCACACCAGCTTGGTAAGCCATGATTTGTGTAGCATAATCCTTTTCTTTTTTGGCGATAGCTGCCAGTTCATCAAAAATCATGGGTTCTTCAATACCACGTTTAACGGATTCTGTAAAGTACTCTTTGGCCAGGGCATTCTCTCCCAACTCCTTGGCACACATGCCGGCATAGGCATAAGTGGTAGAGTGTGAGCCTTCTTCGCTGATGAGTTCTATGGCTTTCTTAAAATCCGTTAGAGCACCTACGTAATCGGCATTCGACATTTTCTCTCCGGCTGATTGTTCCAGTTCCTCTATGCTCTGAGCCGAAAGAAGCGTAATGAGAAATAATAAAGCTGTTGTAAATATAGTTTTCGTCATAAAAGCCTTTCGTTTGAATGCAAATGTAGTATTCATTCGTGTAAAAGATGAAATATATAATAGAAAGGTTAAAATAAAGACCAAAATTAAGGTGGTATCGTTGTCGAAAAAAGAACAAAAGCCGATTCTTAAAAGAACCAGCTTTTTAACAAACTATTAAGTTTTCATCTGGGGTTTTCACCTTAGAAAACACTGTAGTTTACCCCTAAGGCAAACATCCAACCGTCTTTTCCGTAAGTTGTAGTATAACCCGTAGAAGCAACCTCCATATCGTCGTAGTTTATCATCATATAACCAATATCAAAACTCAATTGCTCGTTAAGATTAATTTGCCCGCCAAAAGCAAAATTGCTGGATGAAAGACTGAAACTCATTTCTTGCTGATATGCTTCACTTACACCAGTATACGTTTTCAAATAACCAGCACTTACGGTAAACATATCATTAATATCATATTCTAACCCGAGTGAAAACTCATTAAGGTTATGATCAATATTATCCTCTCGCCCATCCCAGTCGGCATTACCATCAAAATAAGAATGATACCCCAGTTGAGCTCTAAAAACCTCTGAGATTTTATAGCCTATACCTACACTTAAAGTCATCGGTATATCTCTATTTGTTTTAGCATTATCCTGGAACATTCCTGAACCATCTACTTCCGTATCATTTGTGAATTCAAGGCTGGTATTGCCTTCCCATCGCAAACCAATATTTAACTGCTCCATAGGCGTAAAATTAAGGCCTATGATAGGCGTAAAGCCGACAGCAGACTGAGTGGCATCCACTTCAATAGCCGGGAAGGGCACTGCTACACCACCACTTGTTATATCTTGGATGTGTCCGGTGTATTCATTATTGGCAAGCACCAAGCGTGCACCAAGCGATGCAGAAATCACATCATTAAGCTTATAAGCAATGCCCAGCTGAGTGCCAAGAAAGACAGAGCTCCCCTCAAAAGCCATATCAACATCATAATTACCTATCAGCGGAGCTGTAGCAGGATTGGCGCCAAAATTGCTCATCAATAACATATCAAATTGAGGTAAACCATCGGCATATTCAGCAGAACCACCTCCGCCAATAGGACCAAAACCAAAACTTACAGCCCATTTTTCTTTGTTGTATGAAGCATACACATTAGGATATAGCGGCACATCTACATCCCCTACATATTTCCCTAAACGTAAACCTGTTAAATCATTCTCTAGAATATATTCCTGAGATATTATTTGATTGCTTAAAGAAAAATGAAAACCGTTGCCTAGAGCCACAACGCCTGCAGGGTTGTAATAGACAGCATCTATGTCGGTAGAGGCATCACGGCTAAGCATACGAACCCATTTAGCACTTTGGTTAGAGTTCGTGACAATACCACCGGCAAAAGCCATTTGACAAGATAAAAATACCCAATGCAATCACGCGTAAGATTCTTTTCATAATAATATGTTTTGGTAAATAAAAAACGTTCTAAATGAATACTTATTCATTAAAAACCGAAATAAGATATATTTGCTTGAAGAATTACTATTACAAAATATATCGCTGTTTATTAAATTTTAGAAAAAGCCAATAGTTTTAGAATGAATTTTATATCAATAGTATGAGGTCTTTATTTGAATTCATATCAGTTATCAACTTTTATTTAGAGCTTCACAGATTCCATTAGAATGGTACCTGTTCTTACTTAAGAATAAGCACAAATATAAGGTTTTATCTTTTCTATCAAAAGAAGCAAATAAATCACACGTTTCAACAGCCCCTTAAAAGCTTTATTTCCTGACTATTAAAAGAAACCCATAAACGTTAGTAACGCCATCTGGGATAAGGACACAAAAAAAGGGAGAGAATAATACCCCTGCCCTTTATAATTATTTTATCATATTCTTTTAGAAAATGCTATAGTTAACGCCTATAGCAAACATATAACCGTCTTTGTCGTAGTTGGTGATATGTGCTGCCGTACCAGCAGCTGCATCAGCAGCCACGTGTTCGTCCATGTCTACATACATCATCTTACCAAAACCAAGATCTACACTCAAAGCTTCGCTTAGGTTTACTTGTGCTCCAAAACCCACTGTGTTTGAGCTTAACGAGAAGCTAAGGTTATCCTGATACGATTCTGATACGCCTGTGCGTCCCATCAAATAACCGGCACTTAGAGTAAACATATCGTTGATGTCGTACTCAGCTCCTATAGATAGCTCGTACAAGTTATCGTCAACCAAATCTTCGCGACCACTCCAGTCAGCATTTTTGTCCATGAACAAGTGATATCCAGCCTGAGCACGGAAATTATCACTTACTTTATATTGAACACCAGCGCTCAACATCATAGGCATATCACGGTTAAAGGTAGTACCATCAGGGAACATACCTGTACCATCCACTTTAGTGTCATTTTCAAATTCCAAAGTTGTGTTACCTTCCCATTTAAGACCAATATTTAGTTTATCGTTAGGCGTAATATTAACACTTATAATGGGTGTAATACCTATAGCCGTCTGTGTGACATCCACATCTTTGTCTGTAGTAGCTGCAGCATTATCTGTTGCACCTGTAGCGCTTTCTGTATAACCCTCACCCAATGCCTGGTAAGTACCCTGAGCTTGCGCTAAGGTCATCTGATCAATTTGAGCTTGTGGTATACCAAGAGCCAATAAACCGCCTTCGAGCTGAGCGCGTGCTGCAGCATCAAACGTTGGAATACCAGCTTCTGCCTGAGCAAATGTAAGATCCGGAGCAGCGGACACCAAGTCGTTCATGGCTGTAGCACCGGCATAGGCACTATTAGCTACACCCGTAAGGGCCGCAGACATATTGGTGAAAAAATCTGTAGCAGATACCATACTACCAGTATACATAGGTAAAGACGCCCCCAAAGCATGTGCTGACATATCAGGATTAATCATTACATTTTTCAAATAACCAGTATATTGGTTATTAGCAATGACCACACGTCCACCAACTGAAGCAGAAATCATATCACTAAACTTGTAAGTAAAATTCATCTGTACACCATAAAATATGGAAGATCCATCAAAATATTGATCCAATGAATAAGCTGTAGTAGGGATACCGGATGAAGTAAGAGAGCTAGGAATACCGCTTGCTTGTAATTCAAAAGCCGGCATTCCACGCGAATATTCTGCAGATCCACCACCACCTATCACGCCTAAACCAGCTGAAACAGCCCATTTTTCTTTGTTAAAAGAAGCATAAAGGTTAGGAAATAGCGGTGCTGATACATCGCCTGTATAAGTACCGTCGTTCAATGTAGAGTAGTCATCCGTAAGTTTATACTCTTGAAAAATAGACTGATTACTAAGAGAGAAATGAAGTCCTTCGCCCAAAGCAATGACCCCTGCCGGGTTAAAATAAACAGCATCGATGTCAGTAGAGGCATCGCGGCTAAGCATACGTACCCATTCGGCACTTTGGTTAGTGTTCGTGACTATGCCGCCGGCAAAAGCCATCTGAGCAAATAAAACTCCCACTGCAATCACTGTTAAGATTCTTTTCATAATTTAAAAATTTGGTTAATAAAAGAACTTTTAATGGCAATGAAGCCATCAAAATGCTTGGATCAATGATTTGGCTGATGTAAAATTTTTAAGCCGTAAAAAATGATTGATCGTGATTTGAGAAAAAGCGGAGAATGCAACGTGGTAAGGATGTTGCTATCTTTATTGAATAAATGTTCAGTTCTCGCTTTTTTTTTTAGAAGAGTATTTTTGCCTTAGCGGCTGTGAAAACGTGCGCAAATATAGGCTTTTATCTGATTTTTCAAAAATTCACCGCTTTTCAAGCCAATAATTTGCTTTTAAATTATGGTGTAAGATTTCATCCCTCAAATAAGGCTGCAGCCATATATTTTATAACCTAATAAACACAACACTTCGTTAAACATTCAACAACAAAAACCCCAAACTACAATACTGATATTCTGCGATATGCGGCAAATTTTGAACTTTCATTAAACGTATAACAGTCAATCAAATAAAAAGATTAACTAACTATTAAACAGCAAGAAGGGTGTTAAAGAGCAGATTTTTCTTTCTCTTACCACCACGAACACAACACTACAAGCCGCCTTTTGTTGTATTTTACCGTAAAAGATATCGGAAGGTGATGTCTGTTTACAAACTCTTAATCACTGATTTTCTGACACTAAGAGTATAAAACAGAAAATAGCAAGGGATTGGCTTTTGTGATAAAAGACACAAAAAACAGCACTCCTAATCATGGCCTTGGTCTTTACGTCATGGTGTTCTTGGAAAGTGCCTTATACATCAGGTAATCGAGTAGGTAGGGGGATTA
>DHQI01000122.1:0-11739 GCA_002408065.1 Bacteroidales bacterium UBA5342
TGTGTTATTATCCCTCTTATATGTGTTTTTATCATCTCTCCTGTCAGCCAGATCATTATCCTCAATTATAGCATCTAAAGGATTCTTGATTCTGTTCAGAGACCTTTCTGAAATATGAGTGTATATTTCTGTAGTTTTGCTGGATTCATGACCTAGCAAGCTTTGGATAATTCTTGTACTAGTGCCCTTATCCATCAAATGTGTAGCAAAAGAATGCCGTAACATATGTGGTGTAACGTGCTGTTGTATACCAGCCTTTTGGGCAGCATTATCAAGCAAGGTAGCAACGCTCGACGAGCTATATTTTTTATGATTATTGCCCTCAAACAACCAATACTTCGGTTTTTTTTCTTCGATATATTTACGAATAACTATTTTTAATGAGTCTGAAAATATAGTAGTCCGGTCTTTTTTTCCTTTCCCTCCGCGGACAAAGATCAGACTCTTGTCGTAGCATAAATCCTCCTTCCTAAGGTTTAGTAATTCACTACGCCTAAGTCCTGCAGAATATATCGTTGCAATAATAGCCTTGTGTTTAATGTTCTTAATAGAATGAAGAATGGCGAGTACTTCTTTTTCTGAAATCACTTTGGGTAAGTGAAATTCCTTTTTCGGCCGTTGTATATTATAATACTCTTTATTTCGTCCTAATACTTTCTCATAGTAAAATTTAATAGCACTGACCCTCTGATTCTGTTGAGATTTGGAAATATGTCTGGTTTTAATTAAATGTAACAGGTAGGCATTGATATCATCTACGCTTACATCTTCAAGAATTCTACCTTTGAAATAATTCACAAAATCCTTCATATAGGCAATGTAGGTCTTATTGGTCTGTTCACCATATCCCTTCAGAATAAGCCTTTCGCTATACCCTTTGGGCAAAACCGTAGATGAACGGTAAGAATAATCGGCTTTTTTTATATGACGCTCAGGGAGTTTCTGAGGGGTTTTCTTTTTCAGCTCAGAATAATCCAGATAAGCTTTTCCCCGTAATGCCTGAAAACATGTATTCAGATTAAAATCTTCCTTAAAAAAATACCAATCTTTCTCGGTACTGGAGTATTTTGCCCCGGGAATGGCCTTTACTACCAGCCGTAATGCGTCGTTAAAAGCGAAACGCAAAAATACCACATCGCGCTGTTGTAGCGTGCCTGCCGTGCATTTTATGTGGGGTAATGTGTTCAAAAGAATAGGTTTAGGCCTCCAAAGCTATAAAACATTCATCTGAAAAACGAATTTTTTATCAAAAAAAATAAGTGATTGGAGGTAATATTTTTCTATATGGCAGTCAGGGGATTATAGAAAACCAGAAAAAGTATTAGTTGGTTTATTGGGCGTTTTCTCAGCTATAACGCCGTGTTGAGGGCTTATACCAATATGGTACTAAAATGATCCTTATAATTTAGCTTCGCTGATTTTCAATTCATTCTTTTGCCTTTTATCTGTGTTTTAAAATATCAATGTAGCTAGCACCTCCACAGAGTAGCTCCGGCGCTCGCGGATGGCTATGCCTCTCCCGATGTACATCAGGATTAAAATTATAAAGACTATACGGTAGATTACAGGTAAAACTCTATAGCATCAAAAATTGAAACAGAAAAATCTATATTCTCAACGAATTATACGAATTTGATGGAGCAGCTCCGCTGAGTTTAACGACACGAATTTTAAGAACAAAAGGTCTTACCTTTTATTCTTAGTGGTTCACTATCAGACCATACCGGTATCACTTAAAGATTCACCTATAAACAAGCACACAATCAATAAAATTATTATAGGCTCATCTTAAAACAAAATTGGTATTTATACCCCAATGGAACATACTACTTTTTCACTTTAAGCTACTTTTGTGATAATAATCATTTTATATCAGGATGATAATGATTAATATTGTCGGTTGAAACAAAATGATGTAAGATGTTTTTTCAATTGTTAATGAAATCCATCATGATTTCGGGCTTTGTATTTATCATGATGGTCTTAATCGAGTATGTAAATGTCCAAACCAAAGGCATTTGGCGTAAGCTAATAGAAGGTAATATCTGGCGTCAGTACTTAATAGCAGCGGTAATGGGAGCTATCCCCGGTTGCTTGGGGGCCTTTACTATGGTGGCCTTATTTTCTCATCGTTTGGTGACCTTTGGAGCCTTGGTGACCACGATGATAGCCACAAGCGGCGATGAAGCATTTGTCATGTTTTCTATGTTTCCTCAAAAGGCCTTATTACTGACAGCTATTCTCTTTATCATCGGTATTGCCGCAGGATATTTGAGTGATAAACTTTATAAGCCTACAAAAATCCTGAATGGTTTGCGTGAGCAAAAATTACCCCTGGAAGAACATTGCCGGTGTTTTGACCGTTCAACCTTTTGGTTGAATGTATCACGCCCAAGCCTCTACCGTATAGTGATAGTGGTGATTGTTAGCTTGCTCATTGTTGGTCTTGTGACCCGTTTATTGGCTGGTGGCGCCGATATCTGGATTCGTATCACGTTGTTATTATCGTTTAGTTTTGCGCTTTTTGTTGCTGTAAGTGTACCCGATCATTTTCTGAAAGAACACATTTGGAAACATATTGTAAAAGTGCATTTACCCCGTATTTTTCTATGGGTCTTTGGGGTGCTGGTGCTTATGCATTTTCTGATGATCTACATTGACGTCGAAACATGGGTGTCCGGTAATCTATGGTGGGTGCTTTTACTTGCTGTGCTTTTGGGTATTGTACCAGAATCAGGCCCTCATCTCGTCTTTGTTAGCTTATTTGCTTCCGGTGTTATTCCATTCAGTATTCTTATAGCTAGCTCTATAGCTCAGGATGGTCACGGAATGTTACCGCTGCTAGCAGAGTCTAAAAAGGGCTTTGTTGCCGTAAAAATAGTTAATATCATAGTAGCCTTTGCTGCTGGTGGCATAGGCTTAATATTCAATATTTAACTCCTAGAAACCCGGGTTTACTGTTTGCTGGTTCTTATTCTGCTTTAGTTATTTCCTCCTTGGGAATGATTAAACTGAAGGTGGAGCCTACATGGATTTCAGAATCTAACACAATACTCATATTTAAAGTATTAGCATAAGCTAAAGACAATGAAAGACCAAGACCGGAGCCTTGATGTGCCTGAATATCTTGGACATCTGATTTCTCAAAATTATTAAAAATAGCCTCTTGTCTTGATTTTGGTATCCCTATGCCTGTATCTGTTACAGAAATACATATACTATCGTCTGTGTTTTGACAAAAAACTTCAACACCGCCTTCATTGGTGAAAGTTATGGCGTTTTTTATAAAGCTGGAGATTATAAACTCCACCTTACCTTTATCGTTGTAAATAAGTATTTTATCTTCAGAACAATGATTATACTTTAATGTTAAACCTTTGTTTTTGGCTTTTTTATGATAGGTGTCGATGAGATCTTCCAGCATTTTTACGAAATCAAACTGAGCCATAGAAACTTCTACTTGACCTGTTTGTACATGTGAGATAGCTATTAAATCATCCACCGTACCCATTAATCTGTGGGCACTCTTTTTTAATATGCTTATATATCTGTAGAATTTAGCAGAATGAGGATCTACCTTAGCCAGCAAATCAGTAAATCCAAGAATACCATTCATGGGCGTACGCACTTCATGGCTCATATTATTTAAAAAGGCAGCTTTTAAGCGATCACTTTCTTCGGCTTTTTCTTTCGCTTTAATGAGATCTTTTTCTATTATTTTACGGTGTTCTATGTCTTTTTCAAGGGCTTTTGTTTTTTCCAAAACACGCTCTTCTAATTCTTTATTCATCTTAATAACCTTCTGACGCTCAACATTAAGTTCCAAGCTAAAAAGGTAGTTTTTGCGCATGAAAAATTCAATTGAATACGATGCAAGCATGCCTATTAGGTTGATGGATGTCAGAAAAAACAGATTAATCCATAACGTTTCTTTTGTTGCTTCGGGAAACAAAAGAAAAGACAAGTAGTAGAAGAGTAATATTAACCAACCAATAAGCGTTGCTATCGTAAAATGAATACGTAATATATAATTGTAAAACAGAATCAACAAAAGACCGGAGTAGTACATACTACGACCTAATGTAGGTATGATTATGGTCATCGTTATGATACCAACTGATGCAGTAAATATAGCGAATGCCAATAACACGTTTTTCCAACGAAAAAATGCTTTTGTATAGCTTAAAGCTAAGACAGAAAGAATGACAGGAATAACTATAGCAAAACGAATAATCAGCATCGTCTGTGTATGCCCTCCAAGTATCATATAATCGAGCAAAGCAAAAAAAGCATACATAGCGACACCTGAAAGTAATAAAATGCGGATAACGATTAAATCTCCTGAGTAGGTATCTCTTTGGTATTTTTGTTCAAGGTCTTTTGAAAATCTTAAGGTATAAAGGTTGATTAGATCGCCAGAAATAGCTGATTTCTTAAAAAACAATGCCGTTAGCATTTGTCGTATTCCTGGTCGACTTTTCATTTAGCTGATTCCGTTTGAAGCTTAATTTTAACAGAAACAGTTTTACGCGCCAATATGTTCATAGGAAATAAATTATAAACATCTCAGTGCCTTTATTTACGAATGGTCTACTTCGTTTTCCTCCTAAATAAGCGTCTTCGTTCTTTCTTATCTTCCGGTTTAGTTTCCAGAGCTTGGGCGCTGTCTTTTTTACCAAAGCGCAACTCAAACGTCTTTTCTTCTTTGGATTTTAGTATACCGAACATCTTCTTATCCGGATTTTTTTCCACAAAATCAGCTGCGGCCATCATCTCTTTGTGTTCTAAGGACAAAGCTTTAAAGCTGGCTTTGGTATATGAATCATAATGGGGATCAGCCTGTAGTTTTTGCATAAAACGGCCGTAGATAGGCAAAGCAGTGTGTGCCCCCTGTCCCAAGGTAGTGGTTCTGAAGTGCACCTGAGGACTCTCCGCTCCTACCCAGGCACCTGCCACTAAATGAGAATTATAGGCTATAAACCAACCATCTGCATTGTTCTGAGTCGTTCCTGTCTTGCCGGCTATCTGTCCTTTAAGACCATATACGGAACGCAAGGTTCTGCCAGTGCCTTTATCCACGACATTGCACAGCATCTGATTCATCAATTGGGCCGTCTCGGAATCAAAAACACGCAGCCGTATATCCTCCTCACGCTGGTATATTACCTTACCCTGAGCATCTTCTATACGCAGCAATCCGTAGGGTTCTACGCTTTTTCCATCATTGGCAAAACAAGCATAAGCCGTCAGCATTTCTTTCAAGGAAATCTCCCCCGTCCCCAAACTGATGGACGGCACAGCGGGCAGCCTCGACTCAATACCCATTTCTTCGGCCAGATTCAACACATTATCCACCCCTACTTTGGCCATAATAGCAGCTGTAATGGTATTAACAGAATAGGCCAATCCTCCTTTCAGCGAATAATAACCATTGTACATACCGTTGGCATTGCCCGGCGACCAGTTGTCGTACTCTTGGTACACACGACGCTCGTTGGAAATATAATCGCTGGGCTGCATACCCTCCTGCAATGCGGCAGCATACACAATAGGTTTAAAGGTAGACCCCACCTGACGACGTGCCGTCACATGATCGTACTGAAAATATTTATGACTCACCCCACCTATCCACGAAAGCACAGCACCAGTGCGCGGATCCATCACCATAAAGCCGGTATTGAGAATCTTGAGATAATGAGCAATAGAATCAAGAGAGGACAGATGCACTTCTTTCTCTTTAGGGTAAGCAAAAACGGTCATCTTTTTGAGCTGCATCATCGCCTCTTTTATCTCTTGGTCGCTCCATCCTTGGGCTTTTCCTGCTTTGTATGGTTCGGACTTCCTTAGTTCACGCTCATACACTTCCGGGGACTTATCCCAGGGCTGACGGTCTTTCCAATGATCCTTAAACTGCTTTTGCAACACCGCCATATGCTCCTGCACGGCCTCTTCGGCATAGCGTTGCATACCGGCATCAATACTCGTATACACCTTTAATCCATCGGTATACAGCTTATAATGCTGACCATATTTTTCTTCCAATACCTGCTGCACGTCCTTTTTGAGCATGCTTCTGAAGTAAGGTGCCAGGCCATTGTTATGACCTATACGTCGGTATTTTAGTTCCATAGCAGTAGCCATCAGGCTATCCGCTATTTCGTGAGACACAAAACCCTGCTCAGCCATACGTCCCAACACGACATTACGACGTGTTTTAGACCGTTCCGGGTGCAAGCGCGGGTTATAAGCCGTATTAGCGGCCAACATACCTATCAGCACCGCCGCTTCTTTTTCTTCCAACTCAGCTGACGGCTTGCTAAAGAAACGCTGAGCTGCTGCTTCTATACCATAAACATCTTCGCCAAAAGGGACTGTGTTAAGGTAAAGTATTAAGATTTCTTCTTTGGTATAAACTTTTTCGAGGCGGGCGGCTATGAAAATCTCTTTTGATTTATTTACAGCCATCGACAATACACCGTAAGACTGACGCGGGTACAAATTTTTGGACAACTGCTGACCAATAGTGCTGCCTCCGCCCTGTCGTTTGTCGCCCAAGATAACGGTGCGAAACAACACACGCGCCAAACTGACGGGGTCATAACCATTGTGTTCAAAAAAACGGGAATCCTCGGTAGCCACCAAGGCGTTGATAGCGTGTGGCGAAATGAGTTTATTTTCTACACTCATACGGTTTTGCAGGTAATACTTACCCATCAAAACACCATCGCGCGAATAGACTTCGGAGGCCACATCATTATTAATATGCGACAATTCTGTGTGCGATGGTAATGGCCCGAAAATACCAATATACACCGCTACCAGAAACAACACTACCAGCGTCAGTACGAGCCCCATTAGTTTGCCCGCCAAACCCATTGTCCAATTCAAAATTACCGATAAAAGATTTGGCTTTTTATGCTTTGAGGAGGTGTTCTTTGCTATTTTCTTCTTCGCCATATTTGCTTACTACACTTTCAGACAAAAGTAAAAGGAATCTTCTTAATTTCTATGTTTTGTTATCATTATCTGAAACGGATGGGCTGGTGGTTTATTGTGAAACGGATAAAACAGCCGTAAAAAACAGATGAGGCTCCCTTGGGTAGGAAACCTCATCGCCTTCATTCACTAATCTACTTTATTGGTTTAAATGCATCCTGCCAAACCAACTTCAGGATGCAAAAAGGGTCAATTTATTTACTACCTAAACACATTAACACTAAAACCAAACCCTTTAAACCAATGTCTTCAAATAAACCTTAGTGTAAAATCACAATTGTTATGAAATATTACTCTGCAAATATACATTTATAATTATCACAAGTCAATCCTCATTTGTTATGATATTGCAATAAAACGAATCTTACCTTAGATTAATACTGCACTTCTTCCGGCATAATTATATTATTCATAAGTGCATAAACCGTTAGACCGGCGATTGTTTTTATGCCCAACTTTTCGGTAATATTTTTGCGGTGTGTGATCACCGTATTGATACTTATAAAAAGTTTATCAGCTATTTCTTTATTAGCGTAGCCTTGTGCTACCTTTCTTAGCACCTCTATCTCTCGATCTGTCAATACACTTTGATCTGCTTCCTCTATATAGCGGTCAAAAAAGAAACCCCTTAATTGCTCCGTCATTTCATCCTGCTCCAAGTTCTGATTGATATAACACAGCTTATCGTATTTAGAAATATCCCTATCTCCTATCAAAAGAATCTGTCGCCCGCTATCATCATCATTAAGGAAACTCAAAGCTAGATCATCAGAGCCTACCAATACATCTTCACTCAAAATCACAAAATTGACTTTAGCATCAACCATAGCATCCTTTAATTTTGGAAAAGAATCAAGCATCTTCAGCTCAGCATCTATCCCTATTTGAGTCAAAACATACTTAAGCCCCAAACGGTAAAGAGCATGCTTAGATGCTACAATGATATGTGTTTTTGAATTAGGCATTTTGCTTCAAAATTTTTTGTTCTAACTGATGCATACGAGGCAATAACACGAGGTCTTCTATGCGCGTATGTTTTACAAAATCCTCTTCCAAACTAAAAAGAGCCATCAACAGTTTCTGACACAGATCGCGACAAACGACAGGAGGCAAATGACGGATAATTAAATTCTTAAGATCACTCAATGTTACCTCTAAAGCTTGATGTTTATGCTCAAACCCAGAGACAGGTCTTTCTTTCACACGATCTTGTAATGCGGCATAACAGTTTTGGCATTGTATGCTTTTCTCCAAAGCGATAGCATAAGGAAAAACATCTTTGTCCTCAATAGACAAATGCTTTATCAATTCATTTTTATAACTCTTAAAGAAATCACTTAACAACTTAACATTACGTGCTCCCTCTTGGTTAAGTTGCTTCTCCATAGCCTCTATCAAACGCTCAATCTCAGGCACTCTTTTCTCCAAATATTCGGTGTGCGTATTTTTCAGATAATCGACAATTAAACTAATATTAAAATCCTGAAGAGTTTCATCCGGAAGATAATGTTGATGGTGCGAAGAATTTATGACCGACAGAAAAAATGATGTGTTGACCTCATGCAATGCACAGACTTCCTTAACCGTCTTATTACCGAAACCATAAGATATATTAAACCGGCTAATCTCCGGTATCAGATTATAGTTGGTATGAATCAAATCAGCCATACGCGTTTGCGGCGTAAAAAGCAAGCTCTTATTATTTGTGTTGTCTGACATCGCTAAAAATTATTAATGTATAACAAAATACAAAGGTAGTTGTTTAGTCATGCCCTCACATCCTTAGAAATTATGATTTTGCTCAACAAAGAAAAAGGGAATCTATGGCAAAAGAATCAAGAACACCGCAAAAGCTGAATTAAAAATTTTGAATCATTCAATAATGAATTTCTCTTCCCTAATTTCCTTACCTTTGCAAAAAATCACAAAGCATTTAAATACCCTATGCAGCATACAGACTTATCAAAGCTGGGCGAATTTGGCCTGATAGACCACTTAACCAGCAAAATAGAACTTAAACAAAACAGTAGCGCCCTTGGCGTTGGCGACGATGCCGCTATCATATCTTCAAAAAAAGACACCCTTGTAACTACCGACATATTATTGCAAGGCATACATTTTGACTTAACCTATACGCCCCTGATGCATCTGGGATACAAAGCTGCTATTGTCAATTTTTCAGACATTTATGCTATGGGCGGAGTGCCTACTCAGATCACAGTAGCTTTAGGCATTTCTTCAAAATTTTCGGTAGAAATGGTGGATGAACTCTACAACGGCATTAAGCTAGCTTGCGAGGGGCATAATGTAGACATTGTAGGTGGCGACACGTCAGCATCCCTTACCGGACTCACCATCGCCATCACTTGTGTTGGCGAAGTAGAAAAAGGGAAAGCCATCACCCGCTCAGGTGCCAAAGAGAATGATTTGATATGCGTTACCGGCGACCTTGGCGCAGCCTATATGGGCCTACAACTGCTGGAACGCGAAAAGAAAGTTCTGGAAGGTAAAAACGGCATGCAACCCGATTTTGATGGCTTCGATTACATACTACAACGCCAACTAAAACCGGAAGCACGAAAAGACATTTTAGCTTTGCTAAAAGAAAAAGACATTAAACCAACATCAATGATTGATGTATCGGACGGACTGGCTTCTGAGCTGCTTCATATTTGTAAAAGTTCGAAGGTAGGATGCCGTATTTACGAAGAGCGCATTCCTATCGATTATCAAACAGCCAGCATGGCCGAGGAGTTTAACATGAACCTGGTCACAGCAGCCTTAAACGGTGGCGAAGACTATGAGCTCCTTTTCACTGTGCCGCTCGAGGATCACGATAAAATCATCCAATTTCAGGAAGTCAAAATCATTGGTCATATAGCAAAAGAAAACCTCGGTGCAGCTATGATAGCACGCGGCAGTGAGCAAGAGGTGCCACTGGTAGCTCAGGGCTGGGTGAAGGAGGAATAATAAGCTGAGCCCGGAGTAAGAATGCCGGAAAAGCACAAGCCAAGCAAAAACAACAAAACATATCTCAAAAAAATGAAGCAAGAGAATCCCCTAAAAAAAATACATCTTACACGACGGAAATTCATTGGTTACCTCATCGGAGGGGCATTAGCCATCGAAGGCCTTTGGGTGATGTTACGATCCAGCGGGAGACAAGACAACACGCAAAAAGAAAGCGTACTACACGATGCCGGTACTGTTGACTCTTTTGCTAGCAATCAAATATATCCTTTCACCAGCGGGCAATTTAACTTAATACGCTATAAAGATGGTGGTTTTATGGCCCTCTCCACCAAATGCACCCATTTGGGCTGCATCGTGGGCACTAATACCGACAAAAGTGGTTTTACCTGCCCTTGTCATTCATCTCATTTCGACATTTACGGTGAAGTACTGGCCTCACCAGCCACACGCCCTCTGGACACCTACCCTATCATTTTTAAGGACGGACACGTATGGGTGGACATCGCGAAACCCATCAAACGCCAAAAATTTGAAAAGGAACAACTCTACTACGCTTGACATCTGACAGTTTTTCAACCCAAATTATCACGTATTAACTTTTTCATCCCCTTTGTAGGTGACTTTTTGAGCAATATGTAACCTCTTAGTGCTTTTTTTATTATATTTTTGTTGACCTAACAACTAAGATTATAAATAAATGATGGATTGGACTAATTTGGGCTTTGGTTTTCATGAAACCAATTGCAATGCGCGTTGCTATTACAAAGATGGAAAGTGGGGCAAGATAGAATTTAGCACGAGTAACGAAATTTGCATATCCATGGCAGCTCCGGCCTTACACTATGGCCAGCAAGCTTTCGAGGGATTAAAAGCCTTCAGAGGTCAAGACGGAAAAATCCGCATCTTCCGCCTGGAAGAGAATGCCAAACGTATGATACGCTCAGCCGAAGGCATAATGCTGCAAAAAGTTCCAACTGAAATTTTCACTGAAGCGGTAGTGGAAACCGTAAAACGTAACGAAGAATTCATTCCTCCTTACGGTACTGGTGGTGCTTTATATATCCGCCCTTTTTTGATAGGTACCAGCCCTCAGGTGGGGGTAAAACCATCACAAGAATACCTGTTCACGGTATTTGTGACTCCGGTAGGCGCTTACTTCCCCTCCGGTTTTAAACCAACTCAAGTAGCTATTATTAACAGTTTTGACCGTGTAGCCCCACAAGGGACCGGGCAACTTAAAGTAGGAGGTAACTATGCCGCCGGGTTAGTTGCCGGAGCTTTTGCCGCCGAACGCGGATACGCTATGGTGCTTTATCTGGATTCCAAAGAGAAAAAATATGTAGACGAATGTGGTCCGGCCAATTTCTTTGGCGTGAAAAATAATACCTATATTACACCTAAGTCGGATTCTATCCTGCCCTCTATCACCAACGATAGCTTGATGAAACTGGCAGAAGATTTGGGCATTAAAGTAGAACGACGCCCTGTAGAAGAAACAGAACTCGCAACTTTCGAAGAGGCAGGAGCCTGCGGCACAGCTGCTGTTATCAGTCCTATTTCGGTAATTGACAATCTGGACAACGGTAAACGTTACGAATATTCGACTGACAATGAAGCCGGCCCTATAAGCACAAAGCTATACCAACAACTCACCGGCATACAACGCGGTGAAATCGAAGACAAGTTTGATTGGAATACCATTGTGGAATAGGTTTCAGTCGGCAACCTGAACATTGAATCATTGAACCATTGAATCATTGAATCATTGAA
>DHQI01000122.1:11962-13238 GCA_002408065.1 Bacteroidales bacterium UBA5342
CATTGAACCATTGAATCATTGAAACAAAAGAATACTTTTCATTTTTAATTTTTAATTTTTAATTTTTAACTATAAAACCATGTTAGGCATCGAATCACCAGGCGTTTATTGGGCTTACATTGGCTCTATCATCAGCGCATTAGCTTGTGTCATCTACGGCATAATCAATTGGAACAAGGGTTACATCGACGATCAGGAAGCTGAGAAATCGCAAGAATGGCAAGAGCACGAAAAAGATATTACAGACAGCCTTTGAACTAAAGACCAGGCAAGTATCATTAAGAGCTTGGTCTTTCTCCATATTAGAAACAAGCTTTACCATGCTGAGCCTGTACCTGCGACAAGGGCTTGCTAATCTTAGCGTATGTATCGCATCTCAGAGCAGCACCCATGCAGCATATCTCACACCCAATCCGTTGCAAGCAATTATTAGTGTAAACAACTACTGAACTAACTGTTAAACATCACACCTAATCACCAAAACTAATGAATACCTTCGTTCTCGGACTTATCGTCATCATTTATTTTCTGATTATCACCTACCTGGGATTTCTGGGCTATAAAGGCACTAAAAATTCAAAAGATTATCTGGTAGGCAGCCGCGAGATTCACCCTTTTATCATGGCTATGTCCTATGGCGCTACTTTTATTTCCACCTCGGCTATTGTGGGTTTTGGCGGCGTGGCAGGGCTTTTCGGCATGGGACTGCTCTGGCTCACCTTTCTCAATATCTTTGTGGGTGTCTTTATCGCTTTTGTTTTCTTTGGAAAAAAAACGCGTCACTTTGGTGTAACATTAGATGCACATACCTTCCCGGATCTTTTGGGGAAACGCTACCAAAGCCCTAAATTACAAAAAACGGCGGGTCTTATCATCTTTTTGTCCATGCCGCTCTACGCTGCCGTAGTACTCATAGGTGGGGCACGTTTTATTGAGGAGGTTTTGATGATTGATTTTGACATAGCACTCATAGTCTTCTCCATTATTATAGCTGCTTATGTCATTACCGGCGGCATCAAAGGCGTGATGTACACCGATGCTATGCAGGGGGTCATTATGTTTATGGGAATGCTATTTCTCTTAATTGTGACCTATATCAAACTAGGGGGCGTGACAGCTGCTCATGAAGCGCTAAGCAATATGGCCCATCTGGCACCTGAAAAACTACAAGCTATTGGTCATCAAGGTTGGACAAAAATGCCGGTAACAGGTTCTCCTTTCTGGTGGACTCTGGTAACGTCTATCATTATAGGTGTAGGTATTGGTGTATTAGCCC
>DHQI01000122.1:13408-24650 GCA_002408065.1 Bacteroidales bacterium UBA5342
ATTGGTGTATTAGCCCAACCACAATTAGTGGTGCGCTTTATGATGGTAAAAAGCAACCGTGAGCTTAACCGCGCAATCCTCTCCGGGGGTATTTTCATATTGGCTGCTACGGGAGTCACCTTCGTGGTAGGTGCCTTATCCAACGTCTTCTTCTTTAATGAAACAGGAAAAATAGCGGTAGCCGCTGTAGGGGGCAATGTGGACAAAATCATTCCGACCTACATCAATCAGGCTATGCCGGCTTGGTTTGTTTACATCTTTATGCTGGCTCTTATCTCAGCAGGTATGTCTACACTGAGTTCACAATTTCACGTCATGGGGACTTCTATAGGTTACGATTTCTATTCTAAAATCAGCAAAAAAGAGAACAACCCGGTTTTAGTAACACGCTTAGCCATAATCATTTCTATCGTTTTAGCTGTCATCCTCGGTTATCTGCTACCAGGCGGTATTATTGCCCGTGGTACAGCCATCTTCTTTGGCATCTGTGCGGCGGCCTTTATGCCGGCCTATATCGGTGGTTTGTACTGGAAAGGTGCCACCCAAAAAGGCGCCCTCTGGAGCATTGCTACCGGTTTTGTTGTCAGCTTATTCTGTCTGGCCTTTTTACACCAAAAAGAATCAGCAGCCTTAGGCATTTCAATGGCTCTCTTTGGCAAAGAGATGCTGATTCAAAAACACCCTTGGCCGCTGGTTGACCCTATTATGATTGCCTTACCCATATCAAGCATTGTATTTGTTATGACTTCTTTATTGACACCTAAAACAGACGAAAACCATTTGGAGAAAATGTTTTGATAAGGATAAGCTTTTGCTAATTAAATCACCAACCAGAATACTGAAAACCTTTAGATACGCTTGAAGATGCGATAAACGGCAACACTATAATACTTCACCATAAATACTATCTAGCCATGAACACCTTTTTATTAGGACTCATCGTCATCATTTATTTTTTAATCATCTCATATCTGGGATTTTTAGGTTTTAAAGGGACCAAATCATCCAAAGATTACCTGATTGGTAGCCGTGAGATTCATCCTTTTATTATGGCTATGTCCTACGGAGCCACCTTTGTATCCACTTCGGCTATCATTGGTTTTGGTGGTGTGGCAGGTATGTTTGGAATGGGCTTATTATGGCTGACATTTCTTAATATTTTTATCGGTGTTTTTATTGCTTTTATCTTCTTTGGCAAGCGCACACGCAAACTTAGCGTTACGCTTGATGCTCATACTTTTCCTGATTTTCTGGGCAAACGTTATAAAAACGAAAACATTCAGAAAGCCAGCGGGCTCATCATTTTCCTTTCTATGCCGCTCTATGCTGCTGTGGTTCTAATTGGTGGTGCCCGTTTTATCGAGGAAGTATTACTGATTGATTTTGACATTGCCCTTATCTTTTTCTCACTCATCATAGCGGCCTACGTCATCACGGGAGGTATTAAGGGGGTGATGTATACCGATGCCCTGCAAGGCGTCATTATGTTTATAGGAATGATTTTTCTCCTGAGTGCCACCTATATCAAACTGGGCGGTGTGACAGCAGCTCACGAGGCTCTTTCGTCTATGGCCGGCTTAGTTCCTCAAAATTTACAAGATATAGGACATCAAGGCTGGACCATGATGCCCAGAACAGGCTCACCCTACTGGTGGACTCTTGTCACCTCCATTATTATAGGCGTTGGTATTGGCGTATTAGCTCAGCCTCAACTCATTGTTCGCTTTATGATGGTAAAGAGTGACCGAGAACTCAACCGCGCCATTCTCTCGGGTGGTGTTTTTATATTGGTAGTGACCGGTGTGACTTACATCGTGGGCGCCCTTTCTAATGTCTATTTCTTCAACGAGAGTGGAAAAATAGCGGTAGATGCAGTGAATGGCAATGTAGATAAGCTAATTCCTACCTACATCAATCAGGCAATGCCGGCTTGGTTTGTTTATATTTTTATGCTATGCCTTATTTCGGCTGGTATGTCTACTCTGAGTTCTCAATTCCATGTGATGGGCACCTCTATCGGCTACGATTTTATTTCTAAGATAAAGAAAGATCAAAGTAACCCGGTACGTACCACCCGCATTGCGATATCTTTTTCTATTGTGCTGGCTGTCATAATTGGCTATATGCTACCCGGTGGCATTATAGCACGTGGTACGGCCATTTTCTTCGGGATTTGCGCCGCAGCCTTTATGCCCGCTTACATCGGGGGACTCTATTGGAAAAAAGCAAACAGCCAGGGGGCCGTATGGAGCATTATTGTGGGCTTTGCTGCTAGTATCTTTTGCCTTTTCTTTTTACACCAAAAAGAAGCCACTGCTTTGGGCTTGTGTCAGGCGCTTTTCAATAAAGAAATGCTCGTGACTCAATACCCCTGGTTTTTAATCGACCCAATTATTTTTGCGCTACCGGTATCTACATTGACCTTGATTGTTGTTTCCCTGATAAAATCCCCCAAAAGCTTATAAAAAACAGGCCCTGGTACCTTCTTAAAGCATCAGAAATTATCACGCTGAACCTGTTGACGGAATTATGATTAGATTGATTTTCGCAAGGGAAAAAGAAATCTGTTTCATCTGTCCCTACACAATACTTAACCACAAGTATTATGCTGTTAATTATATCTATAGATATTTAAAGAACGATTATTTAATTCCGCTAACGCGTACGCTGAACACTTTATTATATTTTTATGAACCTAAGACACTTTTAAACCTTTATCTTTGCACCACAAACCTGAATTTAGCATCTAAGCAAAGCTCCATATGATAACAGCCCAAAACATCCATAAATCTTTTGATACACTAAAAGTACTTAAAGGGATTGATTTTGAAATACAAAAAAAAGAATTTGTAGCCATAGTAGGCGCCAGTGGAGCGGGGAAAACCACCTTGTTGCAAATCATCAGCACACTGGATCGCCCTGACGAAGGAAGCGTCACTATCGATGGGGTAAACATTCACACCTTACCATCACAAAAACAATCAGAATTTCGCAATCAAAAAATCGGATTTATCTTTCAGTTTCATCAATTATTGGCAGAATTTTCGGCACTTGAAAACGTTATGATGCCGGCACTAATAGCCAAGCAAAATCCTAAAGAAGCCGAAGCTAAAGCCCGCGATCTGATGGAACGCCTTAACTTAAAAAAACGTTTCTCTCATAAACCCTCAGAACTGTCCGGCGGCGAGAAACAAAGAGTCGCTGTAGCCCGTGCTCTTATCAATTCACCCTCGGTGATCTTTGCAGACGAACCAACAGGTAATCTGGACTCACAAAACCGTAAAGACCTCCACAAGCTCTTTAAACTACTACGCGACGATTTCGACCAAACCATCGTTATTGTTTCGCACGACCACGACATAGAGCAGGTTGCTGACAGAACTTTGCATATCGTAGATGGTGTCATTCAATAAGAAGGTTTGAAGTAATGAGTAGAATCCGATACCAAACCATGTGTCGTAAAAGCATGAGCAGAGACACAGCGATACGCTGAGTTTATCAAAACCTAGCTTTAAACCTTAGGAGTAAGAAGTATCGAGCTCCCCTTTACTCCCCCTCAAGCACCATAAACCCTTAGACCTTAACAAGCTCACCAAATGCTCCTTAACCTCTCTTAGACGGAACAATACAGCAGCCATCCCTTGACATCACAACGCTTACCCATGTGTACAGTAGCACCACAAAAAAGCAAGCTTTCTTCAATGCATTTCGCCTCATAAGTTTTAAACATTTATATAAATTCGGTGTTATTAACGTGAAAAATAAATGAAAATATTTTGATAAATTAATAAAAAACACCACTTTTACAGCGTATTTATATACTACTAATCAATTTATCATAGAAGTAAAACGTATGGAGAAAAGAGAAGAAGTTTTTTCTAAAGCGGTGAGAGCAGGCAAGAGAACGTATTTCTTTGATGTTAAAACTACCCGTGGAAACGATTACTACCTGACTATCACTGAGAGTAAAAAACGGTTTGACGAAAACGGCGATTTCCACTTCGACAAACACAAGATTTTTCTTTACAAAGAAGATTTTGAAAAATTTGCCGACGGTTTTGAAGAAAGCATCAGTTACATCAAAGAAGCTCTAAAAGATGCCGTTGTGGAAAAAGTAAGCCCGACAGACAACAGCGAAAAAAATGAACAGAAAACTACCGTAAATGTAGAGTTCGACGACCTGTAAACCACTAAACACAACTGAATGATATAGACTTTGACTTTTTAGCCACTATTGGCTCTATATACAAGGGGGAGTACCAGGTGGTGTTTCCCTTTTTTTTAAAGTCCCCACACATTATCACTCCCTTTACTCTAATCCATGTCCCCTATCCTACTCAAATTCATAAAATTCTGTGCCGTTGGAGGCAGTGGTGTAGTCGTGGATTTTGGCATTACCTACCTCTGTAAAGAAAAGGCAAAACTCAACAAATATCTGGCTAATTCTATCGGATTTATGCTTGCAGCATCAAGCAACTATGTGCTGAATCGTATCTGGACTTTTGGCAGTGAAAATCAAAACATAAGCAGTGAGTATTTCCATTTTATCCTTGTATCAATTATCGGACTACTCATCAACAATTCAGTGATTTGGCTGGTACACGGCAAGTTAAAATACAACTTTTACCTCTCTAAAATAGGCGCTATTGCTATAGCTACACTTTGGAACTTTGTGGCGAATTGTATTTTTACCTTTGGCACCAATTTACACATCTAAAAACAAACCTAAGCAACACACTGCTTACGGTAAACGAAAGGTGGTACGCCTACCATTGACTTAAAACACAGGTTGAAATAGACTAGCGAACTAAAACCACCTTCAAAACCAACAACAATAGAGGGCAAATTTGTATGCATTAGCAATCGCTAAAAAACAACACACCTACTCTATTTCAGCTCAATACGCGCCTTTACTTTATTAGGGTCGTGGACATAAGATTCTATGTATCGCACTTTTTTCTCTTCGAAAAGGTCGGCAAGCGTTACCAGAATACCGGTTTCTTCAACGTTACCAAACACATCATTAACCGAGGTACCAAAAGTACGCATCGTTGGCGATAGGTTGACATAAGCACTAACTAAAGGGGGAATGTTAGCACCAAAGGAACGTACCGTTTTATTGAGTTTTTTATAATTATCTTTAAACTCTTTTTCCGTAAAGGTATCATCAATAATTGATTTATCAATACTCACCTCTAAAGGGTTAAATGGCCACACCAAGCCTTCATTGTCCGGGAAAAACTTCTTTAAGAATGATAAAATATAATCCCGGGCTTCCGTATGGAAATCAGAATACATGGTTACTTTTCCGAAAAAATACTTAATTTCAGGATGCACAACGGCCAACGCGCCCAAACCATCCCAAAGGTTATCCAAAGCAAACAAGGCTTTGGCTCCGGCTTTAGACGATTGATATTCCGGCTGAATAAATGAACGCCCCAACTCAATAGTATAAGGCAGGTAATCGGTCAGAAATTTGTCAGAAAAATCGAATAAACGCGCAGTAGCAATCTGCAACTTACCATCCACAATAGGCACCTGACTACCAAACTGATAACGATAACCACCAATAATTTCCTCTTTATCAGGATCCCACAAAATCAACTGTTTATAAGGATTCTCCTGAGTATCATATTTATCAATATCCATCTCCTTACCGGTACCACCACCGGCCGTACGGAAAGAAATTTCGCGCAAGCGTCCTATCTCGCGCATAATGTTTGGAGAATTGTGATGCGTAATAATGTATATTTCATTACCCGCTTTATTGGTAGGTCTTAAAAACTTATCAGCCGTTAATTCAGCTTTTATTAGCGAACTATCTACTTTTTCAATGATTTCTTTCATAAATAATGCTTCAGTGTTGTAATCAGCGTCTACAAAAGTAAACTATTTATCAGGAAATAGTAACATATTTAAGGTTTTTCCCCCGAATACTATTTTATGTAAAAGCTTTTCTTATGATCCGGAAAGAGCATACACTTTTGTTTTGATATCTGAAGCCCACTCCTCACGTGTTTTCTCTTTTGTAAACGTCTTATAGCTAACAGGCTTACCTATAGTTATAGTAAAAGCGGTGTGATGATTTTTCCATACCTCATCCACCAAATATAGCATTTCTATATTAGCTTTTATACCTAAACGTTTACGCCAGTTAGCCAAACCATAAAAGAAGTCAGAGTTGCGTCCCGATATATGTACAGGAATGATGTCACGCTGGTAACGGACAGCATTAGATATCACATTCTTGCCCCATTTTAAATCCTGAATTTTTCCTTTTTTCCGGCGCGATACCAAGCCCGCCGGGAACGTAAAGATGGGGCCATCTCCCGCGTGAGCCTCTTGTATCTTACGGGCAGCATCACGCGCCTGACCTCCATGTTTATTAATGGGTAAAAACACCGGACGCAAGTTCAGTATATGCATCAATATATCATTCACCATCAGTTTAAAATCCGGGTAACGATGCCCCAAGCAGTCGATAAGAGCAATACCGTCCAATCCGCCCAAGGGGTGGTTGCCTGCAAAAATAACCCGCTCATCGCCAAGAGCAGGAAGATTCTCCTCTCCTCTGAGCGTCACTTTTATACCGCCAAATTCGAGATAAGCATGAGCAAAGTCAGGCCCCAATTTATCCTGAGCCGATTCAATAAATTTATTTAAAGTATCCTGATGAATAATACGCTTAAGGTAGCGCATAATAAACTTGGGTAACCAACGATATAGTCCGGGATTTTTCTCTCTGAAAATGGATTCTACATATACGGGTTTTAATCTTTCCTGAGCCATTATAAATGTCTTTTTTGCAAAAATAAGGAATGCATTTTTAATTCCGGATTCAGAAGAGCAGATTTATGGCATACAGGTCAGATGATGGACAAAGAGCGAGAGCTTTCGTCCCCACCGTTTTAATCATTTAAGTGGTCATTCAGCCAAGGTCTGTTAGTTTACTTTATGCTTCGTGAGACCACCAAAACTCCGCCATCAAAATCCAAGCAAAACTCGTCTCCTTCAGCTTCATTCAAGGTACCTTGCCACCAGTTGGTCAATACCCGGTTCCTGATAGGGTATCGTAGGCCTTTTGTGGTAATTTTGGCCTGACCTATCACATTAAAGACCGACACTTGCTGTCCGGATTTCGAAGAAAAGACACCACTGCCATACAGAGGGGTAAAAAGTGCGTGGTCCGATAGCATTTGCAGATACAACTTATGCCCGTGCTCAGCCAAAAGACCAATATTACCTATTGTATGATCTTCACGCCGCCCTGTAGCCCCTAAAATCATCACTTCTGTCAAACCCCACTCCAAAGCTTTATAGACAGCTTTAGTCAAATCATTTGTTTCCTGATCTTCCGATGGCGAAATAGTGTGAGCAAAACGCTCTTTTAACTCATCTGTGATAGAATCCATATCACCAACGATGATGCTCGGCTCTAATCCAAAATCAACCAAAGAACGGGTAGCCCCATCACAACAAATAATCGTTTCTGCCTGACGCAAAAATTGACGGGCATGTTCTCCCTTAGGAAAATTACCATCCGCCAAAACAACGGCGACACCAGGTTTTAAATCTTTTATTTTATGCATGAAATTAGTTGAAAATCGTTAAATCTACAGGTATAAAACTCATATTCTATCATTCAATCATTCACTCATTGAATCATTCACTCATTAAATCATTCACTCATTAAATCATTCACTCATTGAACCATTGAATCATTGAACCATTGACCTTCTCCACTGGCGATAGCCCACAAAAGCTAACACCGAATAAAAAGCAAAAAGTACCACTGTAGGGTATAGCCCTTTGTATACATATAAACCCAAAGATACTACATTCACCACAATCCATAGCCACCATTGTTCTAGAATTTTACGTGCCAACATCCAAGTAGCTGTTATGCTAAGCGCTGTAGTAAAAGCATCCCAATACGGCAAAGGCGAATCTGTAAAACTCACTAATACATAAGCTATCGAAGCATAAATCAGCAGTGTAATCCAAACCAGATTTACCCCCAAAGTCTTGGATAAATGCACTACAGGCAGACTTTTTTCATCACTGCCTTTTCCCTTAAGCCAATAGTACCAACCATAAACACTCACAAGTACGTAATACACCTGCAAGCCCATATCGGCATAAAACTTGGCCACATAAAAGATGTAGATATAAAACAGCGATGTCAGTATACCCGTAGGCCATAACCAGGCACTCTGCCTTATCTCAAAAAAAAGAAACAGCACACCAAGTACTGCTCCTATGATCTCTATGTAGTTATCAATTATCCAATCCATTTCTTTAATGCGACAATGAGTGAATATTCCAATGATTCAATGATCTAATGATTCAATGAGTTTATGCGGAATTTCAAATCCGAAGTTTAGATTTTAAAATCTAATCACCAGTTTTGCCGCATAATTACGAAAAGCTTGCGGGAAGTAATACGTCCAACGGGCTTCATAAAATTCAGTAGTTGAGCCCTCTTCAGCCACCATATCTTTACCACCATAAGCATCACTGATATAATCCGTATCAAATAGGTTATTCATCATTAACTTCAGTTCCACATACTCAAACACCTCTAAAGGCAGACGATAGCCTAGCATCAAATCATTAACAAAATAAGCCTCTAATTTAGCATCTTCTTGAGAAGTATTATCAAAATACTGCTCACCTACATACTTGGATGTAAGACCTAAAGTAAGACCTTTCATAGGATAGAAGGACAAAGCACTTGCACCTACAACATTAGGCGAATAAGCAATATTAGTATTTCCCCGTTCTGTTCCCTTATAATCCAACTCATTCCAATACCACTCATCATAATATACATTATACTCGGTAAAATCAATGATCTTATTCTGACTCAAAGTCACATTAGCCTCCCATTTCAACCAGTTTAGCGGCAGATAAGCCAGACTCAACTCCACTCCAGCTCTATAGCTTTTTTCTACGTTGGTCATAATGTCATAGCCCACACTATTTTTCTCACCCGTAGGCACCAACTGATCTTTGTAATTCATATAAAACAAGTTAGCTTGCATCGAAAAATTCGATGAAGCAAACTCATACCCTACCTCTGTATCATACAGTATTTCTGACACAGGCTTAGAACCTTCATATACAGAAAAATCACTGCCTTTATCACCCAATGCATCTTTCAAGTTCGCTCTGCTAGGTTCTCGATTAGCCACACCAAATGAAGCAAAGGCCTTATGCTGCCCATCAATATAGGTGACTCCCATTTTAGGGTTCAAAAAATTATAGCTTTCGCTAATATTCAAATCCTCTTTTTTAACATCACTATTTTCACCTTTCATCTCATAATCGACATAACGGTATTGCAGATCGGCATAAGCTGATAAATGTTTATCAATACTATAACTTGCTTTAGCAAAAGCCGAATAATCATCTTTGATAGAATTATTGAAATAATACTGATAATCCACAGGAATGCCCGGGTTATTTTCCACCCATAACACCTTACCAAAATGATCACCATCGTAACGACTTCCCGATGCTCCAAAAATCAATTGCAAATCATCCACATCATATTCCAATGAAAAAGTTCCGCCATAAAAGTCATTCTTCAACCATTTCTGACGCGTCAAATCCGATTCTTGTGCAGTATCACCACTTTCTGGTTTTATATAAAAAGTATTATCAAAGCCATAATCAGCATACTTTGTGTCATGCAACCAATTATCATCGTCTTGAAATTGCTCGTAATATCCCTCGCCTCGAGTGTAGTGGACAGCTGCTTTAAGACTCAAAGCCTCTGATAGCTTATGCGAAAAATGCGCATGAATATGATTTTGCCAATAATTATCTTTCTGACCTTCGTAATAATGCTCATTACCATCCTTATCAAAATACACCCCGGCTGTATTGTAAGTACGATCCGTGGCCATAATATGTGGCTGCACCCCCCACCAACTAATACCAGTATGCTCCTCGTTACCAAACACCTTAAGGCGTAAAGTCGTTTTATCAGAAAAGTAACCTCCCGAGAAAAAATAAGAATTATTCTTCATTCCGGAATGCTTGATATAGCCATCGCTTGAAAGTGCCGACATACGCGCATTAAACACAAAATGGTCTTTTATCAAACCAGAATTGACCTGAACACTATTTTTAAAAGTATTAAAAGAACCGGCATAGGAAGACAACTCAGCATAAGAATTAGCATCATAGCCCTTAGTCTGAATATTAACATTAGCGCCGAATGAAGCCGCCCCGTTGGTAGAAGACCCCACCCCACGTTGTATCTGAATATCAGTAACAGACTCCGTCACATCCGTCATATTCACCCAAAACACCGTCTGTGACTCAGCATCGTTCAGCGGAATACCATCCACTGTCACGTTAATACGCGAAGGATCCGAACCACGTATGCGGAACTTAGTATTACCAAAAGGCATCCCGCCTTCGGTAGAGCTCACAATTGAAGGCGACAGTTTTAACAATTCCGGCAAAGCAGCACCGCCATTACGTTTTTTTAATTCCTCTGCATCGATATTGCTTATGGCAAAAGGTGCATCATCCCCGGCACGGGTAGCACTCACCTCAAAATCATCGTAAACAATAGGACTTTCCTGCAAAGTTATTTTGATGTCATCAACATTAGCGATATCCACCTTTACTATTTTAGTCTCATAGCCCAAACAGCTAAATACCAATTCCGGATCTGTCCCTTTTACCTTTATCCAAAAACGACCATCCGATGTTGTAACAGCACCATTAGGAGCATTCTTCACCAGCACATTTGCTCCCTCTATAGCCACCTCTGCAGCATTCACTACTTTACCTTTTACTACATGCTGGGCACTCATATTCACCATCAGTACCAGCAATAATAACGTACTTATTATTCTCATTTTTTCAATTAATTAGAACACAAAACTCCGTTAGGAGCAAAAAAATAATAAACACATAGGGGAGTCAAAACTCAAGAAAGGTTGATTTCCTGCGTCGGCATTACCCGTATCAGGTTCAAAGGGTATGTTCTCAGCCAAATATAAACGGCACCCCTATCGTGTTGTCGCTGCAAAGGTAGCTTATTTTTTTAAGCCAGTTATCATCTTTAGTTGGTATATACATAAAGTAGAGCTAAACACCTGACAATATGCAAACAACAAACAAAGGCCTCAGGACGCCGTTTTTCTACACCAAACAACTAGAAGCCCACCCCATAGTTTAAAAATTGCTAATCGCCTTTTAGGTAAAAAAAGCACCTTAAGCC
>DHQI01000122.1:24859-48142 GCA_002408065.1 Bacteroidales bacterium UBA5342
AATACCTATGTTAATAACTTTTTGATATCAAAGTGGGGTAAAGTGGGACGAAGTGGGATAATATTCCGTACATTTGTATCGAACAAAGCAAAAAACAGATGTCATTCGTAGGCAACTATACCGTTAAAACTGATGCCAAAAACCGCATCGCCATCCCGTCATCTTTTCGTAAGCTACTGGCTAAGAGCGAAGAGAGCGGCTTTGTCCTGCAAAAAGATATCTATCAAAACTGCCTTGTTCTTTACCCTTTAAGTGCCTGGAATGCTCAACTGGAGCATTTGCGCAAAAGCCTCAACCCTTATAACCCCAAACACAAACGCTTCAAGTCGCAGTTTTTACGCGACACCGCAGAAGTCTCTCTCGACAGCGGCGGGCGCATACTGCTCCCCAAACGATTGATGGATTTGGTAAGCATCAACAAAGAGATTGAGATAAGCGGCGCCGACACAACAATAGAGATATGGAATAAGTCTGAATACGACAATTACGGACTGGAAAGTGAAGAATTTGCCTCTCTAACCGAAGAGATCCTGGGAGGAAGCAACGAAATACCTATAAACAACGAAAGCTAAATAAACACTAAAGATATGACCAACACAGCCTACCACACCCCCGTACTGCTGAGCGAGAGCATCGCCGGAATGGACTTGAAGGCTAACGGTGTTTATCTGGACCTCACCTTTGGCGGTGGCGGCCATTCCCGTGAAATATTAAAGCAATTAAACAGTGGGCATCTATACGGTTTCGACCAAGACCAAGACGCTATCAATAACATTCCCGAAAACAGCAACTTTACCTTTGTACGGAGCAACTTCCGTTACATCAAAAATTTTATGGACTTCTACAAAGTGAATGGCGTGGACAGCATCTTGGCCGACCTGGGTGTTTCCTCCCACCATTTTGACGAAGCCGACCGTGGATTTTCCATTCGTTTTGAAGGCCCCTTAGATATGCGCATGAATCAAAAGGGAGAATTAACAGCTGAAAAGATACTCAACGAATACAGTGAGGAACAATTGGCCGATATTTTCTTCTATTATGGCGAAATCAAAAACGCCAAAAAATTGGCCAACAAAGTGTGTTACCGCCGTCAGTCAGCACCTCTGAGCAACCTCAGTGAATTTATTGATTTAGCGCGCGAATGCACTCCTCCCAAGGTTGAGAATAAGTATTTTTCAAAAGCTTTTCAGGCCATTCGCATAGAAGTCAATCAAGAATTAGAAGTTCTGAAAGAAGCCCTTATGGCATCCCTTAAGGTTTTAAAGCCCGGAGGTCGGTTAGTGGTAATCACTTACCATTCTCTGGAAGATCGTTTGGTTAAGAACTTTTTCAAGACCGGTAATTTTGAAGGTAAAGCTGAAAAAGATTTTTACGGCGCTATCAGCAGCCCATTTGAGTTGGTCAACCGAAAAGTAATAGTACCAACACCAGAAGAACTGGAAAGAAATACCAGATCGCGTAGCGCAAAGCTCCGCATCGCAGCTAAGAAATAGATAATCGTAAAGACGCGATTAATCGCGTCTCCACAATAACTCAAACAATATGATAATCGCGTCTCCACAATAACTCAAACAATATGAAAATCTTTAAAAACAACATAAAACTAGAAGGCAACCCACTGCGCAGCGTGATGGATGGTACCCTATTCTACAAAGGAGTGATTAAGAAAAATTTAGCTTTCATCATCTTCTGCACTTTCCTATTGGTTTTCTATATTGGCAACCGCTATAAGTGCGAAGGACAACTGACTCAGATAGAAAGGTTAGAAAGGGAAATTACCGACTTACGTTACGAAAGCATCACCACTTCGGCAGAATTAATGAGCCTAAGCCGCCAATCAGAAGTGCTGCGTTTAGTCAAAGATCGCGGATTAGAACTTAACGAATCTGTTAAAGCGCCTCAACGAATATATATTGAGAATTAAGGTTCAACCATCAAAACAACAAAAAAAACAAAGCACATCATTAAACTTTTAACCTAATAATCAAACATTAAAAACCTCCGTTTTAGTCCATGTCAGTACGTAAAGAAATAAGGACCCGCTTGATAATCGTATTTGCCATCTTTCTGGCAAGTATGCTGCTCGCGGTGGGACAAATTATTTCTTTACAGTTCATACAAAACGAGAAATGGGAAGAAGAGTTAGCTAAATACGAAAGTGCCGAACGCGTGGTAGAAGCCGAACGCGGCGACATATTAGACAGTGAAGGGCGTCTGCTAGCCAGCACCATACCTTCGTACAAAATATACATGGACATGCGTGCCGGCGGCTTAAGCAAAAACAGGCATCTGTTTCACAACAATGTAGACAGCCTCTCATACTGCCTCGCACACTTAATCAAAGACAAAAGCGCCAGTCAATACAAAAGAGACCTGCAAAGCGCCTACCGTAGTGGTAACCGCTATTATCGTGTTATACGCCGTAAAGTATCGTACACCGAATACAAACAAATAAAGCAATTTCCACTTTTCCGCAAAGGACAAAACACCAGCGGATTTATCGCTGAAAAGATAGAACAACGCAAATTACCGTTTGGCGTATTAGCAGCCAGAACCATAGGCACCTACAGTGCCAGTGAAAACAGAGGCGTCGTGGGCATTGAAAACGCGTTTGATGATCAACTAAAAGGAGTTCCCGGAACCGAAATACGCAAGAAAGTCTCGGGGAGCTGGATATCCATCAACACGATAGATCCCATACCCGGCAAAAATGTAAAAACCACGATCAACATAGATATACAAGACATCGTAGAGACGGCCCTGCTCAAACAAATGGAAACGCACCAACCCAAGTTTGGCACCGCCATCGTTATGGAAGTTAAAACCGGAGATATCAAAGCCATCGCTAACCTGGGACGCACCTCTAACGGCGGTTATTGGGAAAAATACAACTATGCTATTGGCGAACTGATGGAGCCCGGCTCTACCTTCAAGCTGGCCAGTTTTATGGTGGCTCTGGAAGATGGCGTCATTAACCTCAACGACAGCATTGATACCGGCGATGGTAAATTCAAGTTTTATGACCGCACCCTAAGCGATAGCCATGAGGGAGGTTATGGCAAAATCAGCGCAAAAGAAGTATTTGAACGTTCCTCGAATATTGGCACAGCCAAAATCATTAATAACAACTACAAAGACAACCCTCAGAAATATGTCGACCGTCTCTATGCTATGTCACTCAATGAAAAACTAAACATTGGCATTAAAGGTGAACGCGCTCCCTACATCAAATACCCAACTAACGACCCTAAAATATGGTCGGGTATCACCCTGCCATGGATGTCGATGGGGTACGAAGTAGCTCTGTTACCATTACACACTTTAACGTTTTACAACGCTGTAGCCAATGATGGTAAAATGGTAAAGCCACGGCTAGTTAGCGACATTATGCACAACGGTAAGTCTGTAAAACATTACAAAACAAAGGTCATTAACCCTTCTATCTGCTCAAAAAGCACGATAAAACAAGCTCAACAACTACTGGAAGGCGTGGTAGAGAATGGCACAGCCACCAACCTTAAAGAATCACACCTGAAAATAGCCGGCAAAACAGGAACCGCCAGGGTAGCTAACGATAACGAAGGATACAGCAAAAACAGCAGTTTCAAATACCGTGCTTCTTTCTGTGGTTATTTTCCCGCAGAAAATCCCATGTATTCGTGCATAGTATTAGTAGAAAGTCCAAGCCGACATAGCATTTATGGTAATGTAGTTGCCGGTAAGGTTTTTCGTGAAATAGCCGATAAGATTTATGCCCAAACTTATGATCTGCAAATGGAGAATGAGCAAGTGGCTGAGAAAACAGAATTCAAAGTTCCGGTCACTATGGACGGTAACCGCGAAGAACTGATTGAAGTATTCACAGAGCTGAAAACCGAGATCACTGATAAGGGTCATCAACAAGAATGGATTAAAACCTACAACAAAAACAATCACATAGAGCTAAAAGATCAGGTATTTGTGGATAATCTGATGCCCGACGTAAAAGGAATGGGTGCTAAAGACGCTGTTTTTCTGCTTGAAAACCAAGGCCTTAAAGTTAAGATACATGGCAGTGGGCGGGTAAAATACCAATCGATACCTTGCGGCACACGTATACGCCAAGGCTCTCAAGTAAAATTAGAATTAAGTTAAGAATGAAAACATTTCAAGATATACTGACCAGTATCCAAAGTGTCGATAGCTATGGCAACACCAACCAACCAGTTGCCGGTATTGCTATTGATTCCCGCGAGGTAAAAAAGGGTTACCTTTTTATTGCGCAGAAAGGCACGCAAGTCGATGGCCATGACTACATAGACAGGGCCATCGACAGCGGTGCTTCGTGCATCGTCCATTCCGACGATGTAGAAAAACAAGCAGGCATAGCCTATGTACAAGTCAAAGATACGGCGTCAGCTACAGGCCGCTTGGCTTGTCATTTTTATGATAATCCGTCGCAAAAGATGAAGCTTGTAGGCGTCACCGGCACTAACGGAAAAACCACTATTGCCACCCTACTCTATCGTTTATTTAAACAATTAGGATATAAGACAGGACTACTCTCTACAGTAGCCAACTACATAGGAGACAAAAGCATTACCGCCACACATACCACACCGGATGCCATTGCTATAAATTCACTAATGGCAGAAATGGTTGACGCCGGATGCGACTACTGTTTCATGGAAGTCAGCTCACATGCTATTGATCAAAAACGTATTGAGGGACTGGATTTTGATGGTGGTATCCTTACCAACCTGACACGCGACCATTTAGACTATCACAATACTTTTGAAGAATACCGAGACGTCAAGAAACGTTTCTTTGACCTTTTAAAACCAGAAGCTTTTGCATTGACTAATGTCGATGACAAGAACGGTAAGTTTATGCAGCAAAACACCAAAGCTGCCAAACGTAGCTATACCACACGTTCTATGGCCGATTACCGTATCAAAATCATCGATCATAATTTTGAAGGCATGATGCTACAATTTGATGCACAAGAAGCCTTTATGCAATTTGTTGGAGCATTTAACGCTAGCAACTTAGGAGCTGTATACGGAACAGCTATGGAATTAGGAGCAGAAAAAGACGACGTACTAGTACAGATGAGCACACTGACCCCTGTGGACGGACGCTTTGAAACGATACGTGGCAAGGGCATTACCGCTATTGTGGATTACGCACACACCCACGATGCGCTGAAAAATGTACTGGACACCATCAACGAGATACGTCAGGGATCAGGCCACCTTATCACTGTAGTAGGAGCAGGAGGCAATCGCGACAAAGGTAAACGCCCCATGATGGCCGGTGAAGCTGCCAAAGGCAGTAACCAGGTAATTCTCACTTCAGATAATCCGCGATTCGAAGATCCGGATGAAATCATCAAAGATATGATGGAGGGTATAGATGCTTCACAAAAACGCAAAACCCTCTGCATCACAAACAGAAAAGAAGCTATAAAAACAGCCTTAACCTTAGCACAAGACGGCGATGTGGTATTAATTGCCGGAAAAGGTCATGAAACCTATCAGGAAGTAAAAGGCGAACGAAGTCATTTTGATGACCGAGAAGTCGTTAGAGAATACATTTAACTATTAAGAAGAACGAAAGACACTCAAAGACGCGTTTAAAAATAAGACCCATACAAATATGTTATACTACCTTTTTGATTATTTAGAACAACTTAATGTGCCAGGAGCCGGAATGTTTCAGTACATATCGGTACGTGCTGGTGTGGCAGTCATACTGTCTTTATGGCTAACTACTGTGGTAGGGAAACGCATTATCAAACGTCTGCAGAAACAACAAATAGGAGAAACCATACGTGACCTTGGCTTAGAAGGACAAATGAGCAAGAAAGGCACCCCGACGATGGGCGGTCTGATTATTATTGCCGGCATCCTATTACCCATACTGCTTATCGGCAAATTGCACAATATCTACCTCATCCTAATGATTATAACCACTGTATGGTTAGGCATTATGGGCTTTGTCGACGATTACATCAAAGTCATTAAGAAAAACAAAGATGGACTATCCGGTAAACTAAAAATAGTAGGACAAGTAGGCCTTGGCATCATCATCGGCGTCACTATGTGGCAAAGTGACGACATCGTGGTGCGCAAAACCATTCCGGTATACGAACAAAACAGTACTGAGATAGTTACAGAGCAAGCAATGGACATAAAGGCCACACACACAACTGTTCCATTTTTTAAAGGTAACAACTTTGAATATTCAGACCTTTTCTCTTATATGGGCGAAAAGGCCGAAACCGCCGGATGGATTTTTTATATTTTTCTGATTGTAATAGTAGTAACAGCGGTATCAAATGGTGCAAATATGACAGATGGTCTGGATGGACTTGCTACAGGAACTTCTGCCATCATCGGCACTACACTGGGGATATTGGCCTATGTCACAAGTCACGTAGAATTTTCTGAATATCTGCACATTGCCTACGTTCCACATTCTGAAGAATTGGTGATTTACATTGCTGCTTTTGTAGGAGCATTGATAGGATTTCTTTGGTTTAACTCCTACCCGGCTCAAGTATTCATGGGCGATACAGGCAGCCTGACCATAGGTGGTATTATTGCCGTTTTTGCCATCATTATTCACAAAGAACTTCTGCTCCCCATCCTCTGCGGTATCTATTTGGTAGAAAATATAAGCGTGATGATTCAAGTCGGCTATTTTAAATACAGCAAGAAAAAATATGGTGAAGGACGCCGCATATTCCTAATGGCTCCACTACACCACCATTATCAAAAGAAAAATTATCACGAAGTAAAAATCGTCACACGCTTTTGGATCATCGGTATTATGCTGGCTATTTTGACTTTGATTATTACCCTAAAAGTGAGATAGGTTAAGGTTAAGGTTGAGGTTGAGACTGATACAGAGATCTACAGAAAAAAAAGAAGAGCTATATGAAAAAAGAACGCATCGTCATATTAGGAGCCGGAGAAAGTGGCGTGGGGGCAGCCTTGTTAGCTAAAGCTAAAGGTTTGGATGTCTTTGTGTCTGACTTTGGCAAAATAGCTGACAAATACAAATGGGAACTCTCAGAAAACGCCATAAGTTATGAAGAAGGACAACATAGCGAAAAGCTGATTACTAATGCTACCACCGTAGTTAAGAGCCCTGGTATCGCAGACCATGTAGCTATCGTAAAAAAGATTAAAGAACAACAAATAGAGATTATCTCCGAGATAGAATTCGGAGGACGCTATACGAAAGCTAAAATGCTATGCATTACAGGAACTAACGGCAAAACTACCACGAGCACTTGGGCCCATCACATCCTAAAAAAAGGAGGATTAAAAGTAGGACTGGCCGGCAATATAGGAAAAAGCCTGGCCCGTCAGGTCGTCAAGGACAAATATGATGTGTATGTATTGGAATTAAGCAGTTTTCAGCTTGAAGGTATGTATGATTTTAAAGCCGACATTTCTGTATTGCTCAACATAAGCCCCGATCATCTGGATCGTTACGACAACGAGATGCAAAATTATGTGGATGCTAAAATGCGCATATTACGCAATCAGACCAAAGACGATTATGCCATCTATTGTGGTGATGACCAACGCTTAGTGGATGAAATAAAAAAAATCAAACCAGCCTCCAAAGTACTGGCATTTAATTACAATCCTAAGATTGACAGCATAGCCGCTGTATACAATGAGATGCTTAAGTTCGAAGTGCCTGAGCGCGAACCTATTGCCATCAATATCAGCAATATAGCCATCAAAGGAAAGCATAACATCTACAACTCAATGGCCGCAGGTATTTCTGCTTTTGCTATGAACATCAAAAAAGAGGTTATTGCCAGTGCCCTGCAAGATTTTAGCGGCGTAAATCATCGCCTCGAACAAGCCGGACAGGTAGCAGGCGTTCATTTCATCAATGACTCTAAGGCCACCAACGTCAACTCAGTATGGTATGCGCTGGACAGTATGAACAGCCCTGTGGTATGGATAGCTGGTGGCGTAGACAAAGGTAACGACTACAGTGAACTGTATGACGTAATAGATAATGTAAAAGCACTTATCTGCTTAGGGGATGGCAGTGAGAAATTAAAAGCCGCATTTAAAGGCAAAATAAAAACCATTGTAACAGCTAAGAACATGCACGAAGCTATAGAACAGTCAATGCAAATGGCCGAGTGCGACGATACAGTACTCCTCTCTCCGGCATGCGCCAGCTTCGATTTGTATAAAAACTATGAAGAACGAGGGGACGATTTTAAGAAAGAAATAGGTCTTTTATAGCTAACAGCCAAAAGCAATCAAAATGTCAAACTTCTTCAATCGTTTTTTTAAAGGCGACCCAATCATATGGAGCATCATAGTGATGTTGGCTATTGTTTCTATTATCGAAGTATATAGCTCAACGGGCACTCTGGCATTCAAGTATCAGGATGGCAACACTAGCTTTTACATCCTGAAACACAGCTCATTTTTACTTATGGGCTTTGGTATAATATGGGCGGTTCATAATATTCATTATAAGATATTTTCCTACGTATCGGTATTGCTTTTGCCAATTTCTGTTTTCCTGCTAGGCCTCACACTCGTCACAGGCAGTAGCATCAATGAAGCTTCACGCTGGCTGACTATTCCGGTTTTAGGACTCAGCTTTCAGCCTTCTGAATTGGCCAAATTAGCTCTTATCATATATACAGCACGTAAGTTGTCGAAATTTCAAGGAGAAGAAGGCGATCCATCAAAAGCATTCAAGCCCATTATAATATGGACATTAGCCGTTTGTACACTCATCGCTCCTGAAGACTTATCCACCGCCCTGCTCATAGGCGGCATCATAATGCTAATGATGTTTATTGGACGTGTACCAATTAAGTATTTATTGGGAACTATAGGTAGTGGTATAGCCTTAATAGCACTTTTGATTCTTGTGGCACCACGTTTTGACGATGTAGGTCTTTTCCATCGCGTCAACACCTGGACGACACGATTGGAAACCTTTAGCGATACAGAGAACGCCAGCAGTGATGCATCTTACCAAAGCGACCAAGCAAAAATAGCCATCTCATCCGGGGGTATCCTTGGAAAATTTTTCGGAAATAGCCGTCAGAGCAACTACTTGCCTCACCCCTACTCCGATTTTATCTATGCTATCATAGTAGAAGAAGGGGGGCTAGTCTTCGGTATTATTATCATTTTCTTTTATCTGACACTGCTCTTCAGGTCTGTTTATACCGCCAGTAGGTGCAAGACAAGTTTTCCTTTATTTCTCATCACCGGACTTACCACAGCACTGGTTCTACAGGCTTTTGCACACATCTTTGTCTGCGTAGGCATCCTCCCTGTTACCGGACAAACGCTACCATTTGTCAGTATGGGCGGTACCTCCTTGCTCCTTACCTCCTTATCATTAGGGATGATCTTAAGTGTAACACAATACGGCATTACCGCTAAGAACGAACATCCGGAAGAGGAGTTTGAACCGAATGAAGATATTACCGAAAGATTAGAATTGCAAAGCATAGGCGAATAATTCACACAAGAAAAAAGGGCTAAATAGCCCCCTTTTTGCGCACGCCTTTTTTTGCGTAAAACTTCCGTTTAGGTTTTTTGGCAGCTCCCTCTTTTTTAGATGTTACTGCCGTTTTCTTAGAGCTTTTGTTTCGCTGTCCTTGCTGCTGCTGAGGCTTAGGAGGGTCGTGATCCATCAATGGAAAATCATGCCCGTCTATTAGCGTTAATTTTTTCTTGATGAGCTTTTCAATATCACGCAAATATTCTTTTTCTATGGCATCGCAAAAGGAATAGGAAATACCTTCGCGGCCCGCACGCCCTGTACGACCTATGCGGTGTACATAAGTTTCAGAAATATTTGGCAGATCAAAATTGATGACATATTTCAAACGATCCACATCAATGCCTCGGGCGGCAATATCGGTAGCTACCAATACACGTGTGGTCTTATCTTTAAAATTATTCAATGCATTTTGTCGTGCATTCTGCGACTTATTACCATGAATAGCCTCTGCCCTTATGTTCTTCTTTTTAAGATGGCGCACTACCTTGTCAGCACCGTGCTTGGTACGGGTAAACACAAGTACCGAGTCTATTTTTTCATCCTTCAGCAAATCCTGTAACAGAAAACTCTTGTTCGGCTTATCAACAAAATAAACATACTGCTCTATGATATCTACAGTAGACGAAACCGGTGCCACAGAGACCTTCTCAGGATTATTCAAAATACTATCTGCCAGCTTCATGATATTGGGCGGCATAGTGGCCGAGAAAAAGAGAGACTGACGCTGCTTAGGCAATACCTTTAGCAAGCGTTTAATATCATGAATAAAGCCCATATCGAGCATACGGTCAGCTTCATCCAGCACAAACATCTCCACATCACGAATAGAAAGTAATTTTTGATCCATCAGGTCGAGCAAGCGCCCCGGTGTAGCCACCAGCACATCCACTCCTGCTTTGATACGGGCCACCTGTTTAATCTGCTTCACACCACCATATATCACGGTATGTTTTAAACTAGTGAAGCGCCCATAAGCCTCAAAACTTTCACCAATCTGAATGGCCAGCTCACGAGTAGGCGTCACTATCAAGCCACGGATACGCTTACGCTTTGCAGTGGGCTTTACGCTATTCTCTAATAATTGTATAATTGGAATAGAAAAGGCTGCTGTCTTGCCTGTTCCTGTTTGTGCACATCCTAAGATGTCTTTTCCTTCAAGAATTAATGGGATGGATTGTTCCTGTATGGGGGTTGGTGCCTTGTAGCCTTGTTGGTCTACGGCTTTAATAATGGGCTCGATAAGATCGAGCGAGTTAAATGTCATTTAGTCTTTTTTACTTAATATAATCCTTTCAAAAACAGTCCTTCGTTTCCGAAAAGGCGCGCAAAGGTACGCTTATTATTTTTAGTACCAGAAAACAATTACTATTACATTAATATTCTATACCTTACAATTATTCACAAGCCCTTTTAAAAGTCACTCCGAAACAATAACAACACGACCTTAAATTTTCAAGCCAAAAAATCGAGATTCCAAGAACAGACTGATATTTTGCAACATACAGCCATTTCATGGATTTTACTAAGTATCAACACTTCGTTAAATTTTCAATACTTCGACACATCCGACAGGTGGTCATTGAGCTTGTCAAAATGCTCAGTGCGGCGCAGCTCAGCAAGCTATACAAAAAACCAAATTAGCTTCGCTGAACGTTGTCTCTAATAGCACGCTGATATTCTGCGACATACAACAAATGTGGAAGTTTTGATAAATATCAAACAATCAAACTAATAAAAAAAGATTAATGAACTATTATAAGTATTTAAAAATCAAAAAAAGGTTAACCGACTATTATCAAATAAGAATATTGATACATCATTAAAAGCAAGCAGGAAAGATAGAAAACAGAAACCATCACCGAATAAAAGTTCACCTAAACTATCAATTTGAATTTTTTCAGTAAGGTAAACTATCAAAAAGAAACAAATGCTGCCCTTAAGCAGGATTTTTTTTGTATTTTTGCCCGACTTTTACAAAACACCAGAAAACAAGACAAAAAACTAACAATCAGCCACTTTTCATTGTTATCAACGTTTGCTTTTTGGATTTTAACTATTGAAATTTTCACAATTTTATGGAAAACAAAAAAGTACTACTCGCCTTTAGCGGAGGTTTGGATACCTCTTACTGTGCTAAGTACCTGAGTGATGAATTAGGCCTTGAAGTTTACACTGCTGTTGGTAATACCGGTGGATTCTCAGACCAAGAGCTAAAAAACATTGAAGATAAAGCTTACCGCTTAGGCTCCAAAAAGCACGTGGCACTTGATGTAACTCAGGAATATTATCAAAAGAGTATTAAATATATGGTTTACGGCAACGTATTGCGCAACGGCACCTACCCTATCTCGGTAAGTTCGGAGCGCGTATTCCAAGCCATTGCCATCATAGAATACGCTAAGGAAATAGGCGCTAAATATGTTGCTCACGGAAGTACCGGCGCCGGTAACGACCAAGTGCGTTTTGATTTAACTTTCGACGTATTGGCACCTGAAATTGAGATACTAACCCCAACACGCGATATGGAGCTCACCCGCGAGTACGAGATCAACTACCTTAAAGAGCGTGGTATCGAAGACGATTGGGTTAAGATGGAATACTCCATCAACAAAGGTCTATGGGGTACCTCTATAGGTGGAAAAGAGACTTTGCACTCCAACCAAACCCTACCCGAAGAAGCTTACCCCACTCAGATGGAGAAAGAAGGCGAAGAAGACATCGTACTTAATTTTGAGAAAGGAGAGTTTGTAGGAATCAATGGTGAAAAGGCTGAAAATCCTATTGACGCCATTCGTCAGTTGGAAGAAATAGCCGGACCTTGGGGCGTAGGACGCGATATGCACGTAGGCGACACCATTATCGGGATCAAAGGCCGTGTAGGATTTGAAGCGGCAGCACCTATGGTCATAATACGTGCTCACCAAATGTTGGAAAAACACACCCTCACCAAGTGGCAACAATACTGGAAAGACCAATTGGGTACTTGGTATGGCATGTTCCTTCACGAATCACAATACCTGGAGCCGGTAATGCGCGACATGGAAGCTTTCCTTGAAAGCACTCAGGAAAATGTAACAGGTGATGTTATTGTGACATTGAAACCTTACCATTTCGTACTAGTAGGCGTGGAATCAGAAAAAGATTTAATGAAATCTGAATTTGGTGAATATGGTGAAATGCACAAAGCCTGGACAGCCGATGATGTGAAAGGATTTACCAAGATATTGGGCACACAAATGAAGATAGCACAATCACGGGATAAAAAGTAGACAGCAGCCAGGAAGCACTGGGCAGTCGTCAGTGGGCAGTAAGCAATGGGCAGTAGCTAACCCTGTAACCTTATAACCCATATCAACCAAAGCCTCAACACAGGCAAACTTAATTGGGCAAAGCGCCCTCAACTAAACTATGAAACTATACATAAACGCCATAGGGCACTATACACCTAAAGAGGTGATTCCAAACGATTATTTTAAGAAGATGAACGGCTTGGATGATGAGTGGATTTTTAAACGAACGGGAATAAAAACCCGCGTACGCTCGACGGAAGAAGAAAACAGTAACTCGATGGGTATTGACGCTGTAAAAGCCTTGGCAACACAATATACCGGTGCTCTTGAAGGCGTAGACCTGATTGTAGGAGCTACCTATTCACCTTACGATACCGTACTGACTCTGGCCCATGCTGTTCAGCGCGAATTTGAACTGAAAGGTGCCAAAGCTACCACCATAACCTCCGCTTGTTCTTCCTTTGTTAATGCATTGGAAATAGCAGAGATGTACATCAAAGCCGGAAAATGCCAAAAAGCCCTTATCGTAGCCTCAGAATGCAACTCTTGCTACAGCAACGATGTGTGTTCCAAGAGTGGACACCTATGGGGCGATGGTGCCGGATGCGTAGTCATTTCAGCAGAAAAAACGAACGAAAAAGATCCTGAAATTGTGGATATTATTTCCGAAGGATTAGGACATATCGGCCAGGCAGATGAATCTGTTTACCTGCGTCCGGCTAACGGTAAACTGGAAATGCCGATTGGGCGCGACGTCTTTGTAAATGCCTGTACCTATATGGCCAAGGCTGTTGAAGACATCACCCTAAAAAATGGCATCACAACAGACGAAATCGACTATCTGATACCTCACCAGGCCAATATCCGCATTATGCGCAATGTGGCTTCGGGCTTAAAGATACCGGAAGAAAAAGTCGTCACCAATGTGGATACCCTGGGAAATACCGGTAGCGCCAGTACTGTTATTGGCTTATCGCAAATATACAGTGAAGTGAAAAGCGGCAGCAATGTTGTTTTTACCGTATTTGGCGGTGGCTACTCGATGGGGGGTGTTTACGTGAAATTTTAAGGGAGACGGATGACCGATGACGGGTGACCGATAACAAAAGAAAACTTAGAACTTTAAACTAATAAACTTAGAACTTAATATTACAACTATGATAAAAGTAGGCATCGTGGGAGCAGCAGGCTATACAGCCGGTGAATTGTTCCGTATCTTACTCAACCACCCCGAGGCAGAAATCGTTTTTGCCAACAGTAAAAGCAATGCAGGCAACCCGGTATATGAGGTTCATCAAGGACTTATAGGGGATACCGACCTCACCTTTACTGATGAGATGCCTCTCGACACAGTAGACGTTATCTTCCTGTGTATGGGGCATGGTTTTTCTGAGGAATTTTTCAGAAATCACGATGTACCAGAAGACCTTAAAGTGATAGACCTGGGTAATGATTTCCGCCTGGAAGGCGACCACGGTTTTACCTACGGCTTGCCGGAGCTTAACTTCAAAGCCATACTAACATCAAAACGCATAGCTAACCCGGGCTGTTTTGCCACAGCTATCCAACTGGGGCTGTTACCTTTGGCTCAAAACCTACTGCTTACCAGCGAGATCAACATCACCGCTATCACGGGTAGTACAGGCGCAGGCCAGCGACCTTCTCAGTATTCTCACTTTAGCTGGCGCAATAATAACATCTCGGTTTACAAAGCTTTTAACCATCAGCATGTTCCAGAAATTAAGCGCTCTTTAAAACAGCTCCAAAGCTCTTTTGATCAAGATATCAACTTCGTACCAGTACGGGGTGACTTTGCCCGTGGCATTATGGCCATTATGCATATTGACTGCCCTCTGGAACTGGACGAAGCCAAACGCATCTTTACAGAATATTATGCTAAGCATCAGAAATTTACTTATGTGATAGATAAAAACCCTGACCTAAAAGATGTGGTTAACACCAACAAGGCCGTGGTACATTTGGAAAAACATGGTAAGAAACTGATGATCATTACCGCTATTGACAACCTTGTAAAAGGAGCTTCGGGACAGGCCGTTCACAATATGAACCTTATATTTGACCTCGAACAAAGCGTTGGTTTAGATTTCAAAGCGAGTGCGTTTTAAGGATTCAAAAACGACCTTATTTAAAACTCAAAAATCACGGATATACTATGTTTAAGAAAAACGAATACTTTGAAGGAAAAGTGGCCTCATTAGCTTTTAATGGTGCAGAAGGAGAAGCCACCTCTGGTGTGATGGCACCCGGAGTGTATGAATTTGGCACTGCTACAGTAGAGATCATGACCGTCATCTCTGGTGAAATGGATGTCAAACTTCCGGGCGAAACGGCATATAAAACTTACAAAAAATTTGAGTCCTTTGAAGTGGCAAAAGATGTCAAATTTATGGTTAAGGTAAGCGAAGATACGGCTTATCTGTGCTTGTACAAATAATTCTTTTTTACTGTTATCACAAAAAGCAAAGTTAGGCTATTTATGCTTAGCTTTGCTTTTTTGTTTTATGTAAGCGATTGGTATTATACCAATATTACATTAAAATGAGCCTTATAATTTCATTCTTTTGCCTTTTATCTGCGTTAATAAATATCAACGTAGCTATGGCTATGCCTCTCCCGATGTACATCGGGATTGCCTTGATAAAAGACAAAACCTCTAAAATCATTTAAGGCTCATCTTAAAATAAAATTGGTATTAGCGATGAAAACCCGCCACCTCCACTCCTATTTTTACTTGCATCTGGCCGTACTGCTCGTCGGGTTAACCGCGGTATTTGGCGAATTGATCCAGCTTTCGGGACTCAACCTGGTATGGTGGCGTATGTTACTGACCTCCACAAGCTTTATGATTTACCCCAAAGCGATTAAAGCTGCCGGACAAGTCAACAAAAAAATCTTGTGGCAATTTATAGGTATCGGCGTGCTTGTAGCTATTCACTGGGTTTTGTTTTACAGCTCTATCAAGGTCGCTAATGCATCAGTGGCTGTAGTGATGATAGCTACCGTTAGTTTCTTCGTCGCTTTTTTGGAACCTTTGTTAACTAAAAAGCGGATTAAGGTGGGTGAGATTGCCCTTAGTTTATTGGTTATTCCCGGCATATATCTAATGAACCGTAGCGGAAAGTACGATTATAGTCTGGGCATTGCACTAGGTCTGCTATCCTCTTTAGTTATGGCTTTATTTTCGGTGTTGAATAAAATAATGGTGGATAAAACCCAAACACCTGCCCGTACCATTACTTTTATCGAAATGACCAGCGGCTTTGTATTTCTAAGCCTGATAGTTGGCAGTACATCCATTTCGTCACATAGCATAGAAACCTTACGGCCTGAGCAAACAAGCTTTATCTATCTGATTATTTTAGCATTACTTTGCACTGTTCTGCCTTTTACCCTCACCCTAAAGGCACAGGAAAAACTCTCGGCCTTCACCTGTAATTTTGCCTTGAATCTGGAACCTGTCTATGGCGTTTTGCTCGCCATGCTGCTACTACATCAACACAAAGAGCTGGATGCTAATTTCTACCTGGGCAGTGGCATTATTGTGGGGGGAGTTATTTTCTATTCATTGCTTAAGCTTTATTATATTAAGACAAAGAAAGCCGAAAACCAGTAGTCTCCGGTATAATTCTGAATTTATTGGATGCAACAACGGACTAGTGTTCAAAAGCCCCTTCACCCCTTATAAACACAGGAACTCCTGACTTTCAGAATCATATTGCAAACACCACAAAAAACTGTAAAATCTGTCGTTTCTTAAAATTAAAGTTTATAATCCTTTGATTTTCAAAATGGAATTTATAGGTTTGTGAGACTATTCTTACAAACCAACTAACGGGAAGAAAATTTCGGACAAAAAAAGCCTCACAGAGTATGCGAGGCGTAGAATTTCTTCGGCTTATAGCCTTGTTGTGAATTGTCTTTCGAATGCAAATATATAAAGAAAAAAGATATGAAAAAAACATTAGGAATAGATTTAGGTACAAATTCAATAGGATTAGCAATCAGAAATGAAAACGAATTTGATTGGTTTGGAGTATATACTTTCAAGAAAGGTGTAGGATTTGGAAAAACTGGAGAGTTTTCCTTTGCTGCTGAACGAACAAAGCATCGATTATCCAGAAGACTATATAATGCAAGAAGGTATAGAAAATGGGAAACACTAAAGGTGTTAATTGAAAATGATTATTGCCCTTTAACGATCGACGAACTAAACAACTGGAAACACTATAAAAAAGGCAGCGGACGTACATTTCCGATGAATAACAATCTGTTTAATAACTGGATTAAATTGGATTTTAACAACGATGGACTTGTTGATTACTCTTCTCCATATCAATTAAGGAGAGAACTTATCGAATACACTTTGGACACAAGTTTGGAAACCAATCGTCACAAAATTGGTCGAGCTCTTTATCATATTGCTCAGAGACGTGGTTTTAAAAGCAGCCGTAAAAGTGGTGATAATGAGAAAACATCCGTCTATAAAGGTAGCTCTGAAACAAAAACCATAGGCAGAAACGAATATGAGGAACTAATTATTGAACACGGAAGCTTAGGTGCAGCATTTGCAGAACTGGAAGATAAAGGAATAAGAGTGAGAAATCGCTACACTTTAAGAAGTGACTACCAACTTGAAGTAGAAACAATTTGTAAAAAACAAAAGCTTAAGGAAAGTTTGATTGATTCTGTCACAAAAGCTATATTTTTTCAACGTCCATTAAGATCACAAAAAGGCTTAGTTGGGAAATGCACACTCGAAAAAAACAAATACAGATGCCCTATTAGCCACCCAAGGTTTGAAGCTTTCCGTGCGTGGTCATTTATTAACACAATTAAGTATAAAACTGAGGATGCTGAAGATTTTATTCCGATACCAATAGAGATAAAACAAAAACTCTATAATGAAGTATTTTTTAGAAAAAGCAAAACAAATTTTCACTTCTCAGATATTAGAAAATTTCTAGAGACTAATGGAGGTAGAAACTGGCACCTTAATTATAAAAAGAAACTTGACAAAACAAATGTAGCGGGATGTCCTGTTTCTGCGAGATTTAAATCAGTATTTGGTGAAAATTGGGAAGCTAAAAAGATAAAGACTGAACGTACAAACAAAAAAGGGGAGATTAAACAAGTTGAATACAGCATTGATGACATTTGGCATATCTTATTCTCATTTGAAGATGAAGAAGTATTTCAAGAGTTCATACTAAATACTTTAAAATTAGATGAGGATCAATTTAAGGAACTCACAACACTTTGGAACTCGTTTCCTATTGGATATGCAAATCTGAGCCTAAATGCCATAAACAACATTTTACCATTCTTAAAAGAAGGTTTAATTTATACAGAGTCTGTTTTATTAGCAAAAATACCGCAACTAATAGGAAAAGAGCGATTTCTAGAGAATAAAGAGTTTTTGCTAAATGCAATCAAATCAGAAATTGAAACAAACAGAAACATCAAATTTAAATTAAACATTGTCAATATTTTAATAAGCAAGTATTTCTCTGAATTTATTGGTCGCAGAGCCAAAGGAGTTGATTCGCAAATAGAAGAAATTGCAAACAAAGAGGTTCAAGCAGCACTAAAATCGTCAATTGGAAACAAAACCTGGAGTAATTATTCGGAAGAAACTAAAAAAGAATATTTTGATTTTGTTTACTCGAAATACATCAAGTTTCTTGACGGAAAGCAATCCAAGAAGGAAAAAGCGTCCTATTCAAGCAATAAAAACCCAGAAATCGATTACTATCGAATGCCTCACCTACTAGATCAAATTAAAGATTTTCTTATAGGAAATTTCAACTTGACTGATCAAGCAGTTTCAAAGATGTATCATCCTTCACAGATTGATATTTATAAAAAAGAAGATGGACAGACTTATTTAAAAAGCCCTAGAACTGTTGCATTTAAAAACCCGATGGCATATAAAACCCTTTATAGATTAAAAGACGTAATCAACCATCTAATTGAAATAGGGAAAATAGATAACGAAACCAGAATAGTTGTTGAAATTGCAAGAGAATTAAATGATGCTAACAAGAGAAATGCATTAGAAACCTATCAACGCCGCAGAGAAAATGAAAACAAAGAGTTTGCTATTGCCATTACTGAATTATTAAAAGACCCTGATTTTTCTGGGACAGCTGATCCCAATAGTAAATCGGACAAAGACAAATTTAGACTTTGGACTGAACAAATCAATAACAAAGATGAAGTATTTAGAGACATAGTAGCGACCAAAGAAGACATAAAAAAATACAGATTGTGGAAAGAGCAAGACTGTCAATGTATTTATACCGGTAAAACAATAAACCTCACAGATCTATTTAACCCGAACACTATAGATTTTGAACACACAATTCCACGAAGTTTGTCCTTCGACAATTCCCTTGCGAATCTTACTGTTTGCTATGCAGATTACAACAGAAATGTAAAAAACAATGGCATTCCAACAGAAATGCCAAACTATAGTGCAAGCACACAAGACTATTCGGCAATAGAGCCTAGGCTAGAAAAGTGGAAAGAACGTATTGATGAGCTTGAAAAGCAAATTGATTTTTGGAAGTTTAAGTCAAAGACAGCAATGGATAAGGAGGGAAAAGACAAAGCCATAAGAGAAAGACATTTGCGCTATTTTGAATATGACTATTGGAGAAACAAAGTAGATAGATTTACACGAGAGGATGTGCCTCAAGGATTTGTTAACAGTCAATTAAGAGACACTCAAATCATTACTAAGTATGCTTTTCATTATTTAAAAACTATTTTTAACAAAGTAGATGTACAAAAAGGCTCAGTCACTTCTGAATTCAGAAAAATATATGAGATACAAAATAAGGATGAAGTAAAAAGCAGGAGTAAGCACCACCATCACGCTATAGATGCCGCAGTTCTAACTCTTATTCCTGACTCAGCTAAAAGAGAAGAGATTCTAAAAAAATCCTATGAGTATGAAGAATATAGACGTAAGCAATATCATGATAAACCATTTGTTGGATTTCATCAAAGCCAAATTACTAGTATTGAAGAAACACTACTAATCAACAACATACCCAACAAGGATCAAGCACTATCCAAGTCAAAACGAATTGTTCGTCACCGAGGCAAAGTAGTATGGCTTAGAGATAAGAATGGAAAACTTCTTAAAGATGTAGATGGGAACAAAATCCCAAAAATTGCACAAGGAGATAGTGTCAGAGGACAGTTGCACGAAGACTCATATTATGGTAAGATTAGGATACCAGAATATGGCGATGATAGCAAAATAAAACGTGATAAGAACGGTAAAATTTTAATGTCAGACGAATATTGGGTTGTCAAACGAGAATTAATCACAGATCTAAAAATTGACAAGGGAATTATAAAAGATGAAATAATTGACAAACCGCTTAAAAAACACATCGAAGAACAATTAAAACAAGGTATAGCAATTAATAAGGTGCTTGATTTCAATGGAAAAGTAATTAGGCATATCAGAGTACGCCCAAAAGCGGCAAGAGGGTTTGTTTCTCCTGATAATTTGAAAACATTAAAGAAACATACATACGAATCGTCCTATAAACATAAAAAAGACATATTTGTCAAAACTGGCGATAATTATGCCTTTGCTCTTTATGTATCAGAAGATGGGAGAAAAAAAATTATTTCACGAAATCTTTTCGAGATAGCAGGATTTGAATCAGGTACACCTTTGAAATTTTTATTTGAACCCTATATTAATCTTACAAAGACTAAACAAGCTAAACTACATCACATTTTCCAAGTTGGTCAAAAAGTCATCTTTTATGAGAATAATAAAAATGAACTTAAAGAATTAGATAACTTATCCAGTCGGCTTTATCGTGTGCACACTTTGGCAGATGCAAAACAAAGCTTGATTAGGTTTCAACATCATTTAGAGGCTAGAAGCGATCAACAGTTGAGTTTAGATTTCCCTAAAAGTACTTTCGGAGTTAGAGGTAAAAATGGCTTCTCAAAGTTTTCAACAGATTTCATTCAACCAAGGTTGCTACTTAGTCCCGGAAACCTTAATTGCATTATTGAGGATGTCGATTTCGTAATGTCCTTGCATGGGGAAATTGAGTTGTTATTCTGATTTCACAGCTATTCACGAGGTAACTCAAAGACATCCCGTGACCAATAATAAAACACAAATAAAAGCCGTATGCTGGAAACTAAAAGTTGACCGTTTAGGGAATATCACCCAATTCATAAGGTAATGAACACCTTTTCACTCGGGGCGCGACTCTAAGTCGCACTCCGAGTAGAAGGTCAACATCAACAAACACTATGGAATTCGAAGCAGGGCACATATACCACATCTATAATCAAGGCAATAACCGACAAAAGGTGTTCTTTAAACAGGAGAACTATTTATTCTTTCTAAGGAAGTTAAGAAAACATCTACTTCCTTTTGGCGACCTGCTCGCTTACTGCTTAATGCCAAATCATTTTCACTTGATGATGCAGGTAAACGCTGTGGAGCGTGTTTTTACTCGGAGTGCGACTCCAAGTCGCGCCCCGAGTAAAAACACACCACCCAAAAAATACACCACCAACCTAAACAAAGAAATTGGCATACTATTAGCCTCTTACACCCGGGCCATCAACAAACAGCAAGAAAGCAGCGGTTCTCTATTCCGGCAAAAAACCAAAGCCGAGTGTCTAACTCTTTCTGAAGGCATTACGCCCTCATTTTACAATACTGAATTTGGCACTCAAGGGCATAATGCATTTCCTGAAGAAGAATACCTTCAAACTTGTTTCGATTACATACACCAAAACCCGGTAAAAGCAAAGCTTGTAACACTAGCTTCCGATTGGGAATACTCTTCAGCTAAGGAATACGAAGGCTTAAGAAACGGAACTTTGGTAAATGTTGAATTAGCAAAACAATTGTTAGCTATTTAGTTTAGTCGGGGCGCGACATGGAGTCGCACTCCGACTAAACGAAGTAGACCATAAAAAACTACAAGAATGATTAAACGCACTCTCTATTTCGAAAATCCGTACTACCTGCATAGCGGACACAAACAATTAGTCATCGAAGTCCCTAAAGTAAAAGGTGTAAAAAAGACCATCCCAATTGAGGATATCGGTATCATTGTCCTCGATCATCCGCAAATCACATTAAGCAATGCCTTAATAATGCAATTAATGGATAATAATGTGGCCGTATTTTCCTGCAACGAACAGCACCTGCCACTCGGCCTTATGTTGCCAATGTATGCCCACCATGCCTCTACCGAAAAAATGTATGCCCAACTAAACTCTTCGCTTCCATTGCGCAAAAATCTATGGCAACAAACCATCACTGCAAAAATCAATAATCAGGCAGCTCTGCTAGAAACAAAAGGGATTAAAAGCGAAAATATGCGCTATTGGGCCAAATCAGTTAAAAGCGGAGATCCTGATAATTATGAAGCCCGTGCAGCAGCCTATTACTGGAGCAATATTTTTCCTAACATCAAAGACTTTAAACGTCACCGCTATGGAGATGCCCCCAACCCCTTGCTTAATTATGGCTATTCACTCCTCCGTGGTATTGTAGCCCGTTCACTAGTTGGCAGCGGCTTACTTACAGCTTTAGGCATTCATCATCGCAATAAATACAATCCTTACTGCCTGGCAGATGATATTATGGAACCGTATCGTCCTTATATCGACAAGTTAGTCTGTAATATAATGGATAGCGGAACACCGTATCAGGAATTAAATAAAGACATCAAACTTCAATTGTTTTCAATAGCAACAATGGACATACAAATAGATGGACAAAAAAGTCCTTTGATGGTAGGCGTGCAAAGAACAACGGCATCGCTTCGGAAATGTTTCGAAGGCACAGTGAGAAAAATAGTTTATCCCGAACTAATGTTTAATGATGAGCACCCTTTCTAATCGTTTAAATCAATACCGTATAATGTGGGTTTTCGTATTTTTCGACTTACCAACCGAGACAAAAAAGAATCGGAGAGATGCCACCAGGTTCAGAAAAAATCTGATCGAAGATGGCTTTGCTATGATGCAGTTTTCCATCTATGTGCGACACTGCAATAGTAGAGAAAATGCCGACGTCCATCAGCGACGTGTAAAAGCAGTTCTTCCCCCCAAAGGACAAGTAATTATGTTTTGCCTGACCGATAAGCAATTCGGAATGATGGAATTTTACAAAGGAGAGGTTGAAAGCAAAAGACCTGATGTCCCGCAGCAATTGGAGTTGTTTTAGTTTTTTTTACTCGGGGCGCGACTTAAAGTCGCACTCCGAGTAAAAAAAAGCCACCATCCATAAACTGAACAGTAGCTTTTCCCTCTATTTTTCTTTTTCTATATTTGGCGATATAATTTTGATATAAAACACAATAACCTTAGGTCTGTTGTGACAAATATATCAAAGAACAAATTGAAAGCAATTCACAAC